>NZ_SJEW01000052.1 GCF_005930475.1 Modestobacter altitudinis
GTCGGGGGAGCAGGTGCGGAGCTGGTGCTCGACGCGGTGCTCGGGGTGGTGCGGCAGGGCGGCAGCCGCTGGTCGCGGAGGTTGTCCAGGATCCGCTGGGCGTCGTCCCGGTCGGAGGCGTCGATGCCGCCGGTGACCCGGCTGCGGGCGGCCTGGGTGAGGTCGGTGGTGGCCAGGCCGGTCGCCTCGTCGAGCCGGAACAGGTCCACCCCGACGATGGAGGCGTCCAGGCCCTGGAACACCGCGACCTCGTTGCCGTCCGCGGTCTCCGCGACCCCGACGAACCAGTGCCCCATGACGAACAGGTAGCCACCGATCGCCGCTGCGGCGAGCACCACGAGGGCGGCGAGCGAGACCAGCGCGGTGCGCAGCGGGCGCCGGCGCACCGGCGGGGAGGTGGTGGCCACCGCCGGGTTGACCTGGGCCGGCTGCGGGTCGGCGAGCGCCGCCCGGCCGGCCGCCGAGCGGGGGTCGACCTCGCGCTGCCCGCGGTTGTCCCCGGCGGCGCCGTCGACGACCGGGTCGATCAGGGCGCCGCGGCCGTCGTCCTCGACCACGTCGGCGACGATGCAGGTGATGTTGTCCGGGCCGCCGCTGCGCAGCGCCAGCTCGATCAGCCGGTCGGCGGTGGCCTGCGGGTCGGGGTCGCGCATCGCCGCGGCGAGGGTCTCGAAGGTGACCACGCCGGACAGGCCGTCGGAGCAGAGCAGGTAGCGGTCGCCGGCCCGGGCGTCGCGCATCGACAGGTCGGGCTCGACGTCCTGCCCGTTGAGGGCGCGGAGCAGCAGCGACCGCTGCGGGTGGCTGCTCGCCTCCTCCTCGGTGATCCGGCCGTCGTCGATCAGCGTCTGCACGAACGTGTCGTCGTGGGTGATCTGGGCGAGCTCGCCGTCGCGCATCAGGTAGGCGCGGGAGTCCCCGACGTGGCAGAGCCCGAGCCGGCCGCCGGCGAAGAGGACGGCGGTCAGCGTCGTCCCCATGCCCTCCAGGTGCGGCGCCTCGCGGATCACCTCGCGCAGGTGCTCGCTGCCGTCGAACACCGCCTGCCGCAGCGCCTGCAGCAGGTCGCCGGAGGGGGCGTCGTCGTCGAGGTGCTCCAGGGCGGCGATGACCACCTTGCTGGCGACGTCACCGGCGGCGTGGCCGCCCATCCCGTCGGCGACGGCGAGCAACCGCGGACCGGCGTAGACCGAGTCCTGGTTGGTGCCGCGGATCAGACCGCGGTCGGAGCGGGCGGCGTAGCGCAGGACGAGCGTCATGAACGGAGCTCCAGCACGGTCTGGCCGATCCGGATCGGTTGGCCGGGGCCGACCAGCAGGGGACCCTGCACGCGCTGCTGGTCGAGGTAGGTGCCGTTGGTCGACCCGAGGTCCTCGACGTACCACTGGCCGCTGCGGTTGGTGAGCCGCGCGTGCCGGGACGAGGCGAAGTCGTCGGTCAACACGAGGGTGGAGTCGTCGGCACGGCCGATCAGGATCGCCTGCTCCCCGAGGGTGATGCGGGTGCCCGAGAGTGGGCCCGCGGTCACGACGAGGTGTCGCTGACCGCGGTTGCCGCGCTTGCGCCCGGCCGCCGCGGCCCGGGGCGGGACGGAGGTGACCCGGCCGGCGCGACCGCCGAACAGGTCCGCCCGGACGACCCGGAAGGCGGCGAAGATGAACAGCCAGAGCAACAGCAGGAAACCGAAGCGGAAGGCCTGCAGGACGATCTCCGCCATCAGCCCGCCGCCCGGGGCGCAGTCCCGGACCTGGTCATGCGCCGTCCTGCCGGTAGACCAGCACCGAGTGGCCGATCCGGATGACGTCGCCGTCGGCGAGGTCCTGCCGGCCGACCCGCCGGCCGTTGACCAGTGTGCCGTTCGTGGACCCGAGGTCCTCGACGGTGACGACGGTCCCGACGAGTTGGACGTCGACGTGCTTGCGGCTGACGCCGGTGTCGGGCAGCCGGATGTCGGCCTCCGTGCCGCGGCCGAGCACGTTGCTGCCCTGCTCGAGCACGTGCTTGGTGCCGGGGCCGTCGACGACCAGGACGTGCGCCACCTGCCGGCCGGCGCGGCCGACGACCGGCGGCTCCTGGGCGCCGGTGTCGGTGGACCCGGTGCGCATCGAGGGCAGCGGCGGGAGCGGGGGACGGCCGGACGGGGCCGGTGGCCCGGCGACCTCGGTGCGGTGCGCGTTGCCACCGGTGACGTGCGAGGCGACCTCGAAGACGCCGGTGCGCAGCGCCTCGTCGCGCTCCAGCCGCACCTGGACGTCGCCGAAGGTCTGGTAGCCCTCGGCCACGACGTGCTCGGTGACCATGTCGGCGAGCTCGCCGGCCAGCTGCTCGGACCACTCGGCGAGGTTGTCGTGGTCGACCGGGCCGAGGGTGACGACGTAGAGGTCCGGGGCGAGCACCCGGCCACCGCCGAGCACGGACCGCTGCTCGTCGGCCTCGCGCTGCAGGGCCGTGGCGATCTCCGCCGGGTGGACCTTGCCCTTGAAGACACGCGCGAACGCCAGCCCGACCATGCCCTCGAGGCGTCGCTCGAAGCGCTGCAGCACACCCACAGTCGCTCCCTCGCGTCTCGGCTGACCTCCCACTGCACCTGAGCGCTGATCGTAACCGGGGGAGGGTGGCCGGACCGGTCGGCAAGCGCGGGACGCCCCGGCGATCTCTGCCGGCCCGCGTCCCGCGCACTGTCTACCAGCGGCACCCTCCCGGCTCCGCAGGCCGCGCCGGGAACGATGCCACCGGGCCGCGCCAGGGGCGGGCCCGGGGGGCCCTGGACCGGCTGCTAGTGTTCTCCCTCGCCAGGGCAAGTGGCGGAATGGCAGACGCGCACGGTTCAGGTCCGTGTGTCCGAGAGGACGTGGGGGTTCAACTCCCCCCTTGCCCACCAGGACAGAGCGCCGGTGACCGACAGGTCCCGGCGCTCTGTTGCGTCCCGGGGTCGGTCAGCCGGGCAGCCGTCCCGGGCGCCGGTCGCGCTGCCGGTCGCGGCCGGGCCCGCGGGCTCCGCCGAGGGTCTGCGCCAGCAGCACCACGCCCCAGGGGCCGATCACCCACACCGGCCACGGGTAGATCCAGTCGCCGGTGCCCAGCGAGGTCAGCACCCAGATCCCGACCACGATCACCGCGGTGGTCAGCCAGCTGGCCCAGGCGGCCCGGAGGCCGTTGGCCGTGCTGCCCCAGTGCCCCCAGTCACCCGCCCAGTGGGCCGTGCCCGGTCCGCCGCACCCGGCGGCCACCGGCTGGGCCGTCGGCGCGGGCTCCGGGCGGACCACGGGCGGCTGCTCGACCGCCGGGAGGTCCGCGGTCAGCTGGTCCAGCTCGCCGTAGGTGCGGGCGGCGTAGGCGCGGGACAGCCGGTCGTCGAACTCGGCGACGGTGAGCCGCCCGGCGGACATGTGCGTGCCGAGCACCTCGGCCACGGCAGCTCGGTCGGCATCGGCAGCGCGCAGGTGGGACTCGGGCATCCTGGGACTCCTCGGTCGGTCGCAGCACCAGTCTGCCGCCGGAGGGCGTCCGGTGGCCACTGACGTCTGTCACCAGTTCCTCCGTTCCACGTGGAACCCGGCGTTGTGCTGAGCTGTCCGGGACCGTCTCCGAGGAGGACCCATGTCGCTCGACCCGCTCTGGCCGTCCAGCACACCGCTCGACGCCGAGGTGACCGCCGGCGGCGCCCGGCTGGCCGTCGACCTCCGCGGTGGTGGGCTCCGCGAGCTGGTGGTCGGGGAGTGGCAGCTGCTGGACGGCTACGCCGCCGGCACGGTGCCGGCCGGACGACGCGGCGGCGTGCTGCTGCCGTGGCCCAACCGGCTGCGCGATGGCCGCTGGCAGTGGCGCGGTGCCGACCTGCAGCTGGACGTGGTCAGCGCCGCGTCGCCCAACGCCGTCCACGGGCTGCTGTCCGCGCAGCCGTGGGCCGTGCTGGGCGAGCGGCCGGCCGGCGTCACCGTCGGCACGGTCCTCCAGCCACGCGGCGGCTACCCGTTCCGGCTGGCGACGGCGATCGACTACGACCTGGCCCCAGGCCGGCTGGCGGTCACCGTGCGGGTGCGGAACGCGGGGGACGACGATGCTCCCTTCGGCGTGGGCATGCACCCCTACCTGCACGTGGGTGCCCCCGCCGAGGGCGGCCTGGCCGACGCCGAGCTCCGCGTGCCGGCGCGCACGGCGATGGTGGTCGACGGCGGCCTGCCGACCGGGGAGAGCCGGCCCTTCGACGGCGCGGTCGGCCGGATCGGGGACCGGGCCCTGGACGACCCGGTCACCGACCTGGTCCGGGACGACGAGGGCTGGGCGCGGGTGGAGCTGCGCGGCCCGGCCGGGTCCCTGGAGCTCGCCGTCGACCGCTCCTGGCCGTGGCTGCAGGTCTACAGCGGTGACACGCTCCCGGCCGGGCAGCGTCGGCGCAGCCTGGCGGTGGAGCCGATGACCTGCCCGCCGAACGCGCTGGCCGACGGCGCGGACCTCGTCGTCCTGGCGCCGGAGGAGACGTGGTCGGGCAGCTGGACGCTGGGCTGGACGCCGGCGTGAGCGACCTGCGGGTGCTCGAGGCGTGGCGGTTCCCGGTGAAGTCGCTGCTGGGCGAGCGGGTCGAGCGCGCCGAGGTCGGCTGCGAGGGTCTCGCCGGGGACCGCGGCTGGGCGCTGTTCGACGTCGGGACCGGCTTCGGGCTCACCGCCCGCCGGGTGCCCGAGCTGCTGTTCGCCGCAGGCCGGCTGCGAGCCGACGGCACGGCGGAGGTGGTCCTGCCCGACGGCACGGCCACCGCCGACGACGCGGTCCTGTCGGCGTGGGCGGGGCGCCCGGTGGCGCTGCGGCCCGCCGCCGCCGTGCACGGCCCCCGCCACTTCGAGAACCCCGCCGACGCCGAGCACGAGGACACCGGGCGCTGGGACCCGTTCGCCGGAGCGGACGGCGCCTTCCACGACAACGCCGACGCGCGGGTCACGCTGGTGTCGACCGGCACGCTGGGCGGCTGGGACCGGCGGCGGTTCCGGGCCAACGTGGTGCTCGGCGGCGCGGGGGAGGACGAGCTGGTGGGGCGGCGCGTCCAGCTGGGCACGGCGGAGCTGGACGTCGTCCGCCGGGTGCCGCGCTGCGTGATGACGACCCGCCCGCAGGCCGGCGGCATCGGCCGGGACACCGCGGTGCTGAAGACCATCCACCGGGAGCGCGGCGGGGCGCTGGCCGTCGGCGCGCTCGTGGCGCAGCCCGGCGTCCTCGCGGTGGGCGACACCGTCGTCCCGTCCTGAGGGAGGATCGGCGGCGTGCGCACCATCGAGCTCCGCCCCGGCGAGGAGACCATCCGGCTCGGCCAGCTGCTGAAGCTGGTCGACGCCGTCCCCTCCGGCGCCCAGGTCAAGGACGTCCTCACGTCCGGGGACGTCGCGGTCAACGGCGACCCCGAGGAGCGCCGCGGCCGGCAGCTGCACCGGGGCGACGTCGTCTCGGTGGCCGGGCAGGAGGACGTTCGCATCGGCTGATCCGTGCGGTGGGTCAGCGGCGCTGGCGCAGCGTGACCACGCGCGGGATGACACGCCATGAAACACAGAGTTCACACAACCGACGTGCAGCCTGCCGGGATGTGGGCATGGCGGGAGTGCCCGGGCGGCGGTGGTGCGGAACCCGCCGCCCGGGGCTCTCGTCCCGCCGGTGGCTCAGCCCGGTGGCAGCCGCAGGTCCGCGACCAGGGCGCGGTGGTCGGTCCCTGGCACGTGCACCACCGCGAGGGACACCACCCCGATCCGCGGGTCGACGAGCACGTGGTCCAGCGTGAGCCGGGGCACCGGCACCCGCACCGGGGACCAGGTGGGTCGCATCGCCTGGCCGGTCACCCGTGCCGCGTCCACCCACCCGCGGCGCAGCAGCCGCCGGAACGCGCCGTGGTCCGGGGTCGCGTTGAAGTCGCCGGCGAGCACCCGGAGCACCCCGGCCGCGGGGTCGGGCAGCAGCTCGAGGTCGTCCTCCCAGCGCGCGACCTGACCGGCCGACGTGGTCGGTGGGTGGGTGTGCACCGCCGTCACCTCCAGGTCGCGCCCGCCCGGCACGGCCAGCCGGGCGCTCGGCTGACCGAAGCGGCCGGGGGCGACCGATCGCTCGCGCACCTCCAGCCGGGTCCACAGCGCGCCACCCGCCCCGGCCGGCTGGCCCGCCCCGGCGGGGACGACGTGCGCGTGCGGCAACCGGCCGGCCACCCCGGCGGCCAGCAGCCCGGAGACCGCCGCCGGGGTCACCTCGGCCAGCGCCAGCACGTCGGCGTCGATGGACCGGACCAGCGCCACGACGGCGGCCGGGTCCGCCCGCCCGTGCAGCATGTTCAGCGACACCAGGCGCAGCGCCCGGCCGTCGGTCGGCCCACCCGGCGTCCGGCGGACGCCGGCGAGGACCGACCCGCCCAGCACCGCGGCGGCGCCGGCGGCCAGCCAGGTGGCGCTGCGCGAGCGGGCGAGCACGCCAGCCACCACCGGCAGGACGCTGGTGCCCGCTGCGTACCGGGTGAAGGCGGTTGCCGGCACCAGCGGGAAGCCGTGGTCCGAGCCGGTCGCGCGGACGGCCGCCCAGCCGGCCCAGGGTGCGGCGAGGACGAGGGCGGCGCGACGCGTCAGGGGCACCCGCCCATCCTGCCGATCCCCGCCGAGCCCGGCCCGGTGGTGCCGCTGACCTGGCTGTTCACCTCGGTGGGGTAGACCCTGATCGGAGAGCGGTCCTGAACGGTGCATGAACGAGGAGTGGACGCGTGGCTGTCGAGCATCTGGAGATCGAGCGCAAGTTCGACGTCGACGAGACGTTCACGCTGCCCGACCTCACCGGCGTCGTCGGGGTGGCCGAGGTGCGCGCGCCCGTCGAGCACGCCCTCGAGGCCGCCTACTACGACACCGCCGACCTGCGGCTGGCCCGCGCGAGGGTGACCCTGCGCCGGCGCACCGGCGGCGCCGACGCGGGGTGGCACGTCAAGCTGCCGGCCGCCGCCGGTGCCCGCCGCGAGCTCCACTCGCCGCTGGGCCGGGCGCTGAAGAACCCGCCGAAGGCGGTCCTGGAGCCGGTGCTCGGGATCGTCCGCCTCGCCCCCGCGACGCAGGTCGCCACGCTGCGCACCCGCCGGGTGGTCACCGAGCTCGTGGACGCCGAGGGCCGGGTGCTCGCCGAGGTCGCCGACGACCAGGTCACCGGCACCGCGCTGCCGGCCGGGCCCGGCGAGGCCGCCGTCGTCACCGTCTGGCGGGAGGTGGAGGTCGAGCTGGTCGACGGCGACGAGGAGCTGCTGGCCGCGGTCTCCGCGGCCGTCCTGGACGCCGGCGCACGCCCGGCGACCGCGCCGTCCAAGCTCGGCCGGGTGCTCGCCGACCGGCTGGCCGCGGTCGAGGGCCCGGTGCTCCCGCCCGCCGAGCCGGCCGAGCCCGCCGAGCCGGCCGAGCCCGCCGAGCAGCGGAAGAAGGGCAAGGGCAAGGGCAAGGGCAAGAAGCGCAAGAAGGACGTCGGACGGGGGCGGACGTCGTCCGCGCCGGCCGGTGAGGTGCTCCGGGCCGCGCTGCAGCTGCAGGTGCGGGCGCTGCAGGACGCCGACCTGATGGTCCGCACCGGTCAGCCGGACGGCGTGCACCAGGTGCGGGTCTCCTGCCGCCGGCTGCGCAGCACGCTCGCCGCCTACCGCCCGGTGCTCGACCGCGCGCAGACCGATCCGCTGCGCGAGGAGCTGGCCGCGGTCGGGACGGCGCTCTCGCCCACCCGTGACGCCGAGGTCGCCCTCGCCCACCTGCGCGAGCTGGTCGCCGCCGAGCCGGCCGAGCTGGTCCTCGGCCCGGTGGCGGCCCGGCTGCAGCAGGCCGCGATCGCCGACCAGCAGGCCGGTGAGGTGGACGCCCGGGAGGCGCTGACCTCGGCCGCCTACCTGCAGCTGCGGGACGACCTGGACGCCCTGGTCGCCGAGCCGCCGCTGACCGAGGCCGCGGCCCGGCCCGCCGAGCAGGTGCTGCGCGAGATCCTCGCGCGCACCGGCAGGCGGCTGCGCCACGCGGTGGAGGCGGCGCAGGACAGCGACCACGAGGAGGCGCTGCACGCGGTGCGCAAGGCGGCCAAGCGGGTCCGGTACACCGCCGAGTCCGCGGTGCCGGTGCTCGGTGACCCGGTCCGCCGGCTGGTCGGCGCCCTCAAGGGGGTGCAGGAGGTGCTCGGCGAGCGGCAGGACACCTTCGTGACCCGGCCGCTGTGCACCCAGCTCGGGTTGCAGGCCTTCGCGGCCGGCGAGAACGCCTGGACCTGGGGCCGGCTGCACGCCCTGGAGCAGGGGCGCTGCGAGCGGGCCGAGCAGGAGTTCTGGCTGCGCTGGCCGCAGCTCCGCCCGGCCCTGGAGACGGCGACGGCGTAGGCGGGCCCGTCGTGGTCGTGTTCGCCGCCGTCGTCGGCCTGGCGATGGCGCTGCTGCACGGCTACCTGTGGTGGCGGCTGGTCCGGGGCACCACCCGGCCCGGCCGCACCCGCCGGGTGCTGACCGCGGTCACCATCGTGCTGGCGGTGCTGCCCACCGTCGCCGTGGTGTTCCGCGGTCAGCTGCCGATGTCGGTCGCGACCCCGTTGGCCTGGGTCGCGTACTCCTGGCTCGGCCTGGCGTTCTACCTCTTCCTGGCCACCGTGCTGACCGAGCCCGTCCGGGTCGCGGTCCGGCTGCTGCGCCGGAGCCGCCAGGACACGGACGGGGGCGACGCGCTCTCCCGCCGGCTCCTCCTGGCGCGGGGGCTGGGGGTGGCCGCCGGGACCGCGGCGCTGGTGACGGCGGGTACGGGCGCCGTCCTGGCGAACTCGGCGCCGGTCGTCCGCCGGGTGCCCATCCGGATCCCCCGGCTGGACCCGGCGCTGGCCGGGCTGCGGATCGTCACCTTCTCCGACGGGCACCTGTCGGCCACCTATGGCGGGCGCCGGTTCGAGCGGGTGGTGGAGACGGTGAACGCCCAGCGGCCGGACGTCGTGGCGATCGTCGGCGACCTGGTCGACGGCGAGGTCGACCAGCTCCGCGCGGACGCCGCCCCGCTCGCGGACCTGGTCAGCGACCAGGGCGTCTTCTTCGTCACCGGCAACCACGAGTACTTCGTGGACACCGCCGCCTGGCTGCGGCACCTGCCCACCCTGGGCATCGACGTGCTGCGCAACGAGCGGGTGCCGATCCGCCGCGGCAGCGCGTCCTTCGACCTGGCCGGCATCGACGACCGCACCGCCGCGGCCTCCGGCGTCCCCGGGCACGGCGCCGACCTGGACGCCGCCCTCGACGGCCGGGACGACGCCGCGGCGGTGGTCCTGCTGGCGCACCAGCCGGTGCAGGTGGAGCAGGCGCGGGTGGCCGGGGTGGACCTGCAGCTGTCCGGGCACACCCACGGCGGGCAGCTGTGGCCCTTCGACCACGTCGTGCGGCTCGACCAGCCGGTCGTCGAGGGGTGGTCGCAGCAGGGTGGCACCCAGCTGTACGTCACCGCCGGCGCGGGCTACTGGGGGCCTCCCATGCGCGTCGGGGCCCGCCCGGAGGTCACGGTCATCGAACTGCAGCCCGGGCAGCCGGTCCGACCACCGCGCTGACCGGGGCACGGGCGCACCGCGGGGTCACGGCGGTGCGCGGACCGTTCTCCTGCGTGGCGACATGCCGAGCGCTGCAGTTCCGAGACGCTCCAGTGCCTCGTGACTGCGGCAGCCGGTTACTACAACCCCCATGTGGCCGTGACGTGGCCGTCGGGGAGAGCGGGGCGCATGGGGGCGAGCGTCGGGGTGCGGTTGGCCGCTGCGCGGCTGACCGAGCTGTTGTCCCAGCCGCGGTACCGCCGCCGCTGGCAGCCGCACAGCAGCGTGCGGCGCGGCGAGCTCTCCCGGGCGGCCGTCGCGGCCGTGCTGGACGCCCACCTGGTCGAGACCGGGGAGGTCGGCTGGGACCACCAGCCGCGCAGCCTGCAGAACCGGGTCGGCCGCGCGCTGAACGGCGACCGGCTCTCCGACGCCACGCTGGAGCTGTTCATCGCGGCCTTCGAGATGACCCGGGAGCACGCCGACGAGCTGCGTGCGCTGGTCCGCGGCCGCCCGCTCCGGAACCAGCTGGTGGTGGCCACCCAGCTCGACGGCGAGGAGCCGCTGCCGCGCTGCACGGTGCGCACCCTGCAGGTCGCCGAGCACCACGAGATCGGGCCGGACCGGTCCCCCCGGCAGCACGTCACCCGCCAGCTGCTGGAGGCGATGGAGCCGACCGACCGCCAGCACTACGCCTTCGACACCCCGCACGCCGCGGTGACCGTGCTGACCGGGGGCACCCCGCTGCGCGCCTTCCGGGTGACCGGGACGCAGCTGTGCGCGGTGGAGATCGCGCTCACCGAGCCGCTGCTGCCCGGCCAGACCACCCACCTGGAGTACCGCACCGCGTTCGCCTACCCCGGGCCGCCGGTGCCGGAGTTCCGCAAGGTCGTCGCGGCCAGCATGCGGCACGTGGCCCTCACCCTCCGGTTCGACCCGTCGTGCCTGCCCCGTGAGGTGTCCTGCGCCCGCTGGGCGGACGTGGACTCGACCGACCCGACCGACGCGGTGCCGGTCCGGCTGGTCGGTGGGCAGACCGCGCAGGAGGTCGTCCCCGACGGCGAGCACGTGATCGGCTGGCGCTGGACCTGGTGACCCCCCCCATCGCCAAAGGTGCGCTTTTGGCGATGCGGATCCTCCGGTTCAGCCGGAGAAGTTGGCGGTCTCGGCGAGCCGGGACTTCGGCACCGTCTTGAGCTCGCGGACGGCGTCGGCCAGCGGGACGAGCCCGATGTCGGTGCCGTGCAGGGCGACCATCTTCCCGAAGTGGCCCTCGTGGGCGGCGATCGTGGCGTGCAGGCCGAACCGGGTGGCCAGCACCCGGTCGAACGAGGTCGGGGTACCGCCGCGCTGCACGTGGCCGAGCACCGTCGTCCGCACCTCCTTGCCGGTGCGCCGCTCGAGCTCCTCGCCCAGCTGCTGGGCGACGCCGGTGAACCGCCGGTGACCGAACTCGTCCAGGCCGCCGTCGCGCAGCGGCATGGTGCCGGGCAGCGGCGTGGCGCCCTCGCTCACCACCCCGATGACGTGCCGGTGCCCCCGGTCGAACCGGGCGGTGACCAGCTTGCAGACCTCCTCGATGTCGAAGGGCTGCTCGGGGGTGATCGTCAGGTGGGCACCGGACGCGAGCCCGGCGTTGAGCGCGATCCAGCCGGCGTGCCGGCCCATCACCTCGACCAGCAGCACCCGCTGGTGCGACTCGGCGGTGGTGTGCAGCCGGTCGATGAGGTCGGTCGCGATGCTCACCGCGGTGTCGAAGCCGAAGGTGAGGTCGGTGCCGTGGATGTCGTTGTCGATCGTCTTCGGGATGCCGATCACCGGCACGCCCTCCGACGCCAGCCACGCCGCCGCGGTCAGCGTGCCCTCGCCACCGATCGGCAGCAGCGCGTCGACCCCGTGGGCGTCGAGCACCTCGCGCATCCGGCCGAGCCCGTCGCGGAGCTTCTGCGGTGCGACGCGGGCCGAGCCCAGCACCGTGCCGCCCCGGGTGAGCAGGCCGTTGACCACGGGCCGGTCGAGCACCACGGCGTCGTCCTCGAGCAGACCACGCCAGCCGTTGCGGAACCCGACGACGGTGCTGCCGTACTCCTTCTCGGCCGTGCGGACCACGGACCGCAGGACGGCGTTCAGGCCGGGGCAGTCGCCGCCGCCGGTCAGCACTCCGATGTGCACGGGTTCTCCTCCAGAAGGGTGGTGAGGCGGGTGAACCGTACGTCATGACGTCTAGACGTCTAGCGGTGCAGTACCTTCCAGGCGTGGCGAGTGTCGAGGCGGGGCCGAAGTACCTCGCCGTCCGTGAGGCGTTGCGGCGCCGGGCGTCCGCCCTGCCCGAGCACACCCTCCTCCCCCCGGAGCCGGTGCTGTGCGCCGAGTACGGGGTCAGCCGGATCACCCTGCGCCGGGCGGTGGACGGGCTGGTCGCCGACGGGCACCTGGTCCGTGAGCAGGGCCGCGGCACGTTCGTGAGCCGGCCGGGGATCCGGCACGAGTACCGCGAGAGCTTCGTGCACCGGATCGCCGGGTTCCACTCGGTGATGACCGAGCAGGGCGCCCAGGTCGGCACCACGGTGCTGAGCCAGAAGGTGGTGCCGGCGGCACCGGCGATCGCCGTCGAGCTGAGCGTGGCGACCGCCGACGACGTCGTGGAGCTGGTCCGGCTGCGCAGCGTCGACGGGCTGCCCAACCACGTCGTCCGCAGCTTCCTGGCCGCCGACCGGTTCCCCAAGGCGGCCAGCGAGGACTTCGGCCACGGCTCGCTCTACGAGTTCCTCCGCCGGGAGTACCAAGCCGACCTCGCGCACGCCCGCCTGGTCGTGGACGTCGGCACGGCGGCCGCCGACGAGGCCGAGGTGCTCGACGTCATCGCCGGCTCCCCGCTGCTGGTGGTGCGCACCACCGTGCGGGACAGCGCCGGCCATCCGCTGGTGCACAGCTTCTCCCGGCTGCGGCCGGACGTGAGCCAGGTCGAGTTCGAGGTCTCCGTCGGCGGTCGCTGACCCTCCGGTGCGGACGGTCAGGCGCTGACCGACACCGGTGGCGAGGCCGCCCCGAGCCGCATCCGCTGGGCGCGCAGCAGCACCCGGTCCAGCGCGTGCCCGACGTGCCGGGCCAGGTCGGTGACGACGGCGGACAGGGGTGCGTCCAGGTCCCGGGTCTCCCCCCAGCCGACCAGCAGTCCCGCCGCCGCGGTGTGCTGCCCGAGCACGACGGGGGCGGCCAGCGCCGTCTCCGCGCCGACCGGGAACCGCGCCAGCGCCGGGAACTCCGCCTCGCCGGCGGCCCGGGAGCCCACCGGCACCGGACGCCGCTCCCGCACCGCCGTCGCCAGCGGGTGCGCGTCCGACAGGTACAGCCCGGTGGCCACCCGGGTGGTCGGCGGGGTGCCGGTCACCGCGGCCCACACCCGCAGGTCGGTGCTGCCCGTCTCGGCGAGCCCCAGCAGCGCCACGCTCGCCCCGAGCGGCGAGCGGACGAACCGGTCGATGCTGCGGAGGACGTCCAGCAGCGTCTCGGCCGGCTGCAGGTCCTGGCTCAGCCGGGCCACGACCCGCGCGCGGTCGGCGGCGGCCTCGGCCTCGACGTAGGCGGCGCGGGCCGAGTCGGCGGTCCTCGTCGCGGCGAGCGCGGCCCGGGCAGCCGTCGCGACCGCCTCCCGCTCGGCCAGCTCGAGGGCCTGGAACTGCAGCCGCCGGGCCGCCTCGGCGGCCAGCCCGTGCAGCGTCGCCAGGTCCCGCGCCGACCAGTCGCGGGGTTGGTCGTCGGACACGGACAGCACGCCGATCGGCCGGCCGTGCACGTCGGCCAGCGGCATCGCGGCGTAGGCGACGATCTGCATGTCCAGGACGCCCGGGCTGTCCCGCAGCTGCGGGTCCTCACGGGCGTCGCGGAGCACCAGCGGTCGGCCGGTGGAGAGCACCCGGAGGTTCATCGAGTGGCTCAGCGGCATCGACCGGCGGGTCTCCCACGGCTCGGGCAGGCCGGCGGCCCCCGGGAACACCTGGCCGCTCTTGGAGACGAGCACCACCAGGGCCCGCTGGACCCGGAGCTCGGCGCAGACCCGGGCGGCCAGCTCGTCGAACCCCTCGTCGGCGCGCGCGGGCAGCGGTGCCCAGGTGGGCAGCTCGTGGCCGGTGCTCTCCATGGCCGTGTTCCCGCCTCGTCGTCGTACGCCTGGGACGCCGGCGGGCCGGCTGCGTTGCGCTCACGTGCTGTGCGCAACCCGATGCTGTCAGATGTCGGCCGCCGGTGGACGGGTTCCACCCGGACACTTCAGACCGGAACGGACTCCCCGGGGGCGAGCCGCTCGTACGGCGTCGGCTGGCCCGGGCCGCCCGGCCCCAGCAGCCGGGCGACGCCGCCCAGCCCCAGGTCGCTGAGCAGCGCGTCGTGGACCGCGATCGCCCGCTCGGCCCGCACCTCGCGCAGGTAGTCGACCAGCTCGGCCAGCTTCGACCACGGTGCGTGCGCCGGCAGCAGCAGCGTCGGGACGGCGACCTCGGGGACGGTCAGCGCGTCCCCGGGGTGGAACACCGCGCCCTCGACGAGGAAGCCGACGTTGGGCACCCGGGGGATGTCCGGGTGGATGACCGCGTGCCACTCACCGTGGACCGAGACGTCGAACCCGGCTGCGGTGAAGGTGTCGCCGGCGCCGACGACGTGCACCCGGGAGCCGAGGCCCTCCAGCTGGGTGGCGACCGAGCCGTTGGTCCACACCTCGAGCGCGGGGTCGGCGTCCAGCGCGGCACGGACCTGCTCCGGCACGAAGTGGTCGGCGTGCTCGTGCGTCACCAGCAGCGCCGAGGCGCCGGCCCACGCGTCGTCCGCGGTGAAGGAGCCGGGGTCGACGACCAGTCGGCGGTCGCCGTCGGACAGGACGACACAGGCGTGTCCGTGCTTGGTGAGCTGCACCGGGGCCTCCTCGCAGGCGGTGGGGTCGCAGGCACGGTGCCACGCGGCGCCGGCGGTGGGGCGACCGGGGTGGTGACCCGATGGGGTGAGCACCGCACGCCCGGCTGTCCTGCCACCGTGTCCCTGCCGACAACCGGGGCATGACCTCCTCGACGCTCACCTTCGTCGCCGCCCGCAGCCGTGCGTTCGGGCCGACGGCCGCGCTGTGGCACGCCGTCGAGGTGCACCGGGTCCTCGCCGACCTGGACGGGGCGTGCGAGCTCACCGTCTGCGGCGCGCTGGCCCGGGTGACCACCGAGCGGGTCTGGCCCGCCGGCGGCACCGACGTCTGCCCGACCTGCGCCGTCCTGACCCGCTGAGCAGCGCGCCCCGGCCGGTGTTCCACGTGGATCAGCGCCGGGCGCCCTCCGGGCCGACGGCCCGCGCGGCGAGGACGGCGTAGGGCCGTCGTCCGCCGTCCCGGGTCCGGTGCACGCGTTCGACCTCGGCGAGGCCGGCCTCGCGGAGCCGGCCCGCGAGCTCGTCGGCCGGCCACCGGTACGCCTGCACCACACGGTGCTCGAACGGCTCGCACACGGCGCCGTCGAAGAACCCGGTCACCAGTGCGCCACCCGGCGCCAGGACCCGGCGGACCTCGGCGAGGGCGCCGTCCAGCTCGCCGGGGTCGAGGTGGATGAGGGAGAACCAGGCGAGGACCCCGGCCACCGATGCGTCAGGGCGTGCCAGCTCGGTCAGCGACCCCAGCTCGAACCGCACGGCCGGGTGGGACCGGCGTGCATGCGCGATGAACTCCGGCACCAGGTCGATCCCGGTGACGTCGGTGCCGGTCCGGCTCAGGAAGCCGCTCAGGTGCCCGGGTCCGCACCCGAGGTCCAGGACCGGACCCGTCAGCCGACCGAGGTGGTCCTCGACCAGCCGCAGGTCGTCGGGGTGCACGCAGTCGAGGGACCCGAACAGCTCGATGTACCGCCCGGCCAGGGACGAGTAGGCCCGAGCGACGTGCTCGGCGGCCACGGCGGCGTCAGCGGCCGGTGAACCGGGCCGGCCGCTTGGCCAGGAACGCCTCGACCGCCTCGCGGTGGTCGGCGGTGCCGCCGAGCTCGGTCTGCAGCCGGGCCTCCAGCGCCAGGGTGTCCTGCAGCGGGTCGGTGGCCGCGGTCGCCAGCACCTCCTTGATGGCCCGGTACGCGCGGGTCGGCCCGGCGGCGAGCCGGGCGGCCAGCGCCTGGGACTCGGCCAGCACCTGCTCCGCCGGGACCACCCGGTGCACCAACCCCCACTGGCCCGCGGTCTCGGCGGTGAACGGCTCGGGCAGCAGCAGCAGCTCGGTGGCCCGCGAGCCGCCCACGCAGTGGACCAGCCGGGAGGCGAGCCCGGAGTCACTGGACAGCCCGATGCCGGCGAACGCGGTGGTGAGCTTCGCGCCGGCGGCGGCCACCCGCAGGTCACCGGCGAGCGCGATGCCCAGCCCGGCACCGGCGCAGGCGCCGTTGATGCCGACGACGAGCGGCACCCGCAGCCCGGCCAGCGCCAGCAGCAGCGGGTTGTACTCGGCCTCGACCACCGACAGCGAGCTCTCTGCGTTCCCGCGCAGCACCTCCACGTGCTCGCCGAGGTCCTGGCCGACGCAGAACGCCCGCCCGGACCCGGTCAGCAGCACCGCGCGCACCGAGGAGTCCTCGGCCACCTCCCGGACCAGCGTGAGCAGCTCGGTGCGCAGCTGGTGCGAGAGCGCCGGGCGCTGCAGGGTCAGCGTGGCCACGCCGTCGGCGTCGGTCCGGGTCACCGTGGGGTCGGACATCGTCGTCCTCTCAGTCGCGTGGGGTGGGTGGAGTGCCACGGGCGTGGTTTCCGCGCCGTGGCACTCCGCTCAGGGGTAGTCGTGGAAGCCGCGGCCGGTCTTGCGGCCCAGCTCGCCGGCGGCCACCTTGTCCCGCAGCAGCTGCGGCGGGGTGAACCGCTCGCCCAGCGTCCCGGCCAGGTACTCCGCGATCGCCAGCCGCACGTCCAGGCCGACCAGGTCGGTGGAGCGCAGCGGGCCCATCGGGTGCCGGTAGCCCAGCTCCATCGCGGCGTCGATCGCCTCGGCGTCGGCCACGCCCTCCTCGAGCATCCGGATCGCCTCCAGCCCCAGCAGCACGCCCAGGCGGGAGGAGGCGAAGCCGGGGGAGTCCTTGACCACGACGTCGGTCTTGCCCAGTGCCTGCACCCAGCCGCGGGCCGACGTCACGACGTCGGCGGCCGTGTCCGGGGCGACGACGACCTCGACGAGCTTGGAGGCCGGCACCGGGTTGAAGAAGTGCAGGCCGAGGAACCGGGCGGGGCGCTGCAGGGCGGCGGCCAGCTCGGTGACCGACAGCGAGGAGGTGTTGGTGGCCAGCACGGCGTCCGGGCCTAGCGCGGTCTCCGCGGCGGTGAGCACGGCGACCTTCAGGTCGGCCCGTTCCGGGACCGCCTCCACGACCAGCCCGGTGCCGGGGGACAGCTCGGTCGCGGAGTCGACCAGGGACAGCCGGGCGAAGGTGTCGCCGACGTCGCCGGTCAGCTTCCCGCGGCGGGCGGACTCCTCGAGCCCGTCGGCGATCCGGCCGCGGGCGACGTCGGCGGCCTCGTCGCCGGCCTCGACGACCTCGACCCGGGCACCGGCGAGCAGGAACGCCTGGGCGATCCCCGCCCCCATCCGGCCTCCGCCGATCACGCCCACGTGGTCCGGGACGTCGCTCATCCCCACCGTCTCCTCGGTCCGGCCGCGCGCCGCCGTGCTCCGTTGCCGGCTCCGGACGTCGCGGACGCCGCTCATCATGCCCAGCCGCCGGAGGGGAGTCCGGCGCGGGCTCCGCCGGGCAGTGCTGAACGCGGGCGGCCCGGGCGCCGTACCCATCGACAGCAGGGCCCTCAGCGCCCGGCGCTGGGCGGCGGGACGTCCGCCTGCCCAGGAGCTCCCAGTCAGGAGACAACGATGTCCAGGACACGCACCCGCATCATGGCCGGCGCTGCCGTGCTCGCCGCACTGACGGTCGCCGCCCCGGCGGTGTCGGCCGCCGCGGACGGTGGCGCCCGGGGCGGTCAGGCCTCGGCCGACCGGCACTCCGGGGAGAGCCTGACGGCGGTCGGCCTGACCCCCGACGGCCGCACGCTGGTCTCCTTCGCCACCGACCGGCCGGAACGCGCCCGCGCTGTCGGGCCGGTGCAGGGCCTGACCGGCGACACCCGGCTCGTGGGCATCGACCACCGACCGGCCACCGGCGTGCTCTACGGCGTCGGCGACAAGGGGGGCGTCTACACGCTCACCGGGGCGACCGCGACCAAGGTCTCCCAGCTCAGCACCGCGCTGACCGGCACCGCCTTCGGCGTGGACTTCAACCCCGTCGTCGACCGGCTGCGCATCGTCAGCAACAGCGGACAGAACCTGCGGCAGGACGTCACTGCCCAGGGCGGCACGATCGTCGACGGCACCCTCACCTACCCGGCGGCCCCGCCGGCGACCTCGCCGACCACCGCGACCGGCGTCACCGCTGCCGCGTACACCAACAACGACGGCAGCGCGGCCACCGCGACCACCCTGTTCGACATCGACACCGCGCGCGACCAGGTCGTGATCCAGTCCCCGGCCAACGCCGGCCTGCTCGCCGCGACCGGCGCGCTGGGCGTGGACGCCACCGGGGACGCCGGCTTCGACGTCTACAGCGAGGTCCGCAAGGGGAGCGCGGTCGAGCTGTTCCCCTACGCCTCGCTGAAGGTCGGCGACCGCTACGCGCTGTACGAGGTCTCGCTGCTCAGCGGCGCGGTCTCGCTCGAGGGCACCTTCCCCCGGGACCGCCAGGTCAGCGACCTCAGCTTCGCGCCCGGCCAGCTCTGACCCGCCCCTGGTGGCGCGGGCCCACCGTGCCCGCGCCACCGGGGTGGTCGATCATCGACGGCACGCGCTGCCGATGACAGGAGGGCCCCGTGCCGCCCCGCAACTCCGCCGCACGCGTCCAGGCCGTGCTCGACATCCCGCTGCACCGGTTCGTCGGGGTGCAGCTGCTGGACCCGGCCGACCCCGCCGCGGGCATCTGGTTCCCGGTCGGCCCGGCCGCGCAGAACCAGGTGCGGCTGCTGCACGGGGGCGTGGTGACCGCGCTGCTCGACGTCGCCGGCTACCTCGCCCTGATGCCGCACCTGGGCGACGACGAGCACGCCGTCACCCACGACCAGGCGGTGTCGCTGCTGCGCCCGGTGTCCGCCGACCGGCGGGTCGAGCTGCGCGGGACCGTGCTGCGCCGCGGTCGGGCGGTCGCCTTCCTGCGGGCCGACGCCACCGTCGAGGGCACCCTGGTGGCCACCGCGCAGGTCACCAAGACCGTCGTCCCGGCCGGCTGACCGGCCTGTGATTGACACCACGGGGGCGGTGGGTGGAGGTTCTCGGAGATCCCGGGCAACGCAGCCCGGGCCCACCCTCCGGAGGCCTCGTGTCCGAGAACCCCAGCACCGCGCCCGACCTCGTCGACCTGCTGGCGGGGTCGCCGACGAACTGGGGGAAGTGGGGGTCGGACGACGAGGTGGGCGCGCTGAACTACCTGGGCCCCGAGCAGGTGCTCGCCGCCGTCCGGCTGGTCAGCTCGGGCAAGGTGTTCACCCTCCAGCGGCTGATCGGCGACCCGAAGGGCGACCCGGTCTGGCCCGGCCGCACCCCCGCCGAGCGCATCCAGGTGCTCGACGAGTCCAACTGGGACGAGGGCGGCAACGGCGCGTCCTACCCCGGCGGCCTGCACTACGCCGACGACAAGATCGACGCCTACCTGCAGGGCTCCACCCAGTACGACGCGCTGGGCCACCTCTGGTACGGCGGGCAGCTGTACAACGGCTACGACGCGCGCAGCACGGTCGGCGGCCTGGACAAGGCCAGCGTCCAGCCGATCGCCGAGCGCGGCATCGTCGGCCGCGCGGTGCTGCTGGACATGGCCCGGTTCCGCGGCAAGCCGACCCTGGACAAGGGCGAGACGTTCACCCACGAGGACCTGGTGGCGTGCGCGGAGGCGCAGGGCGAGCCGATCCAGCCGCGGGACATCCTGGTGATCCGGACGAACTTCCTGCAGCTGTTCCACGAGCAGGGCGAAGCGTTCTACGAGGGCTTCAACGAGCCCGGGCTGGTGTACAGCCCCGAGCTGGTGCAGTGGTTCCAGGACATGGAGATCCCCAACCTGGTCACCGACACCATCGCCAACGAGGTCACCACCGACCCCAACAACGGAGTGGCGCTGGTGCTGCACAGCGCGCTCATGCGCAACCTCGGCGTCACGCTCACCGAGATCGCGGACCTCGAGCGGCTGGCCGCGGACTGCGCCGAGGACGGCCGGTACGCCTTCCTCTACGTCGCCGCCCCGCTGAACATCGCGCAGGCGGCCGGCTCGCCGGTCAACCCCGTCGCCATCAAGTAGCCGACCGATGAGCGCCTACGACGAGCGGCCCTGGCTGGCGCTCTACGGGGACCAGCCGGCCGACTACGCCCTGGAGTTCGAGAACGCCCTGGCGATGTTCCGGGAGGGCGTGGCCCGGGACCCGTCCGCCGTCGCGCTGCGGTACTTCGACGGCACGATCACCCGGGCCGAGCTCGACGAGCTCAGTGACGCCCTCGCCGCCGGGCTGCTGGCGTCCGGGTTCGCCGCCGGTGACCGGCTGGCGGTGTACCTGCAGAACGTGCCGCAGTTCGTGATCGCCATGGTCGCCACCTGGAAGGCCGGCGGCGTGATGGTGTCGATCAACCCGATGAGCCGGGAGCGGGAGCTGTCCTACCTGCTGAAGGACTCCGGGGCGACGGTGCTGGTCGCCCTCGAGGCGCTGTACGCCGACGTCGGGCGGGCCGTCGTCCCGGACACCGACGTGCGGCTGGTGCTGACCACCAGCGAGCTGGAGTTCCAGACCCGGCACGACGAGCGGCTGTTCGCCGGCATGACCCGGCGGCGGCCCGAGGGCACGACCGACCTGGGCGAGTTCCTCGCCCAGCACCGCGGCGAGGTCCCACCGCCGGTCGAGCTGGGGCTGGACGACGTCGCGTTCCTGACCTACACCTCCGGGACGACGGGGGTCCCGAAGGGCGCGATGAACACCCACCGCAACGTGGTCTTCACCGCCCAGGTGTACCGGGACTGGACGCACGCCGGCCGGGACGGCGCGATCCTGGGCATCGCCCCGCTGTTCCACATCACCGGGCTGATCGGGCACGTCGCGGTGAGCATGCTGGCCCCCGCGCCGCTGGTGCTGGCCTACCGGTTCGAGCCGGGGGTGGTGCTCGACGCGATGGCCGAGCACCGGCCGACGTTCACCATCGGGGCCATCACCGCGTTCACCGCGCTGCTCAACGCCCCGGGCTTCAGCAGGGACCACTTCGCCTCGTTCAGCTCCGTCTACTCCGGCGGCGCGGCGATCTCACCGACGGCGGAGAAGGCCTTCCTCGAGGCCACCGGGAAGCAGGTGCACAACGCCTACGGGCTCACCGAGACGACCTCGCCGATGACCGTCACGCCGTTCGGATCCCCCTCGCCGGTGGACCCGACGTCGGGTGCGCTGTCGGTCGGGGTGCCGGCCCCGAGCACCGTCGTCCGCATCCAGGGCGAGGACGGGGCCGACCTGCCGCTCGGTGAGGTCGGCGAGATCGTCGCCGACGGGCCGCAGGTCGTCGCCGGCTACTGGGGGAAGCCGGAGGAGACGGCGGCGAACCTGCCCGGTGGTGCGCTCAAGAGCGGTGACGTCGGTTTCATGGACCCCGCCGGCTGGGTCTACATCGTCGACCGCAAGAAGGACATGATCAACGCCTCGGGCTACAAGGTCTGGCCGCGCGAGGTCGAGGACGTGCTCGCCGAGCACCCCGCCGTCCGCGAGTCCGCGGTGGTGGGCGTGCCCGACGAGAAGCGCGGGGAGACGGTCAGGGCCTTCGTCAGCGTCAAGCCCGGCGCCACCGTGACCCCCGAGGAGCTGATCGCGCACTGCAAGCAGCGGATGGCGGCCTACAAGTACCCCCGCTCGGTGGTGCTGGTGGACGAGCTGCCCAAGACCGTCACCGGCAAGATCCTGCGGCGGCAGCTGCGCGAGTGATCCAGGGCACCCCGGTGTACGACGGGGGGCGGTCTCACCTAAGGTGAGGCTGCCCTTCGTCACCGGACGCAGGGATCGAACCCTGTTCCGGAGGTGCGGCCATGAGCCAGGTCTTCACCGCCAGCTACCTGATCGGTCTGCGTGAGGGCCTGGAGATGGTCCTCATCGTCAGCGTCCTGGTCGCGTACCTGGTCAAGACCGGTCGACGCCAGCACCTGCTCCCGGTGTGGGTCGGGGTCGGTGCCGCCGCGGCGCTGTCGATCGGCTTCGGCTGGGCGCTGAGCTACGTGTCCACCACCGTCCTCGGCGGGCCCGGCCAGGAGCTGTTCGACGCGATCACCTCCACCGTCGCCGTCGTCCTGGTCACCTGGATGGTGTTCTGGATGCGCCGCACCGCGCGCAAGCTCTCCGGCGAGCTGCGCGGCCGGCTGGACGGCGCGATCGGCCTGGGCGTGGGCGCGGTGGTCGGCATCGCCTTCCTCTCCGTGGCGCGCGAGGGCCTGGAGACGACGCTGCTGTTCTTCGCCTCCGCGCAGGGCGCGACCTCCTCGGCGCCGCTGCTCGGCCTCGCCGCGGGCATCGTGACCGCCGTCGTCATCGGCGTCGGCCTCTACGCCGGCGCGATCCGGATCAACCTCTCCCGGTTCTTCATGGTCAGCGGCGCGCTGCTGGTGCTGGTCGCCGCCGGGATCTTCAAGTACGCCGTGCACGACTTCCAGGAGGCCGGCGTGCTCCCCGGGCTGACCACCCACGCCTTCGACGCCACCGGCTGGCTGGACCCCGGCAGCTGGTACGGCGCGCTGGCCGCCGGCCTGTTCAACATCACCCCCCAGCCCACCGTGCTGGAGACGATCGCCTGGCTCGCCTACCTGGTGCCGGTGCTCGTGCTGTTCCTGCTCCCAGCCCGTTCCCCCGCCCGCACTCAGCCGGCCGCCGACGACACGTCGCAGCCCGCCCCCAACGTCGTCTCGGAGACCCCGCAGCATGTCGAAGCCCGCTCGTAAGCGCCTTCTCTCGGCCCACCCCGCCGCCCTGGTCGGCCTCACCGGGCTGACCGCGCTCACCCTGGCCGCCTGCGGAGGCGGCGACTCGTCGTCCGCGGGCTCGGACGGCGCCGCCGACGCCATCGCGGTGGCCGCCACCGACGACGCCTGCGACGTGGCCAGCAGCGACCTGGAGGCCGGGGTGCACCAGTTCACCGTGACCAACACCGGCAGCAAGGTCACCGAGTTCTACGTCTACGCCGACGGCGACCGGGTGATGGGCGAGGTCGAGAACATCGCCCCCGGGGTCGCGCGTGAGCTGCGGGTCGAGCTCCCGGCCGGGGACTACGAGACCGCGTGCAAGCCCGGCATGGTCGGCGACGGCATCCGCACCGCGCTGACCGTCACCGGCGAGGCCGCCACCCTGGACGAGGACCAGACGCTGGCCCAGGCCGGCACCGACTACCAGCGCTACGTGCAGAGCCAGACCGGCGCGCTGGTGGAGCAGACCACCGCCTTCGTCGACGCGGTCAAGGCCGGCGACATCGAGGGCGCCAAGGCGCTGTTCCCGGTGGCCCGCACCTACTGGGAGCGGATCGAGCCGGTCGCGGAGAGCTTCGGCGACCTCGACCCGATCATCGACGGCCGGGAGGGTGACCAGGCCGAGGGCGAGGACTTCACCGGGTTCCACCGGATCGAGAAGGCGCTCTGGGAGACCGGCGACGTCTCCGACATGGGTCCCTACGCCGACGAGCTGCTCACCAACGTCGAGCAGGTCGCCACCCAGGCCGACGAGGTGACCCTGGACCCGCTTCAGCTGGCCAACGGTGCCAAGGCGCTGCTCGACGAGATCGCCACCGGGAAGATCACCGGCGAGGAGGACCGGTACTCGCACACCGACCTCTGGGACTTCGCCGCCAACCTCGAGGGCTCGGAGGCCGCCGTCCAGGCGCTGCGCCCGTACCTGGAGGAGGCCGACCCGGAGCTGGTCGGCGAGATCGACGAGCGGTTCGCCGCGACCGAGGCGGAGCTGGAACAGCACCGGGCGGGTGACGGTTGGCAGTCCTACGACCAGCTGACCGAAGACCAGCTGCGCGGCCTGAGTGACAGCATCACCGCCCTGACCGAGTCGGTCAGCCAGGTGGCCTCGGTCGTCGCGGGGAAGTGAGTCCACACCCAGATGAGCACTGACGGTCTGTCGCGGCGCCGCTTCTTCGGCCTCGCCGGTGCCGGCACCGCCGGCGTCCTCGCCGCCGGTGCTGCCGGTGGGGTGATCGGGCGCGCCACCGCGGAGGAGCCCGCGGCCGGCGCCGCGGCGGCGGCCACCGACGCCGTCCCGTTCACCGGAGCGCACCAGGCCGGGATCGTGACCCCGGCGCAGGACCGGCTGCACTTCGTCGCCTTCGACGTCATCACCGACGACCGGGCCGAGCTGGTCGAGGTGCTCCAGGCCTGGACGGCGGCGGCGCGCCGGATGACCGCCGGCCAGGACGCCGGCGAGGTCGGCGCGGTCGACGGCGGCCAGTACGACGTCCCCGACGACACCGGGGAGGCCCTGGGGCTGCCGGCCAGCGGCCTGACCCTCACCGTCGGCTTCGGCCCGACGCTGTTCGAGACCACCGAGGGCGTCGACCGGTTCGGCCTGGCCGCGCGCCGTCCCGAGCCGCTCACCGAGCTGCCCGGCTTCCCGGGCGACGCCATCGACCCGGCGATCAGCGGCGGCGACCTGTGCGTGCAGGCGTGCGCCAACGACCCGCAGGTCGCGGTGCACGCGGTCCGCAACCTGGTCCGGCTGGGCGCCGGCGTGGTCAGCGTCCGCTGGTCGCAGCTGGGCTTCGGCCGCACGTCGTCCACCTCCAGCGCGCAGGCCACCCCGCGCAACCTGTTCGGCTTCAAGGACGGCACCGACAACCTCAAGGCCGAGGCGCCCAAGGCGCTCGACCAGTTCGTCTGGGTGGCCGACGGCGACCCGGGGGCGGACTGGCTGGCCGGTGGCTCCTACGTCGTGACCCGCAGGATCCGGATGCGGATCGAGCCCTGGGACACCTCCACGCTCGCCGAGCAGGAGGCGACGATCGGCCGCACCAAGAAGGCCGGCGCGCCGCTGGGGCAGCGCGGCGAGTTCGACCCGGTCGACTTCACCACGCAGGTCGACGGCGAGTTCGCCGTCCCGCAGACCTCACACGTCTTCCTGGCGCACCCGACCAACTCCGGGACGGCGATCCTGCGGCGCGGCTACAGCTTCGTCGACGGCTCCGACGGCCTGGGCCGGCTGGACGCCGGGCTGTTCTTCATCGCCTACCAGCGCGACCCGGGGACCGGGTTCGTGCAGGTGCAGAAGAACCTCCGGCTGGACGCGATGAACGAGTACATCCAGCACACGTCGTCGGCGGTCTTCGCCTGCCCGCCCGGGGTCACCGGGAGCGACGACTGGTGGGGCCGCGCGCTGTTCAGCTGAGCAGCGCACTGGACGCGCCTCGCCAGGGCCGCCAGGGTGGTCACCATGGCCGATCGCATCCCCCGGGTCGTCGTCGTCGGTGGCGGCTTCGCCGGCTTCTACGCGCTGCGGTACCTGCAGAAGCGCCTGACGCCCGAGCAGGCCGAGCTGGTGCTGGTCAACCCCACCGACTACCTGCTCTACAGCCCGCTGCTGCCCGAGGTGGCGACCGGCGTCATCGAGGCACGCCACATCGCCGTCTCGCTGCGCCGCGCGCTGCCCCGGGTGCGGCTGCTGCTCGGGCACGTCAACGCGGTCGACATCGGCGGCCGGTCGGTGAGCGTCACGCCGGTGACGGCCGCCGGGCACGCCGAGACCTGGCGCGAGTCCTACGACCGGCTGGTCCTGGTGCCGGGCTCGGTCACCCGGCAGTTCGACATCCCGGGCGTCGCCGAGCACGCCCGGGGCCTGAAGACGCTGGTCGAGGCGGTCTACATCCGCGACCACCTACTGCACCTGCTCGACGCCGCGGACGCCGAACCGGACACCGACGAGGGCCGGGCGCGCCGCCGGGAGATGCTCACCGTCGTCGCGGTCGGGGCCGGGTACACCGGCACGGAGTTCGTCGCGCAGACCCAGCGCTGGCTGCGGACCATCGAGAGCCGGTGGAGCCGGACCGGCGCCGAGGACGTGCGCTGGATCCTGGTCGACCTCGCCGAGATGGTGCTGCCCGAGCTCGGCCCGGAGCTGGGCCGGCACGCGCTGGACCTGCTGCGCGCCCGGGGCATCGACGTCCGGCTGGGGGTCACGGTCACGGCCGCGGACGACCGGAGCGTCGCGCTGACCGACGGCACGGTCGTCGCCACCCGCACCCTCGTCTGGGGCGCGGGGGTGGCGCCCAGCCCGCTGGTCGCCGGGCTGGGCCTGCCGACCCGGCGCGGCCGGCTGGTCGTCGACGCGGAGATGGCCGTGCCCGGGGTGCCGGACGTCTGGGCGGCCGGGGACGCCGCCGCCGTCCCGGACCTGGCGGCGGCGCTGCCCGCGGCGACCCCGCCGGACACCCCGCCGACCGCGCAGCACGGTCAGCGGCAGGGCACCGCGCTGGGCCGCAACATCGCCGCGAGCCTCGGCGTGGGCACCGCGCGGCCGTACCGGCACAAGGACCTCGGGCTGGTGGCCGACCTGGGCGGGTGGGACGCCGTGGCCAAGCCGCTGGGCGTCGCGCTGACCGGCCCGCCGGCCAAGGTCGTCACCCGGGCCTACCACCTGTACGCGCTGCCCTCGATGGCCAACCGGGTGCGGGTCGCCGCTGACTGGCTCTTCCAGTCGGTGCTGCCTCCGGAGGGCACCCAGCTCGGTGTGGTGCGCCCCGAGGACGCCCAACTGGCCGCCGCGCAGGGCACCGGCCTGTACGGAGTTCCGCCGAGCTGAGCCCCCCGGCGGTCTCCGTCAGGCGGGCGGGGTGTTCGAGCGGCGGTGAACGTCGGCGCCGTGCACCCGCTCGCCGCAGGTGCCGCAGACGGTGGTCGGCTCCAGCTCGTGGTCGTGGTGCAGGAGCGTCACCGGCGGGGTCTCGACGGCCCAGCGGTCGCCCCACGCCATCAACGAGCGGAGCACCGGCAGCAGGTCCTTGCCGGCCGGGGTGAGGTGGTAGTCGGAGCGCGGCGGGGCGTCGGAGTACTGCCGCCGCTCCAGCACCTCGGCCTCCACCAGCGCCTTCAGCCGCGCCGACAGCCGGTCGCGGGGCGCGCCGGTGCCCTCGAGGATCTCCCCGAACCGGTGGTGGCCGAAGGAGACCTCGCGGACGGCGAGCAGCGACCAGCGGTCGCCCACCACCTGCAGGGCAGCGGCGATCGAGCAGAAGCGTCCGGGCAGCTCCGACACGAGTGTCACCCCTACAGGTTTGCACATCAAACCGACGCGCGCTAACGTCCGCACCCTCAGTTGGGAAGTCGAACCGACACGCGAGTCAGGGGAGTTCCATGCGCGACGCCGTCATCGTCGAAGCCGTCCGGACGCCGGTGGGCCGGGGCAAGCCCGGTGGCGCGCTGTCCGCCGTGCACCCCGTCGACCTGCTCGCCCACTCGCTGCGCACGCTCGTCGAGCGCACCGGCATCGACCCGGGCCTGGTCGACGACGTCATCGGCGGCACCGTCTCGCAGGTCGCCGAGCAGGCGCAGAACACCACCCGCAGCGCCGTCCTCGCCGCAGGGTTCCCCGAGTCGGTGCCGGCCACCACCGTCGACCGGCAGTGCGGCAGCAGCCAGCAGGCGGTGCACTTCGCCGCCCAGGGCGTCATCGCCGGCGCCTACGACGTCGTCGTCGCCTGCGGGGTGGAGTCGATGAGCAGGGTGCCGATGTGGTCGGCGTTCACCGACGCCGACGACACCAAGGGCTCCGACTTCCGGGCCCGCTACCCCGAGGGCATGGTGCCGCAGGGCATCAGCGCCGAGCTGATCGCCGACCGCTGGGGGCTGTCCCGGGAGCGGCTCGACGAGTTCGCCGTCCGCAGCCACGCCCGCGCCGCCCAGGCGGCCGCCGACGGGCTCTTCGACCGCCAGCTGGCGCCGGTGAAGGTGCGTGCGGACGACGGCAGCACCACCCTCGTCGACCGCGACGAGTCGGTCCGCCCGGGCACCACGGCCGAGGTGCTCGCCGGGTTGCGGCCGGCCTTCGCGCACCTGCCCGAGGCGGCCCGCTTCCCCGACCTGGACTGGAAGGTCACCGCCGGCAACAGCAGCCCGGTCAACGACGGCAGCGCGGCGCTGCTGATCACCACCAGCGCGAAGGCCCGCGAGCTCGGCCTCACCCCGCGGGCCCGGCTGCACTCCTTCGCCGTCACCGGCGACGACCCGCTGCTCATGCTCACCGGGATCATCCCGGCCACCGCGAGGGTGCTGCAGCGGGCCGGCCTCCAGCTCGCCGACATCGACCTGTTCGAGGTCAACGAGGCCTTCGCCTCGGTCGTGCTCGCCTGGCTGGCCGAGACCGGTGCCGACCCGGCCCGCACCAACGTGCACGGCGGCGCGATCGCGCTCGGCCACCCGCTCGGTGCCAGCGGCGCCCGGCTGATGACGACGCTGGTCGACGCGATGGCCGAGCGTGGCGCCCGCTACGCGCTGCAGACGATGTGCGAGGGCGGCGGCATGGCCAACGCCACCGTGCTCGAGCGGCTCGCGTGACCACCGCCGAGGCGCCGGTCCGGGCCACCCCGGAGCAGGCCCGCACGCTGCTGATGGCGTCGCTGGCCACCCTGCTCGTGCTGGTCACCTTCGTCACGCCGCTGGCGACCGGGGTCCGGACGACGGTCGACCTGGCCGCGGGCCCGGGCGCGCAGGCCTGGCTGCTCAGCGCGATGAGCGTGGGCCTGGCCGCCGCGCTGCTCACCGCCGGCGTGCTCGCCGACGACCTCGGCCGCCGGCGGGTGTTCGTCGGGGGGCTGGGCGTCCTCGGCGCCGGTGCGGTCGTCGTCGCCGTGGTCGCCCGCGCCGTTCATCGCCGGCCGGCTGCTGCAGGGCGTCGGTGGCGCGGCGGTGGTCGCCTGCGCCCTCGGGCTGATCGGCCACGCCTTCCCGGCCGGCCCGGCCCGCTCCCGCGCGGCCGCCGTCTGGGGTGCCAGCGTCGGGGCCGGCACCGGGCTCGGTGGGCTCGTCGCCGCCGGCCTGGACCCGGGCGAGGGCTGGCGGACGACGTACTGGGCCACCGCGGCCGCGGCTGTCGTCCTCGCCGTCGCCGCGCAGCGGGTGCTCGTGGAGTCCGGGGGGCGGGCCGACCGGCGGGTGGACGTCGCCGGGATCCTGCTGCTCGCCGGCGGGATCAGCGCCCTGCTGGCCGGGCTGGTGCAGTCTCGCACCGGCTGGGGTCAGCTGCCGGTCGTCGTCCTGCTGGCCGTCGGGGTGCTGCTGCTGGCGGCGTTCGTCCCGGCCGAGCTGCGGCAGGCCGCGCCGATGATCGACCTGCGGCTGTTCCGCATCCCCGGCTTCGCGGCCGCGACCGTGGGTGCGTTCGTCACCGGCGCGACCGTGGTGGGGCTGAGCTCCTACGTGCCCACCGTGCTGCAGCGGGGCCTGGGCGAGAGCCTGCTCACCGCCACCCTGCTGGTGCTGGTCTGGTCGGCGGTCAGCACGGCGACCGCGCTGGGCGTGCGGTTCCTGCCCGGGCTCGACGGTCGGGTGCTGCTGGCCCTGGCACTGGCCGTCTGCGCGGTCGGGCTGGCCGGCTACGCCGTCCTCGGGGTGGACGCCTCGGGCGCCCGGCTGCTGCCGGGGCTCGTCGTCCTCGGGGTCGGTTACGGCGCCGCCAACGCCGCGCTGGGCCGCGAGGCCGTGGCGCACGTGCCCGCGGCCCGCGCCGGCATGGGCAGCGGGGCGAACAACACCGCCCGCTACCTCGGCGCCGCGGTCGGCGTGACCCTCGTCGTGCTGGTCGTCGGCGCCGGCTCCCCGGCCGGGACGACGGAGGGGCTGCTGGCCGGCTGGGACCGTGCCGCGCTCGGCGGCGCGGTGGTCACCCTGCTCGGTGCGCTGCTGGTCGCCGTCATCCGGCCGGCACGCCCGACCTGACCCGGCGGCCCTAGGGTCGCTGCATGCGGGTCGTCGTCGCTCCGGACTCCTTCAAGGGCACCCTGGGTGCCGCCGCCGCCGCCGAGGCGCTCGCCGCCGGCTGGCGGGCCGAACGCCCGGACGACGAGGTGCTGACCCTGCCGCTGGCCGACGGTGGCGAGGGCACGCTCGAGGCGTTGGGCCACGACGTCGATGACAGCTGCTGGCGCAGCGCCGCGGTCAGCGGGCCGGACGGCCGCCCGGTGCGGGCTGCCTGGCTGCTGCTGCCCGACGGCACTGCGGTGGTCGAGATGGCCCGCGCCGCCGGGCTGCCGCTGCTGGAACGCCCCGACCCGCTCGGCGCGACCACCCGCGGGCTGGGCGAGCTGCTGGCCGCCGTCGTCGCCGCCCCCGGTGTGCACCGGGTGCTGCTCACCCTGGGCGGCTCGGCCACCACCGACGGCGGCACCGGCGCGCTCAGCGCGCTGGGCGCCCGCTTCCTGGACGTCGACGGCGCGGAGCTGCCGCCCGGCGGGGGAGCGCTGGCCCGGCTGGACCGGGTGGACCTCTCCGGGCTGACCCCGCCGCCGGCCGGCGGGGTGCAGTGCCTGGTCGACGTCACCGCGCCGCTGCTGGGCCCGCTCGGGGCGGCCGGCCAGTTCGGCCCGCAGAAGGGTGCGGCTCCCGACCAGGTCGCCGCGCTCGACGCCGCCCTGGCCCGGCTGGCCGACCGGCTCGGCGGCGAGCGGGACGCACCCGGCGCCGGGGCGGCCGGCGGCACCGCCTACGGCTTCGCCGCGTGCTGGGAGGCGCAGTTCGTCAGCGGCGCGCAGGCGGTCGCCGCGGCGGCCGGGCTCGACGAGGCCCTGGCCGGCGCGGCCCTCGTGGTCACCGGCGAGGGCCAGTTCGACGCCCAGTCGCTGCGCGGCAAGGTCGTCGGCGACCTCGTCGACCGGGCCGGTCGGGCCGGTGTCCCGGTGGCCGTCGTCGCGGGCCGGGTGGCCATCGAGGAGGACGGGAGCCTGCCGGTGCAGCAGGCCCTGTCGCTGACCGAACTGGCCGGATCCGTCGACGGCGCGATGACCGACCCCGTGCGGTGGCTCTCCGTGGCAGGATCCCGGCTGGCGCGGGAACAGTCCGTCACGGTGTGACGTTCAGCCCAGTGCTCCCCAGCTGCCCGAACGCATGTGTACGCACGCCCCCGCGGGGCATCTTCTCCGCGGTGCGTCCAGCCGCCAGCGCCGGCCGGCCGGGGTGCGTACCGGACGAGCAGGCAGGACGAGGGGACGGCGCGACGTGGTGGAGCCCGAGCGGAGGGTCCTCGCCGACCGCTACGAGCTCGACTCCCTGCTCGCCGCCGGCGGGATGGGCCAGGTCTGGCGCGCCCACGACCAGCTGCTCGGCCGCACGGTCGCGGTCAAGGTGCTGCGCAGCGAGTACACCGGCGATGCGACCTTCCTGGCCCGGTTCCGCGCCGAGGCCACCCACGCAGCGGCGCTGAGCCACCCGAACATCGCGGCCGTCTACGACTACGGCGAGGTCCCGGCGATCGACGGCTCCGGCGAGCACCTGGCCTACCTGGTCATGGAGCTGGTCGAGGGCGAGTCCCTCTCCAACCTGCTGGCCCGGGTGGGCAGCCTGGGCACCGACCGCACCCTCGACGTCCTGCGGCAGACCGCCTCCGCGCTGGCCGCGGCCCACGAGGCCGGTGTCGTGCACCGGGACGTCAAGCCGGGCAACGTGCTCGTCCGCTGGGACGGCACGGTCAAGATCACCGACTTCGGCATCGCCTGGTCGGCCGGGAGCGTCCCGCTCACCCAGACCGGCCAGGTCGTCGGCACCGCCTCCTACCTCTCACCGGAGCAGGCCGCCGGCGCGCACGCCAGCACGGCCAGCGATGTCTACGCCCTGGGCATGGTCGGCTACGAGTGCCTGGCCGGGCGGCGCGCCTTCGACGGCGAGAACTCGGTCACCATCGCGCTGCGGCACCTCCGCGACACACCCGACCCGCTGCCCTCGGAGGTCCCCGCCGGGGTCCGCACGCTCATCGAGCGCGCCACCGTCAAGGACCCGGTGCAGCGCTACCCCGACGGTGCGGCGTTCGTCGCCGCCATCGACGAGCTGCTGGCCGGCCGCCAGCTGCCGCCGGTGCAGCACACCGACACGCAGAGCTTCTGGCTGCTCCCTGACGCCGCCACCCTGGCCGGGGCGTCCACCGCGTCCGCGAGCCGGCCCCCGGCCAAGCAGGGCCGGGTCAGCCGGCTGCTGGTGCCGCTGGCCGCGCTGCTGGTCGGCGCCGGGCTCGCCGCCGCCGTGCAGCAGGCCGTGCTGCCCACCGACCCGACGACCACCGCGGCCGCCGCCGAGGTCACCGGCCCGGCGGCACCGACGCCCGAGGCGCTGGTGCTCGAGGCCGCGGACTACCTGGGCCGCCCGGTCGACGCCGTCCAGGCGCAGCTGGAGGCCATGGGCCTGGTCGTGCAGCGGGAGACCGTGACGACCGACGACGCCGACCCGGGCACCGTCGTCGACGTCGCCCCGCTGTCGGTCCGGCTGGAGGCCGGCCAGACCGTGCTGGTCAGCTACGCGGCGGCCCCCCAGACCCGCAGCAGCACCGTGCAGACCGCCCCACGGACCCCGGCCGAGGCCGTCGTCCAGCCCTCGACGAAGGCCGCGCCGACCCCGTCCGCCGTCCCGACGCCGACACCGACCCCCAGCGTGACCGCGACCCCGCCGGCCACCTCGACCCCGTCCCCGACCGAGACCTCCTCGTCCGGCTCGTCCTCGCCGGCTCCCGACACCGCCGACGGCGAGGACCCGGACGACCACGGCTGGCACGGCGGCAACGGGGGCAACGGCGGCGGGTCGCCGGCGCCGTCGACGACGCCCACCGCCACCCCGACGCCGACCGCCACGCCCGTCCAGGGCTGACGTCGCCGCGGCGGTGACACCGGGCCCGGCGCCGGTATGGTCACCCGCGGACGGGCCGCCGCGCCGAGGTGGTGGACCGCAGGGGTCGCGAGGGGCCGTGGTCACGCGGGCGGACGAGCCGGGGAGGGCGACCGGCTGGCGCACGGGCGGAGCCGGGGAGCAGCCGGACGGAGTCGACCACGCCGCGGTCTTCACCGCGATGCCGACCCCCTACCTGGTGCTGACCCCTGACCTGGTCATCGCCGACGCGAACCCCGCCTACCTGGCCAGCACCGGGCGGGAGCTGGCCGACCTGGTCGGCCGCGACGTCTTCGAGGCCTTCCCGGGGAACCCCAACGACGTCGACCCCGACGGCGGCGTGGCCAAGGTGCGGGCGTCCCTGGAGCGGGCCCGGGACACCGGCCGGCCGCACACCATGTCGGTGCAGGAGTACGACATCCCGGACGGGTCCGGCGGGTTCGCCAAGCGCTTCTGGAGCCTGATCAGCGTGCCGGTGCCCGACGGCGCGGGCGGCTGCCGGTACGTGCTGCAGCGCGCCGAGGACATCACCGACTACGTGCGTCAGCAGGCGCAGGCCGCCCACCCCGCGGGCACCGGCAAGAAGTGGCAGCGCCGGGTGCTGGAGGTGGAGAGCGACCTGTTCACCCGCGCCGCCGAGCTGTCGGCCTCGCGGGAGGCCGAGGCGGACACCGCGCGGCGGCTCGCCGCGCTCTCCGGGGTGGCGCTGGCGCTGGGCCGGGCGGAGACGCTGGACGAGCTGGCGCGGGTGGTGACCCAGACGGGCCTGGTCGCCCTCGCGGCGCACGGGGGCGCGGTCGCCGTCTGCGAGGACGGCGACCTGCGCCTGGTGCTCAGCGAGGGCATCAGCCCGCTCGGTGTCGGCCCGGACACCGTGCTGCCGCTGGAGGCGCCGTACCCCGGCTGCGTCGCCGCGCGCACCGGTGAGCGGGTGCTGCTCCCCGATCGCGCCAGCAGCGAGGCGTTCTCCCCGGAGCTCGCCGAGCTGGTGGCCGGCACCGGCGTCGAGGCCTGGGCCGCGGTGCCGCTGGAGAGCGGCGACCGGCGGATCGGTTCGCTCAGCGTGGGGTGGACGTCGCCGACGACGCTCGCCGCGGCCGACCTGGAGCTGCTGCTGGCGCTGGCCGCCCAGAGCGCGCAGACCGTCGAGCGGATCCGGGCCCGCGAGGCCGAGCAGGCGCGCCACGACGCCGTCCGGGGCATCGCCGAGGTGCTCCAGCGCAGCCTGCTCACCGACCCGCCCGAGCCCGACCACCTGGAGGTCGCCGTCCGGTACCTGCCGGCGGCGACCGAGGCGCAGGTCGGCGGCGACTGGTACGACGCCTTCCTGCTCGGTGACGGCCGTACCGCGCTCGTCATCGGCGACGTCACCGGCCACGACCGGTACGCCGCCGCCGCGATGGCTCAGGTGCGCAACGTGCTGCGCGGCGTGGCGCACCGCCACCGGGGGTCACCGGCCGCCGTGCTGACCGCGCTGGACGACGCCATGCGCGACCTGGCGGTCGACACGCTGGCCACCGCGGTGCTCGCCACCGTCGAGCAGCGCCCGGAGGACGCCGAGCGCGGCGTGCGCCTGCTCCGCTGGAGCAACGCCGGCCACCCGCCGCCGATGCTGCTCGCCCCGGACGGCCGGGTGACCGTGCTGGAGCAGGAGCCGGACCTGCTGCTGGGGCTCGACCCCTCCGCCCCGCGCGCCGACCACGTGCAGGAGCTGCTCCCGGGCGCGACCGTGCTGTTCTACACCGACGGCCTCGTCGAGCGCCGGGGGGTGGCGCTGGACGCCGGCATCAGCTGGCTGGCCGGCGTGCTGGCCGCCGGGGCGCAGCTGTCGGTGGACGAGCTCTGCGACCGGCTGCTCGGTGAGCTCGCCGGCGCGGTGGAGGACGACGTGGCGCTGCTGCTGGTCCGAACCCACCCGGAGGACCGCCCGCGCCCGCCGGAAGCCGGGCCCGCCCGGGTGCCGGAGGGCCACAGCGCGGTCAGCCCGCCGAGCTCCTGACCCGCCGCGCGGGCAGCAGCCGCCGTCCTGCCGCCCGGCAGGCCAGCACCAGGCACGCCGCCGCGGCGGCGAGCGCCAGCCGGCCCGAGGTGGCGTCCACCCCGCCGAGCAGGACGCCGACGACGGCCGCGCCCAGCGCCGCGGTCAGCAGGCGGTCGCGCCCGGTGCGCAGCCCGCCGACCGCGAGCGCCAGACCGGCGACGACGGCGACCCGGGCCGGGGAGGAGGCACCGGGCAGCTGACCGCTCCAGGGCAGACCGAGGGTGGCGACGGCGAGCACGGCGGCGGCCACGGACCAGCCCCGTGCGCTGCTCACTCCGTGCGGCCCGGGGCCGACCAGAGTGCGGCCGCGGCGGCGGCGACGGCGGCGGTGAGCCAGAACCCGCGGTCGCTGGCGGCCAGCGGCAGCGCGACCAGCACCCAGAAGGCAGCCAGCGCAGCGGTGCCGACGGCACCCGTGCGCCACGCCGTGCGCGCCGGCACCCGGCCGGTCAGCGCGCCGAGCGGCGCGACCAGGACCACCAGTGCGGCGACCGTCGCGAACGCGGACCAGGTCGGCACGACGTCCCACAACGACGGGCTGCCGGACTCGAGCGCCAGCCCGAGCTCCAGCAGCAGGACGGCGAGCACGGCCAGGCCCAGGGACAGCAGCACGGTGCCGCTCCGGCCGGCGCGCTGCGCCGAGGCCCGCGGCGACCGGCGGGGCCTCGACGCCGCCTGGTCCGGCGGGAGTCCCGGCGTGGTGCCCGGACCGGCGGACGGCGGCGGGGGGAGGGTCGCCGCGCTGCTGCCGTGG
>NZ_SJEW01000053.1 GCF_005930475.1 Modestobacter altitudinis
TTCAGGAGGCGGGGGCGTCGCGGAGCAGGTCGGCGGGGGCGACCAGGCCGGTGCGGTAGGCCAGCACGACGGCCTGCACCCGGTCCCGCGAGCCGGTCTTGCCCAGCACCCGGCCGACGTGGGTCTTCACCGTCGCCTCGCTGACGAACAACCGGCCCGCGATCTCGGTGTTCGAGGCGCCGTAGGCCATCAGCACCAGCACCTCCTTCTCCCGCGGCGTCAGCTCGGCGAGCGCCCGGGGGTCGGCCTGCGCCGTCGCCGTCCCGGCCGAGCCGCGCAGCATCGGGGCCACGTGCTGCAGCAACCGGCGGGTGGAGCTCGCGGCGATCACCGAGTCACCGGCGTGCACGGTCCGCACCGCGGCCAGCATCTCCTCCGGTGGGGCGTCCTTGAGCAGGAAGCCGCTGGCGCCGGCGCCGATCGCCGCGACCACGTACTCGTCGAGGTCGAAGGTGGTCAGCACGACCACCCGCGGCGGGTCCGGCAGTGCGGTGACCTGCTCGGTCGCGGTGATCCCGTCGGTGCCGGGCATCCGGATGTCCATCAGCACCACGTCGGCGGAGGTGCCCCGCACCGCCTCGACCGCCGCCGCGCCGTCGCCCGCCTCGCCGACCACGGTCAGGTCGGGCTGGGAGTCGATCACCATCCGGAAGCCGGCCCGGACGAGCTGCTGGTCGTCGACGAGGACGACGCGGATGGGGGCGAGGCTGGTCATCGGGGGGAACGGTAGGGCAGGACGGCCTGGACGCCGAAGCCGCCGCCGTGCCGGGGTGCCGCGGTCAGCCGTCCGCCGTGCAGCTCGGCGCGCTCGCGCATGCCCAGCAGCCCGTGCCCGGGCGCGGACGGGACCGGTCCGTCCTCCCCGGCGAGCGCGGCCGCAGCGCCGCGGCCGTCGTCCAGCACGGCGACCTCCAGGGCGTCCGGCCGCCAGTGCAGCCGCACCCAGGCCCGGCTCGCCGGGCCGGCGTGCTTGAGCACGTTGGTCAGCGACTCCTGGACGATCCGGTAGGCGGCCAGCTGCGGCCCGGCGGGCATCGTCACCGGTGCGCCCTCGACGATCAGGTCGACGTCCAGCCCGCTGGCCTGCACGTCGGCCACGAGCCGATCGATCGCGGCGACGTCGGGCTGCGGCGCGTACTCCTGCCCGCCGTCCTCGCGCAGCACGCCGAGCAGTGAGCGCATGTCGGTCAGCGCCTGCCGGCCGGTGGCCGAGATCTGCTCGAGCGCCGAGGTCGCCGCCGCCGGGTCGGCCTGCCCGGCGTAGCGCCCGCCGTCGGCCTGCGCGATCACCACGGACAACGAGTGGGCGACGACGTCGTGCATCTCGCGGGCGATCCGCGCCCGCTCGGCCGTGGCGGCCAGCCGCATCTCCTGGTCGCGCTCCAGCTCCAGCAGCCGGGCCCGCTCCTCCAGGCCGGCGACCTGCTGCAGCCGGGCCCGGCGCAGGTCACCCAGCGCCCAGGCGGCGACGACGGTGACGCCGATCGCCCCGGCCATGATGACGAGGGACTCCGGCTCGTAGAGCGGCGAGTAGTAGCGCAGCGCGGCCAGCCCGGCGGCGACCAACCCGACGACCAGCCCGGCGCGGGACGCCCACCGCGGCGCGTAGGCGGCCAGCGAGTAGACCATCACCAGCGCGGCGACGTCGGCCGGCAGCAGGTCCGTGCTGACGAGCACCAGCTGCAGCAGCCCCAGCGCCACCACCGCGGCCGCGGCGGCCACCGGTGCCCGCCGGCGCCAGACCAGCGGGACGCTGAGCAGGAGCCCGAAGAGCGCGGCGTCCCCGGAGCCGGCGCCCGCGCCCATCGCGACGGAGAAGACCAGGAAGAACAGCCCCGCCAGGCAGGCGTCGACCGCGAGGGGATGGTCGCGCAGCCACGCCGCCAGGCGCTCGGGCTGCGGGGAGTCCACCCGACCGACCCTAGGCAACCGGGCAGGCGGCGTCGTCGTCCTGCGGGGTGAGCCGCGCGTCCACCCCCGGGATGACCCCGCGGGTCAGGTCGGCGAGACGGTGATGCCGCCCGGGCCGGCGGTGAACCGGACGTGCGAGAGGTCGGGGGCGTGCGCGTCGGCGTCCAGCTCGTCGTGGGGGTGGGTGTCGCCGACCGCCAGCGTCGTGCAGCCCGCCGCGCGGGCGGAGGCCAGCCCCGCCGGGGCGTCCTCGACCGCCAGGCAGCGGGCCGGGTCGAACCCGAGCCGCTGGGCGCCCAGCACGAACGGGTCGGGTGCCGGCTTGCCGCGCTCGACGTCGTCGAAGGTGACGATCTCCTGCGGGCGAGGGAGCCGGGAGCCGGCCAGCCGGGCGGCCAGCAGCGTGCGGGTGCAGGAGGTCACGATCGCCACCCGGTCGGGCGGCAGCGCGGCGAGCGCCTCGACGGTGCCGGGCAGCAGCTCGATGCCGTCGGCGGCCACCTCGTTCTCCAGGTGCTCGATCCGGGCCAGCGCGTCGGCGACCCGGTCGGCGGTGAGCAGCGCCGGGACGACCTGGGCCGCCGGTCGCCCGCCCAGGTCGGCCAGGTGCGTGGGGTCGACGCCGTGCTCGGTGGCCCAGCGCGCCCAGGCCTGCAGCGAGCCGGCCATCGAGTCGATGAGGGTGCCGTCCATGTCGAAGAGCACGGCGTCGAAGGTGCGGCCGGTCAGGGCCTCGAGGTCGATCACGCACCTGATCGTCGCAGCCGGGCTGCGGACGGGTGGCACGGCACTGGCAGGGTCGGCGGGGTGTCCACGCCCCTCGGCCCGGCGTTCTGGCGGCTGTACGCGGCCAGCGCCGTCTCCAACCTCGCCGACGGCGTCAACCGGGTGGCGCTGCCGCTGCTGGCGGCGACGCTGACCCGGGACCCCGTGCTGGTGGCCGGGCTGACGTCGCTGGCGTTCTTGCCCTGGCTGCTGTTCGCGCTACCGGCAGGGGCCGTCGTCGACCGGGTCGACCGCAAGGGGGCGATGGCTGCGGCCAACGTCGTCCGCGCGCTGGCTCTCGGGGCGCTGGCGGTCACCGCGCTGACCGGCACGGCGTCCCTCGTCGTCCTCTACGCCGTCGCCTTCGCCGTCGGGGTGGCCGAGACCGTCTACGACAGCGCGGCCCGGGCGATGCTGCCCCAGGTCGTGCGCCGGGAGCAGCTGGACCGCGGCAACGGGCTGCTGACCACCGCGGAGGAGGCCAGCCAGGGCTTCATCGGTGCGCCGCTGGGGTCGGTGCTGTTCGCGCTGGCCGTCGCCGCGCCGCTGGTCACCTCGGCCGGCGGGTTCCTGCTCGCCGCGGTGCTGGTCGTCGGCATCGCCGGTGCGCACCGCCCGGCCCGTGCCGACGGTCCACGGACGACGATCCGCCGGGACGTCGCCGAGGGTGTCGGCTGGCTGTGGCGGCACCGGTTCCTGCGCGGCCTGACGCTGGTCTCGGCGAGCACTTCGTTCACCCAGTCGATGACCACCGGCGTGCTGGTGCTGTACGCCCTGGACACCCTGCACATCGGCGAGGCCGGCTACGGCCTGCTGCTCACCGCTGCCGGCGTCGGTGCCGTGGTCGGCGGGCTCACCGCGGCACCGCTGGCCCGGGCGATCGGCCGCACCGCCACGCTGGTCGCCGGGTCGGTGATCGCGGCCCTCGCGCTCGGGGCGATGGCGTTCACCGAGAACGGCGTGGTCGCCGGCGCGCTCTTCGGCGGCGGGGTGGCGGGGGTGCTGTTCTGGAACGTGCTCACCATGTCGCTGCGGCAGGCGCTGATCCCTGAGGAGCTCTTCGGCCGGGTCCAGGGCGGCTACCGGACGCTGGTGTGGGGCGGCATCCCGCTGGGTGCGCTGGTCGGCGGGGTGCTCGCCGACGCGACCAGCGTGCCGACGGTCTTCGCCGTCGCCGGGGCCGCGGAGCTCGTGCTGGCCGGGGTGCTCTGGCGGCTGCTCGCCGTCCACCGGGACCTCGTCGCCGGCGCCTTCGACCACGACGACCACGACGACCCCGACGACCCCGACGACCCCGACGACCCCGACGGCGACTGAGCAGTTCTGGTCGTCGCGCCCGGCGTGTCCCGCCGTGTCGGCGACCACGACTGCCCACTCGGCCCGCAGGCGCCGCTCACGGGACCGTCACGGGACCGTCACGGGACGACGGTCACCGGCCAGTGGCCCATCCGCACCAGCCGGACCGCCACCGAGCCGATCACCCGGTGCCCAGCCTGCTCCGAGGCGCCCACCAGCACGGCGTCCGCGGGCAGGGCGTCGGCGATCCGGGAGATCTCGGCGACCGGGTCGCCGTGCACGCTGCGGTAGTCGACCTCGATGCCCAGCTGCTCGGCGGCCGCCAGGATCTCCCGTCGCAGCTCCGCGTCCACCTCGGCAGCGGCCTCCCGGACGACCGCCTGGGCGGCGGGCACCCAGCCGGCCATCGGTGGAGCCGCCTCGGCGACGTGCACGGCGACCAGCCGCGAGCGCTGCCGGCGGGCGAGGCCGGCCGCGTAGGCCGCGGCCCGCAGCGAGGTGGACGACCCGTCGACGCCGACGAGGATGACGCGGGGGCCGTCGGTGCCCCTCTCGAACGCTCCCGGTGCGGTCACGGGCCGATCGTCCTCCCGTGCGCCGGCTGCGGAGGCGGAGGGGTCAGGCCGAGGCGCGCCGCTGCAGCCCGGCCGCCCGGTCGGCGACGGCGGCGTTCGCGGCGAGGTCGGCCAGCGCCCGGCGCAGGGCGACGCCGAGCCGGTCGGCCCGCAGGTGCAGCTCGTCGCGCAGCTGCAGGGGCAGGCCCGCGCTCTCCGTCCTCGCCTGCCGCGCGAGGTCCTCCGCGAGCACCGCTTCCTCGGCGGCCCGCTCGGCGGCGACGACGTCCGCCGGGACCACCGCCGCTCCGCCGAGGCCGTGCAGCAGCAGGCAGGTGTGGACCCGCGTCGAGTCGGCGTCCTCGGGCTGCAGCAGGAACAGGGTCGTCCGGACCGCACCGCTGTCTGGCTCCTCCCGGCGCAGCAGCTGGAAGGGGGCCCGGTACCGGTAGGTCACGCGCCGGCGGGCGACGGCCGAGTCCACGGCCCGCTGCTCCAGGGCGCCGCTGAAGCCCCCCGGCTCGGGGCTCACCGCGTACTCGGGCGACTCCTGCGGTTCGGCGCCGGGCGGCCGGCGGCCGCGCGCCCCGTCCAGGAATGCGTCGGCCAGCAGGCCCGCCGGGGCGGTGCTGCGCGCCGGGGTCAGCCAGACGGCGGTGAACCGGGCGTCGGTGGTCTCCGGGACGTCGAGCAACTCGTCTCGCGGTTCGGCGGGGGCGATCCACACCAGGCCGTGCCGTTCGAGGACACCCCAGGCCGGCGGATCGGCGTCCGGCACGCCGTCGCGGCGGTGCAGGGTCCAGGTCCGGCCGAGCAGCCGCACCTGGACCCAGCCGCCCTCGACCAGCTCACCGGCCCGGGCGACGGGGTGCCAGGCGTGCTCCAGGGCCGGGTCGAGGTTGCCGAACACCGGGCCGTCCGGAGCCGGCGGGGCGGGCACCGGCTCGAGGGTGGGCGTGCGACCGGCCAGCCGCGGCGGACGGGCCAGCGGCGTTCGCTCCGGGGCCAGCCAGACCCAGCCGTCCCGCTCCTCCACCGCCCACGGGGCCGAGAGGTCGGCGCGCGGCGGCGGGGTGCCGTCGACGCCGAGGGACGGGATCGCCACGCAGCGGCCCTCCGCGTCGAACTGCCAGCCGTGGGACGGGCACTGCAGCCGGCCGTCGACGACGGTGGCCGTGGCCAGCGGCACCAGCCGGTGCGGGCAGCGGGCCGACAGCGCGGTCACCTCCGCACCGGGCCGCAGCCGGACGACGACGTAGGCCCGGCCCGCGGCGCCCACCGGCACCGGCGTCGTCTGCACCTCCGCGGAGCGGGCCACCGGGAACCAGCCGGTCGGCGAGCCGGCCCCGCCCAGGGAGCGGGATGCCGTGGTGCCGGGCCGGGAGATCGCCATGCACCCATGCCACCAGCCCGGTGTTGCCCCGGCGTTGCACCTGCGTGGAGTTCCGGCGTCGACCGGGAGTCCCTCCATAACCATCGGATTGCGGCCTCTCCCGTTCTGATCGAGTGCCGCTTATGGTGACCGCGATCACCACTCAGGCCATGCACAGTGAGGCGCGCCATGACCCCACCGACCGAACGCAAGCTGCTGACCCCGGAGGAGTACCGCCAGGCGCAGGACTCCCCGGAGTTCACCGAGCTGCGCCGCCGCTTCCGGAGCTTCGCCGTGCCCATGACGGTGGCCTTCCTGGCCTGGTACCTGCTCTACGTGCTGCTCTCGACCTACGCGCACGACTTCATGTCCACCCAGGTCTTCGGGAACATCAACCTCGGGATCCTGCTCGGCCTGGGCCAGTTCGTGACGACGTTCCTGATCACCCAGCTCTACGTGCGGCACGCCGGCAAGTCCACCGACCCGATCGCCGACGAGATGCGCCAGCGGCTCGAGGCGCACGAGTTCGCCGGCCCTCGCGAGGGGACCACCCGTGGCTGACCTGATCGCCGCCGACGCCGGCACCATCGGCGAGCCGGCCATCAACATCTCGATCTTCGGCGTCTTCGTCCTGATCACGCTGGTCATCACCTTCCGGGCCAGCCGCAACAACAAGAGCGCCGCCGACTTCTACGCGGCCGGCCGCAACATCAGCGGCACCCAGAACGGCCTGGCGATCGCCGGTGACTACCTGTCGGCCGCCTCGTTCCTGGGCATCGCCGGGGCGATCGCCGTCTACGGCTACGACGGCTTCCTCTACTCGATCGGCTTCCTGGTCGCCTGGCTGGTGGCGCTGCTGCTCGTCGCCGAGCTGCTCCGCAACACCGCCCGCTTCACCATGGCCGACGTCCTGGCCTTCCGGATGCGGCAGGGCCCGGTGCGCACCGCCGCGGCGCTCTCGACCCTGGTCGTCAGCCTCTTCTACCTGCTCGCCCAGATGGCCGGTGCCGGTGGCCTGGTGACGCTGCTGCTCGGCGTCACCGGTGAGGCCGCGCAGGCCGCGACCGTCGTCGTCGTCGGCGCGCTGATGATCTTCTACGTCCTCGTCGGCGGCATGCGCGGCACCACCTACGTGCAGGTGATCAAGGCCTCGCTGCTGATCATCGGCGCCCTGGTGATGACCGTCTGGGTGCTCGCCGAGTACGGGTTCAACCTGTCCTCGCTGATCGGCGGGGCGATCGAGAACGGTGGCCAGGCGGTCGCCGAACCCGGCGCCCAGTACGGCCTGACCAACGTGACCAAGCTCGACTTCATCAGCCTGGGTCTGGCCCTGGTGCTGGGCACCGCGGGTCTGCCGCACGTGCTCATGCGCTTCTACACGGTGCCGACGGCCAAGGACGCCCGGAAGTCGGTGGTCGTGGCCATCTGGCTGATCGGCATCTTCTACATCTTCAGCCTGGTCATCGGCTACGGCGCCGGTGCGCTGGTCGGCCGGGAGGAGATCCTGGCCGCCCCGGGTGCGGTGAACGCCGCCGCGCCGCTGCTGGCCTTCGAGCTCGGTGGCACCGCGCTGCTCGGGATCATCTCCGGCGTCGCGTTCGCCACCATCCTGGCCGTCGTCGCCGGCCTGACGATCACCGCGTCGGCGTCCTTCGCCCACGACATCTACGCCTCGGTGATCAAGAAGGGCAACGCCGCGCCGGGCACGGAGGTCAAGGTCGCCCGGATCGCCGCGATCGTCATCGGTGCGATCTCCATCGGCCTGGGCATCCTGGCGCTGCAGGCCGGGCTGAACATCGCCTTCCTGGTGGCGCTGGCCTTCGCCGTCGCAGCGTCGGCGAACCTCCCGACGATCCTCTACACGCTGTTCTGGAAGAACTTCACCACCCAGGGCGCGCTGTGGTCGATCTACGGCGGGCTGATCGCCTGCGTCACGCTGATCATCTTCTCCCCGGTGGTCTCCGGTGCGCCGGTGAACGAGGCCACCGGCAAGTCCACGTCGCTCCTCCAGGACGTCGACTTCTCCTGGTTCCCGCTGAACAACCCCGGCCTGGTCTCCATCCCGCTGTCGTTCTTCCTCGGCTGGCTCGGCACCAAGCTGTCCAAGGAGCGCCCGGACGTCGACAAGTACGCCGAGCTCGAGGTCCGGTCGCTCACCGGCATCGGCGCGGAGAAGGCCGTCCAGCACTGACGAAGGACCCCGTTGCCCCCCACGACTCGCGGGCTCGCCGTGGGACCCTGCAACGGGGCCGTTCCAGCACGTTGCGTTCGCGAGGCGCGTCCCGGAGGGGGCGCGCCTCGCGGCGTCAGGTCGCGGGGGCCTCGGCGGGCAGGACGGCGATCGAGTCGACGGCGGCTGCGGTGGCGGTGACCGCGGCGGCGGTCGACCGGCGGCGACGGACGACGGTGCGGCCGACGAGGCCGGCGAGCACCACGCAGCCGGCCACGGCGTGCTGGCCGGGGGCGGTCAGGGCGACGGCGAGCGCGGCGGCGTAGAGCACGGACAACAGCACGGTGGCGACCGGCAGCCCGCTGGGCAGGGCCGGGACCCGCAGCGCGGGCAGGTGCAGGTGCGGGGCGTGCGAGGGGACGGACAGGGACACGGATGACCTCCTGCTGGGGGCGGTTCGGGCGCCCGCCGGGCCGGCGTCCCAGGCCCGCTCGGGGAGCGGAGCCGGGGCGCCGGCACGGCGACGGCGCTGCGGGGTGCCTCAGGCGTGCGGACGCCCGAGGCGGCACCTCACTTGAGGGCGTCCTTGGCCTTCTGGAGCAGACCGGTCATCGGCGCCGGGGGCGTGCCGTACAGCCGCGGGTCCGGCGGCGGGAGGATCGGGGCGTCGGCGGTGGCGGCGATCGGGGCGGCGCGGAGGACGTTGTCCGTGCCGTCGAGCGCGGGGCCGTTGGCCCAGCGGCCGTTGGCGGCCTCGGGACCGTCGGAGGCGTCGATGAAGGTGTAGGCGAACTCCGGCAGCTCCTCGTCCAGCGGGAACGCCTCGGGCACCGGGATGCCGTCCAGCCCGTCGGCCTTGAGCTCCTCCATGGCCGCCAGCCACTGCTGCTGGTGCATGTGGTCGCGGGTGAGGAGGAAGCGGAGGAGGTCCTTCACGCCCGGGTCGTCGGTCATGTTCCACAGCCGGGCGACCTGCAGCCGGCCCTGCATCTCGGCCGAGGCGTTGTAGGCGAAGTCGGCGTACAGGTTGCCGCTGGCGGTCACGTACGCGCCGGTCCAGGGGTTGCCCATGCTGTCCATGTAGGACGCGCCGCCGCCGTTGACCAGCGGGTGCTGCGGGTTGTGCTGGCCGTAGCCGGCTGCCGCCTCCTTGGTGCGGTCCGCCGCGTCGGGCTTGAGCGGCATGTGGTCGAGCAGCCGGTCGATGCAGGTCACGATCATCTCGACGTGGGCCAGCTCCTCGGTGCCGATGGCCAGGAGCATGTCCTTGTACTTGCCGGGCAGCCGGCAGTTCCAGCCCTGGAGCAGGTACTGGGTGGCGACGGTCATCTCGCCCCACTGACCGCCGAGGATCTCCTGCATCTTGCGGGCGAAGTCCGGGTCGGGACCGTCGGGCTTGGCCTCGAACTGCAGGGCATGGGTGTGCGTGAACACGGGCGTTCTCCCTTGGCGTCGTCGCTGTCGCCGCCCACGCGGTGACACCTCTCAGATGCCCCGGCCCGCTGTCACCCCCGTGCCGTTCGGTGGCCCCTCGGGGCCGACCTGGCCGGTGACGTCCTGCAGTGCCGCCGGTCGGTCCGGGTGCTCCTCACCGGGCACGATGTCGAGGTCGTGGGCGATCGGTTCCGGCCGGCACGAGCGGCAGCAGCTGGGCTGGACCGTCGCGCCCCGGATGGTGCGCTGGACGATCCGGTCGGGCGCGGTGATGCTCGTGGGCGTGCCCGCCCCCGAGGTCCTGTCCGCTGCCCGCCCCGGGGCGTCCCGCCCGGGAGGCTCCGGGCCGGCCGTGCTGATGGTGCTGGGCTCGTGCGTCTCGCTGCAGGTCGGTGCCGCGCTGGCCGCGCAGCTCTTCAGCGACGCCGGTCCGGCCGGCACGACGCTGCTCCGCCTGGGGGTGGCCGCGCTGGTGCTGCTCGCCGTCGCCCGGCCCCGGTCCTGGTCGTGGTCCCGCGCCCAGTGGCGGGCGGTGGCCGTGTTCGGGGTGGCGCTGGCCGGCATGAACGGCTCGTTCTACGCCTCGATCGACCGCATCCCGCTGGGCACCGCCGTGACCATCGAGTTCCTGGGACCGCTCGTCCTCGCTGCGGCCCTGTCCCGACGCGCGCGGGACCTCGGCTGGGTGCTGCTGGCGGCGACCGGCGTCGCCCTCCTCGGCCTCGCCGACGGCGCCGGCCTCCACCTCGACCGCGTCGGCGTCCTCTTCGCACTGAGCGCCGCCGGGTTCTGGGCGCTGTACATCCTGGCCAGCGCCCGGGTCGGCGCGCTGGTCCCGGGCCAGGGCGGGCTGGCGGTCGCGATGGCCCTGGGCGCGCTGGTGCTGCTCCCCGTCGGTGCGCACGGCGCCGCGGCGGCCCTCCCGGACCCGCACCTGCTGCTGCTCGTCGCCGGCACGGCGCTGCTGGCGTCGGTGGTGCCCTACACGCTGGAGTTCGCCGCGCTCCGCAGGCTCCCGGAGCGCGTGTTCGGGGTGCTGCTCAGCCTCGAGCCGGCGGTCGCCACCCTGGCGGGCTGGCTGCTGCTCGGCCAGCGGACCCCGGCGGTCGGCCTCCTCGCCGTGGGCGTCGTGGTGTCGGCCAGCGTCGGCTCGACGCTCACCGCCCGGCCGGCCCCGCAGGCGGTCGCCGCCGCCCCGTGACCCACCGGCCCGGGCGTCACCGGTCCGGGAGGCGGACGGTGAGCGTGAAGGCCCCGTCGGCGGCCTGGGACCAGAACAGCCGTCCGCCCAGCTCACGGGTCTGCCGCTGCACCGACCACAGGCCCAGGCCGTCCAGGTCGACCGGCGGCGCCTGCTGGCTGAGCCGGCTCACGACGGCGTCGGCCGGCACCCCGGCCTGGGTCACCGCCAGGTGGACCCACTCCCCCCGGCGGTCGGCGCACAGGCGCACCGGCCGGCCCTCCCCGTGCCGGTGGGCGTTCTCCAGCAGGTTGGTGAGGACGCGCTGCACCCGGGCATCGGCCACCTGGACGGCGTCGGCGTCCTCCCCGAGCGTCACCGTCAGCTGGTGCCGCGGCAGCCCGGAGGCCGCGACGGAGGCCCGCAGCACGTCGACCAGCGGCCGGGTGCCGCGCCGCTCCGGTGCCCCGCCGGTGGCGTCGGCGGTGCGCAGCATCGACGACAGGTGGTGGGCCTGGGCGCGGGCCAGCTCGAGCAGCTCCGGGTGCCCGCCCGCGCCGTCGTCCAGCCGGTCGAGGACCGACTCCAGTGCGGCGAGCGGGCTGCGCATGTCGTGGCACATCGCCCGGACCAGGGCGTCCCCCGGGGTCACCGGCAGGGCGGCAGGACGGTGCAGCCGGGTGCGCACGGCGCGCAGCAGGTCGGTGAGGACGGCGGGCAGGGCGGCAGGGCGTGTGTCAGCGGCGAGGGTCACGGGCACCTCCGGTTGTGCGACGGTCAGCGACGCCGGGACGCAGCCGGACCAGGGGAGTGACGTGGAGGGCATGGACGCCGGGGCTGGGCACCGGCCCCCCGTGGACGTGGTGGTCATCGACGACCACCCGTTGTTCAGCCGGGGTCTGGCGCTGCTGCTGCCGCCGGAGAGCGGGGGTCGGGTGCGCGTCGTGGGCACCACCGAGGACGCCTCGGCCGGCGCGGCCCTGGTCCGCCGGCACAACGCCGACGTCGCGATCGTCGACCTGCACATGCCGCCACCCGGCGGGACCCGGGCGATCGCGGCCATCCGCCGCACCGAGCCGATGGTGCGGGTCGTGGCCCTCTCCGGCCTCGCCGAGGCCGACGCCGCGCTGGAGGCGCTGCGCGCCGGCGCCAGCGCCTTCCTGCCGAAGACGACGTCCCCGGAGGCGCTGGTCCGACCGCTGCTCGCCGTGCTCGACGGCTGGTCGGTGATCCCGGAGTCGCTGCTGCGCCAGCTGCTCGACGACGCGGCCCCCACCGCCGACCAGGGCGTCGCCGCCCGGTTGACCGCCGACGACCGCCGGCTCTGGCGGCTGGTGGCCGCCGGCACCAGCACGGTCGACATCGCCACGACGCTGCACGTCTCCGAGCGCACCGTGAAGCGGCTGGTGGCCAACCTGCTGCGCCAGCTGAAGGTGTCGACCCGGGTGGAGGCCGCCGCGCTCGCCGGCCGGGCCGGCCTCGAGGGCACGGTGAACTGAGCGGGCGGGGGACCATCGGCCTCGGTGCATCATGCGCGACCTACCCGGTGCGGTGGCGCGCACGCCCGGACCGCCGAGTTCCGTCGCGGTCCGCCTAGGGTCCGCGCATGGCCGCACGCATCGTCCTGTTCGGCGCCACCGGCCACACCGGTGGCCGGACGGCCCAGGCGCTGGTCGACCGGGGTGCCCGGCCGGTGCTGGCCGGGCGCGATCCCGGCCGGCTCGAGCAGCTGGCGGCCCGGCTCGGCGGGGCCGCCGGTCCGCTCGAGACGGTGACCGCCGACGTCACCGCCACCGCGTCGGTGCGGTCCCTGGTCGGCCGCGGGGACGTGCTGGTGACGACCGTGGGGCCGTTCCAGCGGCTCGGCGAGCCGGCGGTCGCGGCGGCCACCGACGCCGGCGCGGTCTACCTGGACTCCACCGGTGAGCCGCCGTTCCTGCGCCGCGTCTTCGCCGAGTTCGGCCCGCGCGCGGAGCGGACCGGCGCCGCGCTGCTCCCCGCCTTCGGCCACGACTACGTGCCCGGGTCGCTGGCCGGGGCCCTGGCGCTGGCCGAGGCCGGCGGGCGCGCCCACCGGGTCGACGTCGGCTACAGCCTGGACGGCGTCCGTGGCCAGGGCTTCTCCCGCGGCACCCTGGTCTCGCTGCTCGGCGTCCTGCTCGAACCCGGCTTCGCCTGGGACGGCGGCCGGCTGGTCACCGAACCGGCCGGCGCCCGGGAGTGGCGCTTCGACGTCGCCGGGCGGTCCCGCCGCGGGCTGTCGGTGGGCGGCTCGGAGCACCTGACCCTGCCGTCCCTCGCGCCGACGCTGCAGGGGGTGGGCGTGTACCTGGACTGGTTCGGGCCGGCGACCGCCGTCGCCCACCGGCTCGCCCCGGTCACCCCCTGGCTGGCCCGGGTGCCGGGTGCCCCGGCCGGGATGACCCGGCTCGCCGATCTCGTCGGGCGACGCGTCGCGGAGGCGCCGACCACCGGCGGCGGCACCCGCACGCACGTCGTCGCCGAGGTGCGGGACGCCGACGGGCACCGGGTCTCCCGGGTGCGCCTCGCCGGCCCCGACCCCTACGCGATGACCGCGGACCTGCTGGCCGAGGCGGCGGTGCGGGCGGCGGCCGGGCAGCTCCAGGGCACCGGTGCGCTGGGCCCGGTCCAGGCGTTCGGCACCGCCGGGCTGACCGGCCTGGCGGCGTCCGCCGGGCTCGTCCGGGCATGACCGACCGGGTCGCCTGCATCGACATCGGCTCGACCTGGACGAAGGCGGCGCTGGTCGAGCTGCCCGGCGGCCGGCTGGTCGGGACCCGGCAGGCGCCGACCACGCACGACGACGTCGTCACCGGGGTGCTGGCGGCCACCGACGGCTGGGACGCCCCGGTGCGCGCCTGCTCCTCGGCCGGCGGCGGGCTCCGGCTCGCGGTGGTCGGCTACGAGGAGCTGATCAGCGCCGAGGCCGGTTCCCGGGCGGCGCTCTCCGCGGGCGCGCGGGTGGTGCACGTGGCCGCCGGCCGGCTGTCCGCCGGGACGGTGCAGGAGCTCGCCGCCGCCGCGCCCGACGTCGTCCTGCTGGTCGGCGGCACGGACGGCGGCGAGGCCGGCGTGCTGCGGCACAACGCGGCCGCCCTGGCTCAGGCCCCGCTGCAGGGTCCCGGTGCGAGCGTGCGGGTGCCGGGGGGCAGTGGGGTGCTCACACCGGTCGTGCTCGCCGGCAACGTCGCCGTCCGGGACGAGGTCCACGCCGTGCTGGCCGCGGCCGGGGTACCGGTGACGGTGGCGGACAACGTGCTGCCCGACATCGGCCGGCTGGCCCCGGAGTCCGCGCGGGGGGCCATCCGGGAGGTGTTCCTCCGCCACGTGATCGGCGGGGACCGGTTGTCGGCCGACCCGCGGCTGCGGCAGTGGGTGCGGGCGGTGACCCCGGACGCGGTGCTGGACGGCGTCGCAGCGCTGGCCGGCGTGCGGGCCGGTGCGGACGTGCCGGGCGTCCTGGTGCTTGACGTCGGCGGTGCCACCACCGACGTGCACTGCGTGCCGGTCGCCGACGCGGAGCAGTCCGCGCTGCAGCGGTCGGCCGTCGGCGTCCCCGCCCGCCGGCGCACGGTCGAGGGCGACCTGGGCGTGCACTCCAGCGCGCAGGCGCTGCGTGCGGCGGCCGCCGCCGAGGGGCTGCCGACGCCCGGCGAGGACGCGCTGGCGCTGGGTGAGGCGGCGGCGGTCGTGGCGCTGCGCCGGCACCTGCGGAGCGAGGCCGCCTACGGCCCCGGCGGGGCGAGCGCCCGCGGGGTCGGCCTGGTGGTGCTCTCCGGTGGGGTCTTCCGGCACGCGGACCCGACCGCGGTGCAGGCGGTGCTGGCCCGGGTCGCGGCGGACCGCGGCGGTGCCGGGGGCGTGCTCGCCGGCACCGAGGTCGTCATCGACCGCCGCTACGTGCTGGCCGCCGCCGGGCTGCTCGCCGCCGACTCCCCGGCCGCGGCGGCGGGGCTGCTCGGGGAGCTGCTGGTCAGCTGACCCGGATGCCCAGCTCGGCGGCCATCGCGGCGGACCAGCCGGCGAGCTGGGCGGCGCTGATCGTGGCGCCCCGCAGGTCCGCGACGCCGGCCAGCCGGGCGACCTCGGCGCCGCGCAGGTCGACGGCCCGGTTCCGGGCACCCTGGAGGACCAGGGAGTCCACCGTGCAGTCGACCAGCCGGACGTCGCGCAGGTCGGCGCCGCCCAGGTCCAGCTCGCCGACGGTGCACCCGGTGAGCGTGACGTCGACCAGGGTCGCGCCGCGCAGGTCCAGGAAGTCGACCTTGACGCCGTCCAGCCCGACCCGGGTCAGCTGCGCGCCGTGCGCGGTCAGCGCGCCGAACCGGCCGCCGACGGCCACCACGTCCAGCAGCGTGGCGTCGACCAGCGACCAGGCGGGGGAGCGCACGTCGGTGAGCAGGCAGCTGACCAGCCGCGCGCGGTCGAAGACGACACCGGTGACGTCGCAGTCGGTGAGCACGCACTCCAGGAACCGGGCGCCGGTCGCGTCCCCGGTGAGCTGCAGCCCCGCGAAGCGCAGCCCGTCGGCGGTCCCCGCGCCGGCGAGCTCCGGCCCAGGGGCGTCGGTGGGCTCGGGCAGCAGCGCCCGCAGGGCCTCGGCGTCGATGGGCACGGCGGTCAGCCGGCCAGCGCGGAGGCCCAGGAGCCCGACGCGGCGCGGGTGAAGGCGGCGACCTCCGATGCGGCCATGTCGACGGCCGAGTAGCCGCCCTGCCCGGCGCCGACGCAGGCCTGCACCGTGGCCAGCCCCGCCCGCCGCTGGACGACGGTCTGCCGCACCTCCCAGCCGACCACGGCGCGCCGCTGCAGCACGACGTGCTCCCGGACCAGCCAACCGGAGCGCACCGCGAACGACGACGGGCCGGTGGCGTGGCCCAGGGCGGCGTACCGGGCCAGGCCGAGGGGCACCCCCAGGGCGGTGAGCGCCGCGCCGACGACCAGCAGCGGCCACCAGCCGGCCGTTGCCGTCAGCACGGCACCGGCGACCAGCACGGCGCCGCCGGGGGCGACCGCCCGGCCCAGCCGCCGGCGGCGGGCCGCCGTGGGATGTCGCTGCAGCGACCCCGGTGAGGGCACCAGCAGGTCGGTGAGCTGCCAGGCGTCCTCCTGCGGGCCCAGCGGGAGCAGCTGGCCCCGCCGGGCGGCGTCGCCCAGCCCGGTCACCAGGGCCGTCGCGCGAGCGGCGCCGACCAGCCGCATGCCCAGCCCCTCGCTGATCGCGCAGCCGCGGATCCGGTCGACCTCCAGGTCGGTGTGCCGGCGGGTGAACAGCCCTCGCTCGGTGATGAGCGACCCACCGCGGAGCACCAGGCGGAAGCGCCAGTTGACGACGGCGCTGCCCAGCACGGCCCCCAGGGCGAGCAGCACGAGCGCCCCACCGAGGACGGCGAGGACCAGCCAGCCGTCGGAGAGGTCCGGTGACCCGAGGAGCTCCCCCGGCCGGGGCACGTACCGGTCCGGGACCTCGTCCAGCAGCCGGAACAGCGCGCCGACCGCCGCCAGCGGGAGCACCAGGTAGCTGCCGACCAGCGGCGAGTAGAGCAGCCACCGGTTGCGGAACCGGTGCAGCTCCTCCTCGACCGGCTCCGGCGCGGAGTGCCGCCCGGCCGCCTCGGTCGCCACCACCGCGCGCCGGGAGAGCAGCTGGGCGCGCAGCCGGTCGCCCTCCGCGCGCAGGACGCCGTCGATGACGAGCTCCTCGTCCTTGCCGGCGACCGTCCCGGCGGCCGCGTCGATCCGGACCCGCACCAGGCCGAACAGGCGGTGCACCGGCGGCGCCTCCACCTCGACGCCGCGGATCCGGTCGTTGGGCACGGTCCGGACCGAGCGGGACACCAGCCCCCGGGTGAGGACGACGGCGGTGTCCCCGGCGAGGTAGCTGGTCCGCCACCAGGCCAGCGCGGCCCACAGCAGCGACAGCACGGTGACGCCGACGACCAGGGCCACCACGGTGGCCGGGCTGCCCTGCAGTCCCCGGCCGGCGATGACGGCGAGCGCCACCGGCACGACCGAGCGGGCCTGCCGGAAGGTGAGGGTGTGCACCAGCAGGACCCGGGGCGAGGTCCGTCTCGCGGTCGGCCCGGTCACGTCGCCTCGTCCCGGATCTTCTCGGCCCGCCGCGCGACGTGGTCGGCGACGTGCCGGGCGACGTCGAGGTCGAGGTGCGGGATCCGCACGGTGCCCTGCGAGGAGGCGGTCAGCACGGCCACGGTGGCCAGCCCGAACAGCTGCTGGAGGAGGCCCCGCGTCACGTCCACGGTCTGCACCCGCGAGATCGGGACGAGCGTCCAGCTGCGGGTGAGCCATCCGGTGAGGGTGTAGATCGCCTCGCCGGTGACCTCCCACCGGTGCACCCGGTACCGCAGCCGGGGGCGGACGGCGAGGGCCAGCACCGCGTAGGCCAGCACGAACGCGGCACCCGCCCACCGCGCCGGGGCGACCGCCCAGCCGGCGTCCAGGGGCACCAGCAGCCAGAAGGCGGTGACCACCAGGCCGTAGCAGACGGTGCCGACGGCCCCTTGCGTCACCCACAGGGCGATGGCCTTGCGGGAGAGGGACCAGACCGGTTCGCGGACCGGCGTGGGGGCGGACATCGCGACCATCCTGTCAGCGAGAGCGCCGCCGCGACGCGTGCCACCATGGATCGCGTGATGATGCCCCAGCAGGTGCCGACCGTGCCCGCCGCCGAGGTCCCCGACGACGCCGTCGTCCTCGACGTCCGCGAGGACGACGAGTGGGCCGCCGGGCACATCGACGGGGCCACCCACGTCGCGATGGGCGACGTCCCCTCCCGGCTGGACGAGCTGCCCGAGGGCGACCCGCTGTACGTCACCTGCCGCAGCGGCGGGCGGTCGGCGCGGGTGACCGCCTGGCTGAACCAGAACGGCTACGACGCGGTCAACGTCGGTGGCGGCATGGGGGAGTGGGACGCCGCGGGGCGGCCGATGGTCAGCGAGACCGGCCGCCCCCCGTACGTGGTGTGAGGACCCCGTCCTCCCCACCCTTCGCGAGCTCAGGGCGGGCCCTGGACGGGGCCGGCAGGTGTGCGCCCCCGATCCCGGGTGTCAGTCGTTCACCTGGTACTCCGCGAAGCGGCTGCGCAGGTCCTTCTTGGAGAACTTGCCGACGCTGGTCTTGGGCACCTCGTCGATGAACTCGACGGCGTCGGGCATCCACCACTTCGCGACCAGGGGCGCGAGGTGGTCGAGGATGTCCTGCTCGGTCGCCGTCTGGCCCTCCTTGAGCACGACGCAGGCCAGCGGCCGCTCGTCCCACTTCGGGTGCGGGATGCCGACGACGGCGGCCTCCTTCACCGCCGGGTGGCTCATGATCGCGTTCTCCAGGTCCACCGAGGAGATCCACTCGCCGCCGGACTTGATGAGGTCCTTGGTGCGGTCGGCGATCCGGATGTTGCCATCGGGGGCCATCGCGGCGACGTCGCCGGTCTTCATCCACCCGTCGGCGGTCACCAGCTCCACCCCGGCGTCGGGGTTGTAGTAGGCCGCGGCGCACCACGGCCCGCGCACCTGCAGCTCGCCGGTGGCCTTGTCGTCCCAGGGCTGCTCCTCGAGGGTGTCGGCGTCGACGATCCGCGCCTCCACGCCCAGGAACGGGATGCCGGCGCGGGCGCGCTGGGCGGCCTTGGTCGCGTCGTCGGCGTCGTCGAAGGCCCGGGACAGCACCCCGGAGGAGGCCACCGGGTGGGTCTCGGTCATGCCCCACGCCTGCAGGATCGGCAGCCCGACCTGCTCGCGGTAGGCCTCCGACAGCGCCTTGGGCACCGCCGACCCCCCGCAGCCGATCTCCCGCAGCTTGTGCGGACGACCGGCCAGGTGCGGCAGCACGCCCTGCCAGATGGTGGGGACGCCGGCGGTGAAGGTGACGCCCTCCTCGACGATCAGGTCGGCGAGCGCCTTGGGCTGCATCATCGAGCCGGGCATGACCATCGCCGCCCCGGCGGCCGGGCCCGCGTGGGCGATGCCCCAGGCGTTGGCGTGGAACATCGGCACGACCGGCATCGCCGCGTCCCGGACACCGAGGCCGAAGGCGTTGGGGGAGATGACGCCCATGGTGTGCAGGTAGGTGGAGCGGTGCGAGTAGACGACGCCCTTGGGGTTGCCGGTCGTGCCGCTCGTGTAGCACATGTAGGCGGCGGAGCCCTCGTCGGTGACGTGGAAGTCGACCGGCTGGGCGTCGGCCAGCAGCGTCTCGTAGTCGAGCACCCGCGGGTCGTCGGGGACCTCGTTGTCGCCGCCGTCGTCCATCACCACCACGTGCTGGACGGTCTTCATGGTGTCGATCAGCGGCCACAGCAGCGGCAGGACGGTGCGGTCGACGAAGACGACCTCGTCCTCGGCGTGGTTGGCGATGTAGGTCAGCTGCTCGGGGAAGAGCCGGATGTTCAGCGTGTGCACCACCCGGCCGCTGCACGGACCGGCGAAGTACAGCTCCAGGTGCCGCTGGCTGTTCCAGCCGAAGGTGCCGATCCGGCCGTCGGCGCTGATGCCGAGGGCGTCGAAGACGCCACCGAGCCGGCGGGTCCGCTCGGCCCACTCCGCGTAGGTGGACCGGGTCCGCCCGGCGGGGCCATCGGTGACGATCGAGACGTCACCGTGGTGCTGCTCGGCGTGCCGGAAGATCGTGTCGATGGTCAAGGGGACGTCCTGCATCAGCCCGCGCATGGCCGCATGGTGCCAGTGACCGGGCTCACGATCCACCCGTCCCGGCGTCGTCACGGGTCGGCTGGGATCGGCGGCAGGGACCGCTCCGGGCGAACACCTCACCCCATCGGGTGGTGTGCGACCCAACTGGCGGCGCTCTCACCGCCCGATGAACGGGCCGTTACGCGACCGTGACGATCCATCTCGGTCACAAGGGTTGACGGCACCGGGTTGTTAGCGTTCACACTGTGTCGCTCGCACAGATGCGGGCCTGCGCCCTCTGGCGGCAGATGTCTCGAAGGAGAGATGTGGCAGTGAACAAGAAGCTGGGGCTGACCGCCCTGGGCGCCGCACTGGCAGTTGGCCTCACGGCCTGTGGTGGCAGTGGCGCCGGCGGCAACTCGAACGACACCGCGAGCAGCGACCCCGCGGACCTGACGATCGGCGTCTCGATGCCGACGCAGACCTCCGAGCGCTGGATCGCCGACGGCAACGCCGTCAAGTCGCAGCTGGAGGACGCCAACTACAAGGTCGACCTCCAGTACGCGAACGACGACATCCCGACCCAGGGTCAGCAGATCGACCAGATGATCACCGAGGGCGCCGACCTCCTGGTCGTCGCCGCCATCGACGGCACCGCGCTCAGCAGCCAGCTGCAGGCCGCCGCCGACGCGGACATCCCGGTCATCAGCTACGACCGGCTGATCCGCGACACCGAGAACGTCGACTTCTACGTGAGCTTCGACAACTACAAGGTCGGCGTCGCGCAGGGCACCGCCCTGCTGGCCGGCCTCGGTGTCACCGACAAGGACGGCAAGCCGACCGGCACCAAGGGTCCGTTCAACATCGAGCTGTTCGCCGGCTCGCTGGACGACAACAACGCAGCCTTCTTCTTCAACGGCGCGTTCGACACCCTCAAGCCGTTCATCGACGACGGCACGCTGGTCGTGAAGTCGGGCCAGACGAGCATCGAGCAGGCCGCCACCCTGCGCTGGGCGCAGGAGACCGCCCAGAAGCGCATGGAGGACCTCCTCACCGGCAGCTACAACGACGGCTCGAAGGTCAACGGCGTGCTCTCGCCCTACGACGGCATCTCGCGCGGCATCATCACCGCCCTGCAGAACGCCGGCTACGGCCCGAACCTGACCTCGACCCCGACCCCGCTGCCGGTCGTCACCGGTCAGGACGCCGAGATCGCCTCGGTCAAGCTGATCAACGACGGTGTCCAGAGCTCCACGATCTTCAAGGACACCCGCACCCTCGCCGCCCAGGCCGTCACCGCGGCCGAGGCGTTCCTCGAGGGCGACGAGCCCGAGGCCAACGACACCGAGACCTACGACAACGGTGTCAAGGTCGTCCCCTCGTACCTGCTGCCCATCGAGACGGTCTACAAGGACGACATCCAGTCGGTCCTGATCGACTCGGGTTACTGGACGGCCGACGAGGTCGCCAAGGGCCAGGCCGGCTGACCCACCGCCCCACAGGCCCGGCCGGGCTCGGCAGCAGGACTGCCGAGCCCGGCCGGTACCACCTCCCGACCCGCTCCGCGGACAGGTCGGGACAGCCCGGGAGCCGGGCACCCCGAACAAGGGGCCGAGTGGCGCACACTCGGCCCGACATCCCGCAGAGAGGCAAGGACGACGGCGTCCATGGACGACTACATCCTCGAGATGCGTTCCATCACCAAGACGTTCCCCGGCGTGAAGGCGCTGTCGGACGTGTCACTCGCGGTGCGGCGCGGCGAGGTCCACGCCATCTGCGGTGAGAACGGCGCCGGCAAGTCGACGCTGATGAAGGTCCTGTCCGGCGTCTACCCGGCCGGCACCTACGAGGGGGAGATCCTCCTCGACGGCGAGGTGCAGAAGTTCGGCAGCATCCGCGACAGCGAGCACCAAGGCGTCGTGATCATCCACCAGGAGCTCGCGCTGGTGCCCTACCTGTCCATCGCGGAGAACATCTTCCTGGGCAACGAGCGCAAGGGCCGCGCCGGCCTGATCGACTGGAACAAGGCCAACGCCGACGCCGCCGCGCTGCTCGCCGAGGTCGGTCTCGCCGAGAACCCGGTGACCCCGGTCGGCACCCTCGGCGTGGGCAAGCAGCAGCTGGTCGAGATCGCCAAGGCGATCTCCAAGGACGTCAAGCTGCTGATCCTCGACGAGCCCACCGCCGCGCTGAACGACAACGACTCCGCCCACCTGCTGGACCTGCTGCGGCGGCTCCGCGAGCGGGGCATCACCTCGATCATCATCTCGCACAAGCTGAACGAGATCGTCGCGATCGCCCAGCACACCACGATCATCCGCGACGGCAAGACCGTCGAGACGCTCGACATGGCCGCCCCGGACGTCGACACCGACCGGATCATCCGCGGCATGGTCGGTCGCGACCTGGAGTCCTACTACCCCGACCGCGAGTCGCACCCCGGCGAGGAGGTGCTGCGCGTGGAGGACTGGACGGTCAAGCACCCCACCCAGGACCGCCTGGTGGTCGACCACGCGGCCTTCAACGTGCGGGCCGGTGAGGTCATCGGCATCGCCGGCCTCATGGGTGCCGGGCGCACCGAGCTGGCGATGAGCATCTTCGGGCGGTCCTACGGTCGCTACCAGGAGGGCCGGGTCTTCGTGCACGGCCGCGAGGTCAAGGCGCGCAGCGTCGCCGAGGCCATCGACCACGGCATCGCCTACGCGACCGAGGACCGCAAGAAGTACGGCCTCAACCTCATCGAGGACATCCGGCGCAACGTCTCCGCGGCCGCGTTGAGCAAGCTCGCCACCCGGGGCTGGGTCAACGGCAACGAGGAGACCAAGGTCGCCGAGGACAGCCGGCGGGACATGAACATCAAGGCGCCCAGCGTCTCCTCGATCGTCGGCAAGCTCTCGGGCGGCAACCAGCAGAAGGTCGTGCTGTCCAAGTGGCTGTTCACCGACCCGGACGTGCTGATCCTCGACGAGCCGACCCGCGGCATCGACGTCGGCGCGAAGTACGAGATCTACACGATCATCAACAAGCTGGTGGCGGCCGGCAAGGCCGTCATCGTCATCTCGTCCGAGCTGCCTGAGCTGCTCGGCATCTGTGACCGCATCTACACGCTCTCGGCCGGGCGCATCACCGGCGAGCAGCCGGTTCGTGAGGCCACCCAGGAGAGCCTCATGAAGCTGATGACCAAGGAGAGGGAGCTGGCAGCATGACCAGGACCGTGGGGCCCCAGCCCGGGGAGACAGAGACCAACCAGACCCCCGCGGAGGTCGCCGACGCGCAGGCCCAGGCCACCAAGGTCGGGACCAGCGACATCCGCGAGCTCCTCACCCGCAACCTCCGGCAGAGCGGCATCTACGTCGCGTTCTTCGTCGTGGTGGTGCTCTTCGCCATCCTGACCGGCGGCACGTCGCTCAGCCCGGGCAACATCACCAACATCGTCCTGCAGTACTCCTACGTGCTGGTGCTGGCGATCGGCATGGTCATCGTGATCATCGCCGGCCACATCGACCTGTCGGTCGGCTCGGTCGTGGCGCTGACCGGGGCGACCTCCGCCGTGCTGGTCATCCGGCACGGCGCCCCGTGGTGGGTCGGCATGCTCGCGGCCATCGCGGTCGGTCTCGCGGTCGGTTGCTGGCAGGGCTTCTGGGTCGCCTACGTCGGGATCCCGGCGTTCATCGTGACCCTCGCGGGCATGCTCATCTTCCGCGGGCTCACCCTGCAGGTGCTGGACAACATCTCGCTGTCGCCGTTCACCCCGCAGTACCAGAAGGTGTCCAGCGGCTTCCTCAACGGCCTGCTCGGTGGCAACGGGTACGACGCCTTCACCCTGCTGATCGGCGCGCTCGCGGTCGCCGGGTACGCGGTCAGCGGCTTCCGCACCCGGGTGGCGCGGATCCGCTACAAGCAGCCGGTGGAGAGCTTCCCGCTCTTCGTCGCCCGGGTCGTCGTCGTCGCCGCCGTGGTCATGTACTTCGCCTGGCAGCTGGCCCACGCCCGTGGCCTGCCGATCGTGCTCATCATCCTGGGTGTGCTGATCACCGTCTACGGCATGATCACCAAGCGCTCGGTCTTCGGGCGTCAGGTGTACGCCATCGGCGGCAACCTGGCGGCCGCGACCCTGTCCGGTGTCAAGGTCAAGGTCGTCAACTTCTGGATCTTCGTCAACATGGGCTTCCTGGCCGCGGTTGCGGGGATCATCTACTCCTCGCGGTCCAACGGCGCGCAGCCCGCGGCCGGCCAGAACTTCGAGCTCGACGCGATCGCGGCGGCCTTCATCGGTGGCGCTGCCGTCACCGGTGGTGTCGGCACGGTGGCCGGCGCGATGGTCGGTGGTCTGCTCGTGGCGGTGCTGAGCAACGGCATGCAGCTCCAGGGCGTCGACCAGTCGATCCAGTCGGTGATCAAGGGGCTCATCCTGCTCCTCGCCGTCGCCTTCGACGTCTACAACAAGCGGCGGGCCGGCTCTTCCCGCTGACGGTCCGCAGGACCACCGACGGGGGGCGGCAATGAGGCCGCCCCCATGAAGGAGGCGACCGTGCTGCCCGAGGGGGCGCCGCGAGCGTTGGGCATGTCGGACGTCGCGGCTCGGGCCGGCGTCTCGCACCAGACGGTGTCCCGGGTCGTCAACGGCCACCCGAACGTCGCACCCGCCACCAGGGAGCGGGTGCTCCGGGCCATCGCCGAGCTGGGTTACCGGCCCAATGCGGCCGCACGGGCGCTGGTCACCGGGTCGTCGCGGACCATCGGCCTCGTCACGTCGCACATCAACCAGTACGGGCCGGCGCAGACCCTGCTCGGACTGGAGCAGGCCGCCCGCGCGGCGGGGTACTCGCTGAGCGTCGCGATCCTCGACGACGACAGCGAGCGGGCGATGCGCGAGGCCGTCGACCGGTTCGTCGCCCAGTCGGTCGACGCGGTGGTGGCGCTGTCCACCTACGGCCAGGCCGTCGACGCGCTGCGCCGGTTCACCGCCCCGGTGCCGCTGATCGCGGTCCAGGTGGGCCGCGGTGAGCAGCACCCGACCGTCTGGGTCGACCAGGAGCTGGGCGCCGCGCTGGCAGTCCGGCACCTGCTGGACCTCGGCCACCGCACCGTCCACCACGTCACCGGCCCGGTCGACTCGCTGGAGGCGCGGGGCCGGGTGCGTGGCTGGCGCCGCGCGCTGATCGAGGCCGGGGCGCCCGTGCCCGAGCCGCTCGAAGGTGACTGGATGGCGTCGGCGGGGTACGCCGCCGGCCGCCGCCTGACCGAGCGCCGCCGGCGGGGCGAGGACGTCACCGCGGTCTTCCTCGCCAACGACCAGATGGCCCTCGGGCTGCTCAACGCGCTGAACGAGGAGAGCGTGTCGGTCCCGGGCGACATCAGCGTCGTCGGCTTCGACGACGTCCCGGAGGCCGCGTACTACAGCCCGCCGCTCACCACCGTCCGGCAGGACTTCGCCGAGCTGGGCCGGCGCGGGGTCCGGCTGGTGCTCTGCCGGCTGCACGGCGAGGACCTGCTGCCCGACCCGGTCGTGCCGCAGCTGATCGTCCGACGCTCCACCGGCCCGGCTTGACCGACGCTGTTGTTAACGCTAACAATCATCAGTCCCGCCGTGTCCCGCGATCGACGGGACCGCTGAGGCCCGCCCTCAGCGCGAGGCGGATCAAGGAGCACCTGACATGACGACGGATGCCGGCGCAGCGATCACCTCAGGAGCCACGGCCCTGGGGATCGAGCTCGGGTCGACCCGGATCAAGGCGGTGCTGATCGGGCCCGACCACGCCCCGCTCGCCGTCGGCAGCCACGACTGGGAGAACCAGTTCGTCGGCAGGCTGTGGACCTACTCGCTGGAGGCCGTGTGGTCCGGGCTGCAGCAGAGCGTCGCGGCCCTGGCCGAGGACGTGCGGCGCCGGCACGGCGTCGAGCTGGCCGGCGTCGGCGCGCTCGGGGTGTCGGCGATGATGCACGGCTACCTGGCCCTCGACGCCGACGGCGAGCTGCTGACGCCGTTCCGCACCTGGCGCAACACCAACACCGGCCGGGCCGCCGAGCGGCTCAGCGCGGAGTTCGGCTGCAACATCCCGCACCGGTGGAGCGTCGCGCACCTCTACCAGGCGGTGCTGGACGGCGAGGAGCACGTCGGACGGCTCGACTCCCTGACGACCCTGGCCGGCTATGTGCACTGGCAGCTCACCGGCGAGAAGGTCCTCGGCATCGGGGACGCCAGCGGCATGTTCCCGATCGCCGCCGGCACCGGTGGGTACGACACCGCGATGCTGGCCCGGTTCGACCAGCTCGCCGCCGAGGCCGGTGCCGACCTGGACCTCGCCGCGCTGCTGCCCACCATCGCCGTCGCCGGCCAGCCGGCCGGCCGGCTCACCGAGGCCGGCGCGCGGCTGCTGGACCCGACGGGGCAGCTGCGTCCCGGCGTCCCGCTGTGTCCCCCCGAGGGGGATGCCGGCACCGGGATGGTCGCCACCAACTCCGTCGCCCCGCGCACCGGCAACGTCTCGGCCGGCACCAGCATCTTCGCCATGGTCGTGCTCGAGCGCGCGCTCTCCCGCGCGCACCGCGAGCTGGACCTGGTCACCACGCCGGCCGGCGACCCGGTGGCGATGGTGCACTGCAACAACGGGGCCAGTGAGCTGGACGCCTGGGCCGGGCTGTTCGCCGAGTTCGCCCGGGCGCTGGGCGTCGAGGCCGACCGGTCGCAGGTCTTCGAGACCCTGTTCACCGCCGCACTGGACGGTGCGAGCGACGGCGGCGGGATGCTCGCCTACAACTACCTCTCCGGGGAGCCGATCACCGAGTTCGAGGAGGGCCGGCCGCTGTTCCTGCGGTCCCCGGACAGCCGGCTCGACCTCGGCACCTTCATGCGGACGCACCTGTTCTCCTCCCTGGCGACGCTCCGGATCGGCATGGACGTCCTGCAGAAGACCGAGGGCGTACGGCTGGACCGGATGTTCGCGCACGGCGGCATGTTCAGGACCGAGGGCGTGGCGCAGCGGTTCCTGGCCGCCGCGATCGACACCCCGGTCTCCGTCGGCGACGTCGCGGCCGAGGGGGGCGCCTGGGGCATCGCCGTCCTGGCCGCCTTCGCCGCCGGACGCTCGCCGGAGCAGGGCCTGGCGGACTACCTGGACGGCACGGTCTTCACCGGCGCGAGCCTGTCGACCGCTGAGCCCGACCCCACCGACGTCGCCGGCTTCGACGCGTTCATGGAGCGGTGGGTCGCCGCGCTCCCGGTCGAGCGGGCCGCCGTGGGGCACGTGGGGATCGGTGCCCGGCAGACCGACACGACCACCACCGCCACCGCCACCGAGGAGCAGCCGGCATGACCGCCACCACGACCCGCACCGAGCAGGGCACCCACCGCGAGCAGCGTGAGCACGTCGCCGCGCTGCACGCGTACCTGACCCGCTACGAGCTGGTCACCTGGACCTCGGGCAACGTCTCCGAGCGGGTGCCCGGCGAGGACCTGTTCGTCATCAAGGGCAGCGGGGTCTCCTACGACCAGCTGACCTGGGAGGGCATCACCGTGTGCGACCTGGACGGCAACGCGCTCGACGGCGTCCGGGCCCCCTCCAGCGACACCGCCGCGCACGCCTACGTCTACCGCAACATGCCCGAGGTCAACGGGCAGGTGCACACGCACAGCACCTACGCCGCGGCCTGGGCGGCCCGGCACGAGGAGATCCCCTGCGTGCTCACGGCGATGGCCGACGAGTTCGGCGGGCCGATCCCGGTGGGGCCGTTCGCGCTGATCGGTGACGACTCCATCGGCCAGGGCATCGTCGGGACGCTGCAGGGGCACCGCTCGCCGGCGGTGCTGATGAAGAACCACGGCGTCTTCACCATCGGGCCCTCGGCCGAGGCGGCGGTCAAGGCGGCCGTCATGACCGAGGACGTCGCCCGGACCGTGCACCTGTCCCGCCAGCTGGGCGAGCCCGTCCCGATCGCGCAGGCGGACATCGACTCGCTGTACGCGCGCTACCAGAACGTCTACGGACAGCGATGACCAAGGAGCAACACGTGCCATTCGAAGGTTCTCAGATCTGGTTCCTCACCGGCAGCCAGGGGCTGTACGGGGAGGAGACCCTCCAGCAGGTCGCCGAGCAGTCCCAGCGGGTCGCGGCCACGCTCGACGGCGCCGCGGACGTGCCGGTGCGCATCGTCTGGAAGCCGGTGCTCACCGACGCGGGCGCGATCCGCCGGATCATGGGCGAGGCCAACGAGGACCCGGACTGCCTCGGCGTCATCACCTGGATGCACACCTTCTCCCCGGCGAAGATGTGGATCTCCGGGATCGACGCGCTGCGCAAGCCGCTGCTGCACCTGCACACCCAGGCCGACGCCGCCCTCCCGTGGGCGACGATCGACATGGACTTCATGAACCTCAACCAGGCCGCCCACGGCGACCGCGAGCACGGGTTCATCCTCACCCGGCTGCGCACGCCCCGGACCACGGTCGCCGGGCATGCCGCCAACCCGCGGGTGCAGGCCCGCGTCGGGTCCTGGGCGCGCGCCGCCGCCGGTGCCGCTGCCGCCCGCGGCCTGAAGCTGGCCCGGTTCGGCGACAACATGCGGGACGTCGCGGTGACCGAGGGCGACAAGGTCGAGGCCGAGATCCGCTTCGGCATGTCGGTGAACACCTGGGGCGTCAACGACCTCGTCGCCGTCGTCGACCAGGTGTCCGACGCCGCGGTCGACGCGGTGGTGGCCGAGTACGGCGACCTGTACGAGATCGAGGCCGATCTCCGGCCCGGCGGTGAGCGGCACGAGAGCGTCCGCTACCAGGCCCGGATCGAGGTGGCGCTGCGGCAGTTCCTCACCGAGGGCGGGTTCGGCGCGTTCACCACCAACTTCGAGGACCTCGGCGGGCTCCGCCAGCTGCCCGGCCTCGCCGTCCAGCGGCTGATGGCCGACGGGTACGGCTTCGGCGGCGAGGGCGACTGGAAGACCTCGGCGCTGCTGCACGTGCTCAAGACGGCTGCCCAGGGCCTGCCCGGTGGCACCTCCTTCATGGAGGACTACACCTACGACCTGGCCGCGGACACCCCGAAGATCCTCGGCGCGCACATGCTCGAGGTCTGCCCGTCGATCGCTGGCGAGAAGCCCCGGCTCGAGGTGCACCCGCTGGGCATCGGCGGCCGCGAGGACCCGGCCCGCCTGGTGTTCGACGCGGCTCCCGGTGCCGGGATCACGCTGGGCTGGTGCGACCTGGGTGACCGGTTCCGCTGGGTCTCCAACGTCATCGACGTGGTCGGGCCCTCCGAGCCGCTGCCGAACCTGCCGGTCGCCCGCGCGGTGTGGGAGCCCCGGCCGGACTTCGAGACGGCGACCGAGGGCTGGCTCACCGTCGGCGGCCCGCACCACACGGTGCTGTCCACCCAGCTCGGCGCCGACGAGCTCACCGACCTGGCCGAGGTCTTCGACACCGAGCTCGTGCTCATCGACGACGACACCACCCGGCGCAGCCTGGCCAAGGAGCTGCGCTGGAGCGCGGCGTACCACCGGCTCGCCCAGCGCCTCTGACGCACTGAGCGGAGTGCCACGGCGCGGTTTCCGCGCCCGTGGCACTCCGCTCAGGCGGTGGTGAGGACGACGGGCAGGTCGTAGAGGCCGCGCATCACGAAATCGGGACGTCGCCGGGCGGGCGCGCCGAGGACGAGAGCTGAGGTCCGGCGGAGGAGCGCGCCGAAGGAGGCCTGCAGCTCCACCCGGGCCAGCGGCGCCCCGATGCAGAAGTGCACGCCGGCGCCGAAGGAGATGTGCGGGTTGTCCACCCGGCCGACGTCGAGGGTGTCGGCGTCGGCGAACACGGCCGGGTCCCGGTTCGCGCTGCCGAGCAGGGCGGCGATCTTCTGGCCCCGCGCGACGGTGGCGCCGCCGACCTCGACGTCCTCGGTGGCCGTCCGCTCGAAGAGCTGCAGCGGCGAGTCGAAGCGCATCAGCTCCTCGATCGCGGTGGGCAGCAGCCCGGGGTCGGCGCGCAGCCGGGCGAGCTCGGCCGGGTGCTCCAGCAGGGCGAGCAGGCCGTTGCCGCTGACGTTGACCGTCGCCTCGTGGCCGGCGTTGAGCAGCAGGATGCAGGTGGTCACCAGCTCGTCCTCGGTGAGCCGGTCGCCCTCTGCGTCGCGGACGGTGACCAGGTGGGTGAGCAGGTCCTCGCCGGGCGCCTGCCGCCGCTCGGCGGCCAGCTCCCGCAGGTAGGCGACGAACTCGTCGGCGGCCCGCTCGGCGTCGTCCTCGATCTGCGTCGTCCGGCCGTACTCGTACATCTTCACGATCGCGTTCGACCAGGGCCGCAGCAGCGGGCGGTCGGCCGCGGGCACCCCGAGCAGCTCGGCGATGACGGCGACCGGCAGCTCCTCGCTCATCCCGGAGAGCACGTCGACCGGGGTGTGCCCGGCCGAGCGCTCGGCCAGCTCGTCGACCAGCGAGTCGGCCAGCTCCTGCACCCAGGGGCGCAGCCGCTCCACGTGACCGCGGGCGAACGCCGCGCTGATCAGCCGGCGCAGCCGGGTGTGCGTCGGCGGCTCCATCTCCAGGATCGCGTTCCGGTGGATCAGGTTGAAGCTCTCGAACCGCTCCGCCGGGGTCTTGTCCGACCAGATCCGGCCCAGCCGGCGGTCCCGCAGCACCGCGTTGACCTCCGGGTGGCCGAAGGCCAGCCACATGCCCAGCCCCTCGTGCCACTGGACGGACGCCCGGGCGCGGGCGGCGGCGAACGCCGGGTAGGGGTCGGCGATGACGGCGGGGTCGGTCAGGTCGAGAGGCGCAGGAGCCAACGTCACGCCGCGGAGCCTATTGAAGGACCCCCTCGCCCCCCACCACTCGCAGGCTCGCGGCGGGACCCTGCGAGGGAGCCACCTAGGCTCATGGCATGGCTCAACGCACGCGGTCCTCCGCTCCTGCCGCCGCCGGGGAGGTCAACCCGAAGGCCCCCTGCCCGTGCGGGTCCGGCCGCCGCTACAAGCACTGCCACGGCTCCGGCTACGCCCCGCCCGTGCGCCGGCCGTTCGAGGGCCTGACCGGTGAGGCCGACTGGGTGGCGCTGCGCGAGCTGGTCCCAGCGGCGACCGCGACGCTGCGCACCACCGACGGCCGGGACGCCACCCTCGCCAGCGTGCTGCCCGGCGGGACGCCGGCGCTGGTCCGGGCCAACGGCCAGATCCTGCTGGGGCTGCAGCTGGCCACGTCCTCCGACGACATCAGCCGCGACCTGGGGACGGCGCTCGCCGCCGCCCTGGAGGCCCCCGCCGGTGCCCCGGTCGACCCGGGTCCGATCGGCGCTGCCGGCTCCGCCGGGCCCCGGCTGCAGGAGCTGCTGGACCCCAGCGCACCGTTCGAGGTCACCGTGCACGAGGACTTCGGCTTCTGGCTGGAGGGCGCCACCGTCGACCCCGCCGCCCAGGCCGGGCTGGCGCACGCCAACGAGATGGTCATGCCGACCGTGCGGCTCGAGGGGCTGGAGGCCGCCTACTGGTGCCGCCCCGGTGACGAGCGCGCGCACGTCCGCTGGGTCCGGCCGGAGCCGGAGGAGCCGCTGCTGGACGCGCTCGCCCGGCTCTCCGCTGCCGAGCAGCTCACCCTCGGCGAGGGCACCCGCTACGCCGGGGCGTTCCGCGCGCACGGTCTCGTCGTCCCGGTGTGGGACGTGCCGGCCGACGTCCCGGGCGCGGAGTGGGCCGGCCCGTCGGCCGGGCTGCAGTCGCGGCTGGAGGCCGCGCTCGCGGTGACCGACCCGCTGACCGCCGACCAGCGCCGCGCCCGGGCCGGGCTGCTGTCCCGGCAGGTCACGCTGCGCTGAACCGGCCTACCGTGGGTGCCGAACAGCAGGGCTGAGGGAGGGGCGACGGGTGGACCACGACGGCATGGGCGGCATGGGCGGCATGGGGGGCATGCACCTGCCGGAGCTGCCGCCGACCACGGGCCGGGTCCTGGCCCTCGACCTCGGCGCCGCCTCGCCCGTCGCGTGGCTCGGGGTGCTGCTGGCGGTCGGGTACGGCCTGGGTCTGTGGCGGCTGCAGCGACGCGGTGTGCCCTGGCCGGTCGGGCGGACCGTCGCCTGGCTGGTCGGCTGCGCCTTGCTGTTCTACGTGACCGCGAGCGGCCTGCAGACCTACAGCATGGGCATGTTCAGCCTGCACATGGTCCAGCACATGGTGCTGACCATGCTCGCGCCGCTGTTCCTGCTGATGGGTGCCCCGGTGACCCTGGCGCTGCGCGGGCTCCCCGCCGTCCCGGGGCCGGCGGGGATGCCGCGCCGGCTGCTGCTGAGCTGCCTGCACAGCCGGCTGGCGCAGGCGGTCGCCTCGCCGCTGTTCACCGTGCCGCTGTTCATCGCCAGCCTGTACGGCGTCTACTTCACCCCGGTGTTCGACGACCTGATGGCGTCGACCCCCGGGCACACGTTCATGCTGCTGCACTTCCTGGTCACCGGGCTGCTGTTCTTCGGCCCGATCCTGGCGATCGACCCGTGGCCGCGCCGCTCCAGCCACGGTGGCCGGATGCTCGAGCTGCTGCTGCCGGCGCCGTTCCACGCCTTCTTCGGCGTCATCGTGATCATGAGCAACACGCTGCTGCTGTCCAGCTACGCCAACCCGCCGGCGTCCTGGGGCATCGACCCGCTCTACGACCAGGGCGCGGCCGGCGGCATCGCGTGGTCCTTCGGTGAGTTCCCGACGGTGCTCGTGCTCGCGGTGGTCTTCTTCTCCTGGACCCGGAGCGAGGAGCGCGCCAACCGGGCCGCCGACCGCGCCCACGACCGGGCCGTCGCCCGCGGGGAGAGCGGCGAGGACCCGGCGCTGACCGCCTACAACGAGCGCCTCCGCCGGCTGGCCGCCCAGAACCCCTGACCCCGCGCGTACTTTCGCGCGCGAAACCGCGCGTACTTTCGCGCGCAAAACCGCGCGTACTTTCGCGCGCAAAACCGCGCGGGGGTCAGGAGGGGCGGCGGCTGCGGGGGTGGTCGGCGGCGACCAGCGCCTGCACCAGGTCGGCGCGGGCCCGCGCCACCCGGGACCGGATGGTGCCGATCGGGCAGCCCACCACCTCGGCGGCCTCGGCGTAGGGGAGCCCGATCAGCTGGGTGAGCACGAAGGCCTCCCGGCGCTCGGGCTCCAACCGGTCGAGCACGTCCTGGGCGGCGACCGTGCCGGCGACCTCGTCGGCGGGCGCGCCGCGCTCGAGCGCGGCCAGGTCGGTGTCCTCGCCGATCAGCACCAGCCCCCGCCGCTTCCTGGTGCGCAGGTGGTCGGCGCAGACCCGGCGGGCGATGGACAACAGCCAGGTGCGCAGCGAGGACCGGCCCTCGAACCGGGCGAGCGCCGGCAGCGCCCGCAGGTAGGTCTCCTGGGTGAGGTCCTCGGCCACCTGCCGGTCGGCGAGGTGGACGCACAGCCGCCACACGTCGGCCTGCGTCTCCCTGATCAGTGCAGCCTGCGCCGCCGTGTCCCCGTCGGCCGCCCGTGCCGCGAGACGTTCCAGCTGTCCCACGTCACCCTCCGGGAACTCCGCGTCCGTCGTCGGCGACTATGCCAGCGTGGGCTGTGCAACATGTCGTGAGGCCGTCTCGGCGACGCTGGACGGGGAGTCGCCGGGCGTGCCGCAGCGCTGGGTCGACGAGCACCTCGACGGGTGCCCGGGCTGCCGCGGCTGGGCCGACGCCGCCGCCGAGGTGACCCGGCGGGCCCGGCTGGTGCCCGCGCAGCCGGTGCCGGACGTGACCGCGGCCGTGCTGGCGCGGCTGCCGGCCGCCCCGTCCCGCCGCCGCCGGGACGGCTGGGACGCCGGGCTGCGGCTCGCCCTGCTCGCCGTGGGTGCCGGGCAGCTCGCGGTCAGCGTCCCGGTCCTGTCCGCGGGGATGGCCGGCATGGCCGCCCCGGTGCACCTCGCGCACGAGACCGCCGCGTGGAACCTCGGGCTGGCGGCCTGCTTCCTCGTCGTCGCCGTCCTGCCCCGGCTGGCGGCGGGTGCGCTGCCGTTCCTGCTCTCCTTCACCGCCGTGCTCAGCTGGGTCACCCTCGGCGACCTGCGCGCCGGCCACGTGCACGCCGACCGCGCGGTGGCGCACCTGCTGCTGCTGGGCGGGGCGCTGCTGGTCAGTGCGCTGGCGCTGCGCCACCGCGCGCCGCGAGGCGGTCCGGCCCGGGCGTCCCGGCCGTGGCCGGACCGGCTGACCGGCTGGCCGCACCCCGACCAGACCGGGACGGCGACCGGGCCGGTCGGCGTCGCGGCGGACTGGCCCCGGGACGCCACCGCAACCGTCGGTGAGCGTCGCGCGGCCTGACCGGCCGGTCAGCGGGCGCGCATCAGCCCCAGCGCGTACTCCGGCCAGAAGGTCCCCGCCGCCGGGCCCCCGTTGCAGGTGCCGTCGGACTCCCCGGGCCGCTTGACCCACAGGTAGGCGTCCACCCCGGCCTGCCCGGTGAGCGTGGTGGGGCGTTCGCCGACCGCCCGGCCGGCGGGGTTGCACCAGCCGGTGCCCGGCCCGTTGCCGTCCCGGCTGGTGTCGATCACGAAGGAGGCACCACCGAGCGCGGCGGAGACCGTCCGGCCGTAGGCGAGGTTGCTCGCGGTGGTCTCGACGTTGGAGACGTTGAGCGCGAACCCGTCGGCGTCGGCGACCCCGGCGGCCCGCAGCCGGCCGGCCATCTCCTGCGCGCCGATCCAGGTCGGGTTCCCGGCGTCGAGGTAGGTGTGCGTGCCCGGGTTGGCCTCCAGCACGTCGATCGCGGCGTCCAGCATCGCGTAGCGCGCCGCCGGGTCGCCGCAGAGCTGGGCCAGGGCGTCGGGCTCGACGACGACGACGGCCTCCGCCGTCCCGATGCCGTCCGCGAGGTCCTGCACCCAGTCGCGGTAGGCGGCCGGCGACGAGGCGCCACCGGCGGAGTACCCGCCGCAGTCGGTGTCGGGCACGTCGTAGGCGCCCAGGACGGGGACGGTGCCCGAGGCGGCTGCGGCGGTGACCACGGTGCGGGCGGCCTGCGTGACGTCGCTGCTCCACGACCCGAACCAGGTCGCCGTCGGCACCCCGGCGAGCTCGGTGAGCAGCGCCGCGTCCGCGCCCCGGTACGCCGCCGTGGCGGTCGCCTGAGCTGCGCTGGGGCCGGCTGCGTAGAGGCTGAGACCGGCCAGCGCGGCGTCCGTCGGGGCGGGGCTGCTCGAGGTCGGTGTGGCGGCGGTCGGTGTGGGGCCGGTCGGTGTGGGGC
>NZ_SJEW01000054.1 GCF_005930475.1 Modestobacter altitudinis
GCTGGAGCCCTCTCATGACCGCCGCTGCCGGCGCCACTGCCGTGTCCCGCGTGGGCACGGTGCCCGCCCTCGAGGTGCGTGACCTCGTCGTCCGTTACGGCTCCGGGCGCAAGGCCCGCAACGCCGCACCGGCCGTGGACGGCGTCAGCTTCGACATCGCGCCGGGGGAGACCCTCGGCCTGGTCGGGGAGTCCGGGTCGGGCAAGTCGACGATCGGCAAGGCGCTGCTCGGCCTGCAGAAGCCGTCGTCGGGCACGGTGCGGGTGAACGGGCAGGACATCACCGCGATGTCGCTCAAGCAGCGCAGCCGGCAGGTCGCCGACCTGCGGGTGGTGTTCCAGGACCCCTACTCCTCGCTCAACCCGGCGCGCACCATCGGTCAGACGCTGGTCGAGCCGCTGCGGCTGATGGGCGTCGGCGGTGCCGAGGCGCTGCGGCGGGCCCGGGCCGGTGTGGAGTCCGTCGGGCTGCCCGGCGACGCCGTCGACCGCTACCCCGCCCAGTTCTCCGGCGGCCAGCGACAGCGGATCGCGATCGCCCGGGCGCTGGTCTGCGACCCGAAGGTCGTCGTGCTGGACGAGCCGGTCTCCGCCCTGGACCTGTCCACCCAGGCGACCGTGCTGAACCTGCTCGCCGACCTGCGCGACCAGCGCGGCCTGTCCTTCCTGTTCATCGCGCACGACCTCGGTGTCGTCCGGTTCCTGTCCCAGCGCACGGTCGTGCTCTACCGGGGGCAGGTCATGGAGACCGGCCCGGTCGAGGCGGTCAACTCCGCGCCGCGGCACCCGTACACCGTGGCGCTGACCTCGGCCGCGCCGGTGCCGCGCCCGGCCGAGCAGGCCGCCCGCCGCGCCGCCCGCGAGGCGCTCGGCATGGGCACGGCCGGTGCCGCCGCCGCGTCGGCGACCGGGTGCCCCTTCGTGCCCCGCTGCCCGCTGTCCACCGACGTCTGCGTCTCCCAGCGCCCGGCGCTGCGGCTGGTCGACGAGACGCTGGCCGCCTGCCACCACGCGGAGCGGGTCCCGGCTCTGTGACGACTGCGCCCACCCGCCTCCGCGTCGAGCACCTCGACGAGGCGCTCGGCATCCGGACGTCCGCGCCGCGGCTGTCCTGGCGGCTGCCCGACGGCGCCCGGGAGCAGCAGGCGTACCGGCTCACCGCCGACAATGGCTGGGACACCGGCTGGGTCGAGTCCGACCAGAGCCTGCTGCTGCCCTACGCCGGTCCGCCGCTCGCGTCCGCCCAGCGGGTGCAGTGGCAGGTCGCCGTCCGCACCGACCTGGGCGAGAGCCCGGCGTCCGAGGCCTGCTGGTTCGAGACCGGCCTGCTGTGGGCCGAGGACTGGCAGGCCGGCTGGATCGAGCCCGGGACGATGCCCGCCGGCCCGAAGGGCGAGCGACCGGCCGCGTTGCTGCGGTTCGAGTTCGACGTCGACCGACCCGTCGTCTCGGCGCGGCTGCACGCCACCGCGCAGGGGCTGTACGAGGCCTTCGTCAACGGCGAGCGGGCCGGGGACGCCGAGCTCACGCCTGGCTTCACCCAGTACGACGTCCGGCTGCAGGTGCAGACCATCGACGTCACCGGCTCGGTCCGGGCCGGCCGGAACGCCCTCGCCGTCGTGCTGGCCGACGGCTGGTTCCGCGGCCAGATCGGCATCGTCCGGGCCGCCGACCAGTGGGGCGACCGGCTGGCGTTCCTCGGCCAGCTGGAGCTCACCCACCCCGACGGCGAGGTCACCGTCGTCGGCACCGGGTCGGGCTGGCGCAGCGCCGAGGGTCACGTGGTCGCCGCCGACCTCATCGCCGGCGAGCAGGTCGACCTGCGGCGGCTGCCCCGCGGCTGGGACACCGCCGGCTTCGACGACGCGGCATGGGCGCCCGTCGGCGTGGTCTTTCACGAGTACGCAGGACTGGTCGACTCGCCCGCCCCGGTGGTGCGCCGGGTCGAGGAGATCATGCCGGTGTCGGTCACCCGGCTGCCGAGCGGCGCGCACGTCGTCGACCTCGGGCAGAACGTCAACGGCTGGCTGCGGCTGACCGACCTCGGCCCGGCGAACACCCGGCTCACGATCACCCACGGCGAGTGGCTCGGCCCCGACGGCGACGTCACCACCGACCACCTGCGCCCCGCGGTGCCCTTCCTCCCGGAACCGCTGTCCGCCGGCCAGGTCGACGTGGTGGTCTCCGCCGGCGTCCCGGGCGAGGTGTTCGAGCCGCGCCGGACGACGCACGGCTTCCAGTACGCCCGGATCGAGGGCCACCCCGACGAGCTCACCGTCGACGACGTCCGCGGCGTGGTCGTGCACACCGACCTGCGGCGCACCGGGTGGTTCTCCTGCAGCGACGAGCGGGTCGACCGCTTCCACGAGGCGGCGCGGTGGAGCCTGCGGGACAACGTCTGCGACATCCCCACCGACTGCCCGCACCGCGAACGCGCCGGCTGGACCGGCGACTGGCAGCTGTACCTGCCGACCGCCGCCTTCCTCTACGACGTCGCCGGGTTCTCCACCAAGTGGCTGCGCGACGTCGCCGCCGACCAGTGGCCCGACGGCACGGTCGGGAACATCAGCCCGGCCTCCAAGGACGAGGGGCGGGACGGCCCGGTCGCCTTCCTCAACGGCTCGGCCGGCTGGGGCGACGCCGCGGTGGTCGTGCCGTGGGAGCTGTACCGCGCCTACGGCGACGTCCAGGTGCTCGACGAGCTGTGGCCGACCATGGTCGGCTGGCTGGACCGCACCGAGCGGATGGCCCGCGACCAGCGGCACCCCGCCCGCGCCGTGGCGCGACCCGAACCCGCGCCGCACGAGCAGTTCCTCTGGGACACCGGCTTCCACTGGGGCGAGTGGCTGGTGCCCGGGGAGGAGATCGCCGACTTCGGCGCGTTCGTGGCGGCCGACAAGGGTGAGGTTGCGACCGCGTACTACGCGTACAGCGCCGGCCTGATGTCCCGGATCGCCGCCGTGCTCGGTCGCACCGAGGACGCCGACCGGTACGCCGGGCTGGCCGCCGAGGTGCGGGCCGCCTGGCAGGCCGAGTACCTGGACGACGACGGCCGGCTGGTGCCCGACACCCAGGCCGACCACGTGCGCGCCCTGGCCTTCGACCTGGTGCCGACCGAGCTGCGGTCGGCGGTGGCCGATCGGCTGGTCGAGCTGATCCGCAAGGCCGACACCCACCTGGGCACCGGCTTCCTGGCCACGCCGTACCTGCTGCCGGTGCTGGCGGACACCGGGCACCTCGACGTCGCCTACGAGCTGCTGCTCAGTGACTCCGAGCCCGGCTGGCTGGTCATGGTCGACCGGGGGGCGACCACGGTGTGGGAGCGGTGGAACGGTGTCTCCGCCGACGGCGTCCCGTACGAGTCGCTCAACCACTACTCCAAGGGCGCGGTCGTGTCCTTCCTGCACCGCTACACCGCGGGCATCGAACTGACCGATCCCGCCTATCGCCGGTTCCGGGTGCAGCCCCGGCCCGGCGGCGGGCTCACCTCCGCCGAGGCGGCGCACGAGTCGCCGTACGGCCGGATCTCGTCGTCCTGGTCGCGGGACGGCAACCGCTTCGAGCTGCACGTCGTCGTCCCGGCCGGCACCGAGGCCGAGGTGGTGCTGCCCGACGGCACCAGCTCCGCCGCCGGACCCGGCGAGCACACCGTCACCTGCGAGCTGGAGAACGCCTGATGAGCACCGAAGCACCCGAGTGGGCCGGCCCCGCCCGGTTCCTCACCCCGCCCGAGCCCACCCTGCGGGACGACGGGGGGCGGCACGTCGCCGGCGTCACCTACGCCGTCGCGGTCGGCTACCGGCCGCTGCAGCTGGACCTGTGGGTGCCCTCCGGGCCGCCCGCGCCGGTGGTGGTCTGGGTGCACGGCGGCGGGTTCATGTTCGGCGACCGCCGGTACCTGCCGGAGACGCTGCGGCCCGACCAGCTCTTCCAGGCGCTGGTCGACGCGGGCCTGGCCGTCGCCACCATCGACTACCGGTACGCGCTCGAGGCGCCGTTCCCGGCGCAGCTGCACGACGCCAAGGCCGCCGTCCGTTACCTGCGGGCGCACGCCGACGAACTCGGCATCTCCACCGAGCGGATGGCGGTCGCCGGTGAGTCGGCGGGCGCGCACATCGCCGCCCTCGTCGGACTGACCGCGCACCGTCCCGACCTGGAGGGCACTCACGGGGTCGTCGGCCCATCCAGCGCGGTGGACGTCGTCGTCGACTGGTACGGCCCGGCCGACCTGACGACCATGCCGCGGATGGAGCTGCCGCCGCAGATCGCGGCGAAGCTGCCGCCGGAGATGGCCACACCGCCGGAGGAGCACCTGACCCGCGGGCTCACGGGCGCCGCGCTGGCCGATGCCAGCCCCATCACCCATGTGACGCCGGCCTCGCCCCCGTTCCTGCTGGTGCACGGCACCGCCGACTGGGTGGTGCCCTACGCGCAGAGCGAGCAGCTGCACGCCGCGCTGACCGCCGCGGGGGTCGAGGCCCGGCTGGTGCCGGTCGAGGGAGCGCAGCACATCTTCGACGGGCACGACGATGTCGATGCCCTCGTCGCGCTGACCGTGGACCACCTGGCGGAGGCGCTGGCATGAGCGACCTGACGGTCGATCCGGTCACGATCGAGCACCACCGTGAGCAGCTGGGCATCGGTGAGACCACGCCCCGGCTGTCGTGGGTCTCCCGCACCGACCTGCCGGACTGGTGCCAGGCGGCGTACGAACTCGAGATCGGCGACTGGACCTCGGGCCGCATCGAGAGCAAGGAGTCGGTGCTCGTGCCGTGGGGCGCGCCGCCGCTGACCAGCCGGGAGCGCCGGACCGTGCGGGTGCGGGTGTGGGGCACCGACAGCGACCAGCCGTCGGCGTGGAGCGAGGACTCGGTCGTCGAGGCCGGCCTGCTCGACCCCGCCGACTGGACGGCGACCCTGGTCCACCCGGTGCTCCCGGCCGACGCCGGTGAGGAGCCGGCCGCGCTGCTCCGCCGCGAGTTCGTGCTCGACCGGCCCGTCGTCCGGGCCCGGCTGTACGCGACCGCGCAGGGTGTCTACGAGGCCGAGCTGAACGGCGCCGTCGTCGGCGACCAGGTGCTCGCCCCCGGCTGGACCAGCTATCGCCACCGGCTGCGGTACCAGACGTACGACGTCACCGACCTGGTCGCCGAGGGCGCCAACGCCATCGGCGTGCACCTGGCCGACGGCTGGTTCGCCGGGTACCTCGGCTTCACCGGCAAGCGGCGTTGGTACGGCGACCGCACCGGCGCGTTCGTGCAGCTGGAGGTCGAGCACCCCGACGGCTCCCGGACGACGGTGAGCAGCGACGGCTCTTGGCGGTCGGCACCCAGCCCGCTGACCCGCGCCGGCCTCTACAAGGGCGAGACGGTCGACTTCACCCGCGCCCTGCCGGGCTGGTCGACGCCGTCGTTCGACGACGCCGACTGGGCGCCCGTCGAGACCGGGTCCCTCGACGTCGGGACGCTGATCGCCCCGACCGGGCCGCCGGTCCGGCGCACCGAGGTCCTGCCCGTGCAGACCATCAGCACGTCGCCGTCCGGCGCGACGCTGGTCGACTTCGGCCAGAACCTGGTCGGCCGGATCCGGTTCTCGCTGCCCGACGCCCCGGCCGGCACCACGATCACCGTCCGGCACGCCGAGGTCCTCGAGCACGGCGAGCTGGGCACCCGGCCGCTGCGGGCCGCCGACGCCACCGACGTGGTGGTGTTCGACGGCACCGGCCCGCGGACGTGGGAGCCGCGCTTCACCTTCCACGGCTTCCGCTACGCCGAGGTCTCCGGCTGGCCCGGCGAGCTCACGCCGGACGCGCTCGAGGCCGTCGTCGTGCACACCGACCTGCGGCGCACCGGCACGTTCGCCTGCTCCGACCCCGACGTCGAGCGGCTGCACGAGAACGTCGTGTGGGGGATGCGCGGCAACTTCCTCGACGTCCCGACCGACTGCCCACAGCGTGACGAGCGGCTGGGCTGGACCGGTGACCTGCAGGTGTTCGCGCCCACCGCGTCGTTCCTCTACGACACCGCCGGCATGCTCCGCTCCTGGCTGACCGACCTGGCTGTCGAGCAGCTGACCGACCACGGCGGCCTCGTGCCGATGTACGTCCCGTTCCTGGAGCTGATGCCGTTCCCGCAGCAGGCCGAGGTCGGCTGGGGCGACGCCGCCGTCGTCGTCCCGTGGGTGCTGTACCAGCGCACCGGGGACGCGGACGTGCTGGCCGCCCAGTGGGACTCGATGACCGCCTGGATGGACGTCTTCGCGGCGCGGGCCGGCGCCGACCTGGACTTCCCCGAGGGCGGGTTCTCCTTCGGTGACTGGCTGGACGCCGCCGCGCCGCCAGACGACCCGGCCGCGGCACGGACGCCCTGGCAGTGCGTGGCGACCGCCTACCTGGCCCGCTCGGCGCGCACCGTCGCGCAGGCGGCCGAGGTGCTCGGCCGGGACGGCGCCCGGTTCGCCGACCTCGCCGAGCGGGCCGCCGAGCGGTTCCGCGGGGAGTACGTGACGCCGAGCGGGCGGGTGTCCTACCCCTCGCAGACCGCCTACTCGCTGGCCCTGGAGTTCGACCTGCTGACGCCCGCGCAGCGGGGGCACGCCGGGCAGTTGCTGGCCGAGCAGGTGCTCAAGGACGGGTTCCACATCGCGTCGGGCTTCCTCGGCACGCCGCTGGTGACTGACGCGCTGACCGACGCCGGCGAGCTGGCCACCGCCTACGAGCTGCTGCTGCAGCGCGAGAACCCGTCGTGGCTGTACCCGGTGACGATGGGCGCGACGACGATCTGGGAGCGCTGGGACTCGATGCTCCCCGACGGCTCGATCAACCCCGGCGACATGACGTCGTTCAACCACTACGCCCTCGGCTCGGTCGCCGACTGGTTGCACCGCACCGTTGCCGGCCTCGCGCCAGCGGCGCCGGGCTACCGGCGGCTGCGCTTCGCGCCGCAGCCGGGCCCGGGCATCACCTCGGCGGCGGCCACGCACGAGACCCCGTACGGGACGGCGGCCCTGTCCTGGTCGCTGGACGGGACGGCGTTCACGCTGGACGTCACCGTGCCGCCGAACACCACGGCGGAGGTGGCCCTGCCCGACGGGAGTGGCCTGGTGGAGGCCGGCTCGGGCCGGCACCGCTTCGACTGCACCATAGCGGCGCCGACCCGGGTCGAACTGCCGGTCAACCCGTTCCTCGGTGGGCACGAGTGACGCTCACGCCCGTCGTCCCGGGCTTCCACCCGGACCCGAGCATCTGCCGGGTCGGCGACACCTACTGGATGGTGCACTCCAGCTTCGAGTACACCCCCGGTGTGCCGCTCTTCCGGTCGACCGACCTGCTCTCCTGGGAGCAGGTCGGGCACGTGCTGGCCCGGCCGCCGCAGCTCGACGTCTCGGCCGCCCCCGGGTCGGGTGGCATCACGGCGTGCACGATCCGCCACCACGACGGCCGGTTCTGGATGATCACCACCAATCTCGCCGACGGTGGCTGGCAGACGCTGGTCACCGCCGATGACCCGCTGGGGGAGTGGTCGGAGCCGGTGCGGCTTCCCGAGGTGCGCGGCATCGACCCCGACCTGGCCTGGGACGACGACGGCACCCTGCTGGTCAGCTACGCCGGGTTCGGCGCGGGTGGCCCGGCCGGGCTGGTGCAGCAGGCCGTCGACCCGGTCACCGGCGCGGCGCTCACCGAGCGACAGCACCTCTGGCAGGGCACCGGCGGCCGGTTCCCCGAGGGCCCGCACCTGTACCGGGTGGGCGAGTGGTGGTATCTGCTGATCGCCGAGGGCGGCACCGAGCGCGGCCACGCCGTGACGATCGCCCGCGGGCCCTCGCCGTCCGGGCCGTGGGAAGCGGGCCCGGGCAACCCGCTGCTCACCCACCGAGGCGTCGAGTCGCCGGTGCAGAACACCGGCCACGCCGACCTGGTCCAGCGACCCGACGGCAGCTGGGCGATCGTCTTCCACGGCGTCCGGATCCGCGGCACCAGCCCCCAGTTCCACGTCCTCGGCCGGGAGACCTTCGCCGCCGAGGTCGAGTGGGTCGACGGCTGGCCGCGGCTGGGTGCCTGGCTCGCGCCGGCCGCCGGCCCCGTGTCGATCGAGGAGCTGACCGGCGACGAGCTGCCGGTCTCCTGGGTCTCGCCCCGCCGGTTCCCGGCCGACGTCTTGACCCGCACCGACGGTGGCTGGCGGCTCGAGGCCGTGGACGCCCACCCGGCGTCGGACGACCCCACATCCGAGGACCGGGCCTTCGTGGGCCGCCGGCAGGAGCACCTGACCTGCTCGGTGCGGGCGGTGGTGGACGCGAGCGGGGGCGTCGGCGGGCTGTCGATGCGGATGGACGGCCGGCACCACCTCGACCTGGAGCTGTCCGGTGGGACGGTGCGGGCGGTGGCCCAGGTCGGCGAGCTGCGCTCGGTGCTCGGCTCGGCCGACGTCCCGGCCGGTGACGTGACCCTGGAGATCCGCGCGGTGCCGGACGAGGGCCACTTCTCCTCGACCGCGCTCGGTCCGGACCAGCTGCTGGCCGGCGTCGTCGTGGACGGGGAGTTCACCGAGCTCGGCCGGCTGGACGGCCGCTACGTCTCCACCGAGGTCGCCGGCGGGATGACCGGCCGGCTGGCCGGCGTCTGGTGCTCGTCGGGTTCTCTCATCGTCCGCTCGTCCACCTACTCCGGGAAGGACACCTCATGAGCTTGCGGATCGCGGAACGCTGCCGGGTCGTCATCGACAACGACTGGGCCGGCGACCCGGACGGGCTGGTGGCACTGGCCCACCACCTGCTCAGCCCGGCAAACCGGGTGGTGGCGGTGACCGGCTCGCAGAACAGCCCTGTCTTCGGCCCGCCCGCGGGCACGGCCGCCGCCGGCGCGCGGCTCGCCCAGGAGCTCGTCGACCTGGTCGGCACCCACCGGCCGGTCGTGGCCGCCGGGTGCGACGTCCCGATCGGCGGGGGCGACACCACGTCGGCCGCCGCGGACGCCATCGTCGCCGAGGCGCGGCGGGACGACCCGCTGCCGCTCTTCCTGGTCTGCGCCGGCCCCCTGACCAACGTCGCCCAGGCGCTGCGGCAGGCCCCGGACATCGCCGGGCGGCTGACCTTGGTGTGGATCGGCGGGTCGCTGGACCCCGACGCGGACGAGTACAACCGGGACACCGACCTCCAGGCGGCCGAGGAGGTGCTGGGTCGGGGCGAGCTCCCGGTCTGGCAGTTCCCGCTGGAGACCTACCGCCGGTGCTCGTACTCGGTCGCCGAGCTGGAGCACGACCTCGGCGGCGCCGGACGGCTGGGCGCGTGGCTCTGGCAGCGCTTCCTCGAGCTGCCGCTGCCCGACTTCTTGCAGCTCGGCGAGGTGTGGCCGCTGGGTGACAGCCCGCCGGTCGTGGTCACCGCGCTGGACGACGCCTCCAGCACGTGGACCGGCTCGCCGACCCGCCGGGTCTACACCGACGTCGACGTCCGGCTGCTGGTCGCCGACCTGCTCGCCCGGCTGCGGCTGCACGAGCGCCGCACCGGCTGAGCCGGGGGCCGGGTCAGAGCGTGGTCATGCCCCCGTCGACGGCGAACGTCGCGCCGGTGGCGAAGGCCGACTCATCGCTGGCGAGGAACACCATCACGCCCTCGAGGTCGCGGGTCGTGCCGGCCCGCCCCATCGGGATCCGGCCGACGATCGCGGCCCGCGCCTCGGGATCGTCGGTGATGGTGCTGACCAGACCGGTCTCGGTGTAGGGCGGGACGACGCTGTTCACCCGGATGCCGCGGCGGGCGTAGGCAGCGGCGACCGTGCGGCCCAGCCCGAGCATGCCGGCCTTCGACGAGGCGTAGGCGGTGAACTCCGCGCCCTCGCCGCGGATCGCGGTGGGGCTGCCGGTGAGCACGATCGACCCGCCACCGACGGTCAGCATGGCCCGCACGGCGTGCTTGATGGTCAGGAACGCGCCGGTCAGGTTCACGTCGTGGGTGCGCCGCCAGACGTCGAGGTCCAGGTCGGCGATCTCGGCGTCCTGCCCGAACAGCTGGACGCCGGCGTTGACGACCACGACGTCGGGGACCCAGCCGGCCTCGGCCAGCTCGGCGAAACCGTCGGCCACGCTGTCCTCGTCGGTGACGTCCATGCGCACCGCCCGCCCGCCCGACGCCGTGGCGGCCGCCTCGGCGCCGGCGGCGTCGCGGTCGGCGTAGGCGACCTGTGCTCCCTCGGCGACGAACCTGTCGGCCACTGCTCGGCCGATGCCGGCCGCAGCCCCGGTGACCAGCGCCGTCTTCCCTGCCAGTCGTCCACTCACGTCGGCAGTCTGGCGGGCGTCGCGATCCGTCGGAGACCTGCTGCCATCCACCGGCACACCGGTGTCGCCGGGACGTGCGGATCGCGGAGGATCGGTCCGCGGGCTCTGGCGGCGACCCAGCGGACGGCCGGTCGCCTCGAGCCGGGACCCGCGTCAGCATGGGGCGCTCCAGCCAGGACGCCATCCGTCGCGTGCTTCCCTCTCGTGCCCTCGATGGAAGGACGGCCATGCGCCGCACCCCGTTCACCGCCGGCTGGTCGACCCGCCGGCACGCCAATTCCTTCGCCGAGATCGTCGGTGCCGCCGCACCCTGGCAGGACGTGACGCTGCCGCACGACGCGACCCTGGGGCAGCCACGCGACGCGGCGCACGGCGCCGCGTCCGGCTACTTCCCGGGCGGCGTGCACGAGTACCGGAAGCTCTTCGACGTCCCCGCCGAGGCCGCCGGACAGCGCTGGCTGCTGGAGTTCGAGGCGGTCTACCGCTCGGCCATGGTCTACGTCAACGGCGCGCTGGCCGGGCACTGGGCCACGGGCTACACCGGCTTTGCCGTCGCCCTCGACGACCACCTGCGGTACGGCGAGCAGAACGAGGTCCGGGTGGTCTGCCGCTCCTCCGCCGACTCCCGGTGGTACGCCGGTGCCGGCATCACCCGGCCGGTGCACCTCGTCGTCGGCCCGCTGCTGCACGTCGCCCGGGACGGCGTCCGGGTCACCACCGTGGACGCCGACCGCGACCTCGCCGTCGTCGAGGTGGTGACCACCGTCGAGAACGACCGGCCCCGGATGGCGACGGTGGAGGCGGTCACCGAACTGCGCGGCCCCGACGGCGACGTGGTGGCTCGTGACCGGGCGCCGGTGAGCGTGCGTCCAGGCCAGCCGGCGGTGGTGCGGCAGCGGCTGGTCGTGCCGGACCCGGCGATGTGGGGGCCGGACTCCCCGTCGCTGTACACCGCGACCGTGACGCTGCACGAGGGCAACGGACCGGTCGACGACGAGACGGTCACGGTGGGCATCCGCACGCTCTCCGTCGATCCGGTCCGCGGCCTGCGGGTCAACGGTGAGCCGGTGCTGCTCCGGGGCGCCTGCATCCACTCCGACAACGGGGTGCTGGGCGCGGCGACCGTCGACCGGGCCGACGAGCGCCGGATCGAGCTGCTGCAGGCCGCCGGGTTCAACGCGGTCCGCAGCTCGCACAACCCCATCAGCCGCGCGGCCCTGGAGGCCTGCGACCGGCTCGGTGTCCTGGTCATGGACGAGCTCACCGACATGTGGACCGAGAGCAAGTCCGACTTCGACGCCGCCCTGGACTTCCCGGAGTGGTGGCAGCGCGACGTCGCGGCGATGGTGGCCAAGGACGTGAACCACCCCAGCGTCGTCCTGTACTCGATCGGCAACGAGATCCCCGAGGTCGGCACCCCGCACGGCGCGCTGTGGTCGCGGCGGCTGGCCGAGGAGGTGCGCCGGCTCGACCCGACCCGGCTGGTCACCAACGGGGTGAACGGTGCCCTCGCGGTCATCGGTGAGGCGACGGCCGACCTCGCGGCCGCCGAGGGCGGCATCAACACGATGCTGTCGAACATGGGCGGCTTCATGCGGGAGCTGTCCGGCTCCGAGCTGGTCGGCCGGCGCACCGCGGAGTCCTTCGCCGTGCTCGACGTGGCCGGCATGAACTACATGGACGCCCGCTACGAGACCGACCGGGCGACCTTCCCGAACCGGGTCGTCGTGGGCAGCGAGACCTTCGCCGCCGAGATCGACCGGCTGTGGCGGCTCGTGCAGGACAACCCGCACGTCATCGGCGACTTCACCTGGACCGGGTGGGACTACCTCGGCGAGGCCGGCATCGGTCGGACGTCGGACGTCGAGGACCCGGACGCACGCGGTCTGGCCGGCCCCTACCCGTGGCTGCTCGCCTGGTGCGGCGACATCGACGTCACCGGCCACCGCCGGCCGGCGTCCTACTACCGGGAGATCGTGTTCGGCCGGCGCAGCGACCCCTATCTCGCGGTCGTGCGGCCCGAGCGGTCGGGCCGGGAGACCACGGCGCCGCCGTGGGCGTGGACCGACTCGGTGGGCAGCTGGAGCTTCGCCGGTGCAGCGGGCACACCCTTGACCGTCGAGGTCTACAGCGACGCCGAGGAGGTCGAGCTGCTGCTCGACGGGCGCTCGCTGGGCACCGCCAAGGCAGGGGAGGCCCAGCGGTTCCGGGCGCAGTTCGAGGTGCCCTACGCCCCCGGCGAGCTGACCGCGGTCGGCCGCAGCGGCGGTGCCGAGACCGGCCGGTGCTCGCTCCGGTCGGCGTCCGGGCCGGTGCAGCTGACGGCGGTCGCCGACCGCGGCGTCATCCGGGCCGACGCCGCCGACTTGGCGTACGTGGACCTCGCGCTCACCGACGCCGAGGGCACGGTGTTCCTGGGGCGGGACCGCGAGGTGACCGTGTCCGTGGACGGGCCGGGAGCGCTCGCCGGGTTCGGCAGCGCCGCGCCGGCAACCGAGGAGTCCTACCTCGACGCTGTGCACACCACCTTCGACGGCCGCGCGCTCGCCGTCGTCCGGCCCGCCGGCCCCGGTGTGATCACCCTGACCGCCGTGGCGGACGGGTGCGCGCCGGTGACCGTCTCCGTGGAGGCACGATGACCACCGGCATGCCCGTCCGTCCCAACCCGTTGATCCCGGGCTTCAACCCCGATCCCAGCGTGGTGTTCGCCGACGGCGCCTACTTCCTGGTCACGTCCACGTTCGAGTACCTGCCCGGGATGCCGGTGTACCGCAGCACCGACCTGGTGGAGTGGACGCACATCGGCAACGTCGCCACCCGCCCCGAGCAGGTGGAGATCCAGGGGGTCGTCACCGGCTGCGGCGTGTGGGCACCGACGATCCGCTACCGCGACGGCGTCTTCCACGTGATCGTCACCGTCGCGATGAGCCCCCGCGGCTGCGTGGTGTTCACCGCCACCGACCCGGCCGGCCCGTGGAGCGACGGGACGACCATCGACGGCATCGACGGCATCGACCCCGACCTCGCCTGGGACGACGACGGCACCGCCTACGTCACCTACTCCGGGCTGGGCACGTCGGGGGAGGACATCGGGGCCCACCACGGCATCCAGCAGGTCCGCGTCGACCTGGACACCGGCACGGCGCTGGAGCCGCCCCGGTCGCTGTGGTCGGGGACCGGCTCGATGTTCCCGGAAGCCCCGCACCTGCACCGGCGCGGTGACTGGTGGTACCTGATGATCGCCGAGGGCGGCACGGAGCGCGGTCACGCCGTCAGCGTCGCCCGCAGCCGTTCTCCGCAGGGGCCGTTCGAGCCGTGCCCGGCCAACCCGGTGCTCACCGCCCGCGGCACCAAGCGGCCGGTCCAGAACACCGGCCACGCCGACCTGGTCGCCACCCCCGACGGCGGCTCGGCGCTGGTCCTCCTCGGCGTCCGGCCGCTGGGTCTGACCCGCGCGTTCTCCCCGCTGGGCCGGGAGACGTTCCTCACCGACGTCGAGTGGGTCGATGACTGGCCGCTGCCGGCTCCGGTCGAGCTCGCGCCCCGCCCGGGCGTGGAGGAGGTCGTCTTCGACTTCACCGACCCGGCTGCACTGGATGACCCCGGGTGGCTGGGGGTCCGCCGGACGCCGGCCGACGTCACTTCGCTGACCGCCACCCCCGGCCGGCTCACCATCACCGGGAACGGCTCGACGATGGACGCGACCGACCCCTGCTTCCTGGGGCGCCGGCAGCGGCACCTGACCGCCACCATCTCGACCCGGGTGGACGCCAGCCGCGGCACCGGGGGGCTCGCCGCGCGGTACTCCGAGGCCCAGCACCTCGAGCTCGAGGCCCGCGGTCACGGCGATCACGTCACCGTGACCGCACGAGCTGTCGTCACCGGCCTCACCCAGACCTGGGAGCACACCTTCCCCGCCGGCGAGGTGGAGCTGCGGATGGAGATGTCCCCACCCCCGGCGGGGTTCGACCCGAAGGCGCTCGGCGGCGACCGCATCCGGCTCACCGCGGTCAGCGGGGAGGACGAGGTGCAGTTGACCGACCTCGACGGCCGGCACTGGACCGCCGAGGCCGCGGTGTCCTTCACCGGTCGGGTCCTCGGGCTGTACGCCGTGGACGGGACGGTCACCTTCGCCGGGCTGAGGTACGCGGGCTCGGAGCAGTAGCCGTGGCGAGACGGGCGACGTCCTCCGGTCCGGCCTCGGTGTCGTCGCCGACGGGGGCGACCCGGTAGCGCGCGGATCGTGGCGCTCCTGCGGTTCCCGGCGGAACGCCGGTCAGAACGGTGGCGGGTCGTCATCGGGTGGTCGGGTCTGCGGTGCTGGGCTGATCGTCCGGGGTGGTGGCTCGTCGTCTCCCGGCCGGGCTGGTCGGGTGATGAGGACCTGGCCCGTGGGGGTGGTGAACCGGAGTGCCCCGTGCTGGAGGGCGTGCAGTTGCCAGCCGGGTGCTTGGTGGACGAGTCGGTGATGGTGGCGGCACAGGCAGCAGAGGTTCTCGGCCGAGGTGTCGCCGTCGGGCCAGCGGGTGAGGTGGTGGGTGTCGCAGCGTTGGGCGGTTCGGCGGCAGCCGGGGAACCTGCATCGGCGGTCGCGGTGCTGGACGAACCGTGTGAGTGGGTCGGTGGGCGTGTAGGCGTCGGTGGCCGGTGGTGGGCCGAGGGCGTGGCCGGCGCGCAGGCCGGTGGCGTCGGTGAGGGCGAGCAGTTGGCTGGTGAGTTCGTCGACCAGCCCGATGTGCGGCCGGTGTGCGAGCGCGGTGTCCCGGAGGTCGCGCGTGCCCAGCAGCGTGGCCACGTCACCCGCTGTCGCGTCGGTCGTCTCGTCGGCGGGGAGCAAGCCGAGGGCGCGGGCGAGGGCGCGGACGGTGTCGGCGGGCACGACGTCGCCGGAGATGACGCCGGGGTCGTCGCCGCCGAGCAGGGTCTGGATGGTGGCGATGATGGTGAGCTGCGCCTGCACCGGGGCCAAGCCGTGGGCGCCGGGTCGCAGGACGAGGTCGATGAGGCAGTCGACCATGCGCTGCTGCCGGGTGCGCGGGTCATCGGGGGTGTAGGCGGCGTCGGCGTACTGCCGCAGGGCGTCTTCGACCGCGCGGAGCACGGGCAGCGGCAGGTTGGTGACCGACAGGCTGCCCAGCCCATCGCCGGTGGGGTACACCGCGACCCCGCGGTCGCGTAGCGCGGCCTGCACCCGCTCCTTGATGGCGGCCCCGTCGAGGCGCTGGACGAGGCGGTGGGCGGCGGCGCGCAACTGGGTGGGGGTCTTGTGGCCGAGCCGGGCGAGCAGCCGTGCCTCGGCATCGGCGCGCAGATCGTCGTCGAGGGGTGCGACGACCTGGCACATCGCGGTGGCGTGGTCCCATGTCAGCTCGCCGACGGCGAGGGCGTCGAGGGTGGCGGGCAGCAGGTCGACCAGTTGCAGGGACTGCACCATCCACGCCAGGGCTCTGGCCGAGGTGATCGACAGGGCGGTGGCGACCTCGTCGACGGCCCACTCACTCACCGTGGCCAGGACCGAGGGCCGGGCGGCGCGGGTGGCCGCGGCGGCGGCACCGATCTCGGTGTCGGGCCGGTCGTCGGAAGCCGGCCGAGAGCGGCAGAACTCGACGATCCAGCGGGCCCGCCACGCCTCGGCCGAGCCGATCCGCTGCTGTTCCTCCCGCAGCATGTGCAGGGCGAGCGCACCGTCTTCCAGCGCCTCCCGCCACGGCGCGAACGACTCCTCCGACCAGCCCACGGAGGACTCGTCGACGATGTCAGCGCGTTCGATCACGTGTTCGATTGTATCGGGACGGCGAGGCGCTGACCAGCGGGAACGACACTTGTGGACAACCCGCGACAACGAGCGGACCTGTGGACGACGGCAGGCGAGCCGCACGCTCAACCGCTTATGGTGCGCCCATGACGGAGACCGTAGAACGGGTGCTGCCGTGGAGCGCCGGCAGCTGGACGACCGCGCCCGCCGCCGTCGTCGAGGAGGGGCCCGACCTGCTGGTCACCGCCGTGGAGGGCAGCGATGCCTGGCGGCACACCAGCTACGGCTTCGTCCACGACGACGCCCACGCGCTGCTCACCCCGCTCGACGGCGCGGTCGAGGTGACCTTCGACGCCGACTTCGACCAGCAGTTCGACCAGGCCGGGCTGCTGCTGCGGGCCGACCCGGAGACCTGGCTGAAGAGCGGGGTCGAGTTCTCTGACGGGGCTCTGCAGCTCGGTGCGGTGGTCACCCTCGGCCGCTCCGACTGGTCGGTGGCGCCGGTCCCGGGGTGGGCCGGGCGCCGGGTCACCGTCCGGGCCAGCCGCGACGGGGACGCCGTCACAGTCCGGGCCCGGGTGCACGACGAGCCGTTCCGGCTGGTCCGCCTCGCGCCCTTCCCGGCCGGGGCGACCGTGCTGGCCGGGCCCTACTGCTGCGCGCCCACGCGGGCCGGCCTGGTCGTCCGCTTCCGGCGCTGGACCACCGGCCCGGCCGACACAGCGCTGCACTGATCGCCAGGGGCATGCTCTCGGCGCACCGGCTACCGCTGGATGGCAGGGGCCCGGACGGCGCGGCGAGGGGGTCGGCAGGATCGGGGGGTGACCGCCACCACGCCGCCGGACCCCACGTCGCTGCCTCTCGAGCAGAAGGTGCTGCTCCTCTCCGGCCAGGACTTCTGGTCCACCCCTGCGGTCGCCGACGCCGGGCTGCCGTCGGTCGTGCTGACCGACGGGCCGCACGGCGTCCGCCGCCAGCAGGGCGAGTTCGACCAGATCGGACTGCTGGAGAGCGTCCCGGCCACCTGCTTCCCGCCTGCGGTCGCCGTCGGCTCCAGCTGGGACCCCGAGGTGGCCGAGCGGATCGGTGCCGCCGTCGGCGTCGAGGCCCGGGCCATCGGGGTCCCCGTCGTCCTGGGCCCGGGGGTGAACATCAAGCGGTCGCCGCTGGGCGGGCGCAACTTCGAGTACTACTCCGAGGACCCGCTGCTGGCCGGCGTGCTCGGCGCCGCCCACGTGCGCGGTCAGCAGGGCGAGGGCGTCGGCGCCTCGGTGAAGCACTTCGCGGCCAACAACCAGGAGACCCAGCGCATGCAGGTCAGCGCGGACGTCGACGAGCGGACGCTGCGCGAGATCTACCTGCCTGCCTTCGAGCGGGTGGTCACCGAGTCCCGGCCGGCGACCGTCATGTGCGCCTACAACAAGGTCAACGGCGTCTACGCCTCCCAGCACCACTGGCTGCTCACCGAGGTGCTCCGCGAGGAGTGGGGCTTCCGCGGCGCGGTCGTCTCCGACTGGGGCGCGGTCGACGACCGGGTGGCGGCGCTGGAGGCCGGGCTGGACCTGCAGATGCCCGGTGACCACGGTGCCGGCAACGCCCTCGTCGTCGACGCCGTCCGGGCCGGCCGGCTGGACGAGGCGGTCGTCGACCGCAGCGTCCGGCGGGTGGCCGCCCTCGCCGGGCTGGTCGCCGAACCCACGGCCGGCTTCGACGCCGACGCCCACCACGCGCTGGCCCGCGAGCTCGCCGCCGGCTGCGCGGTCCTGCTGAAGAACGACGGCAGCACCCTGCCGCTGGCCGCCGGCGCCCGGGTCACCGTGGTCGGTGAGTTCGCCCGCACCCCGCGCTTCCAGGGCGGTGGCAGCTCGCACGTCAACGCCACCCGGGTCGACGACGCGCTCACCGCCCTGCGCGACGCCGTGGACGTGACCTTCGCGCCCGGGTTCACCCTCGACGGCTCCGGGGACGCGACGGCGCTGCGCGAGGAGGCGGTCGCCGCCGCCCGCGGTGCCGAGGTCACCGTGGTCTTCGCCGGGCTGGCCGAGGCCGACGAGTCCGAGGGCTTCGACCGCACGACGCTGGACCTGCCCGCCGCCCAGGTCGACCTCATCCGGGCGGTGGCCGCGGTCAGCCTCCGCACCGTCGTCGTCCTCTCCACCGGCAGCGTCGTCTCGCTGGAGGGCTGGCACGACGACGTCGACGCCGTGCTCGCCGGCTTCCTGCTCGGCCAGGCCGGCGGCAGCGCGCTCGCCGACCTGCTCACCGGCGCGGTCGACCCCTCGGGTCGGCTGGCCGAGACGATCCCGCTCCGGCTGCAGGACACCCCCGCCTACCTGGCCTTCCCCGGCGAGCAGGGGCACGTCCGCTACGGCGAGGGCGTGATGGTCGGCTACCGGCACTTCACGACCGCCGAGCAGCCGGTGCGCTACCCGTTCGGTCACGGCCTCAGCTACACGACGTTCCAGACCACCGACCTGCAGGTCCGCACCCGGGGTGCCGACGGCGCGACGGTCACGGTGACGGTGACCAACACCGGGGAGCGGGCCGGCCGGCACGTGGTGCAGGTCTACGTCGCCACCGACGCCGGGCCGGTCCGCCGCCCGGCCCGGGAGCTGCGCGCGTTCACCAAGGTGTCGCTGGCCGCGGGCGAGTCCACGTCCGTGGCGTTCGAGCTGGACCGGCGCGCCTTCGCGTACTGGGACGTCCGCGAGCACGACTGGGTCGTCGCGCCGGGGGAGTACACGGTGCAGGTCGGCGCCAGTGCGGCCGACGTCGTCGACCAGCGCACGGTGACGCTGGCCGGCGACGAGGTCGTGCCGGAGCTGACGATGCAGTCCTCGGTCGCCGAGTGGTTCGCCCACCCGGTGGCCGGCCCCCAGCTGCTCGAGGGGTTCCTGGCGACCATGCCCGAGGGCGCCGCGGAGATGCACGCCGGGATGCTGCAGATGATCGGCTCCATGCCGATGCGCCGGTTCACCGCCGACTTTGGCGCGGCCGTCCCCGCCGCGGAGCTGGAGCGGTTGATGGCCGCGGCGCGGGCCGCCCGCTGAGGTGGAGGTGACCGCGCACGCCCTGCGGTACTTCGTGGCGGTGAGCGAGGAGCTGCACTTCGGGCGAGCGGCCGCCCGGCTGCACCTCACGACCCCGTCGCTGAGCGAGCAGGTGGCGAAGTTGGAGAAGCAGTTGGGGGTGGAGCTGTTCGTGCGCAGCCCCCGGGGTGTCGAGCTGACCGACGCCGGGCTCGAGCTCCTGCCGCTGGCCCGGGCGGCCATGGACGCCCACGACGCGGTCGCCGACTGGGCCGCGGCGCGGGCCCGCGCGCAGACCGGGACAGTTCGGGTCGGGGTCTTCGCGGCGGTCGCCTCCGCCGTCCGCCGCGACGCCTTGCAGCTGATGGCGGCCCGCCACCCGGAGATGCTGCTCGTGTCCCGCCGCATGGGGTCCCAGGAGCAGCTCGCGGCGCTGCGCACCGGGCATCTGGACGTCGCCTTCCTCCCGCAACCCATGCCGGAGGCGCTGCCCGGGATCCGCTGGGCCACGGTGTCGCGGCAGTCGCGGGTGCTCATGCTGCCCGCGGGGCACCCGCTGGCCGACCGCCGCGAGGTGGACCTGCAGGAGACCAACGGCGAGCTGTTCGTCATGGCTGCCGTGGACCCGGCCGGGGCCGCTCGTTGGCTGGTCGACCCCCGGGCGGACGGGAGTTCACCGGCACGGGGACCGGTCGCCGCCGACTTCGAGGAGGTGCTCGACCTGGTCGCTGCAGAGCGCGGGGTCAACATCACCGGTGCCGACGCCGCGCAGCACTACCGGCGCCCGGGCATCGTGTTCGTGCCGCTGACCGGGGTCGAGGATGCGCTCGCCGCCCTGTGCTGGCGGGCGGACGAGCGCGACACGGCCGTGCTCGCCTACGTCGCGACCGCCCGCCGGCTGGCTGCTGCGGCTACAGCCGGATGACGTCGAGGTCTGACGGCGCGACGATCTCCCCGCGGTAGCCGATGCTGCGCGCCGCGTCCCGCGCCTTCCTGAGGTAGACGGCAGGCGGCTGCGGCGTGGGCGTGTAGTGGCAGAACACCAACTTCTCCGCGCCCGCGGCCTTGGCCACCGCCGGCAGGTCCCGCACGTTCGAGTGCGCTTCGTAGAGGTGCTGGCGCAGCGCGGCGCCCTGCGCGGCCGGCAGGCCCGCCGCGAGCTCGTCGACCCGGTCGTTGTCCTGGCACTCGTGCACGAGCACGTCGCAGCCCTGCGCAAGGCCGATCAGGTTCTGGTCGGGTGCCGCGGTGTCGCCGGAGAAGACGACGACCTTCCCGGTGCGCTTGACGGTGAAGCGGTAGGCGTAGGCGTTGGGCACCTCGGCGCCGTGGAACACGCGGGTCGCCTCGACCGTCACGTTCTCGTCCTCCATCACCGGGCTCGCCGCGGCTGCCACCGTCACGTCGTGCGCCGTCACCGGTGGGAAGGGCGGGAACCCGCCGCCGGTGGTGAACAGGCCGATGTCCTGGGCGAAGGTCCGGGCCTCGATCCCATCGACCTTGGCGGCCATGTCCGGCGGGCCCCACAGGTCCAGCGTCGCCAGACCCGGCCGGGTGACCCAGCCGTGCAGCAGCAGGTCGGGCAGCCCGGAGGTGTGGTCAAAGTGGTGGTGGGTGATGAAGGCGTGCCGCACGGCGGCGAAGCCGAGCCCGGACTGCACGAGCTGCCGGGCGGTGTCCAGCCCACAGTCGACCAGGTAGACGACGTCGTTGACCACGAGGGCGATCGCCGGCTTGGCCAGACCGGGGTTCACCACGGGTCCGCCGTCGACGCCGAGCATCACGATCCGGTCGCCGGAGATGTCCTTGTTGCCCGCTTGGGCTGGCGTCGTCCCGAACCGGGTCATCGCGCCCGCGACGGCGGCCGTGCCGCCGGCCAGGACGGCGGACTTCAGCAGGGTCCGTCGGGAGGCCGTGGCGGCGAGCGGGTCGGCGTCGGGCCGTTCGGCCGAGTCGGTCGGGTGGGCGTCGCACATGTCGGTCACTGCCTTTGTCTGTCGGCGCGTGGCGCGGCCTCGGTGCCGGGCTGCGGGACTGCCCGGTCAGTGTCAGCCGCCTGCCGTCACCGACTCCACGTGGACCTCCCGAACGAGCGTTAGGGACGGTGGGGAAGGCTGCAGTCATGCCGACCTACGTCGCCCTGGGCAGCTCCTTCGCCGCCGGCCCGGGGATCGACCCGATCGTCGTCCCCGCCTGTGGCCGGTCGGCGCGCAACTACCCGGCCCTCCTCGCCGAGCGGCTGGGGTACGACCTGGTCGACGTCACCTCCGGAGGTGCCGGCGTGGACGACGTGCTGACCCGGCGGCAGTCGCTGCTCACCGGCGGCACGGTCCCGCCGCAGCTCGAGGCGCTGCTGCCGGACGCCGACCTGGTCACGGTGACCATCGGCGGCAACGACGTCGACTACCTGCTCACCCTGCTGCGCTGCTCCTACCGCGCCGACCCGGCCGGTGCGCCGGAGGCGGCCGGGGCGTTCTTCGGGACACCGATCGATGCCGACGCGGTCGACGCGGCGCTGGCCGCGCTGCCGACCCGGTTGGCCGGGCTGGTCGACGCCGTCCGCCAGCGCGCGCCGCGGGCGCGGGTGGTGCTGGTCGACTACCTGACCGTGGTACCCGAGCAGGGCACCGCAGCGTTCCCGATGAGCGAGGAGCACCGGGTGCTGTGCGCCGGCATCGGCCGGCGCCTGGAGGCGGCCACCGCCACGGCCGCCCGGGACTCGGGAGCGGAGCTGGTGGCCACCTCGGCGATCTCCCGGGACCATGCGGTCGGCTCCGGCGACCCGTGGGTCACCGGCTGGGAGTTCGGCGACCTGCTCGCCGGCGGCGTCGCGCCGTACCACCCCAACGCCGCCGGCATGCGCGCCGTCGCCGACCTGCTGGTCGACCGGCTGGGCCGAGTCCCCTAAGTGCGGAGGGACGCCTCGTCGCCGGTCGTGGCCGCCGGCTGGTCGGCGACGAGGGTGACCGGCGGGACGACGGGCAGGTCCTCCTCGCGCTCCACCGCCTCGCCGCGGGCGACCATGCCGGCCACGTCGGACAGCGGCACCTCGCGCAGCGCGAAGGCCAGCAGCAGGGCCACGACGAGGATCGGCACCAGGTACCAGAACACCGGCGCCAGCGCGTCGGCGTAGGCGTCGACGATCGCGGTGCGCAGCGGCTCCCCGGCGGCCTGCACGGCGGAGGGCACCAGGGTCTCCGGCGAGGTGATGCCGGCCTGCACCGCCTGTTCGGCGTTGCCGGTCAGCGCGGAGGTGAGGCTCTCGGCCAGCCGGCTGGTGAACAGCGTGCCGAACACCGCGACGCCGAGGGTGGCGCCGACCTCGCGGAAGTAGTTGTTGGTCGACGTCGCCGTGCCGATCTGCCCGGCCGGGACGGCGTTCTGGGCGGCGAGCACGACGTTCTGCATGATCAGGCCCAGGCCGGCGCCGAGGACGAAGAACATCGCGCCGACGGTCCACAGCGAGGTGCCGCCGGACAGCGTGGTCATCCAGAGCATCGCGGCCAGGATCAGCGCCACCCCGGCGATGGTGAGGACCTTGTACCGGCCGGTCCGCTGGATGAAGCCGGCCGAGCCCTGGATGGTCAGGATGATGCCGGCGGTCATCGGCAGCATGAGCAGGCCGGAGTTCGCCGCCGACAGCCCCGAGCTCATCTGCAGGTAGGTCGGCATGAACGCGATCGCGGCGAACATGCCCAGGCCCACCGCCATGCCCAGCGCCGTCGCGACGACGAACGTCGGGTTGCGGAACAGCGAGAGCGGGACGATGGGCTCCGCCGCTCGACGCTCGACGAGCACGAAGACCACCACCGAGACGACGAACGCGGCGATGAACAGCAGCGTCCGCGGCGCGCCCCAGCCGTCGCTGCCGCCGAAGTCGGTGAACAGGACGAGCGAGGTGGTGGTCGCCGACAGCGCGATGATGCCGGAGTAGTCCAGCGGCGTGGTGTTGCGCTTGCGGGGCAGGGTGAGGGCGAACCAGCCGATGGTGAAGGCCGCGAGCCCGACGGGCACGTTGACCCAGAAGCACCACTCCCAGCCCAGCGCGGCCGAGTCGGTGAAGAAGCCGCCCACCAGCGGGCCGGCCACCGCCGACAGGCCGAACAGCGCACCGATCGGGCCCATGTACTTGGCCCGCTCCCGGGCCGGGACGATGTCGGCGATGATCGCCTGGGACAAGATCATCAGCCCGCCACCACCCAGCCCCTGCACGCCCCGCCAGACCACGAGCCACCCGAAGGACGGCGACAGCGCGGCACCGAGGCTGGCCAGCGTGAACAGCCCGATGGCGATGAGGAACAGGTTGCGGCGGCCCCACAGGTCGCCGAACTTGCCGTAGACCGGCATGACCAGGGTGGTCGCCAGCAGGTAGGCGGTGGTCATCCACGCCATGTGCGAGACGCCGCCGAGGTCGCCGACGATGGTCGGCATGGCGGTCGAGACGATCGTCTGGTCCAGCGCCGCCATCAGCATGCCGGCGATCAGCGCCGAGAAGATGATGTTGATCCGGCGCCGGGTCAGCACGATGACGGGTGCCGTGCTGTCGACGGGCTGGGCGTCGGTGGGCGGGGCCTGCATGGTCGTGCTCCTCAGTCGTTCGACGGTGCCGCGGGCGCGCGGCACCAAGGGTGGTGCGGGGAGGACGAGGTCCTCCGTCAGCCGGGCAGGCCGGCGGCGACCGCGTCCCAGGCCTCGTCGACGAGGTCGGGGAGGGAGGCGGTGAAGTCGCTGGCGAACCAGCGGTGCAGCGAGGTGCGCATCGCGGCGGCGGCCACGGCGGCGAGCAGCATCGGCAGGACGTCGTCCAGGTGCCCGCCGGTGCGCGCAGCGATCGCCGCGGCGAGCACCCGGTCGTGCTCGCCGAAGGCGGCGGCCAGCCGGCCGACGAGCGCCGGGTGTGCCTCGATGACCTGCACCCGCAGCCGCCACAGCTGCGGGTCCTCGGCCATCTCGGTCGCCTGGTCGCGGGCCAGCGCACGCATGGCCGCGACGGCCGACTCGTCCGCCGGCCGGGCGATCAGCGCCTCTGCCTGCCGCGCCGGGGCCGCCGGGTCCAGCCCGACCACCGCGTCGTCCTTGGAGGTGAAGTAGTTGAAGAAGGTGCGCGGGGAGACGTCGGCGCGGGCGGTGATGTCCTCGATCGACACGTGCTCCAGGCCGCGCTCGGCCACCAGCCGCAGGGCCGCCTCGTGCAGCGCGAGCCGGGTGGCCAGCTTCTTGCGCTCCCGCAGCCCCGACGTCACGGGCTCATGGTGTCCTGATGCTGCACGGACTGCAAACATGCGCTGCCTGCACGGCGCGCCGGCCTCAGCCGGCCGGCTCGTCCAGGGCGTCGGCGACCCCGACCGCGGTCATGCCCGACCACGTGTCGCCGACGTGGTGGGCCAGCACCATGAGGTCGCGCAGCTCCCCGTCGCGGTCGCGGATCTGGTCGCGGAGCAGCGCCTCGCCGGTGAAGCCCAGCGCGGTGAACAGCGTCAGGGCCGGTCCCTGGCCGGGCACCACCTCGACGACCAGCTTCCGCAGCCCCGCCTCGACGGCCTGCACCAGGGCGTGCCGCGCCAGGTCGCGACCGAGGCCGGTGCCGCGGGCCGCAGGAGCCACGACCAGGCGGACCTCGCCGACGTGGTCCGACCACCCGGACAGCGGCAGGACGGCGACGTAGCCGCACACCCCGCCGTCCTCCCCGGTCCCCGGGACGGCGACCCACCGGGAGCCACCGGCCGGCTCGGCGGCCCAGGCGTGCACGGTGGCGGGGTCGCTGACGTCCTCCCTGATGAACGTGCGGTCGCCGTCGGGCAGGTCGCGGAAGAAGGCCACCAGGGCCTCGGCGTGGTCGGCGGAGAGCGGGACGATGGTCACTGCTCCGCTCCTGTCGTGCGGCGGTCGGGGCCCTCGTCGCTGACGTCGTCGCTCCGCCGGCGGAGGAAGTCGATGATCGTGGGCACCGTCGTCCGGGCCGCCGTCCGGCCGACGACGAGCCCCATGTGCCCGGCGTCCAGCGCCAGCTCGTGCTTGTCCGCGGAGCCGACCAGCTCGATCAGCGGCGCGGTCGCGGCGGTCGGCACGATGTGGTCGCGGGTGGCCCGGACCGTCAGGAAGGGCAGCGTGACGTCCCGCAGGTGCACGGTGTCACCGCCCAGGCTCAGCCGGTCGGTGAGCATCCCGTTGTCGCGCAGCAGCATCTGCACCGCCTGACGTGCCGCGGCTCCCGGGAACGGCACGTGGTCGTCCGACCAGCCGGTCATCGCCTGGTAGGCGGCCACGTACTCGTCGTTCCACAGCCGCTCCCACAGGGTCACGTACCGGGTCACCTCGGCCACCGGGGTCAGCGCCTTGAACCCCTGGAGCACGACCTGCGGGGGCACGTTGCCCGCGCTGTCGACGACGTCGCCGACCTCGAGGCCGCCGGAGGCGAAGACGTCGGCGAGCGGGCCCAGGTGCCGGAAGTCGACCGGGGTGGCCAGCACGGTGAGGCTGCGCACCGGTGCCTCGGGGTGGTGCGCGGCGTAGAGCAGCGCGAGGTCCCCGCCGAAGCAGTAGCCGACCATGGTCAGCTCCTCGGTGCCCGAACGCTCGAGCACCCGGGCCACGGCCGCCGGGACGTAGTCGTCGACGTAGTCCTCGAGTTGGTTGTGCGCGTCCCGCTCGTCGGGCTCACCCCAGTCGAGGAGGTAGACGTCGAACCCCGCGGCGAGCAGCTGCTCCACGAAGCTGTTGCCCGGGGTCAGGTCGAGGATGTAGCTGCGGCTGATCAGGCTGAAGACGATCAGCAGCGGCGGCGAGTGCCGGACGTCGTCGTTGCGGTAGTGCCACAACTGGGTGCGGCCCTGCTGCCAGACGACGTCCTTCGGGGTCTGGCCGATCCCCGGGCGGTCGGCGCCGGCGACCAGCCGGATGCCGTTACGCGCCCGGAGGGCGTTGCGTTCGACGTCGCGCCGGACGCGGTCCAGCACCGTCTGCGGGTTCGGCACACTCGGCATGGGGCTCCTCGACGTCGGGGTGGCGTGCGGCGGGCGGCCGGGCGGGCCGGCGCCGTTCGAGCTCCAGCTGCACGCTCAGCCGCCGGACCTCCCGGTCCAGTGCGCCGATCTGGGTCCGCAGCCGGCTCACGTCGCTGCCGGCGGGCAGGTTGAGCAGGTGCCAGGCGCGGGCGGAGACGCCCTCGGCCGAGCTGCGCGCCAGCGCCTGCGCCCGCCGCAGCACGGCGGCGCCGACGGCGAAGGACGGCGTGCGGACCAGCCGGTCGGCGTGCGGGGTGACCCGGCGCTCGGCGGCGTCGTAGGCCTGCCGCCACAACGGTGCCTCCGTCATCGCGTGCCCACCTCCGCGGGCACCTCCACCGCGCGACGCAGGATCTTGCCGGTCGGGCCCTTGGGCAGCGCGTCGACCAGCCAGAGCTGCCGCGGGTACTTGTAGGCGGCGACCCGCGCCTTGACGAACTCGCGGAGCTCGTCGGGGTCGGCGCTGGCACCGGGCTTCAGCGCGACCGCCGCGGCGACCTCCTCGCCGAGGTCGGGGTGGGCGATGCCGATGCAGGCGACCTCCGCCACGGCGGGGTGCTCGTAGAGCGCCTCCTCGATCTCCCGCGGGTAGACGTTGTACCCGCCGCGGATGATCATCTCCTTCTTGCGGTCGACGATGAAGTAGTAGCCGTCCTCGTCCCGCCGGGCCAGGTCGCCGCTGCGGAACCAGCCGTCCGGGATGGCCTTCGCCGTGTCCTCGGGCCGCTGCCAGTAGCCCTTCATCACGTTCTCGCCGCGGATGGCGATCTCGCCGACCTCGCCCACCGCGACGTCCTTGCCGTCGTCGTCGACCAGCCGCTGCTCCACGCCGCGGATGGGCACGCCGATCGACCCGGGCTTGCGCTCGGCGTGCGGGTGGTTGAACGCGGCCACCGGCGAGGTCTCGGACAGCCCGTAGCCCTCCAGCACGATGCAGCCGAACGTCTCCTCGAACGACCGCATCACCTCCACCGGCATCGCCGACCCGCCGGACACGCACAGCCGCAGCGTCGACACGTCGGCGCCGTCGCGGTCGGGCGCGTGCAGCATCGCGGAGAACATGGTGGGGACGCCCTCGAACACGGTGACCGAGTCACGCTCGATCACCGCCAGCGCCTTGGCCCCGTCGAAGCGCGGGATCAGCGTCAGGCACGCGCCGGCCAGCACCCCGGCGTTCAGCGAGCAGGTGAGCCCGAAGACGTGGAACAGCGGTAGGCAGCCCATGATCACGTCGTCCGGGGTGCCCTCCAGCAGGGTCTCCTCGGTGGTGCGGGCGTTGCTGCCCAGACCGTCGTGGGTGAGCTCCGCGCCCTTGGGCTTCCCGGTGGTGCCGGAGGTGTAGAGGATGACGGCGGTGTCGCCACCCGCCCGCTCGACCGGCGCCGTGAGGTCCGGCTCACCGGCCATCAGCTCCTCGGGCAGCGCGGCGCCGACGGTCACCGCGTCGATGCCCACCGTGCCGGCGGCCTCGGTGACGGCGGCCGCCGCCTGCTCACCGGTCACGACGACCCGCGCCCCGGAGTCGGACAGGAAGTACTCGACCTCGCGCGCCTTCAGCAGCGGGTTCATCGGCACGACCACCGCCCCGGCCAGCAGCGCGCCGTAGAAGACCACCGGGAAGGACAGCACGTTGGGCAGCACCATCCCCACCCGGTCGCCGGGTTCCACGCCGCGCGCCCGGAGCCCCGCGGCGACGCGGAAGGCCGCGTCCCGGAACTCGCGGTACGTCATCGACGCCTCGTCCATCCGCAGCGCGGTGTGGTCGCCCTCCCGCTCCGCGGTGTCCAGCAGGTTCTGTGCCAGGTTGCTCATCGTCGACTCCCCCTCGGTCACCAGCCCCCCGCCTACCCGCCCGGGCGGTGATCTACCGCACATCCCCGATACCGTTCCGAGATCGACGGGACACCGTCCGGCAGCGGGCCGGACCCCCGCGGTGGCGGAGGAGCGGGCACCCGTGGCGGACCGCAGGATCCTGGACATGTTCTCCCTCGACGGCCGCGTGGCGATCGTGACCGGCGCCTCGTCGGGCCTGGGGGCGGTGTTCGCCCGCGCCCTGGCCGAGGCCGGTGCCGACGTCGTGCTCGCCGCCCGGCGGGAGGACCGGCTGGTTGGCACCCGCGAGGCGGTCGAGCGGGCCGGCCGGCGAGCGGTCCCGGTGCGCACCGACGTCTCCCGGCCGGAGGACTGCCAGGCGCTCGTGGACACGGCCATGGCGGAGTTCGGCAAGGTCGACGTGCTGGTCAACAACGCCGGCATCGGCACCGCCGTGCCGGCAACCCGGGAGACGCCCGAGCAGTTCCGCTCGGTGATCGACGTCAACCTCAACGGCTGTTACTGGATGGCGCAGGCCTGCGGCCGGGTGATGCAGCCGGGCAGCTCCATCGTCAACATCTCCAGCATCCTGGGGCTGACCACGGCCGGGCTGCCGCAGGCCGCCTACGCCGCCAGCAAGGCCGGGTTGATCGGGCTGACCCGGGACCTCGCCCAGCAGTGGACCGGCCGCAAGGGCATCCGGGTCAACGCCCTCGCCCCGGGGTTCTTCGCCTCGGAGATGACCGACGGCTACGCGGAGGGCTACCTGGAGTCGCAGCTGGGGCGGGTGCTGATGAACCGGCCCGGGGACCCCGAGGAGCTGGCCGCGGCGCTGGTCTTCCTGGTCAGCGACGCCGGCGGCTACGTCACCGGCACCACGCTGCCGGTCGAGGGCGGCCTGCTCACCAGCTGAGCGGGCGGGCCCCCGCCGATCGCGACCGCGGGACGCCGACCGCAGACTGGGTGCCCGAGTCACCGGTCAGCGGGGGCGCCGGCGGGAGGAGACCCGGAGCGATGACGGATGCGGGGCAGGACGGGCCGGTCGGGGACAGCCGGATCGTGGACCTGGGTGGGCCGGTGCACGTCGTCGACCACGGAGGCGCCGAGCACGGGCCGACCGTCGTCCTGGTGCACGGGCTCGGTGGCTCGCACCTGAACTGGGACCTGTTCGCGCCGCTGCTCACCCCGCATGCCCGGGTGCTCGCGCTGGACCTGCCGGGCTTCGGGAGCAGCGAGCCCGGCACCCGGCGGGCCACCGTGCAGGCCAACGTGGCGGTGCTGGACCGGTTCCTGCGCGAGGTCGCCGGGACCCCGGTGGTCCTGGTGGGCAACTCGATGGGCGGGATGATCTCGGTCCTGGCGACGGCGGCCGCACCGGAGCTGGTGCGCGCGCTGGTGCTGCTCGACCCCGCCGTCCCCGGCCCGCTCCGGCGCCCCGACCCGCTGGTCGGCCTCACCTTCGCCACGTACGCGATCCCCGGGGTGGGGGAGTACGCCCTCCGGGCCCGCCGGCTCCGGGTCGGCCCGCGGACCCAGGTGCTGGACATGCTCCGGCTCTGCGGTGTCGACCCGGCCACCGTCCCGGCGGCGCTGGTGGACCGGTCGGTGGCGCTGGTGGAGCAGCGGCGCGACGTCGAGGGCATGGACCGGGCCCTGCTGGCCGCGGCCCGATCCCTGCTGCGCGTGCTCGCCGACCCCCGCCGCTACCGCGAGGCGATGGCGGCCATCGAGGTGCCGGTGCTGCTGGTCCACGGCGACCGGGACCGGCTGGTGTCGGTGCACAACGCCCGGGACGTCGCCGCCCGCAACCCGGGCTGGCGCTACGTGGAGCTGCCCGGTGTCGGGCACACCCCGCAGCTGGAGGTGCCCGAGGAGCTGGCGGCCCTGGTGCTCGGCTGGCTCGCCGACCTGCCGTCGGAGCCGACGGCCCGCTGACCCCGCTCAGCCGCGGGCGGCGTCCACCTCGGCGCGGGTGGGCGGGTCGGCGCCGACCCGGGTGCAGGCCAGCGCGGCGACGAGCGCGGCCTCGGCCACGATCGGCTCGAGTGCGTCGTCGGTCAGCTGCTCGAGCGCAGCCCGGCCGGTGACGCCGGACCGCAGCAGGCCGGAGAGGAAGCCGGCGGCCAGTGAGTCGCCGGCTCCCACGGTGTCCACGATCTGCACGGTCGGCGGGGTCACCTGCCGCAGCCGGCCCCCGGGGCGGGCCACCCGCAGCGGCGCGCCGCCGTCGGTGAGCAGCACCACGGCGGGCCCACGCTCGGCCCAGCGGCGGGCCGCCTCGTCGAGGTCGGTGGTCCCCGGCTCCAGCCAGGCGAGGTCCTCGGCGCTGACCTTCACCACGTCGGCGGCGGCGACCAGCCGGTCGAGCCGGCGGCGCACGTCGGCGGCGGTGTTGCCGAACCCCTCGGCGAGCATCGGCCGGATGTTGGGGTCGACGCTCACCAGCGCCGTGCCGCCGGCCCGCAGCCGCTCGACCAGGCCGGCGATCGGCTCGCAGCCGGGCGCCGTCCAGCTGGAGATCGACCCGACGTGCACCGCCCGGGAGTCGGCCGACCAGCCGGCCTCCAGCTCGGCGTCGGTCCACTGCCAGTCGGCCGCGCCGAGGACGTGGAACCCGTAGTCGGCGGAGCCGTCCGGGGCCAGCCCGACGACGGCGAGGCTGACCGGGTCGCCGGAGTCCACCGCACCGTCGAGGTCGACGCCGGACAGCTCGGCGTGCCGGCGCAGGTTGCCCGCCAGCGGCCCCCGACCGAACCGGGCCATCAGCCGCACCGGCTGACCGAGCCGGCCGGCGGCCACCGCGACGTTGAGCGCGTTGCCGCCGGGCCGGGCGACGTACCGCGGAGCGGTGCCCTCCGGGCCGGCGTCGGCCGACCGGTCGGGGATGAGGTCGACGACCAGCTCGCCCAGCACGGTGAGGACGGCGGGCGACGGGTCGGCCGGAGGAGTGCTGCTCGACGTCGAGTTGACCACGCCGTGAGCCTGCCAGGAACGGAGCCGGTCCGTCGGCCAGGTCGATCGAGGAAGTTCGCACCGTGACCTCCGCCCGCCCTCACCGGCTCGTCCGGGCAGCTCGGCGGGCGCCGCAGCTGCCGGGCAGCGCCGTCGCGATCGCCTCCTACGACGACGGGGCGGCGGTGCGTGCGGCGCTCGCCGGGACCTCCACCGTGCTGATGGTGTCGGCCGCCGAGCACCCCGACCGGCTCGGCCAGCACCGCACCTTCGTCGACGCGGCAGCCGAGGTCGGCGTCGAGCACCTGGTCTACGTCTCCTTCCTGGGTGCCGCGCCCGACGCGACGTTCACGCTGGCCCGTGAGCACTGGGCCACCGAGGAGCACGTCCGTGCGCGGGGCCTGCGCGCGACGTTCCTGCGGGACTCCCTGTACGCCGACTTCCTCCCGCAGCTGGTCGGCGAGGACGGGGTGATCCGCGGGCCGGCCGGCCGGGGCCGGGTCGCGGCGGTCGCGCAGGACGACATCGCCGACGCCGCCGTGGTCGTGCTGCGCGATCCAGCTCCGCACGCCGGGGTGACCTACGACCTCACCGGCCCGGCGGCGCTGACCCTGACCGAGGTGGCGGCGACGATCACCGCGGTCACCGGCCGGGAGGTCCGGTACCAGCCGGAGACGCTCGAGGAGGCCCGTGCCTCGCGTGCCCCGTACGGCGCGCCCGACTGGCAGGTCGACGCCTGGGTCTCCACCTACACCGCGATCGCGGCGGGGGAGATGGCCCGGGTGGGCACCGCGGTCACCGACCTCACCGGCCGCCCCGCCCGCCCCCTCGCCCAGGTGGTGGAGGAGACCCCGAAGGGGTAGCGGGGGGAGGTGGCCGACCCGAGCGCTGTCCGCAGGTCCCTCCGCGCGGTGCGCTCGGCCGGGCTGGTGCGTCCACCGAGCCTGACGACGGACGACGAGCGGACGGCGTCGCGGCTGGAGCTCTTCTTCGACCTGGCCTTCGTCCTGGTGGTCGCCGAGCTGGCCGGCGCGCTGCGCGAGGACGTGTCCGCGCAGAGCGTGGCGGTCTTCGCCGGCCTGTTCGCCACCGTCTGGTGGGCCTGGGTCAGCTCCACGCTGTACGCCAACCGCTTCGACCACGACGACGTCGTGTTCCGGTTGTACAAGCTGGCGAGCATGGCAGCGGTGATCGGGCTGGCCGCCACGGCGTCGGAGGCCACCGGCGAGCGGCCGGCCCTCTTCGCCGGCTGCCAGGTGCTGCTGCGGGTGGTGCTGCTGCTGCAGTACGCCCGGGTGCACCGGCACGTCGCGCAGGCGCGGCCGCTGGCCCGCACCTACCTGCTGGCCTTCACCGTCGGCGGACTGCTGTGGGCGGTGTCGATGGCCGTGCCGGCACCGGTCTGCTTCGTCCTCTGGGGACTGGCCGTCGCGGTGGAGGTCCTCGCGCCGCTGCGGGCCACGGCGGCGTCCTCCGACGTCCCGCTGCACATGGAGCACCTGCCCGAGCGGTTCGCGCTGTTCGTCATCCTGGTGCTCGGCGAGTCCGTCGCCGCGGTGGCGCACGGGCTGTACGAGGCGCACTGGACGGCGGAGGCGGTGGCCGTGGGGGCGGTGTCCTTCGTGCTCGCCGCCGCGCTGTGGTGGAGCCACTTCGACCTGGCCGGGGCCGGCGCCAAGCGGCTGCTGGCCGAGGCCGGTGGCGATCGCAGCGAGCGGGCCCACGACGTGTACGTCTTCGGGCAGCTGCCCATCGCCCTGGCCCTCGCCGGGGTCGGCGCGGGGATCCAGCTGGCGGTGCTGGAGAGCGGGCAGGGCGACGTGCCGCTGGGCACCCGGGTGCTGCTGGCCGGCGGGGTGGCGCTGTACCTGGCGGCGGTCAGCGTGCGGAACAGCGGGATGGCCACCGGTGGCAGCCACGGGTGGTGGTGGCCGGTGCTGGCCGCGGCTCTCGCGGCGCTGGACCTCGCGCTCGACCTCCCGGCGGTGGTGGTGGTCGGTGCGCTGACCGCCCTGCTGGTCGCGGTGATCGTCGTCGGCACCGTGCAGCGGGCGACCGGCGACCTCGAGGTCGACCCGGTCTGAGCGGCCGGGCGCCGTGACGGGCACACGAGACGGCAGGATGTCGGCGTGACCCGCGCGCCGTACCTGTCCAGCCGCCTGCAGGGCTTCGGGACGACGGTCTTCGCCGAGATGAGCGCCCTGGCGGTGGCCACCGGCTCGATCAACCTGGGGCAGGGCTTCCCCGACGAACCCGGCCCCGCCGAGGTGCTCGACGTCGCCCGCGCGGCGATCGGCACCGCCCACGACCAGTACCCGCCGGGCCCCGGCCAGCTCGACCTGCGGACCGCCGTCGCCGAGCACCAGCAACGCTTCCACGGGCTGACCTACGACCCGGCCGACGAGGTGCTGGTGACGGCGGGTGCGACCGAGGCGCTGACCGCCGCGCTGATCGCGCTGCTCGAGCCCGGTGACGAGGTGGTGCTGTTCGAGCCGATGTACGACAGCTACGCCGCCGCGGTCGCGATGGCCGGCGGCGTGCTCCGCCCGGTGCCGCTCCGCCCGCCGGCGGCCGTCGCCGGTGGCGTCACCGACGCCCCGTGGACCTTCGAGGAGGCCGACCTGCGGGCGGCGGTGACCCCGCGGGCCCGGCTGCTGCTGCTCAACACCCCGCACAACCCGACCGGCAAGGTGTTCACCGCCGCCGAGCTCGCGGTGCTGGCCGACGTCGCGCAGGCCGCCGACCTGCTGGTGGTCACCGACGAGGTGTACGAGCACCTGGTCTTCACCGGCGCCGAGCACGTCTCGCTCGCGACCCTGCCCGGCATGCGGGAGCGGACGCTGGTGGTCAGCAGCGGCGGCAAGACGTTCAACACCACCGGCTGGAAGACCGGCTGGGTCTGCGGCCCGGCGCCGCTGGTCGCCGCGGTCCGCACCGCCAAGCAGTTCCTCACCTACGTCAACGGCGGGCCCTTCCAGCCGGCGATCGCGGCCGGGCTGCGGCTGCCCGACGGGTACTTCCGGCACGTCGCGCGCGACCTGGAGCAGCACCGCGACCTGCTGGTCACCGGGCTGGCCGGGGCGGGGCTGCCGGTGATCAGCCCGCAGGCCACCTACTTCGCCACCGTCGACGTCCGGCCGGTGCAGCCCGACGGCGACGGGTGGGCGTTCTGCCGGTCGCTGCCCGAGCGGGCCGGGGTGGTCGCCGTCCCGACCGAGGTGTTCTACGCCCCGGAGCACGCGGCGATGGGTCGGCACCTGGTGCGGTTCGCGTTCTGCAAGCGTGCGGAGGTCATCGGGGAGGCCGTGGCCCGGTTGGCCAGGGT
>NZ_SJEW01000055.1 GCF_005930475.1 Modestobacter altitudinis
GCGCTGGTCGTCACGGGGGGCACCGTCGTCGTCGGCGTCCGCTGCGGCACGGCCTCGGCCCGGGGGCCCGCGGGGCTCGTCGCGGGCAGGACCGTCTCCGCGGGGGCCGGTGAGCCGGGCGGCTGGGACAGCTGGCCGGGCGCCTCGACCGGGACCACCGGGGAGCGGGCCGGTGCGCTCGTCGTCCGAGCGGTGTCCCGGTCCTGCGCCAGGGCGGTCGAGGGGCCGTCGTCGGCGGCGTCCTGCAGGAGCGCCTGCGGCAGCAGCCACGCCCCGGCGAGGACGCCGAGCGCCAGGACGCCGGTCACGGCGGCGCGCACGGTCCAGGGCACCCGGCGCGGGGCTCCGCCCGCAGCGGTCCGCAGCCACTCCTTGAGGCGCCGGTGGGCTTCTGCCGTCCGGGAGCTGAGCAGCCCGCACAGCACCGCGCCGGCGAGCAGGACGACGGCACCGACGAGCAGCGCCGTCGCGTAGCCGGTCGCGAAGGCGTCGCGCGCGCCGGCCGCCACGGCCGCGCCCTCGGGGCCCAGCCGCGCGGAGAGCCCGAGGGCCTGGGCGATGCCGGCCTCGGCGCGGGCGGCGTCCGGGGCGGACAGGCCCGAGACGGCGCCGAGCACCTGGTCGCCGTAGCCGGTGAGCAGGACGCTCGCCGCCACCGCACCGCCCAGCGCGCCGCCGACCTCCCGGGTCACGTCGTTCACCGCGGCGGCCAGCGTGCGGCGGTCGGCCGGGAGCCCGTCGATGATGAGCGTGGTGCCCGGCGTCAGCGCCAGCCCGAAGCCGATGCCGAACACGAACAGCGCCGCCCCGAAGCACCACAGCGGCGCCCCGCCGTCCGCCTGCCAGGCCAGCAGCCCCAGCCCGACGGCCATCTGGGCCATGCCCCAGGCAGCCACGGGCCGGGCACCGAGGCGGCGCAGCAGCGCCGGGGCGGCCTGGGCGGTGGGGCCGATCCCCAGCGCCATCGGCGCCAGCCACAGCGCCGCCTGCAGCGGGGAGAGCCCGTGCACGTACTGCAGCCACTGTGGCGCCAGGAAGAACAGCCCGAACGCGGCGAAGAACTGCAGGAAGACCACCGCGCTGCCCGCCGAGAGCCCCGGGGAGCGGAACAGCCGGACGTCCAGCATCGGCCGCGGGTTGCGCAGCTCCGCCAGCACGAACGCCGCCAGCACCAGGACGCCGCCGACCAGCGCGGTGACGGTCAGCCCGTCGGTCCAGCCGCGTTCGGGACCCTCGATGACCCCGTAGACCACGCCGGCGAGACCGACCAGCGCCAGCAGACCGCCCACCGGGTCCAGCGACAGCTGCGGGTCCGCGGACGGCGGGACGACCGCCACGCACAGCGCCAGGACGACGGCCGAGAGCACCCCGAAGGCGATCTGGACGCTGCCCCACCAGGCGACCTCGAGCAGGACGCCGGCGATCAGCAGCCCGAGCAGCGCACCGGCACCGGAGACCGCGGCCCACACCCCGATCGCCGAGGACCGGCGCTCCGGCGGGTAGGCGTCGACGAGCACCGACAGGGTCGCCGGCATGACCGCCGCCGCCCCGGCCCCGGCCAGCGCCCGCAGCACGATGAGCTGGGTCGGGTCGGTGACCAGCCCCGAGGCGAGGCTGCACACCGCGAAGACGCCCAGCCCGAGCAGCAGGGCGGTGCGCCGGCCGTACTTGTCCGCGGCGATGCCGAGCGGCAGCAGCAGCGCGGCGAAGACGAGGGCGTAGACGTTCACCACCCAGGTCAGCTCGATCTGGGAGGCACCGGTCGACCGGGCGATCTCCGGCATGGCCAGGGCCAGCGACGAGCCGGCCCCGATCACCAGCGCGAGGGCTGCGCACATGACGGCCAGCAGCGCGCCGAGCCTCCCGTGCGTCGTCCGCTGGGGCATGCTGACTCCATACGCTCGTCTCATACGCCCGTCTCAGAGCACGGCACCAGCATGGAGGTCGGGTGACGCAGACCGCTACCCCCTCACGGCTGTTGGACGCCGCCGAGGAGCTGCTGGCCCAGCACGGGCCGGCGGGCACCTCGGTCCGCGACGTGCTGCGCCTGGCCGGCGTGGCCAACGCCGCCGCGGTGGGCTACTACTTCGGCGGCAAGGCCGCCCTGGTCGCCGCGGTGGAACGCCGGGTGGTCGACCAGGTGGTCGCCGACCGGGAGCTCTCGTTGCAGCCGCTCGTCGACGCCTCGCTGATGGACGCGGACATCGAGGCGCTGGTGGACGGCTGGGTCCGGCCGATCGTCACCCTGCGGTGCGCGGGGCGGGGCCGGTACGCCGCGCGGGTGTTCACCCGGATCTTCGACCAGCCCCCCGACCAGTGGGAGGCCAACGGCGCGGCGGCGATCCGCGCCATGGGCGGCCGGTACTGCGCCGTCCTGGCGCCGCTGCTGCCGCACCTGGACCCGCGCGAGCTGACCTGGCGCTGGCAGTCGGTCACCGCGAGCACGGACTTCTACGCCATCGGCGCGCTCGACTTCGGCGAGCCGGACCCCGGTCCGGACGACGTCGACCGGCACGTCCGCCGGCTCGTCGTCCCCGGCAGCGCCCAGCTCCGGGCCGCGGCGAGCTGACCGGACCGCCGCGCGGCCAGCCCTTCCCAGCGGTCGGGGAACCCGCGAGGATCCGCACGCCAGCACCTCTCGGTCGGCAGGAGAGCCGGGTGGACGACGTCCTGTCGATCGACACCCTGGCCGCGGTGGCCGCGGTCTCGCTGCTGGCGGCCCTGGTCGTGGGGCTGTTCCCGCGGCTGCCGGTGCCGCAGGTGGTGCTGCTGCTGGCCGGCGGCATCCTCATCGGCCCGCACGCCCTCGACCTCGGGGCGGCCGCGGACGTCCGGGTGCTCGCCGACGTCGGCCTCGGCTTCGTCTTCCTGCTGGCCGGCTACGAGCTCGACCTCCGGCTGTTCCGCCAGGACGCCGGCCGGCGCGCCCTGCTGGCCTGGTCGGTCTCGCTCGTCCTCGCGCTCGGGGTGGTCGGCGCGCTGGAGGCCGCCGGGATGGTCCGGGACTTCCTGCCGGTCGCGCTGGGCCTGACCACCACGGCCCTGGGCACGCTGCTGCCGGTGCTGCGCGAGAAGGGCCTGCTCGGCGGCCCGCTGGGCCGGTACCTGCTGGCCACCGGCGGGGTCGGCGAGCTGCTCCCGGTGCTGGCCATCGCGGTGTTCCTGGGCACCCAGGGCCGCATCGCCGCGCTGGTCTCGCTCGGCACGGTCGCGCTGCTCGCGGTCGGGCTCGGGGTGCTGCGCCGCGGGGTCCACGAGGGCGGCCGGCTGGCCGGCGTCATCGCCGCCGGCCAGAACGAGACCGCCCAGATCACGCTCCGTGGGACGGTGGTGCTGCTGGTCACGCTGATCGCGCTCACCGACCAGTTCCACCTCGACGCGGTGCTCGGCGCCTTCCTGGCCGGCGTCGTGCTGCGCTGGTGGGTGGGCGGGGAGGCCCCGCTGCTGGAGTCCAAGCTCGACGCGGTGGGCTACGGCTTCTTCGTCCCGATCTTCTTCGTCTCCTCCGGGATGGGCCTGGACCTGCCGCAGATCGCCGAGTCGCCGCTGCGGCTGGTGCTCTTCTTCGTGCTCATGCTGGCCGTCCGGGGTGGTCCCGCGCTGCTGGTGTACCGCGGCGTGCTCCCGTCCCGGCAGCGGGTGCAGACCGCGCTGGTGAGCGCCACGGCGCTGCCGGTGCTGGTCGCGCTGACCGAGATCGGCCTGCGCAGCGGCACCATGCTGCCGGAGAACGCGGCCGCGCTGGTGGGTGCAGGCGTGCTCACCGTGCTGCTGCTGCCGGCGCTGGTCGTCGCCCTGGACCGGCGGCCCGAGGCAGCGACGCAGGCACCGGCGCCCCAGGCGCCCGGGTGAGCGGGTGGGGCTGGGCGGCCGTCGGCCTCGCCCTGCTGTCCGCGGCGCTGACCGCGGTCGCCTCGGCGGTGCAGCAGCGGTCGGCGGCAGCCGTGCCGGACGGGCAGGCCGGCGGGCTGCGGCTGCTGCGGCAGCTGCTGCGGTCCCGGTGGTGGTGGACCGGCACGCTGGCCGACTCCGGCGGCTACCTGGCGCAGGCCGCCGCGCTCGGTCTCGGCTCGCTGGTGCTGGTGCAGCCTCTGCTGGTGACGACCGTGCTCTTCGCGCTGCCGCTGGGTGCCCGCTGGTCCCGCCGGCGGCTGAGCCGGTCGGACTGGGCGTGGGCCGGCGTGCTGGTGCTCGCGCTCGCGGTGTTCATGGTCACCGGTGAGCCGACCGCCGGCGAGGACCTGGCCGGCTGGCGCAGCTGGCTGCCGGCCTGGGGGGTCCTCGGCGCCGTCGTCGCCGCCTGCCTCGTCGGGGCGGCGGTGCGCCGCGGGACCCCGCGCGCGGTGCTGCTGGCCGTCACCACCGGGGTGGCCTACGGCCTGGGCGCGGCGTTGACCAAGGGCGTGGTCAGCCTGCTGGACGACGGCCCGGCGGCCGTGCTGGGCTCCTGGAGCACCTACCTGCTGGTCGTGGTGCTCGCCGGCGGCACCCTGGTGCAGCAGTCGGCGTACCAGGCCGGCCCGCTGGAGGCCTCACTGCCCGCGGCGACGGTGGGCGAGCCGGTGGTCGCCGTCGCGCTCGGCCTCACCGTGCTCGGCGAGCGGGTGCAGGCCGACGGCGCCGAGTGGCTGCTGATCGCCGTGCTGACGGTGGCGATGGGAGCGGCCACGGTGGCGCTGGCCCGTTCCTCGGCGGTGCCGGTGCGGGCACCCGTCCCGCGGTCGTGACCGCGGTCAGCCGACCGGGGCCGGCGCGGCGGCCGCGCGGGTCCGCCGGCGCGGTGCACAGCGCGGCCAGCACGACCGCCGTCCCGACGGCCGCGCCCGCCCGGGTCACGCCGCTGCCTGCGCCGGTGGGTCCGAGGGCGCGGGGACCCCGCCCACGCCCCGCGGGACGAGCAGCGGCCCGATGCCGGGCACCGACAGGAAGCCCTCGGCGCCGGCGTAGCGCAGCGCGACCCGCGGCAGGTCCGCGGGGCTGCGGACGGCGAGGACGCGGGGCAGCCACTCGGGGGCGAACCGCTCGTTGAAGTCCCGCAGCGAGCGGATCTGGAAGAACGGGTTGAGCAGGCCCACCGCCCAGCGGGCCGCGCGCTGGGACGGGCTGAACTCCACGTCGTCGGCGAACAGCCGCCCCCACATCGCGAAGTTCATCGACAGCCGGGCCACGCCGCGGCCGCCGAGGGCCGTCGCGGTGGACGCGATGAGGAACTCGGTCATCCCGTTCGGGGAGTCCGGGTCGTGTCGCATCAGGTCCAGCGTGTAGCCGAAGTCGGGCCCGTAGGCCGGCACCAGCCGCAGGAAGCCGCCCGCCCGGCCGTCCTCGTCGAGGGCGACGCACAGCAGGAACCCCGGGTCGGCGCCCGCGCCGCGCAGGTCCTGGGAGAGCGTCATGGTGAACCCGCGCTCGGGGGCCTTGCCCCGCCAGCGGGCGCTGATCGCGTTCAGCTGGTCGACCAGTGCCGGGGGCGCGTCGGCCTCGGCGACCAGCCGGAAGCGGTACGTGCGGCCCACCCGTCGCACGGCGGCGCGCAGGCTCTTGCGGGCCGGGCCGTCGAGGGTGAAACGCCGGCAGTCGATGACGGCCTCGTCACCCAGGTAGCTCGAGGTGAAGCCGCGCGAGGCGTACAGCGGCATGCTCGCCTCGCGGACGGCCAGCAGGGCCGGCGTCCAGGCCCGCTCGTCGCACATCTCGAGGAACTCGTCCAGGACCCGGACCACCGACTCGCGGGCCCCGATCGGGTCACCCGAGACCAGCGCGAACCCGCCGACGTAGGTGTAGGCGAGGAAGGCCTCGCCGTCCCGGGAGAAGAAGAAGGCCTTGTCGTCGCGCAGCGCGAAGTAGGCGAGGGTGTCCCAGCCGTAGGTGTGCACCAGGCGGTCGGCGTGCGCCCAGTCGTCCTCGGTGTGCGGTCCGGTGGCGGTGAGCGGCCGCAGCAGCAGCACGGCCAGCAGGACGAAGCCGACCACACCCAGGGCCAGCAGCGACGCCGGCAGGAACCGGGCGATGAACGCCGACTGGTAGGTGTAGGGGCCGTCCACCCCGACCAACCCGCCGAACACGGTGCCCAGTGCGCCGCCGAGGGTGAGGTCCGGTTCGAGCCGGGACCGCTCGGCCCACAGCGTGGACAGGCCGAACGCCAGCACGCCGGCCAGGTACAGCGGCAGGACGTGCAGCAGGCGGAGCAGGGACGGCGGGTCGCCCGGGGCGCGGAAGGCCGCCCGCCAGCGCACCAGCGCTGCCAGCAGCAGCACGCACACTGCCACCGCGACCGGGTGCGGCCCCTTGACGACGTGCGCTCCCGCCCCGACGGCGAACAGGACCACGGCGACCTGCCAGGCCCGGTGCTTGCGCCGCGCGAGCTGGTCGGCGAGCAGCACCAGCAGCAGGCCCACCACCACCGAGCCCACCCCGCCGGCGACCGGGACCCACAGCGGGTCGATGGCCGGCCCGTCGGCGCCGAAGCGGTCGTGCACCACGGGCATCCAGACCAGCAGCTGCAGCACCCCGCTGAGCGCGGTCAGCCCGGCGAGCAGCCGCACGGCCAGCGGGTGGACCCCGGCGCGGGGTGGCGCGGCGGGCACCGGGTGCGCCGAGGGCGCCATCACCGGCAGCGCGGTCACCGTGGCGGCCCCGGAGGTGGGCGCCGAGACCTGCTCCGGTGCCTGCCTGGGGGCGACGATGCCGTCGGCCGGCACGCGGGTCGGCGGCACCAGCGGCCGCGGCGCACCGGACGGCCCGCCACCGGGCGGCGGGCCGGACTCCGGCCGCAGCGTCGGGAACAGGATGACCTCGCGGATGGAGTCGACGCTGGCCAGCAGCATGACCAGCCGGTCGATGCCGATGCCGAGCCCGCCGGTGCACGGCATGCCGCGCTCGAGCGCCCGGACGTAGTCCAGGTCGACGTCCCCGGCCTCCGGGTCGCCGCGGGTCTTCGCCCGCGCCTCCGCCTCGAAGGCGGCCAGCTGCTCCACCGGGTCGTTCTGCTCGGAGTAGGCGTTGCACAGCTCGAAGCCGGCGACGATCAGCTCGAAGCGCTCGACGTAGGCCGGGTCGTCGCGGTGGGTGCGGGCCAGCGGGGAGACCTCGCGCGGGTAGTCGGTGCAGAAGACCGGCCCGACGACCTGGTGCTGCACCTTCTCGTCGTAGACCTCCTTCATCAGCCGGCCCGGCCCCCAGCCGCCCTCGTAGGGGATGCCCAACCGGTCCAGGACGGCGCGGGCGTCGGCGATCGGCATGCCGGGGTGCATCGTGGCGCCGGTGACCTCGGCGATCATGTCGGCGAAGCGCTTGCGGGGCCACGGGGTCGCGGCGAGGTCGATGGCGTGCCCGCCGTAGTGCACGGTGAGGTCGTCGGGGCCCAGGGCGGCCCGGGCGGCGCTGGTCACCATCCCCTCGACCAGGTCCATCATGTCGGTGTAGTCGGCGAAGGCCTGATAGGCCTCCAGCATCGTGAACTCTGGGTTGTGCCGGGTGTCGATGCCCTCGTTGCGGAACACCCGGCCGATCTCGAACACCCGCTCCATCCCGCCCACGATCAGCCGCTTGAGGTGCAGCTCCAGCGCGATGCGCAGGTAGAGGTCCAGGTCGAGCGCGTTGTGGTGGGTGACGAACGGCCGGGCGCTGGCCCCGCCCTGGATGGTCTGCAGCACCGGGCCCTCGACCTCGGTGAACCCGCGGTCCTCCAGGTGCCGGCGGATGGCGCGGACCGCCGCGTGCCGGATCCGGAACACCTCGCGGGTGCGCTCGTTGACCTCCAGGTCGGCGTAGCGCTGCCGGTAGCGGGTCTCGACGTCGGTCAGCCCCCGGTGCTTGTCCGGGGGTTCGAGCAGGGCCTTGCCCAGGACGGCGAAGTCCTCGACGGACACCGACAGCTCACCCCGCCGCGTGGTCATCACCGTGCCCTCCACGCCGAGCCAGTCGCCGCGGTCGACGTCGTCGAACTCGGCGTGCCGGGCGGCGCCGAGCACGGAGGTGTCGACGAAGAGCTGCACCGCGCCGGTGCGGTCGCGCAGCGAGGCGAAGGTCAGCTGCCCCTGCCGCCGGACGAGCTCCACCCGGCCGGCGATCCGGACCCGGTCCGGCGTCCGGGTGTCCGGGGCGAGCACGGCGTGCGCGCTGCGGATCCCCGCGGCCGTCGCGTCGGTGGGGTAGCGGTAGGGGTAGCCGGCCACGCCGCGGGCGTGCAGTGCCTCGAGCTTGGCCAGGCGGTGCGCCCGCTGGTCGGGGCGTCGTCCGGCGATGTCGGTCTCGCTGACCATCGCGCCATCGTGGGGACCGGCGCCCGCCCGCGGTCAGCAGCGACCGACGGGGCCGGACGGGGCAGCGACCACTCCGGTGCGCCGTTGCGCTGCCGACCCGAGGAGTCGCTGCCCGTGCGGTCGGGCCCGGTCAGCGCCTCACTCGGTCGCCGGTCCGGTCGGCACGCCGCCGCCGACCACGTAGGTCCGGGCGTTGGTGAACTCCAGCGCGCCGGCCTCCCCGAGCTCGCGCCCGTAGCCGCTGCGCTTGGTCCCGCCGAAGGGCAGCCGGACGTCGGAGGCGACCACGGCGTTGACGAACAGCGCCCCGGAGGTGATCCGCCGGCCGACGGCCAGCGCGTGGCCGGGGTCCGCGCTCCACACGCTGGCCCCCAGCCCGTACCGGGTGCCGTCGGCCAGGCGCACCGCCTCGTCGTCGTCGGCCACCACGACCACCGCGGCGACCGGCCCGAACGTCTCCTCGGCCAGCACCGGCATGTCCAGGGTGACGTCGGTGACCACCGTGGGGGCGAAGAACGCGCCCGGCCCCGCCAGCGGTGCCCCGCCGGTCAGCACCCGGGCGCCGGCGGCGACCGACTCGTGGACCTGGCGCTCGAGGCCCTCGCGCAGGTCGGCGCGCGCCAACGGACCGACCTGCGTCGCCTCGTCGCGCGGGTCGCCGACCTGCAGCTCCCGCACGGCCTCGGTGAAGCGCGCGGTGAACTCCTCGGCGACGTCGGCGTGCACGACGAAGCGCTTGGCCGCCAGGCAGCTCTGCCCGGAGTTGAGGAACCGGCTGCGCACCGCACCGGCCACGGCGAGCTCCACGTCGGCGTCGGCGAGGACGACGAACGGGTCGGAACCGCCGAGCTCCAGCAGGCTCTTCTTGACGGCCCGCCCGGCCGCCGCCGCGACGGCGGCACCGGCCCGCTCGCTGCCGGTGAGGCTGACCGCGGCGACCCGGTCGTCCTCGATGAGCACCCGGCTCACCTCCGGCACGTCGTCCTCGGCCACCACGACGCTGCGGAGGACGTCCGCGGGCAGGCCGGCGTCGCGGAGCACCCGCTCGATCGCGAGCGCGCAGCCGGTCACGTTCGGGGAGTGCTTGAGGACCGCCGTGTTGCCGGCCAGCAGGGTCGGGGCGGCGAACCGGAGCACCTGCCAGAACGGGAAGTTCCACGGCATCACGGCCAGGACGACACCGATCGGTTCCTGGGCCACCCAGCTGCGCTGGTGCCCGCCGGTGTCGACCGGCCGCGCGGCGAGGAACGCCGGCCCGTACTCGGCGTAGAAGTCGCAGGCGGTCGCGGACTTCTCCACCTCGGCCCGGGCCTCACCGATCGGCTTGCCCATCTCCGCGGTCATCAGCGCGGCGAGCTCGGCGGACTCCTTGCGCAGCTGCGCACCGATCGCCCGGACGAGCTCGGCGCGCTCCTCGACCGGCCGCGCGGCCCAGGCGGGCTGGGCGGCGTGCACGCCGGCGAGGACGGTCAGCACCTCGTCGACCCCGGCCGCCGGGTAGGTGGCCAGCACCTGTCCGGTGGCCGGGTCGACGGTGGTGACCTCAGGCATCGATCGTTTCGTAGGTCTTCACACTGCGCTCGGCCAGGTACTCGAGGACGTAGCCGAACACGTTCTCCTGGAAGTGCGGCGTCGCCTTGTGGTCCTCGTAGGCCTGCGCGTCGGCGTACTGCTCGTACAGGAAGAACGTCTCCGGGTCCTCGGGGTTGACCTGGGCCTGGTAGAAGACGTTGCCCGGCTCCGCCCGGGACAGCGGCGTCATCTTCCTGATCACCTCGGTGACCCGCTCGGCCTCTCCGGGCTTGGCCTTCCAGGTGGCTGCGACGACGAACGCCATGTCAGTGGTCCTTCCGGTCAGGTGTTCCGACGGTGTTGCGCAGGACGCCGATCGGGCCGGCCTCCATCTCGATGACGTCCCCGGGCTGGATCCAGCGGTCCAGCTCGAGCCCGGAGCCGCCGGTCGCGGTGCCCGAGCCGAGCACCTCGCCCGGGAGCAGAGTCTGGTCCTGGGACGCGTAGGCGACCAGGTCGCCGAACGTGTGGTGCATGGCCGCGACGCGGTCCCCGCCCCACCGCTCGCCGTTGACCCGGACCTCGAGCTCGAGGGTGTCCAGGTCGACCTCGTCGGGGGTGGCGATGCACGGGCCGAGGGCGTTGGAGCCGTCCCACTCCTTGGCCTTCGCGGGGCCCATGCCGATCGGCAGCTCGCGGCGCTGCACGTCGCGGGCGGACACGTCGTTCCAGATCGTGAAGCCGAAGACGACGTCGAGCCAGTCCTCGGCCGGCACGTCCCGCGCGGCCCGCCCGATGACCGCGGCCAGCTCCAGCTCGTGGTCGAGCTGGGAGCTGTAGGAGGGCCAGGCCAGCACCGTGTCCGGGCCGGTCACCGTCGTCCCCATGCTGCGGTAGAAGACCGGCACGTCGTACCACTCGGCCGGGACCTCGCGGCCCAGGTTGCGGTAGGCGTTGAGCAGGTGCCCCTCGAAGGCCAGGAAGTCGCGGAAGGAGCGCGGGACCAGCGGGGCGAGCAGCCGGCCGCCCGGCACCGCCCGCTCCGCCGCGATCGGCGCGCCGGCCTCGATGAAGGCCACCATGTCGCCGTCGAAGCCGACGTCGAGCACGGTGTCGCCGTCCAGCCGTCCCACCCGGGGGGCGGCACCGTCCGGGGACGCGAAGGTCACGAACCGCACGGTCAGATGGTGGTGATCGGCCGCGACTGCAGCAGGTAGAGGTCGCCGGCGGCGTCGAAGGCCCACTCGATGTCCTGCGGCTGCCCGTGCAGACCGGCGAGCGTGAGCCCCATCTGCGCCAGGGCGACGCACTCGCCGTCGTCCAGCACCCGCACGTCGTCCACGATCTTGGACTTCTTGACCTGGCCGGAGCGGGAGAGGGTGTAGTTGTCCGGGGTGGTCTCGCCGGAGACGACGGCCTCGCCCAGCCCGCGGGCCGCCTCGACGACCATCCGGTCCTTGCGGCCGTGCACCGGGTCGACGGTGAACATGACGCCGGACTTCTGGCTGTCCACCATCTGCTGGACGACGACGGCCATCGCGACGTCCTCCAGCGACCCCTTCTCCTGCCGGTAGAACACGGCCCGGTCGGTGAAGAAGGACAGCCAGCACTCGACCACGTGGTGCAGCACCGACTCGAGGCCGTCGGTGTTGAGGAAGGTCTCCTGCTGGCCGGCGTAGCTGGCGCCCGCGGAGTCCTCGGCGCAGGCCGAGGAGCGGACGGCGACCAGCCCGGTCAGCTTCGCGTACTCCGCCTCGATGAGCTCGCGGGGCGGGTGGGCGGCGGCCACCAGCGCACGGGCGGCCTCGACGTCCTTGGCCCGCATCGCGTCGCGCAGCGCGTCGGCATCGACCGCGGCCTCGAAGGCCGCCGAGGTGATGACGAACCCGGGCGGGACGGGCAGCCCCTCGGCGGTCATGGTGGCCAGGCTCGCGCCCTTGCCGCCGGTCAGCTCGACCTGCTGGCAGCGCGGGTCGGCGAACGGCAGCACCAGCGGGGCGTCCGTCGGCACGGTGGTCTCCTCGGTCGGAGGCAGGGTGGCGGTCATCAGAGCGCACCGACCGGGGCCGGCGCGGGGACGTCGCCGAGGATCTCGACCCGCCCGGTGGAGCCGTTGACCCGGACCCGGTCCCCGGTCTTGATCCGGCGGGTGGCGTCGGAGGTGCCGACGACGGCCGGGATGCCGAACTCGCGGGAGACGACGGCGGGGTGCGAGGCCATGCCGCCGGCATCGGTGACCAGGCCGGAGATCTTGGTGAACAGGACGACCCAGGACGGGCTGGTCATCCGGCAGATGATGATCTCGTCGCGCTGCACCTCGCCGAACTGCTCGGCGGAGAGCACGACGCGGGCAGTGCCCTCGACGATGCCGGCGGAGGCCGGCAGGCCGGGGATCTCGGCGTCGTGCGAGGGCGCCGGCCGGTTCAGCTTCTCCGGGAAGGCCCACAGCGACCAGTACGGGAAGCTCACCTGGTCGGCGGTGGCGGTGCCGATCCAGTCCCGCGGCCGCACCTCGTAGGCGTCCTCGCGGGCGTCCCGGCGGTCGCCGACGAGCTCCTTCGCGTCGAAGGAGTTGCTGCCGGCCATCAGCCGGCGCAGCTCGTTGTACTTGAGGTACATGACGTCCTCGGCGTCGTCGAGCCGACCGTCGGCGACCAGCTTCCGGCCGATCGCCACGAGCACCAGCCGCACCCGGGCGTTGGTGCCCTGGTCGATGTAGAAGTGGTGGTCGGGGGTCAGCGGGTTCATCCGCAGGCTGAGCTCGAGGGCCCGCTCCAGCTCCTCGCGGGCCGGCCCGGGCTCGACACCCTCGAACACCTCGGCCTTGGCCTTCGCCAGGTCGTCGGCGACGGCCTGCAGCTCGGCCGGGTAGTCGTAGTCGCTCTCCAGGTAGCCGCGGATCGCCTCGACGATCGGTGCCGGGTCCTCCAGCCACGTCCGGAACGAGAACTCGTGGGCGTACATCGACTTGTAGCCGAAGGTCTGCTGGTAGGGCTCGACGTGCTCGGCGATGAAGGTGCGGCCGGCCTCGGTGCCCTCCAGCGCCCGCAGGACGTCGCCGGCGGTGGCCTTCTCGAAGGCGCGGGCGACCTCGCCCTGCTCCTTGGCCACCAGCTCCTTGATCTTCCAGAGCTCCTCGATGGAGTCCCAGTTGCGGTTCTCCGTGGAGCTCTGCAGCCGGCCCATCAGCGCGGAGTGGTCCCCCTCGCCCTTTGCGGCGGCGACCGCGGCGTTCAGCGCCAGGGTCGAGGAGAACTGGGCGAAGTTGAGCACCCAGTGGATCTGCCAGTGCCGGTCGTGCATGTCGATCGCGTCTTCGAGCAGGATCGCGAGCTCCACCAGGCTGGCGCCGTCGTGGTCGTAGGAGTCGAAGCGGACGAAGTTGCGCTCCATCTCCGGGCGCAGCCGGTCGCGCCACCAGACGAGGAAGTGCTCGGCGTAGTAGGGGAGCGTCCAGCCCATGTAGGCGCCCAGCTCGGCCGGGTCCTCGCCGTCCAGCGGTACCCGCGGGGTGTACCGGGCGCCGTACTCCGACGCCTCCGCGGACAGCCCCGGGGTCGCCGGGATGGCCGCTGTGTACACGTAGCCGTTGACGACCTTGGAGATCCAGTCGGAGGCGAACGGCGTGCCGAAGCGCCGGAACATGTAGTCGCACTTGAGCCACCAGCCGCCGATGTCGGCGTACATGGGGGAGATCGGGTTGGGGATGTGCAGGTCGTCGTGCACCCAGAAGAGCTCCTCCTGGCCCTCATCCCACTGCACCGGGAACTCGTCGTCCCCGTGGAAGGTCGCCAGGACCGTGTCGTCGCTCATGCCCACTCCGTCGTGAGTCGTGGTCGGGTGCCGTACCGGCGCACACGTCCACCGGGAGCCTCGAGTGGCTCGCGCGGCGAACAATCGATAATCAAGCAGATGGGTGTGACGCACGTCAACCCTCTCCGGTGATGCAGGTCGCACGGGCGTCGGGGGGCCGGCTGCCGGGTGTGTTGCGGCTTGACAGCGCCCGGAATCCCGGGGCTCACTATCGATGACCGCGGCGTCCCAGCGGAGTCGATCGATGAGAGGGGTCCGCATGGCACCGGCGCCGCAGCGTCCCGTCCTGCTCCGCGAGGCGATCAAGGAGCGCATCGTCGAGCGCATCCTGGACGGGACCTACGGGCCCGGGGAGCGCATCGTGGAGAGCGCCGTCGCCGCGGAGTTCGGCGTCAGCCAGGCCCCGGTCCGGGAGGCACTGCGCGACCTCGAGGCGATGCGCTTCGTCGAGTCCCAGCCGCACCGCGGTGCGCGGGTGCGCGAGGTGAGCACCGAGGAGCTCGTCCAGATCTACCCGGTCCGGGCGGCGCTGGAGGAGGTCGCGGGCCGGGAGGCCGCGCCGCGGATCACCGCCGACGAGCTCGCGCTGCTCGGCGAGGAGCTGGCCGGCATGCGCCGCGCCGCCGATGCCGGCGACCTGCACGCGCTGATGGTCCACGACACCCGCTTCCACGAGGTGATCGTCGAGGCGTCGGGCAACCAGGTGCTGCTCGACGTCTGGCGGTCCCTGCGGGTGGAGGCCCGCAGCCTGGTCAGCGCGCTCAAGAGCCACTCCGACCTGCACTCCATCGCCGAGCTGCACCGGCCGGTGCTGCAGGCCGTGCAGTTCCGCGACCCCGAGTTCCTGGGTCGGGAGATGCGCGCCCACATCGAGTTCTTCGGCGCCTCGGTGATCAGCCACCTGCGCAAGGACGCCGCTCAGGCAGCTGTGGGCTCGACTCCCAGGTAGCGGCGCTGGGCGTCGGTGTCGGCGAGCAGCGCCGCCGAGGTGGTCTTCAGCGCCACCTCGCCGTGCACCATGACCAGCAGCCGGTCGGCCACGGCGGTGGCCATGCCGAGGTTCTGCTCCACCAGCAGCAGGGTGAGCCCCTCGGCGACCAGGGTGCGGCAGGTCTCGGTCAGCTGTTCCACGATCGCCGGCGCCAGCCCCTCGGAGGGCTCGTCCATCAGCAGCAGCTTCGGGTTGGTCAGCAGCGCCCGGCCGATGGCGAGCATCTGCTGCTCACCGCCGGACAGCATCGCCGCGCTGACCTTCCGCCGCTCGGCCAGCCGCGGGTACAGGTCGTAGACGGCGTCGACCGTCCACTGCCCGCGGGTGGCCAGCGACCGGCTGAGCATCCGCAGGTGCTCGTCGGTGGTCAGCGACGGGAAGATCCGCCGACCCTGCGGCACGTAGGCGATGCCCCGGCGGCAGATGTCGTAGGACGGCCGGCCCAGGATCTCCTCGCCGTCCAGCGTGATCGAGCCGCGCGCCGAGGGCGGCGTGATCCCCATGATCGCCTTGCACAGGGTGGACTTCCCCATGCCGTTGCGGCCGACGATGCCGGTCGAGCGCTGCCCGACCGAGGCCGACAGCGCGTTCAGCACGTGCGCGCTGCCGTAGTGCGCGTCCAGGCCGGAGATCTCCAGCACCTGCTCAGACATGGGCCTTCCCCAGGTAGAGGTCGTGGACGCGCTGGTCTGCCCGGATCTCGGCCGGCGTGCCCTCCACGATCACGACGCCGTCGTGCATCATCGTCACCCGCTCGGCCACGGTCAGTGCCACGTCCATGTCGTGCTCGATCAGCAGCAGGGTCACGTCCCGGTCCAGCGACAGCAGCAGCGCGGTGAGCAGCTGCCGCTCCGCCCGGGACAGCCCGGCCGCCGGCTCGTCCAGCAGCAGCATCCGCGGCTCGGCGACCAGCGCCAGGCCGATCTCCAGCTGCCGCTGCTCCCCGTGCGACAGGTCGCCGGCGAGGGTCTTCAGCCGGTCGGCCATGCCGACGCTCGCCGCGGTCCGCCGGGCCCGTTCCCGGGCCGCCCGGTCCCGGCCGGTGCGCACGAGGCGGAAGCGCCCGCCGTCCACACCGATCGCGGCCAGGTACAGGTTGTCCTCCACCGTCAGGCCGGTGAGCAGCCGGGAGGTCTGGAAGGTGCGGGACAGCCCCTGCCGGGTGCGCTGCCGGGCGCCCGAGGAGGTGACGTCGGCCCCGAACAGCTCGATGCTGCCCGAGGTCGGGGTGTCGGCCCCGGCGATGAGGTTGAACAGGGTCGACTTCCCCGCCCCGTTGGGCCCGAGCACCGCCCGGCGCTCCCCGGGGGCGATGTCGAGGTCGACGTCGCCGACCGCCACCACGCCGCCGAAGCGCCGGGTGAGGCCGCGGACGCGCAGCACCGGGTCGGTCATCGGGCACCTCCGGAGGAGACCGGGACGGGGGGCGCGGGAGCGCTCGGCACGGCCGGCGGGGCGGACCCGCCCGGCAGCCGGCGGCGCAGCCAGGTGGCCGCGCTGCTGACCAGGCCGACCACGCCGCCGGGGGAGACCAGCACGATGACCAGGAACACGACGCCCAGCCAGGTGGTGAAGCGGTCGGTCCAGCCGCGCAGGTAGGTGTCGCACAGCGTGTAGAGCAGTGCCCCGACCCAGGCGCCCTCGAGCCGGTTGAGCCCCCCGATGACGGCCGCGGTCAGCACCAGGATGGCGATCGCCAGCGAGATCGAGCCGGCCGACATGCGGGTGTTCGACCAGGCCGACAGGACGCCGGCGGCGCCGGCCACCGGGGCGGCGAGGGTGAACCCGAGGATGCGGTGCAGCCGGACGTTGTAGCCCAGCGCCGCCATCCGCACCGGGTCGTCGCGGACGCCCTGCAGGGCCAGCCCGAACGCCGTCCGGGAGACGTGCCGCAGGCCGAGGAAGACGAGGACCGAGACGGCCAGCAGGAACCAGTACATCCGGGCCGGGTCCTGCACCGGGTCGCCGAGCACCGCCGGCGGGCGGACGCCGTTGATCCCCTCGTGGGCGCCGAAGGTGGGCACCGCGGCGAAGTAGAAGTAGGCGACCTGCGCGAAGGCCAGCGTGATGATGAGGAAGTAGATCCCCTGGCTGCCGCTGGCGACGGCGCCGAAGAGCAGGCCGACGGCGGTCGCGGCGAGGATCCCGACCAGCGCCGCGGCCCAGGGGTCCCACCCGGACTCCACCGACAGCCTGGCGGTGACCAGCCCGGCGACACCGAACAGCGCCGTCTGGGCCAGGGAGACCATGCCGCCGTAGCCGGACAGGAACGTCAGGCTGACCGCGACGATCCCGAGCCAGAGCGAGGTGAGGCCGACCTGGCTGGTGAAGAAGGTCGTGCACACCACCGGCACCAGGGCCAGCACGACGAGCACGACCGCGAGCGCACCGCGGGTGCCGAGGGTCTGCAGCCGGTTCGTCATCGTGCCTTCCCGAACAGTCCGGTCGGCCGCACCGCGAGGATCGCGGCGAGCAGCACGAAGGTGAGCAGGGCGGAGAGGTTGGCGTACTCGGCCGGCAGGTAGGCGCCGGCGTACTGGTCGACCAGGCCGAGCAGCAGCGCGCCGAGCGCGGCGCCGCCGAGGCTGCCCATCCCCCCGACGATGACGACCACCAGCGCGCTGACCAGGAAGGACTGGTCCTGCCCGGGTGCCAGCGACAGGGCCGTGCCGGCGAAGACGCCGCCCAGGCCGGCGAGCGCGGAGCCGACGAAGAAGGCGATCGCGAAGACCTTCTGCACGTTGACGCCGAGGGCCGAGGTCATCTGGCTGTCGTCGACCCCGGCGCGGACCACCATCCCCACCCGGGTCCGGGTGTAGACCAGCCAGAAGAGCAGGCCCACCGCGAGGGCGGCGACCAGCATCGCGATCCGGAAGCGGGGGTAGGACAGGTCGTAGACGCCCAGCGACAGCGGCTGGGCGAGGAACTCCGGGGGCGCGATCGCCGTCGGGGTGGCCCCGAACCGGGCCAGCATCTGGTCGGCCAGGATCAGCGAGACCGCGATGGTGATCAGCGCCTGCCGGAGGTCCTGACCCTGGTTCCAGCGCAGGAACAGCTGGTGGACGACCAGGCCGACCAGCCCGCTGGCTGCCATCGCCAGCAGCGCGGCCAGCCACCAGTTCATCCCGGCGTCCTGCACGAGCTGCAGCGCCACGTAGCCGCCGAGCAGGAACAGCGCGCCGTGGGCCAGGTTGGTCACCCGGAGCAGCCCGAAGATCAGGGTCAGCCCGCTGGCGCTGATGAAGTACAGCCCGGCGAGGGTGAGCCCGTTGAGCGTGATGAGGATGAACGTCGGGACGTTGCCCTCGGTGCCCAGACCCTTGTCGAAGGCCTGCAGCAGCACCCCCAGCAGGCCCAGCGCGCCGACCAGCACGGCGGCCGTCGCGGCCACCGGGAGCCGGGCACGGGGTCGGGGGGTGGAGCGGCGGGCCGCCGCTGTCTGGATGGCCATCAACGCACCGAGCCCTTCGCGCCCTTGCGGGGGAACCGATAATCGATTAGGCATGTCATCACATGACCTGGATCACGTCAAGGAGCCGCCGTGAGCACGCCCACCGTCGTCCTGGTCGGCACCCTCGACACCAAGGGCGAGGAGTACGCGTTCCTCCGGGACCGGCTGCACCAGGCGGGCGTCGCCACCGTCGTCGTCGACGTCGGGACGCAGGGGCCGCCGCGCACCGCGCCGGACGTCACCCGGGCGGAGGTGGCGGCCGCGGGCGGGTTCGACCTGGCCGGCCTCACCGACCGGGGGACGGCGGTGGCGGCGATGTGCTCGGCGGCGCCGGGCGTCGTCCGCCGGCTCTACGAGGAGGGCCGCTGCCAGGGGGTGCTGGCCGCCGGCGGCTCGGGCAACACCGCCATCGCGACGGCGGCGATGCGGGCCCTGCCGGTGGGGGTGCCCAAGCTGGTGGTCTCCACGATGGCCTCCGGGGACACGGCCGGCTACGTCGACGTCAGCGACGTCACCCTGATGCCCGCGGTCACCGACGTGGCCGGCCTCAACTCCGTCTCCGGGCGCATCCTGGCCAACGCCGCGGCCGCCATGGCCGGGATGGTCAGCGCGCCGCCGCTCGACCTGGGCGCCGCCCGGCCGGTCGTCGCGGCCACCATGTTCGGCGTGACCACGCCGGCGGTCACCACCGCGCGGGAGGAGCTCGAGCGCCGCGGCTACGAGGTGCTCGTCTTCCACGCCACCGGCACCGGCGGACGGAGCATGGAGGGCCTGGTCGAGGCCGGGTACGTCATAGGCGTGCTGGACCTGACGACGACGGAGCTCGCCGACGACCTGGTCGGCGGGGTGCTGTCGGCCGGGCCGCACCGGCTGGAGGCCGCCGGCCGGCGCGGGGTGCCGCAGGTGGTCTCGCTGGGCGCGCTGGACATGGTCAACTTCGGTCCGCGCGAGTCGGTGCCGGCGCGGTTCGCCGACCGCACCCTCTACGTGCACAACCCGAGCATCACGCTGATGCGCACCACGCCGGAGGAGTGCGCGGAGCTGGGGCGCCGGGTGGGCACCAAGCTGTCGGCGGCCACCGGCCCGGTGGCGCTGTTCGTGCCGCTGCGCGGCATCTCCGCGCTCGCCGGCGCGGACGGGCCCTTCTTCGACGCGGAGGCCGACGCGGCGCTGCTGGCAGGGTTGCGCGAGACGCTCGCCCCCTCGGTCGAGCTGCACGAGCTCGACGCGCACGTCAACGACCCCGAGTTCGCCGTCGCCATGGCGGCGCGGCTCGACGAGTTCCTGGGAGGCACGCGATGAACGGTGAGCAGGCACGGCAGCGGCTGCGGGAGACCCGGGCGGCGGGCGGCACCCTCATCGGCGCCGGGGCGGGCACCGGCCTGTCCGCGAAGTGCGCGGAGGCCGGCGGTGCCGACCTGGTCATCATCTACAACTCCGGCCGCTACCGGATGGCCGGCCGGGGCTCGCTGGCCGGGCTGATGCCCTACGGCGACGCCAACGCCATCGTGCTGGAGATGGCCGCGGAGGTGCTGCCGGTCGTCCGGGAGACCCCCGTGCTCGCCGGGGTCTGCGGAACCGACCCCTTCCGGTTGATGGACCGGTTCCTGCGGCAGATCGAGGACGCCGGATTCGCCGGTGTGCAGAACTTCCCGACCGTCGGGCTCATCGACGGGGTCTTCCGGGCCAACCTCGAGGAGACCGGGATGAGCTACGCGCAGGAGGTGGAGATGATCGGCCTGGCCGCCGAACGGGGGCTGCTCACCGCCCCGTACGTCTTCGACGTCGCCTCCGCCGAGGCGATGACCCGGGCCGGTGCCGACGTCCTGGTGCCGCACATGGGGCTGACCACCAAGGGCAGCATCGGGGCGCAGACCGCACGGACGCTGGACGACTGCGTGACCGCGGTGCAGGAGATGCACGACGCCGCGGTGACGATCAACCCCGACGTCATCGTGCTGTGCCACGGGGGACCGATCGCCGAACCGGAGGACGCGCAGTACGTGCTGGAGCGGACCTCCGGGGTGGTCGGCTTCTTCGGCGCCTCCAGCATGGAGCGGCTGCCGACCGAGATCGCGATCACCGAGAACATGCGGCGGTTCAAGGCCGTGCGCACTGCTCCTTGACGCGACGGGCCTCCGGTCGTAGCTTCATCGATCATCGATCAACCGTGGGACGGCGATTCGGACGGCCCGGTGGTGGGAGGGGCGTCCACGGGTCCGGTCGGGACGCCGGGATCATGGGCAGCGGCGGGGCGTGCCGCGCTCCGCTCGACCAGCCAGAACTGGAGGTGGCCATGACCGGCCCCGACGCCCTCACCCGCAGCGTGCTCGCCGACCAGGTCAAGGAGCGGCTGCTGGAGTCGATCCTGGACGGGTCGTACCCGCCGGACTCGCGCATCGTCGAGACCGCGGTCGCCAAGGAGCTGGGCACCAGCCAGGCGCCGGTCCGCGAGGCCCTGCGCGGCCTCGAGGCGCTCGGCATCGTCGAGATCACCCCCTTCCGCGGGGCCCGGGTGCGCCGGCTGGACACCGCCGAGCTGCTCGAGGCCTACGTCGTCCGGTCGACCATCGAGGTGCTCGGGGCCCGGTTGGCCATGGCCCGGATCACCGACGACGACGTCACGGCCCTGCTCCGGATCGGCGAGGACATGCGCCGCGCGGCCGACGCCGGCGACGGCCGCGCGCTGGCGATCGTGGACGCCAGCTTCCACGAGAAGATCATGCAGCTGTCGGGCAACGGCACCCTGCTGCGCGTGTGGCGCTCGCTGGAGCCGATGTCGCGCACCTACATCACCCTGGTCGGCCCCAACTCCGACCCGCAGTGGACCTGCGGCCTGCACGACCCGATCCTCGACGGCGTCCGCAGCCGGGACGCCGACGCGGTCGTCCGCGCCATCGAGCGCCACTTCGACGAGGTCCGGGAGCGGCTGGCCGGCTCCCTGGCCGAGGTGGCCGAGCAGCAGGACCACGCGGCCGAGCAGCAGGCCACCGCGACGAGCTGAGCAGTCCCATCCCGGCCTCCGGCCGGCCGGCGAGGGCGAGCCGCCCGAGCCCACCACCCCCGACGACGAGGGAGAACCACCGTGAGGACCATCCAGCACTGGATCGACGGCCAGGAGACGAGGGGGGACTCCACCCGCGCCGGCGCGGTGTTCGACCCGGCGACGGGGGAGCAGCAGGCCGAGGTCCTGCTCGCCGAGCAGTCCGACGTGGACCGGGTGGTCGCCGCGGCGGCGGCCGCGTTCGAGGACTGGTCGCAGTCCTCGCTGTCCCGGCGGACCGGGATCCTGTTCGCCTTCCGGGAGATCGTGCACCGCCGCAAGGACGAGATCGCCGCGGCGATCACCGACGAGCACGGCAAGGTGCTCTCCGACGCGGCGGGAGAGGTCCAGCGCGGCCTCGAGGTGGTGGAGTTCGCCTGCGGCATCCCGCAGCTGCTCAAGGGCGAGTACTCCGACCAGGTCTCCACGGGCGTGGACAGCTACAGCTTCCGCCAGCCGCTCGGCGTGGTCGCCGGCATCACTCCGTTCAACTTCCCGGCGATGGTCCCGATGTGGATGTTCCCGGTGGCGATCGCCTGCGGGAACACCTTCGTGCTCAAGCCCAGCGAGCGGGACCCCTCGGCGGCGGTGCTGCTGGCGCAGATGTGGGCCGAGGCCGGTCTGCCGCCCGGCGTCTTCAACGTCCTGCACGGTGACAAGGTCGCCGTGGACGGGCTGCTCGACCACCCCGACGTCGCCGCGGTCTCCTTCGTCGGGTCCACGCCGATCGCGCAGTACGTGCACGAGCGGGGCACCCGCAGCGGCAAGCGCGTGCAGGCCCTCGGCGGGGCGAAGAACCACGCCGTCGTGCTGCCCGACGCCGACCTGGAGTTCGCCGCCGACCACCTCGCCGCCGCGGCCTACGGCTCGGCGGGGGAGCGGTGCATGGCCATCTCCGCGACCGTCGCCGTCGGCTCGGTCGGTGACGAGCTCATCGACGTCCTGGACCGGCGCAGTCGTGCGGTGCGGGTCGGGCCCGGCCGGGAGCCGGGCAGCGACATGGGGCCGATCATCACCCGGGCGTCCCGCGACCGGATCGTCTCGCTGATCACCGCGGGGGAGGAGAGCGGGGCCAAGGTCGTCGTCGACGGTCGGGACCTGGTCGTCCCCGGCCACGAGAACGGCTTCTTCGTCGGCCCGACCCTGGTCGACCAGGTGAGTCCGGACATGGAGGTCTACCGCCAGGAGGTCTTCGGCCCGGTCCTGTCGGTGCTGCGGGCCGGCACCGTCGACGAGGCCATCGACCTGATCAACGCCAACCCCTACGGCAACGGGACGGCCATCTTCACCTCGCACGGCGGAGCGGCGCGGAAGTTCGCCCGCGGGGTGCAGGTCGGGATGATCGGGGTGAACGTGCCGGTGCCGGTCCCGATGGCCTACCACTCCTTCGGCGGCTGGAAGAACTCGCTGTTCGGCGAGCACCACGTCCACGGCCCGGACGGCATCCGGTTCTACACCCGGGCGAAGGTGGTCACCCAGCGGTGGCCGGAACTCGAGCGGGACGCCTCCTTCGACATGCCCACGGCGCGCTAGCGGTCCCGACCCACCTCGGTCGCCGGTCGGCGGCGGGCCGTCCCGGTCCGTCGCCGGTCGGCGCATGCCCCAGAACGGCAGGTCAGCCGCTCGTCAGCGGCATCGGTCGGCCGATGGAGACGTTTCGGCAACGGGCCGCGGCCGACCCCTTGACGGCGTCAAAATGTGATCTCTACCATCCCCGGTGATCGTCAATCGATTATCGGTTGACTTCACACAGGGAGCGGCTCCGGTCGCTCCCCAGCCAGGGAGCAGGAGAGTCGATGAGGACATCCAGGAGCCGGCTGAGCGGAGCGGGGAGGCTCGCGGCGGTCACCACCGCCGCGGTGCTCGGCCTCGTCGCATGCGGCGGGGGCAGCGGAGGTGGGGACGACGCGGCGAGCACCGGCTCGGAGTCCGCGGCGGCCCCGGCCGACGCCCCTGAGGGCGCCATCAAGATCGGTGTGCTGACGACCTGTGGCGGACCGTTCGCCACCTTCGAGGGCCAGTCGCTGTCCGGCGCCAAGTACGCCCTGGTCGACCAGGCCGGCGGGACGGCCGACGGCACCGGCCCGCAGGACCAGGTCACCGGGGCCACCGTGGCCGGCACGCCGCTGGCGGTCAGCTACGGCTGCTCGGACGCCACGCCGGACAAGGCCGTCGCCGAGGCCCGCCGGCTGGTGGAGAACGTCGGCGTGCAGATCCTGCTCGGCCCGCTCTCCGGTGACGAGGGCGTCGCCGTCGCGGAGTACGCCAAGAGCCAGCCCGACGTGACCTTCGTCAACGGCACGTCCGGCGCGCAGTCGACCACGCTGTCGGTGAAGGCGCCCAACTTCTTCCGCTTCGGCGGTGACGGCGCGCAGTGGATGGCGGGCCTGGGCACCTACGCCTACCAGGAGAAGGGCTGGCGCAAGGTCGCCATCCTCGGCGAGGACTACTCCTACCCCTACACCCAGGCCGCCGGCTTCGTCAGCGAGTTCACCGCCCTGGGCGGTGAGGTGACCGCGCGCAGCTGGGTGCCGCTGACCCAGACCGACTGGTCCTCCCCGGTCGCGCAGCTGCCCCGCGACGTCGACGGCGTGCTGCTGCTGACCGGTGGCACCAACACGGTCGCCGCGGAGAAGGCCTTCATCCAGGTCGGCAAGGACCCCGGTGACTTCCTGCTCGGCGGGTCCTCGGTGATGGACCCGACGTCCTTCACCGTCGGCGACCAGCTCGACGGGCTGGTCGGCGGCTCGCCGGTGCCGCTGGGCAGCGACGAGCAGGCGTGGACCGCCTACGTCGACGGGTTCACCAAGGTGTTCCCCGACGTCGACCCGCAGAGCCTGTTCACCGCGCTGTACTTCAACGGCATGCAGGTGGTCCTGGCGGCCCTCGACCAGGTCGGCGGCACGCTCGACGACCCGGCCGCCTTCCAGCAGGCGCTGGCGGCGCAGCAGCCGACGTTCCCCAGCGGCGCGGTGAGCCTGGACGACAACCGCAACTCGGTCCAGCCGAACTACGTGGTGCAGATCGTCAAGGACGGCGACCAGCTCGGCTTCAAGCTGCTCTCCACCGTCGACGACGTCGACCAGACCTTCGGCGGTCTGTTCGGTCCCGACTCGCCGGACCCCAGCCGCACGGAGCCCGAGAAGGCCACGGGCAACCCGCCGCCGTGGTCGAACGACTGACCGGCTGACCAGACCCCGTCGGCACGGTGCGCGCCCGCGCACCGTGCCGACGGGCACGTGCACCCCAGGAGAGACGATGACCGAGCTGGCTGACCTGCACGCGACGACGAGCGAGCACGAGGACGTCGTCCCGCCGCTGCTGCGCATGGCGCGGGAGACCCCGACCCGGCTGTGGAACGACTCGGCGACCCCGGCCGAGCTGTCGGCCGCCATCGGCTGGGGAGCGGTGGGCGCCACCTGCAACCCGGTGATCGCCCTCGCGGCCCTCCGCAGCGACCTGCCCCGCTGGCAGCAGCGGATCCGCGCGTACGCCGACGAGCACCCCACCGCGTCGGAGTCCGACATCGGCTGGGCGATGGTGGAGGAGCTCTCCGTCGAGGCCAGCGCGCTGCTCGCCGACGCCTTCGCCGAGCACGGCGGCCGCAACGGCCGGCTGTCGGTGCAGACCGACCCCCGGCTGCACCGCGACGCCGACGCGCTGGTGGCCCAGGCCCTCCACTTCGACGGGCTCGCGCCGAACGTCATCGTGAAGATCCCGGCCACCGAGACCGGGATCCGCGCGATGGAGGAGGCCACCTACCGCGGGGTGAGCATCAACGCGACCGTCTCCTTCACCGTGCCGCAGGCGGTGGCCGTCGCCGAGGCGATCGAGCGAGGCCTGCAGCGCCGGGAGGCCGAGGGGCACGACGTCGGCTCGATGGGCCCGGTCTGCACGATCATGGTCGGCCGGCTCGACGACTGGATCAAGGCGGTGGCCAAGCGCGACTCGGTCACCGTCGACCCCGGCGTGCTGGAGTGGGCCGGCGTCGCGGTGTTCAAGCGGGCCTACGAGGTCTTCCGCGAACGGGGTCTGCGCACCCGGCTGCTGTCCGCGGCGTTCCGCAACCACATGCACTGGAGCCAGTTCGTCGGTGGCGACGTGGTCATCTCCCCGCCGTTCGACTGGCAGGTCCGGCTCAACGCCAGCGGGATCGAGCCGCTCCCGCGGATCGACGAGCCGGTCGCCGACACCGTGCTGGACACGCTCTACGAGCGGTTCCCCGACTTCCGCCGGGCCTACGACGTCGACGGCATGACGCCGGCCGAGTTCGGCGACTACGGGGCCACCCGCAAGACGCTGCGCCAGTTCCTGGCCGCGGACGCCGAGCTGGAGGCCCTGGTCCGCGACGTGCTGGTGCCCGACCCGGAGAAGTAGCCGTCGGGCCCACTGCCCGATCACGGATCGCGTGTCCGGAAATCACTGGACCGGACTGTGCTCGGGTTCGTAGCCTGCCGCTGATCGTGACACCGCCTGAGGAGGTGAGCCTCATGGACGCCGTATCGATGTGGGTGCTCACCCCTCCCGTCACGGTCGGGCGACTGACGTAGGTGTCGCCGGGAGCGCCTCGCCATGCAGGCACTCCCGAAGGCGACACCCATGCACCCTCTCCAGTCCACCGCCGATCCGTCGTCGAGCGATGCGGTCGGGTCCAAGTCCATCGCAGGCGGCGCCGGCCGCGCGCCCCTCACGGCCGACGTCATCATCGCCGGGTGCGGGCCGACGGGTGCGATGCTGGCTGCTGAACTGCGGCTGCACGACGTGCGGGTGCTCGTCCTGGAGAAGGAGACCGAGCCCGCCTCCTTCGTCCGCATCGTCGGCCTGCACATCCGCAGCCTCGAGCTGATGGCGATGCGCGGACTGCTCGAGCGCCTCCTCGAACACGGACGACGACGTCCGGCCCGCGGCTTCTTCGCCGCCATCGACGCACCCGCGCCCGAGGGCCTGGACTCCGCGCACGCCTACCTGCTGGGCATCCCGCAGCCGGTCCTCGTCCACCTGCTCGAAGAACGTGCGATGGACCTGGGTGCGCAGGTCCGGCGCGGTCGTGCGGTGGCCGGTGTCGAGCAGGACGACGACGGCGTGACCGTCGAGCTGACCGACGGGGAACAGCTGCGCTCGCATTACCTGGTCGGCTGTGACGGCGGGCGCAGCACGGTCCGCGGAGCGCTCGGCGTGGGCTTCCGCGGCGAGCCGGCGCGGACCGAGACGCTGATGGGCGAGATGGAGGTGGGCGTGCCGCTGGAGGAGGTCGCCGCGACGGTGGCCGAGATCGGCGGGACCGACAAGCGGTTCTGGCTCAGGCCCTTCGGCGGGGGCGTCCACCAGGTCGTGGTCCCCGCCGCGGGAGTCAGCGATCGTGCGACACCGCCCACCCTCGAGGACTTCCGGCAGCAGCTGCGCACGATCGCGGGGACCGACTTCGGCGTGCACTCCCCGCGCTGGCTGTCCCGCTTCGGGGATGCCACCCGGCAGGCCGAGCGTTACCGGGTGGGGCGGGTGCTGCTGGCCGGCGATGCGGCACACGTCCATCCACCCATCGGCGGGCAGGGCCTCAACCTGGGTGTCCAGGACGCGGTCAACCTCGGCTGGAAGCTGGCCGCGCAGGTCCGCGGCTGGGCGCCGGAGGCACTGCTGGACACCTACCAGGCCGAACGTCACCCGGTCGCCGCGGACGTGCTGGACAACACCCGCGCGCAGATGGAACTGCTGTCCAGCGAACCGGGCCCGCAGGCCGTGCGCAGGCTGCTCACCGAACTGATGGCCTTCGACGAGGTGAACCGTCACCTGATCGAGAAGATCACCGCGATCGGCATCCGCTACGACCTCGGCGAGGGCCCTGACCTGCTCGGCCGCCGCCTGCGCGACATCGAGGTGAGGCAGGGCCATCTCTACGGTCTGTTGCACCGCGGCCGCGGCCTGCTGCTGGACCGCACCGAGCGCCTGACCGTCGGCGGGTGGGCGGACCGGGTCGATCGCCTCGCGGATCCGACGGCGGCAGTGGACGTCCCGTGCCTCCTGCTCCGTCCCGACGGCCATGTCGCCTGGATCGGCGACGGTCAGCAGGACCTGGACGACCACCTCTCCCGCTGGTTCGGCGAGCCCGCCGGCTGATCCCGTCGTGGCGATGAGCCCGGGACTGTGGGACACCTCGCGCTGAGCCCGTTCCCGCGGGAACGTCTCCCGGCGCTGCATGAAGCTGTCCTCGAGCGGCCCCCTGGAACACCCCGCTGCTATTTCTCGGCCCGCAGGCCGCTGCATGTCCCCGAGCGGCCCACTGAGAGACGCCACCGCTGCTCCTGGGGCACCGCGCCTTGATGTGGCGGCACTCAGTTGCGCACGTTCATGGCGATCAGGGGTGCCAGCACGTCCGGCGGTACGACGTGCCCGTGCCCTTCGATGACGATGTGACGGCCGCCAGGCAGGCGCTGTGCCAGGCGCCGGCTCACCTCCGCCATGAAGGGGGGACTCTCGCCGCCCACGAGGACGAGGCCGGTCCGGGTGATCCGGGCCGCGACGTCCTCAGGAACTGCGCCGCCGTTGTCGATGTCGCCCATCACCGCTGAGTCGTAGGCGAGGGTCGGTGCCAGCGCCAGCAACTCCGCCCACCTGTGCGTTCCGCGCATCCCGTCGATCACGTCGTCCGGCATCCCGGTGAGGCGGCAGAAGGTCTCCAACGCATCGGCCCGCCTGCCCTGCGAGAGCAAGCTGCGGATGGTCAGTCCGTACTGACGGGCCTCGTCTCTGGAGGACCGGTCATCGGGCGAGTAGGGCGGGTCGTGCAGGACGAAGTCGCCCACGGGCAAGCCTGCGGCGACGGCATGCAGCACCAGGCCGGCGCCGGAGGAGTGACCGTAGAGGTGGGCCGGGCCGCCCAACTGGTCGATCAACGCGGCGATGTCCTCGACCTCTCGATCGACCGAGTACGGGAGCGTGTCGCCGCTGTCCCCGCGGCCTCGCCGGTCGTAGGTGACGGTCCTGAAGTGCTCGCCCAGCGCCTGGGCCGTCGGGCGCATCAGGGCGCGGTCGCACGTGGCCCCGCAGACGGTGATGAGCAGGGCGCCGGCGCCGAAGGTCTCGTAGGCGATGGAGGTGCCGTCAGCGGAAGTGACCGTTTCGTACGTCATGCGGTTCAGACCCGAGGGGCGACTGCGCCTCATCGGTCGTCGGAGCCGCCTCGTGCCCCGTGGCGGCGGTCGGCTGCTGGGAGGCACTCGACGCGGGCTCTCTCCGGCCGATGACTTCTGTGCGGCGGCGGAGTCGTAGTGCTGGCAGCCGCGCTCAGCGGCCCACCAACGTGGAGCGGGAGAAGCGAGCATGGCCACCTACGTGAACGAGGACGGCGACCGGGCCGGGACCGAGGCACCTCACGAGCAGCCCGCGATGCGTGGGTCACGGCCTCGGAGGGGTGGGAGCGCGGGAGGTGAGATGGCGTTGCCGACCATCACGCCGGTCCTGGTGGCCGAGTTGGTCGCCGAGGGCGAGCTGATGCCGGTCTACGTGCACGTCATCGAGCACTCCGACGCGCGCGTGCTCGTCGACACCGGCATGACGGAGCTGCACCCGGCGGTCGCCGACATGGACCCGCGCCTGGTCCCCCTGAGCGAGCAGTCCGACTTCGACCTCGCCGGCATCGACGTCGTGGTCAACACGCACCTGCACTTTGACCACTGCGGCGGCAATCACCTCTTCCCCGGCAAGCCGATCTACGTCCAGCGCCGCGAGCTCGACGACGCCCGCAGCCTGGAGGACTACACGATCCGCGAGTGGGTCGAGGCGGCCGGCGCCCAGTACGTACCCGTCGACGGCGAGCTCGAGTTGCTGCCGGGGATCCGGCTCGTCCCGGCGCCGGGCCACACGCCAGGCTCGCAGGTGGTCGTCGTCGAGACGGGCGGGCGTCCGGCCGTCATCGGCGGCGACATGGCGGTGTTCTTCGGCGAGCTCGACGAGCCGCGCGACGAAGGCCAGCGGCTGGTGCGTGCGCTCGACCCCGAGCTGGTCTGGCTCGCGCACACGCATCAGCCGTGGCGGCCACCGGTCGGCCGAGGAGCGTGACCCAAGGGACCCAGACGGACTGGTCGGCTCCCACGACGGGCCCCGCGACGAAGGAGGAGGACCACCATGACGATCCAGCGGATCGACCACGTCAGCGTCGTCGTCGACGACCTGGAGGGCGCCAAGGCGTTCTTCTCCGAGCTCGGCATGGAGCTGGAGGGCGAGGCGCCGATCCAGGGGGGTGAGGTGGACCGCCTCAACGCGCTCGACGGCGTCCGGGTGGACATCGCGATGATGCGGACCCCGGACGGCCACGGCCGGCTCGAGCTGACGAAGTTCCACAGCCCGAAGGCGGTCAGCGCTGAGCCGGAGGACGCCCTGGGGAACACGCTGGGCCTCCGCAGCATCATGTTCGCTGTCGACGACCTCGACGCCGCTGTCGCCGGCCTGCGAGCCCACGGCGCGCCCCTCGTCGGGGATGTGGCGCAGTTCCAGGAGGGGTACCGGCTCTGCTACGTCCGCGGCCCTGCGGGGATCATCGTCGCGTTGGCCGAGCAGCTCAGCTGACCCCGGCTCCCACCGCGCGCTGCTGCGGTGTCGGTGTCCCACGAACCGCTTCCGGCCTATGGTGAGCGCCCGTCCCGCCCGAAGGAGTCACGCATGACACTGGTCGAATCCCGGCTCACGTCTCCGGAGTCGGTGGGGATGAGCGCCAACCGCCTCGAGCGCATCGCGCCCGCGCTGCAGAAGTACGTCGACGAGCGGGGTTACCCCGGCTTCACGACGCTCGTGTCGCGCCGCGGCCAGCTCGTCCACGCCGAGCGGATCGGCTGGCAGGACCGCGAAGCCGAGGTGCCCCTGGCGGAGGACACGATCTACCGCTTGTACTCGATGACCAAGCCGATCGTCTGCACTGCGCTGATGACGCTCTTCGAGGAGGGGAGGTTCCAGCTCGTCGACCCGGTCGCGAAGTGGATCCCGGCGTTCGGGGCGACGAAGATCGCCGGGCCGGGCGGGACGCTCGAGGACCAGTCGCCGCTCCGCCCGATGCAGATCCGCGACGTGATGAGCCATACGAGCGGGCTCACCTATGACTTCCTCGAGGACTTCCCGGTGGCGGAGCAGTACCGCGCGCACCGGATCGGGAACGACCCGACGCGCACGCTGGAGCAGTTCGTCGACGAGCTCGCGACGCTCCCGCTCGCCTTCGTGCCCGGGACGCAGTGGCACTACAGCGTGGGCATCGACGTCGCGGCCCGCCTGATCGAGGTCATCTCGGGCCAGAAGCTCGGGGAGTTCCTCCAGGAGCGCCTGTTCGGGCCACTCGGCATGACCGACACGGCCTTCGGCGTTCGCGAGTCGGCACGAGGCCGCCTCGCCGCCATGTACGGCCTGCCGGACATCATCGGCAAGGACATGACCTTCAGCAAGCTCGCGATGGCGTTCGTCACGGGCGATCTCGGCCGCCGGGAGGTGGAGTCGACCTACCCGAGCGACACGCCGGACGTCTTCCAGCGCGGCGGCCACGGCCTGTTCGGAACCGCCTCGGACTACCTGCGCTTCGCGAACATGCTGCTCACCGGGAAGGCGGAGGACGGCACCCGCATCATCGGCCGCAAGACGCTCGAGCTGATGCACACGAACCATCTCGCCCCGGCACTGCTCCCGTACACGCTCGGCGGCGTACCGGCGCCCGGCTACGGGTTCGGCCTGGGCTCTCGCGTCGCCATGGACATCGGCCAGAGCGCGCTGGCCGGCTCGGCCGGCGAGTTCGGCTGGGCCGGTGCGGCGAAGACCTACTTCTGGGTCGACCCGGTCGAGGAGATCGTCGGCGTGATCCTGACGCAGCACATGGTCGGCTTCGACCTGCCCGAGGCCGACTTCCGGGCGGTCGTGTACTCCTCGATCGAGGACTGACCGGCGCTCCCCGGGCGGCGGCGGGTCCTCCGCCGCCGCCCGCAGGCGATTGTCGCGCGTCACTGCACGCCCACCGGGACGGCGACTGGCAGATCCGGTGCGGCACGCCACGCTCGCCGCGGGGGACGCCTGCACGGTGCACGTCGGGCACCTCGTGGACTTGATCCCGTCGCTGGCACCCCCGGCTGACCTGCCGCGCGGCTGGTCAGCCGGTCAGTGTGATGCCCCGGATCATCGGGGATGGCACCGCCGTCCAACCACTCTGCTCAGCCGGGGCCGACGGTGTCGGCAGCCCCGAGCAGCCCCCCGATCCTGGCGCGGTGCACGAGGTCGACGGTGAGCTCGACCACCCATCTGGCCGGGCCGGTGACTTCCAGCTGCTCTTCATCGGGGTAGGTCCGCGGCATCCCCAGCAGGCCCAGTGGCCAGGCGATGCAGAGCAACGCGGCGTCACGCGGGTCCTGCAGACTCGCGAACCGCTGCGGCAGCTCTTCATCGCGAGCGGTGCGTTCACGTCGGTGGTCGACGTAGGGCTGTCGCCCCACCCAGCGACGGGGGCGTTCAGTCCAGCTACCGGCACGGACGTGCTCATCACGCAGGTCGTACTGGTCCACTCCGGGGCGCACCAGTGCGTCCCTCAGAGTCCCGCCGGCCTCGACCCAGTCCGTCACCCAGCGATCGGCCGGCAGGAAGCCCGTCGGGCTGGCATCCAGCTCAACCGAGTCGGCCACATCGGTCAATCCGTCCCGCAGGACCATCTCGACAGCGATCGACCCGCGAACGGCGATCGGGGTGACCACATCATCGGTGAGGCGTCCGCGAGGGTCGAGGGCCAAGCCGGCCAAGCGCATCGGTACCGACTCTGCCCAGGCCACCACGGCGTCATGATCGCCCAACCAGCGATGAAACGGGCGACGGAAGGGACTGCTGCACGACGCTGATGCGACAAGCCGCGCGCAGTCCGGACTCCGCACCTGCTCGCGGCGACTAGCGTTGCTGTCCCTGAGCGCCCCACTACGAGACGCCTGGAGTGCGGTGGGTCCTGACTGCTGCGGGGCACTCAGCGGGCGAAGGCATCTCGGTCGTAGATGCCGAACGGCGCGTCGTCGTAGCCGGGCAGCTTCGAGGCGGCGACACCGCTGAGGTAGTGCAGGAAGCCGGCTGCCTCACTGCCCTCGTACTCCTCGGGCTCATCACCGGTCTGGTAGCCGTAGTAGCTGATCGTCGCGAGGATCACGACCGGGTCCGGCTCGCCGGGGTAGTTCTCGAAGACGTATTCGGGCATGTCGACGGACGGGTCGACCCAACTCTCGGTCGCATCCCAGTTCTGCCGCCACAGCATCTCGCCGACCGCCGTCGCGTCGTCCCACGTCACGGTTCGCACCATCTTGGTGCGGAGCGGGCGGAACCAGAACTCGCCCGGTTGTAGGTAGCCCCAGGTGAGAGCCGCGGTCACGAGTGCATCGATGGTGTCTTTCGGGACGAACTCTGCGCTCATGAATTGCATCGTCCGGTGGTTCGGCTAGGCCGTCATCCCCCGTGAGAGGCAAGTAGACCCCCTCGGCGTCCCAAAGGCCGCCCTGCGGAACGGGCCGGCCAACTGTCCCTGAGCAACCCACTGTGGGACAAGTGCGAGCGACTTCAGAACGCCGCGTCGTCGTGCTCAGGTACGGCGGCGGGCTACGGCCGCGAGGCCGCAGGCTGCCCCGGTCGCCAGAGTGAGAAGCACTGGGTGGAGGTAACTGAGGACCTCGAGGCCGTCGCTCCAGCCGGAGGCTCGATACCGCGCTACGCAGACGGAAGCTGCAACGAACTGGGGCAGCACAAGAGCTACTGCTGCGACCGTGGCTGTTGAGATTCGGCGGCGCACGAGGGTTGCGGGAAGCGGCGCGAGCAGGAATGCCAGCCACCACCAACCACTGATGAACTCGGTGGTGTATGAGATGGCGTCCTGTCGGACGACGCCGCGTGCGGTGGTCAGTGCCAGCACAGCCACCGTCGTGGAGAGCAACGCGATGCCCAGGACGGCGACGCAGTCGCCGCGGAGACTTGAAAGTTGAGCTCTGCTCACGCAAGCATCATCGGCATGCCGGTCTCGGTCGTGAAGTCGCCTGGAGGGTGAGGCCCGCGTCGCCCTGAGCGGCCCACTATGGGCGACTGTCGGTGTGAAGCCCGGCGACCTTTGCGACGTGTACGTTGCGCGCATGGGCAGCGAGAATCCGACGTTGCGGCGCAAGTTGAACGTGTGGCGCTTGTTCCTATTAGTCCTTGGTGTGGGCTGCCTGACTGCAGGCGTTAACACGCTTCAAAATGACCCTGACTGGTCCGGCTGGGTGGCCGGTGCCATCGGTCTGGGGCTGCTTGCCTGGCTGGCAATCACGGAGCTACGCCATCAACCGTGAGGGGCCGATAAGCCACGCATCGAGTGAGTCGGTGCTAGCTTCCTTCATTGCAAACCACTGACCTGTCTTCAAAGCCGCCCTGCGGGACGGACCGGTGGGCTGTCCCTGAGCGGCCCATTCAGGGCGACTCAGCACAGGACGCCGCTTGGGGATCGGGCGTGCGCTTGGTCGACCTAGGCTGGCGAGCGTGTTTCCGTCGGAGGCCAGCTTCCGCTCGGATGGTTCCTGCCATCTGACAGACGCGATCGACGGAACGGAGGTCACGTGGCCGAGCGTGGCTGCGTGGGCGTCCGACTGGATCTCTGAATGGCGGACTGGCGAGTACGGCGAGGCAAGCGACTTCCTGCATGAAGCGTGCGATGACGCCGCTCCGGCGTGGTTGATGCGCTGGTCGTGCTGGCCGAGGCTGCCGACGGGGACGCCGATGTGATCGGCTTGGTCGGGGCGGGACCGCTGGAGGACTTGGTCTCGCACTCGGGCAACGGTTTGCGCATCCTGGACGAGGTGGATCGGGCTGCGCGACACCACCCGGCGTTCCGTGCGGCTCTGCGCACGGTGGTGCTCGGAGAAGACGTGCCCCAGCCGGTCCTGACCCGGTTGGCGGAACTCTGTCCCGCCCCGGGTCTGATGGAGGCTCTCAATCCACGTGAGGATGAGAGTCATGGCGGCACCGAGGAAGTACCCCGACGAGTTGCGGGAGCGGGCGACCCGGCTGGCGGTGGACGCCCGGCGTGA
>NZ_SJEW01000056.1 GCF_005930475.1 Modestobacter altitudinis
GGCGGGGTCAGCCGCCGATCGGGGTCAGGGCGGTCGGGTCCGCCGGCACCGGCAGCGAGCCCTGGACGCGGTTGCGGGCCTGGCAGTCGCTGGTGCAGTTGGTGGCACCAGCCGACAGCTCGATGGCGTCCTCGCCCAGGACGCCGCCCATCCGGCCGCCCGAGGTGACCGACCAGCGGGTCACCGTCGCGGACTGGGCGAGCTTGGCGGCGACCTGGGGGCTGTCCTTGCCCAGCAGCATCCGGTGCGTGGCGTCGGCGCCCACTCCGTTGCCGAAGTTGACCTTCCCGGTGAACTCGTTGACGAAGTAGAACAGCCCGGCGCCGAGGGTGTGCACGAACTCGACGGGGACGCCGAACTCCTGCTCCATCTGGAAGATCCCGCCCTGCGGCGCGTCCTTGGCCTGGACCTTGAGCGTGCCGGCCGCCGTGCTGAAGGTGACGACCAGCGTGTCGTCGCGCAGCCGCAGCTCCTGGATCCGCACGCCGGCCCGCTGGGCCGGGGTCAGCACCGGGACCTTGGAGGCGAACACCACGGTCGGCGCCGTCACCATCCGCTCCGGGTCAGCCGCGCCGGTGAGGGTGTAGTCGTAGACCCCCAGGGTGGCCGGGTCGATCCGGAACGTCACGTTCCGACCGGTGACGACGACGGGCGAGGTCGGCGCCAGGTCGGTGACCCGGAAGTCCTTGCCGGTGGCCGGGTCGGACGTGCGGCCGTTGACGGTGACGGCGAAGTCGCCGGTGACCGCACCACCCCCGCCGCCGTCCTCGACGGCGCCTCCGTCGTCGCCGCCGCCCCGGGCCTGGGCGATCCCCGGGACGAGCAGGACGGCGGTCGAGACGGCGAGGACGGCGAGCAGCCGTCGAGGTGTGCTGCGGGACATGGGCGGAGCCTCCGAGATGCTGTGGTCACCGCACGTGTGCGTGCGCTCACACATTGATGCATGAAGGTTCATGCAGAGTCCAGGACCGCCGGGAGGGTCATCCCGTGTCGCGGCGTGTCAGTGGGTGAGTGCCAGCTTGAGGACGACGACCACCGCGGCGACCGCGGCGGCGAGCGCGCCCACCGTCCAGGCCCGGCGGAGGGGGACGTCGGCCCGCAGCCGGCGGTAGACGACCCCGGTGCCGGCGATCCGCGCGAGCAGCACCGCGGCGGACAGGCCCTGCCCCCACAGCCCGGGGAGCCAGTCCAGCGCCGCGAGACCGAGCAGCAGCGCGGGGGTGACGCCCGAGCTCACGATCGGCACGGCGTCCCGCAGTTCGACGGCCACCGCGGTACGCCCGTCCTCGCCGCCGAACAGCGCGCCGATCGCGTGTGCGAGCACGTGTGCCACGTAGGTCGACAGGACGGTGCCCACGACCAGCACCACAGCCGTCCCCGACAGGACCGCCGCGGGGGAGGCGCCCACCACCGCGGCCAGCACGAGCACGTTGCCGTAGACGTAGGCCGACACCCGGCTCTCGGCGCGTTCGGCGGCCACGTCGTCGCGGTGCCGGGTCAGGGTGCGCAAGGCCGTGCTCACCGATCGAGGGCTCACCCGGCCAGTGTCCCGTCGTGCCGTCCGGGTGACCGGTCCGGCTGTTACCTTCGGGTCGCCACCCGAGGGTCCGGCGGGCATCCCCGCACTCGCCTGTGGCCAGGAAGCGCGAGAGCTGCTGTGTCACCCCGCACCGTCCTCACCCCGTACCTCGACCTGTTCGCCGTCTCCGGCACCCGGGCGTTCTCCCTCACCGGGCTCATCGCCCGCGTGCCGATGGCGACCGTCGGCCTCGGCTCGGTCCTGCTCGTGGAGGGCGAGACCGGCAGCTACGCGCTGGCCGGTGCCGTCGCCGGCACGCTCTCGCTGTCCTTCGCCGTCGGCAGCCCGCAGTGGGCCCGGGCGATGGACCGGGTCGGCCAGAGCCGGGTGCTGCGCGGCACCGCGCTGCTCTACCTGGTCTTCGGGCTGGCGTTCGTCGCCGTCGTCCTCGCCGACGCACCGCACTGGACGTGGTTCGCCCTCGCCGCGCTCAGCGGGGCCAGCGGCGCCAACGTCGGCTCGGTGGTCCGCAGCCGGTGGGCCAACGTGCTGCCCGACCCGGGGCAACGCCAGACGGCGTTCGCGTTCGAGTCGGTCGCCGACGAGGTGGTGTTCGTCCTGGCGCCCCCGTTGATCACCTTCCTGGCCGCCCTCGTCGCGCCGCCGGTCGGCTTCCTCACCGGGCTGCTGCTGGGCGTGGCCGGCGGACTGGCGCTGTCCCGGCTGGACGAGACCGCGCCGCCGGTGGCGGCGCGGGTGGCCGGTGAGCCGCGGACCCGGGTCCGGGTGCTCACGCCCGGGCTGATCGCGATCGCCGTCACCGACCTGGCGGTCGGCACGGTGTTCGGCGCGATGGACGTCGTCGTCGTCGGCTTCGCCGAGGCCGAGGGCCGCGGCGTCGCGGCCGGGATCGCGCTCTCCGCCTACGCCGGCGGCAGCCTGGTGGCCGGGCTGGTCTACGGCATCGTCCGCGTCCCGGGCACCCTGGTCGGCCGCTTCGTGGGGACCGCGCTGCTGTTCGCGGTCGCCGCCCAGGCGCTGCACCTGGTCGGCTCGCTGCCGGTCCTGGTCGCCATCGCCTTCCTGGCCGGGCTGACCATCGCCCCGGTGCTGGTCGCGGGGATGTCCCTGGTGGAGGCCCGGGTGCCCCGCGCCGGCCTGACCGAGGGGCTGACCTGGACCTCGACCGGGCTCGTCGTCGGGATCACCGCGGGCTCCGCGCTGGCCGGGACGGCGGTCGACGAGTGGGGCGCCGAGGCCGCCTTCGCCGTCCCCGCTCTGGGCGCCGCCGTCGCCGGGCTGTTCGCCGTCGTGGCCTGGCTGGTGCTCCGCCGGACCGACGTCCGGGCCGACGTCGCGGCGGGGGCGACGTCCTGACCCCGACCGTGCGGCCGCTGACCGCCGACGAGCTGCCGGCCGCCTGGGCGCTGGGCCGGCTGGCCTTCGGTGGCCCCGACGAGCCACCGCCCTCGGCGCTGCGCGAGGTCGACGGCGTCGTCCGGTTCGGCGCCTTCGACGACGCCGGACGGCTGGTCGGGAAGACCACCGAACTGCCGCACGAGCACTGGTGGGGCGGCCGGCGGGTGTCCTCGGCCGGGGTCAGCGGGGTCGCCGTCCGCCCGGAGAGCCGGGGCGGCGGTGTGGCCCGCGCGATGCTCGGTGCGCTGCTCGAGCACGCCCGGGAGCGCGGCGCGGCGGTCAGCGCGCTGTACCCGACGGTCTCCGACGTCTACCGCTCCGCCGGCTGGGAGGTGGCCGGGGTGCTCGGCGCCGTCGAGCTCGACACCGCCGGGCTGCCCCGGCCGCGGGATCCCGGCGGGGTGGCGCTGCGCCCGGGGGATGCCGCCGACCTGCCGCTGGTCACCGACCTGTACGAGCAGGTCGCCCGCACCCACGACGGGCTGCTCACCCGGCGCGGCGGCTTCTTCGACCTGGAGCCGGCGGACGCCCCGCTGCCCCGCGGCGTGGACGCCCTCACGCTGGCCGAGGTCGACGGCGAGCTGACCGGCGCGCTGCTGTTCGGCCGGGGCCGCGGCTACGGGCCGGACGCGCGGCTGGACGTCACCACCCTGCTGGCCCGCGATGCACCGGCCGCCCGGGCGCTGGCCGGCGTGCTGGCCGGCTGGCGGACGGTCACCCGCACCGTCCGGGTGCCGCTGCTGGCCGGGGACCCGTTCTCGATGGTGCTGCCGCTGGAGCGGGCGGAGCACTCCGGTCAGGTCTGGATGCACCGGCCGGTCGACGTCGTCCGCGCGGTGGAGACCCGCGGCTGGCCGGCACACGTGCGCGGGCAGGTGGCGTTCCGGCTCGGCGACGCGCTCGCGCCGTGGAACGCCGGGGCCTGGGAGCTCACCGTGGCCGACGGCGCGGGGACGCTCACCCGGGCGGCGCGGGAGCCGGACCTGGCGCTGGACGTGCGCGGCTTCGGCGTCCTGTACTGCGGCGTGGGCACCGGCCGGTCGGCGGCCCAGGCGGGGCTGGTCGGGGGAACCGGCGACCCGGCGGCGTTGGACCTGCTGGCGAGCGGTCCCGCGGCGCAGCTGCTGGACTACTTCTGACCGGGGACCGCCGTACAGTCGGAGGAACACCCCGTTCCACCCGAGGAGACCTCGCACGTCCATGAGCAGCCCGTCCAGCGCCGCCGCCGCGGCCGAGGTGCTCCCTCAGGCAGCGCGTCGGCGGACCTTCGCCGTCATCAGCCACCCCGACGCGGGCAAGTCGACGCTCACCGAGGCGCTCGCGCTGCACGCCCGGGTGATCGGCTCGGCCGGCGCGGTGCACGGCAAGGCCGGGCGCCGCGGCACGGTGTCGGACTGGATGGACATGGAGAAGGCCCGCGGCATCTCCATCACCTCGGCGGCGCTGCAGTTCGAGTACCGCGACGCGGTGGTGAACCTGCTGGACACCCCGGGGCACGCGGACTTCTCCGAGGACACCTACCGGGTGCTGACCGCCGTGGACGCCGCGGTGATGCTGATCGACGCCGCCAAGGGCCTCGAGGCGCAGACGATGAAGCTGTTCGCGGTCTGCCGGCACCGCGGCATCCCGGTGATCACCGTGGTCAACAAGTGGGACCGGCCGGGCAAGGACGCCCTCGAGCTGATGGACGAGGTCAGCGAGCGCACCGGGCTGGAGCCCACGCCGCTCACCTGGCCGGTCGGCATCGCCGGTGACTTCCGCGGGGTGCTCGACCGCCGCGACGGCAGCTACCACCGGTTCACCCGCACCGCCGGCGGCGCGACGATCGCCCCCGAGGAGGTGCTCCCCGCCGCGGCAGCCGAGGCTCGCGAGGGCGTGGACTGGACCCGGGCGGTCGAGGAGGGCGAGCTGCTCGACGCCACCGAGGCCGACCACGACCAGGAGCGCTTCCTGGCCGGGGAGACGACGCCGGTCATCTTCGCCTCGGCGGTCTCCAACTTCGGCGTCGGTGCCCTGCTCGACGTCCTGGTGGACCTGGCCCCCGCGCCCACCGGGCGGCCGGACGCCGACGGTGCCGTCCGCAAGCTCGACGACCCGTTCAGCGCCTTCGTGTTCAAGGTGCAGTCGGGCATGGACGCCGCGCACCGCGACCGGCTGGCCTACATCCGGATCTGCTCCGGGGTGTTCGAGCGCGGCATGGTCGTCACCCACGCCTCCACCGGCCGGCCGTTCGCCACCAAGTACGCCCAGCACGTGTTCGGCCGCGAGCGGGAGAGCGTCGACGTCGCCTACCCCGGTGACGTCGTCGGCCTGGTCAACGCCAACGCGCTGTCGGTCGGGGACACCCTCTACGTCGACGCCGGGGTGCAGTTCCCGCCGCTGACCACCTTCGCGCCGGAGTACTTCGCGGTGATGCGCGGCAAGGACACCGCCAAGTTCAAGCAGTTCCGCCGCGGGATCGGCCAGCTGGCCTCCGAGGGCGTGGCGCAGGTGCTGCGCTCGGACCGCCGCGGCGACGCCGCTCCCGTGCTCGCCGTCGTCGGGCCGATGCAGTTCGAGGTCGCCCAGCACCGGATGGAGTCCGAGTTCGGCGCGCCGGTGGAGCTGGACCGGCTGTCGTACACGATCGCCGTCCGCACCGACGCCGCCTCCGCCCCGGCGGTCGCCGCGGCGCGCGGGGTCGAGGTGCTGGAGCGTGAGGACGGCGAGCTGCTGGCGCTGTTCATGGACAAGTGGGACCTGCGCTCGCTGCAGCAGCGCAGCCCGGAGCTCACCCTCGAGCCGCTGGTGGCCGCCCAGCTCTGAGCACGTCGTCGATGTCGGCCAGGTGATGCCGGCCCTCGTGCGCGGCGTTGCGGAGCAGCCAGCGCACCGTCCGCTCCTCGCCCGGCAGCCTGGTCACCCGGCGGTCCCAGCCGTCCCGGGTCACCCGCCGGACCTCGTCGGCGACCCCGTCGACCGCCGCGGCCAGCTCGCCGAGCACCGCCGGGACGTCGCAGTCGGCGTAGCGGAAGCGCCGGGCCCGCAGGTCGTTGAGCATCGGCTCGAGCACCGGGAGCTCCTCGGTGCGCGCCCGGTGCAGCCGGATGGTGCTGGTGACGTACACGTCGCGCAGGTGGCAGAGGTACTCGGCGGCCGACCAGGTGTCCGGGTCCGGCCGGCGGCGCAGCTCGGCATCCGGCCGGCCGGACAGCAGCACCTGGGCCCGGCCGGGGACGGCTCGGACGATGGCGGCGGCGACGTCCACGGGGAGCGCGGCGAAGTCCAGCCCGCAGGCACCGCAGACGTGGTCCTCGGCCGGCAGCGGCGGGACAGCGGCGGTCGTCATGGGCCCATGCTGCTGTAGAGAGTGCCCATGACCACCCGTCGTCTGCCCGGCGCCCGGCCCGAGCCGCCCGCCGCCATCCGCCCGGCCGCCCCGCCGCCGCTGGACGGCGACACCCGCGCCGAGCGGGCGGCCGCCAACGCCGGGCTGCCCACGGTCGAGTTCGCCGAGGCCACGCCGTACGAGGCGTACGTCGGGGTCCGCCAGCTGCAGGCGCTGGTGCGCACCGTCACCGACCACCCCGCCGAGCCGGCGTTCCTCGTGGTGACCCAGGTGATGGAGCTGTGGTTCACGCTGCTGCGCCGCGAGTGGGAGCTGGCCCAGCGGCAGCTGCGGGCCGACGACCTGGACGGCGCGGTCGCCTCGATCCGCCGCTCGGTGCACCACCTGCGGTCGCTGGACGCCAGCTGGGGGTCGCTGCTGTGGCTCACCCCCGCGGAGTTCAACGGCTTCCGGGACTCCCTCGGCGAGGCGTCGGGCTTCCAGTCCTACGAGTACCGGGACGTGGAGTTCCTGCTCGGGTTGAAGGCGGAGTCCGTCGTCCGGCCGCACCGTGGCCTGCCCGTCGTGCACGCCGACCTGCAGCGCGCGCTGGCCGGGCCGTCGCTGGAGGACGACGTGCTGGCGTACCTGGCCCGGCGCGGTCTGCCGGTGCCGGCCGCCGTCCTGGCGCGGGACCGGTCCGTCCCGCACGAGCCGGACCCGGCGGTGACCGGCCTGTGGGCCGACGTCTACCGGGACCCGCGTCCCGCCAACGAGCTGTTCGCGCTGGGGGAGGCGCTCACCGACGTCGCCGAGGTGTTCACCACCTGGCGGCAGCGGCACGTCACCGCCGTCCGCCGGGCGATGGGCGCCAAGCCGGGCAGCGGTGGCTCCGCCGGCCTGGTGTGGCTCGAGCGCAGCGCCGCCCGCGTCGTCTTCCCCGACCTCTGGGCCGCCCGCACCACCGTCTGACCCCTTGGTCGCCAAAGGCGCGCTTTTGGCGGTCATGAGGCGGACAGATCGGTCAGCGCGTCACGGATCCGCTGGACGACCCGGTCCATGTCCCGGAGGTCGGCGGCGCTGATCCGGAGGACGCGCCACCCCGCTGCCCGGAGCGCGGCGATCCGCTCGTCGTCCTTGGGTATCTGGTCGTCCTCGAAGTGGTAGGCGCCGTCGTACTCCACCGCCAACCGCAGTTCCGGCCAGGCGAAGTCGACCCGGGCCACGAAGGAGCCATCCGCGAAGACCTTGAACTGCACCGTGGGGTCGAGCCCGGCCAGCACCAATGCCACGCGCACCCACGACTCCGGCGGTGACGCGGCGCGGGAGTCCACGAGCGGGACGGCGCGGCGCACCCGCACCACTCCCCACCGGCCACTGCCCTGCTCGGCTGCTGCGGCCAGGTGGCTGAGGACCAGGTTCTCGGTGCGCACCATGGCGTCCAGTGCCGCGACCGCCGTGGGCAACGACTCCAGGGCCGCGACGTCCCAGGCGGTGCGCAGCACCGAGCTCAGCGGTACGTCGCCGGCGACGGTCACGTCGGCCGGCGCCAGCGGCGCGCGGTGGACCCGGACCCCTCGCGGTCCGACCCACCGGACGTCGGACGGGCAGATGACGGTGACCGGGTCAGCGGCAGCCGCGAACCGGGCTCCGTACCAGGCTGCTGCCGAGTGCCCACCGATGACGGCGCCCGTGGGCAGCAGCAACGACACACCCCGGGCGCGCAGTCGATGGTCGTGGGTCAGCCCGGGGTCGGCGTAGACGCCGCGGACCAGGCGCCGCCAGCCCAGGCGCCGCAGCTGGTCGCGGGTCAGGTGCCCCGCAGCAACGGCATGGCTGCCGAGGAAGACACCGGTCAGGTGGGGATCACGACGGGGCACCCAGGGAGCCTGGCCGACGGGGGCGGCCCATGAGCCCGTCGTCCACAGGTCGCCGTCCCCTCGACCGCCGAAAGCACGCTTTTGGCGATCAAGGGGGTCGCCGAAGGCGTGCCTTTGGCGGATCGCGGGGTCAGAGGCGGGGGAGGACCTGCTGGCCGAGGACGGCGACCGCGGCGACCGGGTCGGGGCCGAGCGGGGGGCCGAAGGAGAGGTGGGTGGCGCCCTGCTCCTGCAGCCAGCGGCAGCGGCGCACCACCTCGTCGGCGTCCCCGGCGATGCCCAGCCGCAGCATCGCGGGGGTGACCAGGTCGGTGGCCCGCTCCGGCTCGCCGGCGGACAGCGCCGCCTGGATGTCGGCGAAGTCCTCGACCGCCAGCCCGGCCCGGGACAGCAGGTACGGGGAGAAGGAGGCGCCGTAGTAGGCGATCTTCTCCGCCAGGGCCCGTTCGGCGCGGGCGCCGTCGTCGTCGACCGCCACCCAGAAGGCGGCGGCGACGTCGACCTCCGCCGGGTCGCGGCCGGCGTCGCGGGCACCGGCGTGCACCAGGTCGCGGGCGACCGGGAAGTGCTCGGGCGGGTAGAGCAGCGGCAGCACGCCCTCGGCCTCGGCGCCGGACATCTGCAGCATCTTCGGGCTCATCGCGCCCACGTAGACCGGGGCCGGCGCGCCCAGCGGGAAGCGCAGGTGGGCCTCGGGCGTCCACGCCTCCCCGGTGCCGGGGACGTCGGAGGGCCGGTCGCCGCGGCTCAGCGCGCGCACCGCCCGGACGGCCTCCCGGGTGCGGGTCAGCGGCAGCGGCCGCGGGATGCCGGCCCAGCCGAGGAACTCCTCGGCGCCGGCCGCCAGCCCGAGCAGGAACCGGCCGCCGGACACCTCCTGCAGGGTCGCGGCGAGCATCGCCAGCTCGGCGGGGTGCACCGAGTACGGGTTCATGATCCCGATGCCCAGGCCGATCCGGGAGGTGCGGGTGGCCGCGGCGGTCACCATCACCGGTGCCGAGCGCAGGAACAGGTCGTCGGAGACCCACACCTGGTCGAACCCGAGCGCCTCGGCGGCCACCACCAGCTCGACGTACTCCGCCACCGGCAGGTCGTTGTTCAAGCGCAGGCTGGTCGTCACGAGGAGGCCCCGGTGCACGCGTCCAGCTCCACCTCGACGAGGAACCCCTCGCCGATCAGCCCGGCCACGAACAGCGTGGTGTTGGCCGGGGAGACCGCGCCGAGCACCTCGGCGTGGGCACGCGCGGCGCCCTCCCAGTCGGCTCCCGGGGCGAGCAGCAGCCGGGTGCGCAGCACCTGGTCGAGGCCGGCGCCGAGCGCCCCGGCCGCGGCGACCGCCCGTCGCAGCGCGGCACCGGCCTGGGCGTGGGTGTCCCCGGGGTGCGCCGCCGTCCCGTCCGGGCCGGTGTCGGTCGTGCCGCTGACGGCGATGCAGCAGCCGGCGCGGGCCGCCCGGCTGTAGCCCGCGGACGCCTCCCACCCGGTGCCGTCGGTGACCCGCTGGAGCTCTGCCACGTGCCCTCTTCCTGCCCGACGACGGTGCCGCTCACCGTAGTGATCAGCACCGCCGGGCATTCCCGCCGGCGCGGTGAGATGCCTCGCGGGTAGGACGGCGACGGCCGGGGTAGGTCGCAGACCAGGCCGGTCGCGCCCGCAGGCTCGCGCGCCGCCCCTCATCCGTCCCACCTCTGGAGGACCCCGCATGGCCACCGTGCCCACGATCACCCTGAACAACGGCATCGAGATCCCGCAGCTCGGCTTCGGCGTCTACCAGGTCCCGCCGGAGGACACCGCGGACGCCGTGCAGGCCGCGCTCGAGGTCGGCTACCGGCACATCGACACCGCCGAGATGTACGGCAACGAGAAGGGCGTCGGCGAGGGCATCCGCGCCTCCGGCGTCCCGCGCGAGGAGGTCTTCGTGACCTCCAAGCTCAACAACGGCTTCCACGCCCACGACGCCGCGCTGAAGGCCTTCGACGGCACGCTCGAGGCGCTGGGCTCGGACTACGTCGACCTGTTCCTCATCCACTGGCCGCTGCCGGGGATCGACGTCGACTACGTCGAGACCTGGAAGGCGCTGGAGGAGATCTACCGCTCCGGACGGGCCAAGTCGATCGGTGTCTCGAACTTCAACGCGCACCACCTGCGCAAGCTCTTCGGCCAGACCGAGATCCGCCCCGCGGTGAACCAGATCGAGGTGCACCCCTACCTCGCCCAGGACGAGCTGCGGGCCTTCGACGCCGACCACGAGATCGCCACCGAGGCCTGGTCGCCGATCGCCCAGGGCAAGGTGCTGGACGACCCGACGATCCTCCGCGTGGCCGAGCGCCACGGCAAGACCGCCTCGCAGGTGACCCTGCGCTGGCACGTCCAGCGGGGCGACATCGTGTTCCCGAAGTCGGTCACCCGCAGCCGGGTCGAGGAGAACTTCGACATCTTCGGCTTCGAGCTCTCCGAGGACGACTTGCGCGAGATCACCGGGCTGGACCGCAACGAGCGCACCGGCCCCGACCCGGACACGTTCAACTACATCCCGTGATCGAGAGGCTCCGTCATCCGGGGCACCGCAGCGGCCGTCGTCCTCCCCGGGACGGCGGCCGCTCGCCGGTTCAGGACGTCGTGGGCTGGTGGACCAGGGCGGCGCGCACGATGGCGAGCACCGTCTCCGGGTCGACGCCGTCCGCGCGTGCGGTCCGCGCCAGGACGGCGGCCGCCTCGCGCACCCGCTCCTCGCCGACGGGCCGGGCGCCGGGGCCGGCGGTGACGACCGTGCCGGTGCGCCGCCGGCTCGCCACCAGCCCCGACGCCTCGAGCTCGGCGTAGGCGCGGGCCACGGTGCCCGGGGCCACGCCCAGGTCGGCGGCGAGCGCCCGCATGGTCGGCAGCCGCGCCCCGTCGGGCAGCAGCCCGCTCTGCACGTAGGCCGCGATCTGGCCGCGGATCTGCTCGTAGGGCGGGGTCGCCGCCTTCACGTCGACCGTGATGTCCAGCGCCATCGTGGTCAGGCCGGCACCTGCTGGTCGGCCGGGACGCCGGGTGCCCGGACGCAGAGCACGACGAGGCCGGCCAGCAGTCCGGCCAGGCCGCAACCGAATAACACCAGCCCGAGCACGGCCAGCGCCTGCGGGCCGACGTTGCCGGCCACGCTGCGGGTGGACATGCCCGCCACCAGCACCAGCCCGCTGGTCGTGACCAGGGCGGAGCCGACAGCGCCACGCAGCACCCGGTGCGCGGACGCCCGTCGCAGGGCCGACTCCGCCCGCTCGTCGGTCGTGACGACCGCGGCCCGGGTGGCGACGACTCGCAGGGCGCCGATGGTCAACGCGGTGAGCGCGAGGAGGCCGAGCGCTGCCGGGCCACCGTAGGTCCACCCGGGGAAGGGGCTGGCGGTCCCGGTCAGCATGCCGTCCGCGCTGCGGAGGGACACGCTGCGGCCGTCGTCCTCGGCGAGCACGGCGCCCAGGACGAGGGTGACGGCCGCGCCGACGACGGTGCCGCCGGCCAGCCGGACGAGCCACCGCGGTGCCGCGTCGAGCAGCCCGCGCCGGACCAGCCGGGCACGGCGGAGCGGACCCTGCGGACGGGGCCAGGTCAGCTCGCCCAGGGCCAGGACGGCGGTGTGCACCACGCCGAAGGTGACCGGGACCAGCAGTGCCGCGATCCCGAGGCTCGCCGGCCCGTCGCCGGTGAACGGAGAGGTGGCCCCGGCGGCGAGGGCGGCGGCGGCAGCCACCACGACTGCGGTGAGCGCCGTCCACGAGGCGTGCTGGCGGGCGGCCGCCACGGTCGCCTCCGCGCTGGGCGGCACCCGTCGGGTGAGCACGGCGCCGACGGTCACCGCCGCCGCCAGGACCACCACGAGCAGCAGGGGCAGCAGCGCCACGACGACCTCCGCATGTTCATTGCATCAAGGGATTGACACAATGGCGCACCGGTCGTTGCGGTGCAAGCACCAGGGGGTCGGGGTCACTCGGTGGTGACGAAGTCGATGAGCTCCTCGACCCGACCGATCAGCGTGGGCTCCAGGTCGGTCCAGGTGCTGACCCGGGCGAGGATCCGCTGCGCCCACACGTAGCCGGTGTCGTCCTCCCAGCCCAGCCGGCGGCAGACACCGGCCTTCCAGTCCTCACCCCTGGGCACCGTCGGCCACGCCGTGATCCCGACGACGGAGGGCTTGACCGCCTGCCAGATGTCGATGAACGGGTGGCCGACCACGAGCGCGTGCGCCCCGGTGACCTGAGCAGCGATGCGGGTCTCCTTGGAGCCGGTCACCAGGTGGTCGACGAGGACGCCGAGCCGGCGGCCCGCCGAGGGCCGGAACTCCCGCACGATCCCCGGCAGGTCGTCCACGCCGTGCAGCGGCTCGACGACGACGCCCTCGATCCGCAGGTCGTGGCCCCAGACCTTCTCCACCAGCTCGGCGTCGTGCTTGCCCTCGACGTAGATGCGGCCCTCGCGAGCGACCCGGGCGCGGGCGCCGACGACGTAGGTCGACCCCGACGCACTGCGCTGCGGGCCGGAGGGGGCGTTCTGCTTCGGCCGCACCAGCACGACCGGCCGGCCGTCGACCCAGAAGCCGGGGCCGAGCGGGTAGGCGCGGACCTTCCCGAAACGGTCCTCCAGGTGGACGACGTCCTTCTCGCAGCGCACCACGGCCCCGACGAACCCGCTGCTGGGGTCCTCCACGACGACGTCCTTGAGCGCCTCCACCTCGGGTGAGGGCTTCTTCTGGGTGCGCGGGTGGACCAGGTCGTCGTACGGCGAACGAGGAGGCACGTCCTCCATGCTCAGGTCGAGGAGCGCCCGCGGCGGTCGCGACACGCCCGGGCTGCACAGGCGTTGTTCGGTCCCGGCGTGTCGGACCGGTCCGTCCCGGCGGCGTGTCCGTCCCAGAAGCCCCCTCTGACCTGCGGCTTCGGGACGGGCGGGGGCGACCGGGCCGCGCACGACCATCACACAGGGTCAGATCGATCATGAACGGGCCGTTTCCGGATCAGCTCGAGGGGCATGAGTCGGACCGAGCCACATCAAGATCCCCCGAGCCAAGGAGTGGAACATGATCGGCACCGACACCCTCGATCGTGTGATCGGCGCAGACGTCTACGACGCTGACGGCACGAAGATCGGCACCGCTTCCGAGGTCTTCCTCGACGACCAGTCCGGCAACCCCGAGTGGGTCACCGTGAAGACCGGCCTGTTCGGCACGAAGGAGACCTTCGTCCCGATCCGTGAGGCGGACATGACCGGCGACGGGCTCCGCGTACCGGTGACCAAGGCCCAGGTCAAGGACGCCCCGAAGATCGACACCGACGGCCACCTCTCCCCGGACGAGGAGCAGGAGCTGTACCGCTACTACGGCGTGGGCGGGACCGGGCAGCACAGCGACGTCCAGTCCACCACGACCGACACGTCGCGGACGACGACCAACACCGGCATGGGCGCAGGCGTCACCGACGAGGTCGGCGACACCACGGCGAACACCACCGCCGGCTACACCGACACCGACGTCAACCGCCACGGCACCAAGGGCCACGACACCTCCGGCCCGACCACCGATGACGCCATGACGCTCTCCGAGGAGCGCGTCAACGTCGGCACCCAGCAGGTCGAGGCAGGCCGGGCGCGGCTGCGCAAGTACGTCGTCACGGAGAACGTGAGCCAGACCGTCCCCGTCTCGCACGAGGAGGTCCGCGTCCAGCGCGAACCCATCACCGACGCCAACGTCGGCAACGCCATGGACGGGCCGGCCATCTCCGAGGAGGAGCACGAGGTGACGCTGCACGCCGAGCGTCCCGTCGTGGAGAAGGAGGCCGTGCCGGTCGAGCGCGTGCGCCTGGACACCGAGACCGTCACCGAGCAGGTGCAGGTCAACGAGCAGGTGCGCAAGGAGCAGGTCGACACCGACGGCATCACCGGTACGACCGGCGACGACCGCCGCTGACCCACCGCACCAGCTGATCCACCGCAGGGCCCGCCAGCGCCCGTCCCGGCCGTTCGGGGCGGGCGCTGTGCTGTGCGCGGTCAGTTGCCGCCGGATGACGCCGTGACAGATTGGCGGCATGGCTGCAGCGCAGGGCGTCGTCGTGGTCGGGGCCGGCATCGTCGGGGCCACGGCGGCCTGGCAGCTGGCCCGTCGCGGCGTCCGCGTCGACCTGGTCGACTCCGGCGAGACGGGCCCCGCGACGGCGGCCGGGGCGGGCATCGTCCAGCCCTGGCGTCCGGCGGCCACCGGACGCCAGGGCCGGGTACAGCGACCTCGCCGGGGCGACCTACCCGCAGCTGGCGGCCGGGCTGGCCGCCGAGTCGGGGCAGGACCCGAGCTACGCCGCCGTCGGCGGGCTGACGGTCAGCCGGGACGTCTCCGGGCTGCGGGACATGGCCGCGGCGCTGGAGTCCGTCCGGGACAGCCGTGGCTGGACCGGCCTCGGCGCGGTGGAGCTGCTCGCGCCCGGTCGGGCCACCGAGCGCTTCCCGGTCCTGGACCCCGGGTTCGCCGCCGTCTGGACCGGCGGCGTCGGCCGGGTCGACGGCCGGCTGTTCCGGGACGCCGCGCTGGTCGCGGCCGAGCGCGCCGGCGCGGTCCGGCACAGCGGGCGCGCCGAGCTGGTGCGCGACGGCGACGGGGTGCGCGGCGTCCGGGTGGACGGCCAGGTCGTCTTGGACGGGGACGCCGTCGTCCTGGCGGCCGGCGCCTGGTCGACGGAGCTGTGCGCGCCGCTGGGCCTGCGGCTGGGGCTCGGGCCGGTGCGCGGGCAGATCGTGCACGTCGAGCTGCCCGGTCGGGAGACCGCGGGGTGGCCGACGGTGATGACCCTGGGCGAGGAGCACGGCCACCACTACGCGCTCGCCTTCCCCGGCGGCCGGGTCGTGGTGGGCGCCACCCGCGAGCCCGGCGCGGGGTTCGACTCCCGGGTGACAGTCGCCGGTCAGCGCCAGGTGCTCGACGCCGCGCTCACCCTCGCGCCGGGCCTCACCGACGCGACGGTCCTGGAGACCCGGGTGGGCTTCCGGCCGGTCAGCGCCGACGGGTACCCGCTGCTGGGCGCCGTCCCCGGGCTGGCCGGGCTGGTGGTGGCCACCGGGCTGGGCGCCAACGGCCTCACCTACGGTCCGCTCACCGGCGTCCTCGCCGCCGGTCTCGCCCTCGGCGAGCGGCCGCCCTTCGACCTCACCCCCTTCCGCCCGGGCCGCTGAGGGGGCCGGGGCACCCTCAGCCGGCCTCGAGGGGCAGGGTGTCGCCGGGCTCGGGCATGACCGGGTCGGCGAAGTCCTCCTCCAGGACGTCGGCGGCCGAGCCGACGATCAGCGGGTCGGGGACGCCGACCGCCGCGACGTCCTTGTCGGTGTAGTCGAACCGCGCCAGCACGTGCCGGATGGCCTCGAGCCGGGCGCGCTTCTTGTCGTTGCTCTTGATCACCGTCCAGGGGGCGTGCTCGGTGTCGGTGTGCAGGAACATCGCCTCCTTGGCCTCGGTGTAGGCGTCCCACTTGTCCAGCGAGGCCAGGTCGGTCGGCGAGAGCTTCCACTGCCGCACCGGGTCGATCTGCCGGACGATGAACCGGCTGCGCTGCTCACCCCGGGTGACCGAGAACCAGAACTTGACCAGCTGGATGCCGCTGCGCACGAACATCCGCTCGATCTCCGGCGCCTGGGCCATGAACTCCAGGTACTCGTCGGCGGTGCAGTAGCCCATCACCCGCTCGACGCCGGCGCGGTTGTACCAGGAGCGGTCGAACATGACGATCTCGCCGGCAGCGGGCAGGTGGGACACGTAGCGCTGGAAGTACCACTGGGTCTTCTCCCGCTCCGAGGGCTTGTCCAGCGCCACCACCCGGGAGCCGCGGGGGTTCAGGTGCTCGGTGAAGCGCTTGATCGTGCCGCCCTTGCCGGCGGCGTCCCGGCCCTCGAAGACCAGCACCAGCTTCTGCCCGGTCTCCTTCACCCAGCCCTGCAGCTTGAGCAGCTCGATCTGCAGCTTCCGCTTCTCGATCTCGTAGTCGCGGCGCTCCATCCGGTGGTCGTACGGGTACCCCTCCCGCCAGCTGTCGACCCGGTTGCCCTGGGGGTCGAAGAGCTCGCGGTCGTCGTCCCAGTCCTCGTCGGAGTTCGTGTCGGGCAGCGCGTTCAGCCGCCACTGGCTGAGGTCCAGCACGGGGGACGGCGTGCCCTCGGGGGCGTGGTCGCGCAGGGGCTGGGTCATGACGCCTCCAGGGGTGCGGGGAAGGGGACGACCGGTCCGATCCTGCCCCGGGACCGCGCCCCGCGCGATCGGCAGGGCCCGTTCAGGCGGGGACTGGGCTGCGCAGCCGCTGGAGGTGCTCGATCAGCTCGTCGCCGACCCGCCCCCAGGTCCGCCCGTCGACCGAGGGCCGCGCCCGGGCCGCAGCGGCGGCCAGCGCGGTGGGGTCCTCGCGCAGCCCGGCGACCATCGCCGCGAGCACGTGGGGGTCGTCCCCGGCCCACAGCCAGCCGTTCTCCCGGTGCCGCACCAGGTCCAGCGGTCCGCCCGAGGCGGCCACCACGGCCGGCACCCCCGCGGCCAGCGCCTCCTGCACCGCCTGGCAGAACGTCTCGTCGGCACCGGGGTGCACGAACAGGTCCAGCGAGGCCACGACGGCGCCGAGCTCGGCCCCGCCGAGCTGGCCGAGGAAGCGCGCCCGGGGCATCGCCCGTTCCAGCGCGCGGCGCTGCGGCCCGTCGCCGACGACGACGAGCTGGACCCCGGGCAGCACGCTCAGCGGGGCGAGCAGCTCCAGCCGCTTCTCCACCGCCAGCCGCGCGACCACGCCCACGACCAGCCCACCCCGCGGGGCCAGCGCGGCGCGCAGCGCGGGGTCCCGGTGGCCGGGCGAGAACTGGTCGAGGTCGACCCCGCGCGGCCACAGCGCGACCGGGCCGATGCCCTGGCGGGTCAGCTGCGTGGCCGCCGCCGACGACGGCGCCAGCGTGAGGTCCGCCGTCCCGTGCACGGTGCGCAGGTACCGCCACGCCGCGGCCGGTCCGCCGGGCAGCCGGTACCGCTGGGCGTAGGCGGCCAGGTCGGTCTGGAAGACGGCGACCGACGGCGCGCCCAGCGCCCGGGCCGCCCGCGCCGCGGCCAGCCCCAGGACGGCGGGGGAGGCCAGGTGGACGACGTCGGGCCGCAGCAGCCGCAGGACGGCGGTCAGGTCACCGGCCGGCCGGGCCAGCGGCAGCTGCCGGTACCGCGGCAGCCGCATCGCCGGGACGGTGACCACCTCGACCCGGGCGCCGCAGCGGGACTCGTAGCTGCTCCCCGAGGGGGCGACCACCACCGGGTCGTGGCCGCGCACGGCGAGGTGGTCGACCACCCGCAGCACCGAGTTGACCACCCCGTTGACCGCCGGCAGGAACGTCTCGGCGACGACCGTGACCCGCATGCCGACGTCAGGCGGCACGCGCCACCCCGGGCCGGCGGGCCGGGCGGCGCACCGGGACCGGCGCCGGCACCCGGGGCAGCCGCGGGTGGGCGGTCACCACCGGAGGCCGTGCCTCGGTGACCGCGGCGATCGCGTACTCGGCGAGGGCGGCGAGCTCCCGGCGGTCCGCGCCGGACGGGTCGAGGGCCGGCAGCAGGTGCACCTCGACGACCAGCCCGCGGGTGGCGAGCACCCGGGCGAGGCTGCGGCGCAGCGACTCGCCGCCCAGGTGGGCCACGACCGCGGTCCCCGACCCGCCGTCGGTCCGGTAGCGGACGGCGACCGGGCAGACCGGGGCGGCGGCGTCCACCGCGGCCTGGAAGAAGGCGGGCCGGAAGCGGCCCAGCTGCACGCCGCAGGACGTCGTCCCCTCGGGGTGCACGGTCACCGACGTCCCGGACTGCAGCAGCCCGGCCGCCTCCGCCACCGCGCCGGGCAGCGCCCGCACCCGGGCCCGGTCCAGCAGCACGACGCCGGTCCGGCGGAGCAGGCCGCCGACCAGCGGCCACTCACCGATCTCGGCCTTGGCCACCGGGACGCCGGGGACGACGGTCAGCAGCGCCAGGCCGTCGAGCCAGGAGACGTGGTTGGCGACGACGAGGGAGCCGGTGCCCGAGCGCGGCCAGCCGACCGGCGAGGCGTGCACCTCCACCCGCACCCCGGCCGCGGTGAGCAGCCGCGCCGCGGCACAGACCACCAGCCGCCGCCGGCCGCGGGCGCCGGCCAGGTGCGCGCGCGCCGAGGCGGCCGCGGTGCCGGCGAGCGCGCCGGCCAGCCGGCGGCGGCGGTGCCGCTGCAGCGCGGGGTCGGCCGCGGGCGCCGGGTCGGCGGCGCAGCGGGGCGTGCAGGCGGAACGGGGGACCCAGGGCAGTGCTGCGGTCACGGCGACACCTCGGCTGCCGGCAGGCCCCTGGACGGGGCCCGGACAGTGCCAGGTTCAGCGGCGCAGGTGACCGCCCGGTGACCGCGGCCCGGCGCGTCGCCGTCGGTCCGGCGAAGGCGTGGCGGTCAGGCGGCGATGCCGGCGGCCAGCTCCTCGGCGTAGCTGCGGGCGGCGTCGGCCTCGGCCGCCGCCTGCCCGCGCAGGTCCGCCATCGCCGGGACCCGGTCGGCCAGGGTCAGCTGCAGGGTGATCACCGAGACCGACATGCCGAAGGACTGGCCGAGCACCAGCTCCAGCGGCGGCACGGTGTGGTCCCAGCTGGCCTGCTCGCCGCCGGAGTCGTAGCTCGCGCCGCGGCTGGAGACGACGACCGCGGTCCGCCCGGCCAGCGGCCGCGCCTCGTACTCGCCGAACGGCACGGTGGTGCCCAGCACGTGCACGTGGTCGATCCACGCCTTCAGCGTCGAGGGCAGCGACCAGTTGTACATCGGCGCCCCGACCAGCAGGACGTCGGCGGCCAGCAGCTCGTCCAGGTAGCCCTGCTGCCGGAGCTCGTCGGCCGGGTCGAGGGTCTCCGCTGCGGTGCGCAGCCGCGGCGCCCAGTGCAGCGCGGCGTCCGGCAGGTGCGGCGGCGGGTCGGCCTGCAGGTCGCGGGCGGTGACCGTGAAGGCCTTCCCCCGGGCCTGCCAGCCGCGGACGAACGCCGCGGTCACCGCCCGCGACGCGGAGCTGCGAGGGTCGGCGGACGAGTCGAGGTGCAGCAGGTGCGGCATGGCGGTTCTCCCGGGGCTGGGGCGTGCGCGGGGTGGCCGCGGACCCCCACCCAAGCAGGGACCCTCCCGCGGACCGCCACCGGCCGTAGGGTCGGGCGGTGCTCACCCGCGACGACGTGCTGGCCGCCCGCCTGAGGACCGCCGGGCACGTCCGCCGCACCCCGCTCCTCCAGGTGGGCGGGTCCGGCTGGCTGAAGCTGGAGTTCCTCCAGCACACCGGGTCGTTCAAGGCCCGCGGCGCGTTCAACCGGCAGCTCGCCGCGGCCGAGCGCGGCGAGCTGGACCCGGCGATCGGCGTCGTCACCGCGTCCGGCGGCAACGCCGGGATGGCGCACGCGTTCGCGGCACGCTCGATCGGCGTCCCGGCGACGGTCTTCGTGCCGGAGCCGACCCCGGCGGTGAAGGTGGACCGGCTGCACTCCTACGGCGCCGACGTCCGGCTGGTGGGCAGCGAGTACGCGGAGGCGCAGGCGGCGGCGGTGGAGTTCGCCGACGCCGCCGGCGCGGTCTTCTGCCACGCCTACGACCAGCCGGAGATCGCGGCCGGGGCCGGGGTGCTCGCCGAGGAGCTGCTCGACGACCTGCCCGGCACCGACACCGTCGTCGTCGCGGTGGGCGGCGGCGGGCTGCTGGCCGGCGTGCTCGCGGCGGTCGACGGCCGGGCCCGGGTGGTGGCGGTCGAGCCGGTGACCGCGCCGACGCTGGCCGCCGCGCTGGCCGCCGGGGAGCCGGTGGACGTCGAGGTCTCCGGGGTGGCCAAGGACTCGCTGGGCGCCCGGCGGCTGGGGGCGATCGCCTGGGACGTCGTCGGACGGTCCCCCGGCCTGGTGAGCGTGCTGGTCCAGGACGCCGACGTCGTCGCTGCCCGCGCAGAGCTCTGGAGCGAGGCCCGGGTCGCCAGCGAGCACGGCGCGGCGACGGCGTACGCGGCGCTGACCTCGGGTGGCTACGTGCCGGCGCCGGGCGAGCGGGTGGTCACCGTGGTGTGCGGGGCGAACACCGACCCGGTGACCCTCGCCGCGGAACCCGCCGAGGTCTGATGTTCCACGTGGATCAGTCCAGCCTGTCGCCGTCCAGGTAGCGCCACTGGCCGTCCTCGCGGACGAACCTGCTGTCCTCGTGCTGGGTGCCGGAGGCGCCGTCGACGACCGAGTGCGCACGGAACTCCACGGTGCCCACGGTGGCCAGCAGCCCCCCGCCGGAGGTGCGGAGCACCTCCAGGCCGATCCAGCGGACCCGGGGGTCGAGGTCGATCGCGCCGGGCCGGGTGGTGGAGTGCCAGGTGCGCACCAGGTACGCCGGGTCGCCGACGGCGAACGCGCTGTACCGGGACCGCATCAGCTGCTCGGCCGTCGCCGCGGTCGTCGTCCCGTCGTGCAGCCGGCCGCAGCACTCGGCGTAGGGCAGTCCGGAGCCGCACGGGCACAGGCTGGTCGGCATGCGCCCCAGTCTCAGCCACCGGTGAGGACGACGAGCCGCTGGGTCGCCCGGGTCATCGCCACGTAGCGGTCGACCGCCCCCTCGATGCCCGCGCCGAACTCCGCCGGGTCGACGAGCACGACCAGGTCGAACTCCAGGCCCTTCGCCAGCTCCGGGGTCAGCGACCGGACCCGCGCGGACGCCGGGAACGTCGGGTCGCCGATGACGCAGGCGACCCCCTCGTGCGGCTCGGCCAGCCAGCCGTCGAGCACCGGCCCCAGCTGGGCGAGGGACCCGTGCAGGACGGGGACGCCGGTGCTGCGGATGGAGGTCGGCACGTTGGCGTCCGGCAGTGCGGCCCGGATGACCGGCTCCGCCTCGGCCATGACCTCCTCCGGCGTCCGGTAGTTGATGGTCAGCGAGGCCAGCTCGACCCGGTCGAGCCCGATCCGCTGCAGCCGTTCCTGCCACGACTCGGGGAAGCCGTGCCGGGCCTGGGCGCGGTCGCCGACGACGGTGAAGCTGCGCGACGGGCAGCGGAGCAGCAGCATCTGCCACTCCGCGTCGGTCAGCTCCTGCGCCTCGTCCACGACGACGTGCGCGAAGGGTCCGGCCAGCCGGTCGGGGTCGGCGCGGGGCACCACGTCGGGGTCGACCAGGGCGTCGCGGAGGTCCTGGTGGCGCAGGGTCGTCATCAGCAGCAGCTCGGAGTCGTCGGTCGCGATCAGCTCGTCGATGACGTCGGCCATCCGGTCGCGCTCGGCGGCGACGGCCGCCGCGCGCCGCCGCCTGCGCCGGGACGCCTCCGGGTCGCCGAGCCGCTGCCGGGCGGCGTCCAGCAGCGGCAGGTCGGACACCGTCCAGCCGTGCGGGTCCGGGCGCTGCAGTGCCCGGACCTCCTCGGGGCTGAGCCAGGGTGCGCAATGGCGCAGGTAGGCGGGCACCGACCACAGGTCCCCGACCAGGTCGGTCGCCTCGAGCAGCGGCCACGCGCGGTCGACGGCGGCGACGAGCTCACCGCTGCGCGCCAGCGACGCGCGGAGCTGCTCGGGCGCGACGTCGTCGTCCCCGAGCTGGTCGACGAGGACGGCGACCAGCTCGTCCTCGACCCGGTCCCGGGCCTCGTTGTGCGGGGTGCCGGGGTCCGGCGCCGCGAACGCCTCGGCCCAGTCGTCGGCGCTCAGTCGGACCTCGGACCAGTCGGTGCCGATCGTCGTCCCGCGGCGGGGTGGTTCCTCGTGGAACCGGACGGCTGCCTCGATCGCCTGGACCAGGCGGGCCGAGGACTTCAGCCGGGCCACCTCCGGGTCCGTCTCGACCGTCGCCGTGGCGCCCTCGGGCACCAGGTCGCGCAGCGTGCAGGTCTGCACCCCCTCCTCCCCGAGGCTCGGGAGGACGTCGGAGACGTAGGCCAGGTAGGGCTGGTGCGGGCCGACGAACAGCACACCTCCCCGGCCGGGGCCCAGGCGCGGGTCGGCGTAGAGCAGGTAGGCGGTGCGGTGCAGAGCGACGACGGTCTTGCCCGTCCCCGGCCCGCCGTCGACAACGAGGGCGCCGGCCGAACCGGCGCGGATCACCGCGTCCTGGTCGGCCTGGATGGTGCCCAGCACGTCGCGCATCCGGGCCGAGCGGCTGCTGCCGAGGCTGGCGATGAAGGCCGACTCGTCGTCCAGCGCGACCTGCTGCCGAAGCCCGTCGGAGGTGAACACCTCGTCCCAGTAGTCGGTGACCCGACCGCGGGTCCAGCGGTACCGGCGGCGGCTGGCCAGCCCCATGGGATCGGCGTGGGTCGCGCCGAAGAACGGCTCGGCCGCGGGGGAGCGCCAGTCGACCAGGAGCCGGCGGCCGGCACCGTCGGTGAGGCCGAGGCGGCCGACGTACACGGGCTCAGGGTCCTCGGCGCCGACCATGCGCCCGAGGCACAGGTCCAGCCCGAAGCGCCGCAGGGCGCGCAGCCGGGCGGCCAGCCGGTGGACCTCCAGGTCCCGGTCCAGCGCCGCCTGCCCGGTGCCTCCAGGTGCCTTCCGTTCGGCAGCGAGCCGGTCGGAGAGCTCGGCGATGGACTGGGCAAGGCTCGCCGCGATGGCTGCGAAGTGCTGCTCGTCGGTGGCGGTCAGCGCCGGGTCGGCCTTGGCGGTGAGGTGGTCGGGCAGGTCGAAGGCACTGGTGGTCAGGGTGGTCACGTCCGCGGCTCCCGCCTGTCGTGACCCACGTCTGCGCAGGTCATGGGCCAGGTGCGCGAGTGTGCGGCCCGACCGGGGGCTTGCCGCAAGCCCCCCGCTGCGCTGTACGTTGAGGTGGCGGGAGAGATCTAGGGCCGAGCGTCGATGACGCTGAGGACGCCGGCCAGGCCGGTGATCTGCAGCGGGCGCAGGACGGCCCGGGCGGTGCCGCAGCGCATCCGCAGCACCTGGCCGGCGCGCTGTGCCGTCCGGTGCGCGGAGGCGAGGACGGTCAGGCCGGCCGAGTCCAGGAACGTGACACCGCAGAGGTCCAGCTCGACCACGCGCACGTCCGGGTGGTCCAGCACCTCCGCCAGGCAACCGCCGAGGACGGGCGCGCTGAGGGTGTCGAGATCACCGACGACGGTGACGGTGCACCGGCCGTCCATCGTGCCGACCCGGACGTCGAGGTCGCCGGTGCCGAGCGGTGTGGACATGGCGACCTCCGTTCGTCCCGGGCTGACGGTTCAGCGGTTTACGTCGTAAACCGTACCGCCTGGCAGCCCGGGACGGGGGTCGGTCAGTCGTGGTGTGCCATCTCCTCGGTCCGGGGTTCGGCAGAGAACTCCCACGGTGCCTGCGGGAGCACCCGGCCGGTCTCCAGCAGCGACTTGAGGTTGGCCAGCACGGCCGGCCAGCCGGTGGCCACCGCGGCGGTGTCCGCGGCGGTCGGCAGGTCCCGGTGCTGCACGGTGAGCCGGACGACGTCCTGGTGGCGGTCGATGGTGAAGGTGACCGTCGACGGCGTTCCTGACCGCTGCTCGTCCGACCCGGGGAAGGTGAGGACCAGCCGCTGCGGCGGGACGGACTCGACGACCGTGCCGACGACGTCGGCGATGCCCGACCCGTCGGTGCGCACGTGCTGCCACGTCGAGCCGGGCTGCCAGTCGGACTCGTTGCGGTGGCCCCAGTAGGAGGCGGTCAGGTCGGCGTCGGTCAGCGCCTGCCAGACCCGCTCGGGGGTGGCGGCGATGTAGGTGACGTAGACGAACGTGGGCTGGTCGGTCATCTCGGGCTCCTCTGCTGCATGGCAGACAGCGCTCAGGACGCGCAGTCGTGGGGTCTCGAACTTGTCGATCCACCGCTCCTGGACCTCGTGCAGCGGCACGACGTTCAGGTAGTGCAACTTCTCCCGGCCGTGCCAGACGGTGCTGACCAAGTTCGCCGCCTCGAGGACGGCCAGGTGCTGCGAGGCCGACTGGCGGGCCATGGCCAGCTCGCCGCAGAGCTCGCCCAGGCTCTGGCCGTTGCGGTCGTGCAACCGGTCGAGGAGGGCGCGGCGGGTCGGGTCGGCGAGCGCCTTGAAGACCAGGGTCAGGTCGCCGTCCACGGGGTCAATCATGCAGGCGTTCGCCTGCATGTCAAGGTCCGGAGCCACGGCCTACCGTTCGGCTCGTGACTCACCCGGTCCCTGACCCCGTCCCGGCCGGCACCGCGCTGGTCCTCGCCGGCGGCGGGGTCGCCGGCATCGCCTGGGAGCTCGGCGTGCTGCGCGGCATCGCCGACGCGGACCCGGCGCTCGCCGGCCGGCTGCTGGCGGCCGACCTGGTGGTCGGCACGTCGGCCGGGTCGTCGGTCGCGGCGCAGATCACCAGCGGGGTGGACCTCGACGAGCTGTACGAGGCCCAGCTGCGGCCGGAGACCGCGGAGATCGAGGTCGACGTCGACCTGCCGGCGCTGTTCGCCGACATGGGCGCGGTGATGGCCGGCGCCGTCGACGCGGCGGACGCCGGCCGCCGGATGGGCGCGCTCGCGCTGGCCGCTCCGAGCGTGGACCCGGCCCGCCGCCGGGCGGCGATCGCCGCCCGGCTGCCGGTGCCGGACTGGCCGGACCGGCGGGTGCTGCTGCCGGCGGTCGACACCGGGTCCGGCGAGGTCGCCGTCTTCACTCGCGACTCCGGTGTGCCGCTGGTCGACGCGGTCGCGGCCAGCTGCGCGGTGCCCGGCGTGTGGCCACCGGTCGCGATCGACGGGCGGCGGTACATGGACGGCGGCACGCGGTCGATGACCAACGCCGACCTCGCCGCGGGGGCAGAGCGGGTGCTGGTCGTGGTGCCGGCGCTCGAGGACGCCCCGCAGCTGTGGGGCCGCAGCCTGGCCGAGGAGATCGCGGACCTGGCGCCGGCCGCGGTCGCGGTGGTGCACGCCGACCAGGCCTCGGTCGAGGCCTTCGGCAGCAACGCGCTGTCGCCGGCGACCCGGGCCGCCGCGGCGCGGGCCGGCCGGGCGGTCGGTGCCGCCGCCGCTGCCCGGCTGGCGGCGCTGCTGGGCTGAGCACCTCACCCCTGGGCGTGATGCCACCGCGTCGTCCGCGGCGCCGAGTTCACGCCGGAGGCGACGCCCGTCGGCGTCTGACCCCGGTCAGTGGGTGAGCTTGAGCCCGACGACGCAGCCGACGATGCCGACCAGCAGGAGCACCCGGACGGCGCTGAGCGGCTCTTGCCCGGTCCACATGGCGTAGCCGGCGGTCAGGGCGGCGCCGATGCCGACCCAGACGGCGTACGCGGTGCCGACGGGCAGGCTGCGCATGGCGAAGGCCAGGCCGCCCATGCTCGCGGCCAGGGCGACGCCGAACACGATGGTCGGGGCGAGACGGGTGAACCCCTCGGAACGGCCGAGGGCGGTGGCCCAGACGGCCTCGAGGACGCCGGACAGGACGAGGACCAGCCAGTACACGGGATCTCCTGGGACGCCGTCTTGTCGCTGTCCGGGTACGGCGTACTCGTCCGGGAGACCGATCCCGGTCCCACGACCACCATGTCACGTCCCGCGCCCGCCGGCTGGTGACCCCGCGCACCGGCCCGGCGGGTCAGTCGGCGAAGCAGGCGGTGAGCGCGCCGACCATCAGCGGCACGTCGAGCGCCGAGGCGAGCTCCCGGCAGGAGTGCATCGCCAGCATGGGCGCGCCGACGTCCACGGTCGGGATGCCCAGCCGGGTGGCGGTCAGCGGGCCGATGGTGCTGCCCGAGGGCAGGTCGGCCCGGGTCACGAACCACTGCACCGGCACCCCCGCCTCGCCGCACCGCTCGGCGAACCACCCGCTGGACGCCGCGTCGGTGGCGTACGCCTGGTTGGCGTTCACCTTCAGCACCGGGCCGCCGCCGAGTCGCGGCTGGTGCGCCGGCTCGTGCCGGTCGTACCGGGTCGGGTGGACGGCGTGGGCCATGTCCGCCGACACCAGCCGGGACTGCGCCAGTGCCCGGGGCAGCGCCTGCGGGTCGCCGGCGTCGGTGATCGCGACCAGCCGGCGGACGACGTCGGTCAGGAAGCTGCCGCGCGCTCCGGACATCGAGCCGCTGCCCACCTCCTCGTGGTCGTTGCAGACCAGCACCTGGGTGCGCGGGCCGGCCGGCGCCCCGATCAGCGCCGTCAGGCCGGAGTGGCAGCAGGCCTGGTCGTCCAGCCGCGGTGCGGCGACCCAGGTGCCGTCGGCCCCGGCGGGAGCCGCGGGCTGGGTGTCGGCGAGCACCAGGTCGTGGCCGACGACCTCCCCGGCCGCCACCCCGGCCGCGTCGGCCAGCGCCTCGGCCAGCCCCGGCTCGGAGCCCAGGTCACCGGACCACACCGGCACCAGTTCCCGCTGCGGGTCCAGCTTGAGCCCGTCCCGGACGCCGCGGTCGAGGTGGATGGCGAGCGAGGGCAGCCGCAGCGGGGCGCCGGGCAGCCGCACCAGCGCGACCGACCCGCCGCGCAGCGCCACCCGACCGGCGACGGTCAGCTCCCGGTCCAGCCAGGTGTGCCACAGGCCGCCGCCGTAGGGCTCGACGCCGACCAGCCGGTAGCCGGCCTGCCGCACGTCGGAGTGCGGCCGCACCTTGAACGTGGGGGAGTCGGTGTGCGCGCCGACCAGCCGCATGCCGGCGTCGGCCAGCGGTGCGCTGCCCACCCGGAACGCGATCAGGCTGCCGTGCCGGACGACGAAGTGCGCGCCGCCGGGCACCAACGACCAGGGGTCCGGCTCCGCCAGCTCGGTGAACCCGGCCGCGCGCAGCCGCCGGGCCAGCTCGGCCACCGCGTGGAACGGCGACGGCGAGGCGTCGACGAAGCCCCGCAGGTCATCGCCCAGGGCGAGCTCGTCGGTCGGCGTGGTCTCCGGCGTCGGCATGCCGCCATCCTGCCCAACAGGCGAGCGCAGCCGGCGGCGGGCGTGTCGGGCCTGGGCTGCGGTCGTCAGGACGGCGGCGGACCGATCACCGCACTTCCGCACCCGACCACCCCGGTGCCGACGCCGGCGTCCGCGCCGTCCTGGGGGTGGTCGGGGCAGCCCTTCGCGGCCAGCCGGGTGAGTCCGGGCTCGGCCTGCACGCTCACGCAGTCCACCAGCACGCCCTCGATCGAGGACCGGCCCGACAACCGCTGCATGGCACGACCGTAGGCAGGGGGTACGACAGTTCCGGGCCGTCCACAGCCCCGTGTTCCCGACCCGGGGAAGGCTCGTTCGGGTCCGTGGGTTGTCGGGGAGAACGGGCCGCCGGCAGTGCGCAGGCCCGAGGAACCCCAGGAGATCCCCCACGTGCTGACCGTCAACGCCCGCTCCACCTCCGGCACCGGTGCGCCCTTCGTGGCGACGACCATCGAGCGCCGCGACCTGGGCCCGCACGACGTGCTCATCGACATCGCCTACGCCGGCATCTGCCACTCCGACATCCACACCGCTCGCGGGGAGTGGGGCGACACCCTCTTCCCGCTCGTCCCCGGCCACGAGATCGCCGGTGTCGTCTCCGCCGTCGGCTCCGAGGTCACCCGGTTCGCGGTCGGTGACCGGGCCGGCGTCGGGTGCATGGTCGACTCCTGCCGGGAGTGCGAGCCCTGCCTGGCCGGCGAGGAGCAGTACTGCCAGGTGGGCAACATCGGCACCTACGACGCGATCGGCCGGGACGGCCGGCCCACCGACGGCGGCTACAGCGAGAAGATCGTCGTCGACGAGGCCTACACGCTGCGCATCCCCGAGGGCATCGCCCTCGACGTCGCCGCCCCGCTGCTGTGCGCCGGCATCACGCTCTACTCGCCGCTGCGCCACTGGGGTGCCGGCCCGGGCAAGAACGTCGCCATCGTCGGCCTCGGCGGGCTCGGCCACATGGGCGTGCGGATCGCCAAGGCGCTGGGTGCCGAGGTCACCGTGCTGAGCCAGTCGCTGAAGAAGCAGGAGGACGGGCTCCGGCTGGGCGCCGACCACTACTCCGCCACGTCGGACCCGGAGACGTTCCAGGCCCTGGCCGGCCGCTTCGACCTGATCGTCTCCACCATCTCGGCGTCGGTCGACATGGGTGCCTACCTCGGCCTGCTGAAGCTCGACGGCGCGCTGGTCAACGTGGGCCTGCCGGAGGAGCCGCTGCAGGTGCCGGCGTTCCCGCTGCTCGAGGGCCGGCGCAGCCTCTCCGGTTCGATGATCGGTGGCATCCGGGAGACCCAGGAGATGCTGGACTTCTGCGCCGAGCACGGGTTGGGCGCCGAGGTCGAGGTCATCTCCGCCGACCAGATCGACGAGGCCTACGACCGGGTGGTCGCCAGCGACGTCCGGTACCGCTTCGTGATCGACATCGCCACGATGGCCGGCTGAGCTCGGGTCGGGCTGGCGTTTCAACGGGCTGGTCCGGGTAGGGCGGAGGACATGGCCGACGACGACATCGAGATCGACGCACAGGGCGAGAACTCCTACCTGGTGGTGCAGCCCAGCGAGCTGGAGGACGTCCGCACCTTCGTCACGGTGACCCCCGAGGTCATGGACCGGCTGGGCACCGACGACGAGGAGGACGTCGTCCGGCGCACCGTGCTGTTCCTCCGCAAGCACCAGGAGGTGGCCGACTTCCCGGAGTTCCTCGACCTCGAGGACGTGATCGCCGGCTACGACGACTACCTCGAGGCGATGGCCACCGACTGACGGCGCGCGGGCGACCCCGGGGGTGGGATGCTGCTCGACGTGAGCCAGCCCACCCTCCCCGCTGACCCTGCCGCACTCGGTACCGCGCTGGAGGCCACCGGCTACCTGCCCGACGAGGGCCTGGCCACCGCGGCGTACCTGGCGCTGGTGATGCACCGCCCGCTGTTCCTGGAGGGCGAGGCCGGGGTCGGCAAGACGGCGCTGGCCCGGGCGCTGGCCGAGGTCACCGGCCGGCCCCTGTACCGGCTGCAGTGCTACGAGGGGCTGGAGGCCAGCCACGCCCTCTACGACTGGGACTTCGGTCGCCAGTTGCTGCACCTGCGCGCCGCCGAGGCCGCGCACGCCGCCGGCGACCCGGCAGAGCTGGAGGCCGGGCTGTACGACCGGCGGTTCCTGCTGGCCCGTCCCCTGCTGCAGGCGCTGGAGGACTCGCCGTCGGTGCTGCTCGTCGACGAGGTGGACCGGGCCGACGACGAGTTCGAGGCGTTCCTGCTCGAGGTGCTCAGCGACTTCACCATCTCCATCCCGGAGCTGGGCACCGTGCGGGCCGAGACGCCGCCGCTGGTCGTCCTGACCTCCAACCGGACCCGCGAGGTGCACGACGCGCTCAAGCGGCGGTGCCTCTACCACTGGCTGGAGCACCCCGACTTCGAGCGCGAGGTGGCGATCCTCCGGCGCCGGCTGCCCGACGTCACCGATGCCCTGGCCCGGCAGGTGGCCCGGGCGACCGCCAAGCTGCGCAGCCTCGACCTGCTCAAGCCCCCCGGCGTCGCGGAGGCGATGGACTGGGCGAGCGCGCTGCACGCCCTCGGCGCCCGCGAGCTGGACCCCGACACGGCGGCCCGCACCCTCGGCGCGGTGCTCAAGTACCGCGAGGACACCGACCGCGTGCACGCCCTGACCCGGGGGGCGCTGTTCGGTGGCTCCTGAGCACGGGCCCGCGGGCAACGGCACCCGCGACGTCGTCACGACCGTCCTCGGGTTCGCCCGCACCCTCCGGCACGCCGGCGTCGCCGCCTCCCCCGACCGGGTGGAGGCGATGCTCGCCGCGGCCGCGCACCTCGACGTCCTGGACCCGACCGCCGTCTACTGGGCCGGCCGGCTGACGCTGTGCGGCAGCCCGGACGACCTCGAGCGCTACGACGCCGCCTTCGCCGCGTACTTCGGTGGGGAGGCGCCGCGGCCGCGGCGGTCGGCCGGCGCCGAGCAGCCCCGGGTGGCGCAGTCCGCGCCGCTGGGAACCGGTGAGGGCAGCGAGGAGGGTGGCGAGCCGAGTGACCTCGCCACCCGGGCCAGCGGCGAGGAGGTGCTCCGGCACCGGGACGTCGCCGAGCTGACCGTCGCCGAGCGCGAGGAGCTGCGCCGGCTGTTCGCGCTGCTGGTCCCGGCCGCCCCGATGCGCGCCTCCCGGCGGCGCAGCCCGTCGCAGCACGGCTCGATCCACCGGGCCCGCACCGTGCGGCGGGCGCTGCGCGACGGCGGCGAGGTGACCCGGCTCGTGCACCACCGCGCCCGGCCCCGTCCGCGGCGGGTGGTGCTGCTGATCGACGTCTCCGGCTCGATGAGCCCCTACGCCGACGCGCTGCTCCGCTTCGCGCACGCCGCCGTGCGGGCCCGCCCGGCGAGCACCGAGGTCTTCACCATCGGCACCCGGCTGACCCGGGTGACCCGCGAGCTGCGGCTGCGCGACCCCGACCGGGCGCTGGCGGCCAGCGGCTCGGCGATCCCCGACTGGTCCGGCGGGACCCGGATCGGTGAGGTGCTCAAGGCCTTCCTGGACCGCTGGGGCCAGCGCGGCACCGCCCGCGGCGCGGTCGTCGTCGTGTGCAGCGACGGCTGGGAGCGCGGTGGCGCCGAGCTGCTCGCCGAGCAGATGGCCCGGCTGCACCGGCTCGCGCACGCCGTCGTCTGGGTGAACCCGCACAAGGGCCGGTCCGGCTACGAGCCGCTCACCGCGGGGATGGTGGCGGCGCTGCCGTCCGTCGACCACTTCGTGGCCGGGCACAGCCTGGCCGCCTTCGAGCAACTGGCAGGAGTGATCGAGAGGACCCCGGGCTCCTCATCACTCGCACGCTCGCGACGAGCCTCCACCCGGGGCCGGACTACTGGAGGGACCTCCTGATGCGTGACGTTCTGGACGACCTGGTCGGCTGGTGGCAGGCGGGGGAGACCGTCGGGATGGGCACCGTGGTGGGCACCTGGCGATCGGCGCCACGCCCACCGGGCGCCTCGATGCTGGTCGGCCCGGACGGGACGGCGGTCGGCAGCGTGTCCGGCGGCTGCGTTGAGGGCGCGGTCTACGAGGAGGCCACCGACGTCGTCGCCACCGGGGAACCGACGCTCGAGCGCTACGGCGTCAGCGACGATGACGCCTTCGCCGTCGGCCTGACCTGCGGCGGGATCCTCGATGTGTACGTGGAGGCGATCTCCCGCGAGTCCTTCCCCGAGCTGGGCGAGGTGGCCGAGTCGGTGGCCGCGCACGAGCCGGTCGCCGTCGTCACCTGCGTGAAGGGCCCGGCCGACCGGCTGGGCCGGCGGATGGTGCTGTGGCCCGACCGGGCGTCGGGCTCGTTCGGCGAGCAGCACCTGGACGGCGCCGTCGCCGACGACGCCCGCGGCATGCTGGCCGCCGGCCGGACGGCGACGCTCACCTACGGGCACGACGGCGAGCGGCGCGGCGACGACATCACCGTGTTCGTCTCCTCCTTCGCCCCGCCGGCGCGGATGGTCGTGTTCGGCGCCATCGACTTCGCCGCGGCGGTCGCCCGGGTCGGGTCGTTCCTCGGCTACCGGGTCACCGTGTGCGACGCCCGCCCGGTGTTCGCCACCGCGCGCCGCTTCCCCGACGCCGACGAGGTGGTCGTGGAGTGGCCGCACCGGTACCTGCAGGCCGAGGCCGACGCCGGGCGGATCGACGAGCGCACCGTGCTCTGCGTGCTCACCCACGACCCGAAGTTCGACGTCCCGCTGCTGGAGGTCGCGCTGCGGCTGCCGGTGGCCTACGTCGGCGCGATGGGCTCCCGTCGCACGCACGACGAACGGCTGGACCGGCTGCGCGAGGCCGGCATCAAGGACGACGAGCTCGAGCGCCTCTCCTCGCCGATCGGGCTGGACCTGGGCGCCCGGACGCCGGAGGAGACCGCGGTGTCCATCGCCGCGGAGATCATCGCCGGCCGCTGGGGCGGCTCCGGCGAACGGCTCACCGGCGCCGACGGCCCCATCCACCGCACCGCCGACCGCTGAAGGGCCATGTTGGCCAACATGGCCCTCAGGGGGACGGCCAGGGGGCGGTCGGTTCGCCGAGGTCCCACCACAGGCCGGCCATGAGCTGGAGGGACTCGCGGACCAGCGCGGTCGGCAGGTGCTCGTCCGGCGCGTGCTGGGCGCAGCCGGGGTAGGAGTGCGGCACCCACACGGTCGGCAGCCCGAGCACGTGCGCGAAGGGCTCGTTGGGCAGCGACCCGCCGAGGTTGGGCAGCAGCGCCGGCACCACCCCGGTGCTGCGCTCGATCGAGGCCAGCGTCCAGGTCACCCACGGGTCCTCGGGGTCGGTCCGGGTCGCCGCCATCGTGTGCTCGACCTCGACCTGCACGGCGGCGAACCCGGCGGCGTCCAGGTGCGCGCGGAGGACCGGGGACACCCGGGCGGGGTCGGTGCCGACGACGAAGCGGAGCTGGCAGTGCGCCCGGGCGGTCGGCGGGACGGCGTTCACCGGGGCATCCGGGTCGCCGGCAGTCATCGCCAGCACCTCGAGGGTGTTCCACGCGTAGAGCCGCTCGCTGGGGGACAGCCCCGGTTCGCCCCACCCCGGGTCCAGCGCAGGGCTGTCCGGGCCCTGGTCGACGTCGATGTCGCGCAGCGCCGCGCGCACCGGCGCCGGGACGCCGTCCGGCCGCAGCCCGTCGACCAGCAGGCGGCCGCGGCCGTCGACGAGCGAGGCGAGTGCGTTGGCCAGGACGACGGCCGGGTTGACCAGCACCCCGCCCCAGTTGCCCGAGTGGTGCGCGGTCTCCCGCGCGGTGACCCGGAACGTCACGTTGACCGAGCCGCGGGTGCCGAGGAAGACCGTGGGCCGGTCGGCAGCCACCCGCGGGCCGTCGGAGCCGATCAGCAGGTCGGCGGCGAGCTCGACCCGGTGCTCCGCGCACAGCTCGGTCAGGCCGGGGGAGCCTGACTCCTCGCCCATGTCGACCAGCAGCGTGACGTCGTAGCCGAGCCGTCCACCGCGGGCGGCGATCGCCTGCTCCAGCGCGACCAGGTTGACCGTGTGCTGGCCCTTGTTGTCCGCGACGCCGCGGCCGTACCAGCGGTCGCCCTCCACGACGACCCGCCACGGGTCCAGCCCGGCGCGCCACTGCTCGGGGTGGGCCGGCTGGACGTCGCCGTGCCCGTAGGTCAGCACCCGCCGCGCAGACCCCTCCGACCGGTGCGCGACGAGGAACGGGTGCCCTGGCGAGACCCGGTTCTCCGCCACCCGGGTGGTGAAGCCCAGCCGTTGGACGTCGGGCACCAGCTCGTCGGTCAGGTAGGCCCGCAGGTCGCCGGCGCGGCCGGGGTCGGCGCTCTCGGTGCGGAAGGCGACCCGGCGCTCCAGGGTGGCGAGGAAGGCGCCGGAGTCGAAGGCGGCGGTGGCGGCGTCGAGGGCGGTCTGGCGGTCCACGGCCCCACGCTGACAGCCCGCTGCCGGAGTCGCCAACCGGGTCGGGCGGGCTGGTCGCCATGCCGTTCCTGGTATACCGTCCGAGGTATGCCGCCGCCGCGTCGGACGTCCTTTCCTGGCCTGCAGGGGATGGCCGACCGCCGCCGCGCGCTGATCGCGGAACTGGCCGAGGTGCGTCGGGTCAGCGGCGCCAGCCAGACCGAGATCGCCGCGCGCATGGGGACGTCGCAGTCCGCCGTCGCCCGGCTGGAGAGCGGCGAGTGGGACGCGCGGCTGTCCACGATCGAGCGCTACGCAGCCGCGGTGGGCTCCACCGTCGACTGGCAGGTCCGACCATCGGAGGAGTCCCCGTGAACACCGTCACCGGCACCCGACCCCCGCTC
>NZ_SJEW01000057.1 GCF_005930475.1 Modestobacter altitudinis
GGCGGGCACCGTCCACCCCCGCCAGGCCCGCAGGCCGACGCCTCAGCCGTCCGGGGACACCCCGTGGCCGGCACGTCGGACGGCCAGCGGGAGCACGTACCAGGTGAGCAGGGCCACCAGGGCGGTCAGCGAGCTGCCCACCACCGCCTGCCAGCGGCCGAGAGCGACGTCCAGGATCAGCAGCAGCGCGCCGCAGATCGCCGGGGCCAGCAGCGCGAGGCCGACGATGAGGAGCCGGTCGGCGATGAGCACCAGCGCCGACTTCTGCCGCCGGCGGAACACCAGCCGGTGGACGGACACCGGTGCGATGAAGACCAGGGTCGCCAGCGCCGTGGACACCAGCGTCACCGTGTAGACCGTCAGCTCGAAGTCGTCGAGCTCGCGGAACCGCTGGGTGAAGGCGAGGCTCATCAGGAACGCGAAGAGGATCTGGACGCCGGTGAAGGCAACCCGCAGCTCCTGCAGGAGCTCGGCGAGGTTGCGGTCCAGGACCTGGTCGAGCGTCTCGCCGCGGGACTCCGCGCTGCGGACGGCCAGGACCGGGTCGAACCGCCCGCCGGAGGCGGGTGCCTGCCGGTCGACGGGCGGCCGCCGCCTCATGGCCGCCGACCTCGCGCCGTCCTGCGCAAGCCTGCCGGGAGGCCGACCGCTCGGCACCTGGGTGTGCGGACCCGGTGCGCCGCCCGGCCGGTCGGAGTGGTCACGTCCGGGAGTGTCGCAGTTCCCGGCCGTGCACGGTCAGCGCGTGGACCAGGACCGGGCCCGCTGCCTGGAGCACGGTCCACCGTGCCGCGGCGGGCGGGTCGACGCGTCACCCGGGGAGGGTGAGGCGCCGCGGTCCCGGACGGTCGGGCGGCGCATGCGGCGAGTGGTCCCGGGGTAGACGAGGCCCGACGTCGCGACGTCGGGTGGTCACGCTCAGCCCGGGAGCGGCAGGCCGCCGACGCACGACGCGGAGGAGTGTGGCTCGTGGCTGGATGCCCGGCCGATGCCCGTGCCGCTGCGGTGGCCGACGCGCTGGCGCCCTGCCCGTGGCGGGAGTTCACCGATCGGATGCTCGCCCGACGGGTCGTGGCGGCGGTGGACCGGCACGACCTCACCGTGTTCGTCGCCGGGGAGCCCGGTGCCGACGTCGGCGACTTCGGGCCGGTGGACCCGGCGGATCCCGGTGACGGCCGCGTCGAGGCGGTGGTGCGGGCCCTGGACCAGCGCCGGTGGCGCGGATCCTCCCTCGACCGGTTGTGCGCCGAGCTGGTGGCCTCCCTCGAGTCGTGGCAGACCGCGCGGGACTCCTTCGACGAAGAGGACCTGCGCCGGCTGCTCGAGGGCCGGTAGTCCCGCCGCCCGGGAGCCCTGCTGCCGGGCCATGGCCGTCCGCACCCCGCTCGCGCTGTCGTCGACGGGGTCCGGCGTTCGTGGTCGTCTGCTCCGCCCGGCCGGTGGCCGGTGCCCCGCGGGGCGCGGGGCAGGAGGCCAGCGAGGCCGCCCGGGTCGCGATCACCGACCTCCCGGCGCTCGCCGTCCTCTCGCCGGTCGACGGCTGGCTCGCCCGCGCCCTGTCCGCCGACGGCGGACCGCAGCCCTCCTGACCCGCTCCCTGGAGCCCGAGCACGCCGCCGGCCGGGGCGGGTGACCAGGTGCGGCCTGAGCGGACGCTGTGACACCGGAGGCGTCCATCGGCGCGTCGGCGGCGTGCCGGTCCCGACCGTGCGGCAACCCGCTGACAGCGGGGCGGCGTCGGGCCAGCATGGGTGCGGTTCGCCACGGGGGATGTGCCCGGCTGAGCAGATGGCGGGGGTGGGGTCCATGACGGACCTGACGACGGCACGCGGCTCCGACCTGCGCGAGCCGGACCCCCTCCCCGGGCTCGCTGCCCCGGACGCCGACCTGCCGGCCGGACCCGCGGTCGCCGTCCGTGAGGGCGTGCCGTTGACCCGCCTGCTCGCCCTGGCCCGGCTCAGCGCACCGCAGGCGCTCGAGCTGGCCGCGGGCCTGCTGGCGGAGGCGGCCGGGCCAGGGGCCCGGGCCCGGCCGGACCGGGCGCTCGTCGGCACCGACGGACGGGTGGTCCTCGACCCGGCCCCGGACGGCGGAGGCAGCGGGAGCCCACCGGCGGGCGGGGTGACCGGCGACGCGCTGGGCACGGTGCTCGCCCAGGTGGCCGGTGCCGCCCGGCTGCGCGGCCGCCCCGCCGACCCGGCCGCCGAGGAGCTGCTGACCGAGCTCGACCGGGCGGCGACGGACCTGCCCGGCGCCGGTGCGTCCGCCGTCGCAGCCCGGCTGCGGGAGACGGCCGCCCGGATCGACCGCGATGTGGTGCGCGGGGAGCTCGCCGCGCTGGTGCGCGCCGTCTGTGACCGGGCCGCCCCGGCGCCGGGCCGGGCAGCGGCAGGGAGCCCGTCGCCCGGGCGCCGCCCGGCCGCCCGCGTCCCGCTGGGGGAGAGCAGGACCACGATGCGGCGCATCGGGGTGTGGCTGTTCTCGGTGGTGGTGCTCGCCGCGGGCGTCGTGGTGGAGGTCGCCCTCGTGCGGGACGACATCGCCGCCGACATCGAGCTGCTGCTCGACGCCGGGCGCAGCGGGTCGGCGGCTTCCACCGCATCGGAGCGCGACGGCCTGCCGATCGCCCCACCCGCCCCCGCGGCGGCCGGGAGCGTGGCCGCCGTCGACCTGCGGCCGCTGGCGCCGTGCGCGCCGGCCGCGCCCTGCACGCTGCGCCTCCTGGTGCGGCTGGTCCCGGGACCGGACCCGCAGACGGTGACCTGGTCCTACCGGCTCGTCGACCGCTGCACGGGCGCCGCGACCACCGTGCCGGGCGGGACGGTCACCGTGCCGGCCGGCGGGCAGCGGGCGGCCGCCGTCGGGACCGTCGCGCTGCCCGACCAGCCGTCCGTGGCGGTCATCGCCGTCACCAGCTCCCCGGCGACCGCGGCCTCCGCGCCGGTGACGGCCGGCTCGTGCCTGCCCGACCGACCCGACGGAACCGGCTGAGGGGGAACACCATGCCGATGGGCGGAGCGGTGGGGCTGCCTGCGCACGGGGGCCGCAGTCCACGATGGACCCGGCGTCAGCGCCGCAGGCTGCGCGGCGCCGCGTCTGCACCCCTCGGCGCGCCGGCGGACGGGCGACCGGGCCGGCGACGGACCCGGGAACAGCGCCGGAACCGCCGCAGCGCCGCCTTCGACCTGCTCGCCGTCGCCGCCGCGCTGGCCCTGGTCGGCCTCGGCCTGGCGAACCTGTACCTCATCGGCGAGACCGAGCTGGCCGCCCGGCAGGGCGCGATCGCCGCCGCCGGGGTGCTCGCCCTCGCGGTCTTCTGGCGGTTCCGGGTGCAGTACCTCAGCGTCCTGGGCTGGGCCGCCTACGGCGCGGCGGTGCTCTTCCTCGTCGGCGTCCTCACCGTGGGCCTGTCCGCGAACGGCGCGACCCGGTGGTTCGCGATCGGCTCGCTGACCTTCCAGCCCTCGGAGCTGGCCAAGCTCGGGCTGCTGCTGGCGCTGGCCGCCGTGCTCGGCTCGTCCCGCCCGGCGGGGCAGCGGTTCGTGCTGGCGGTGCTGCTCGCCGTCCCGCCGATCGCGCTCACCCTGCTGCAGCCCGACCTCAGCACCACGATGCTGCTGGTCGTCCTGGTCGGGTCGATGCTGGTCATCGGCCGCGTGCCTGCCCGGTTCCTGCTGCCCGTGGCCGCCGCGGTGGTGGTCTCGACACCGCTGTTGATCAGCCTGCTGCGGCCCTACCAGGTGGAGCGGCTGGGCACCTTCCTGGTCGGTGCGCACGAGTCCCCGACCGGCTCCGGCTGGGCGCTGCGGCAGGCGCACATCGCGCTCGGCTCCGGCGGGCTGTTCGGCCGGACCGACGACCCGCAGCGCCTCCTGCGCGCGCAGTACCTGCCCGAGCGGGACACCGACCTGGCGCTGGCCAGCCTGGTCGGGCAGTGGGGACTGGTCGCCGGCGCCGGCGTGGTGCTCGCCGCGATCGTCCTGGTGTGGCGGCTCGCGCTGGCCAGCCGGACGTCCCGGACGCCGCACGGCGCTCTCGTCGCCGGCGGACTCGCGGTCCTGTTCGGGGTCGAGGTCGTCGTCTCGGTCGGGGCCAACCTCGGGCTGCTCCCGCTGGCCGGCGTCCCGTTCCCGCTGCTCAGCAACGGCGGCACGGCCCTGGTGGTGCACCTGGCTGCGATCGGGGTGGTGCTCGGCGTCCGCCGGGACGGCGCCCGCCGGCGGCTGTGGGCGCTGCCGCGCTGGCGCAACCCCCGGCCGCGGCTGGTCCGGCTGACCGCGGTCGCGCTGTCGCTGCTGCTGGTCTCCTTCGGGTTCTACGGGTGGCGGCTGCAGCGGACCGAGGGCGCGGCGCTGGCCGCCGTCGGGGACGAGCAGATGACCCGCTGCGTCCGGCTGCCCGCCGAACGCGGCGCGATCACCGACCGGCACGACCAGCCCCTGGCGGTGAACGCCGCGGACGTCGGCAGCGGGGTGGACCGGGTCTCCGTGGTGCCCGCCCTGCTCACGGCCCGGCCCGCCGACGTCGACCGGCTGGCCGACCTGACCGGCCGGCCCCGCCCGGACGTGCACGCCGAGATCGGGGCGGCGGAGCCCACCACGCTGTCGCTGCCGGTGGCCGAGGTGCCCCGGGTCGTCGGCGACGCGGTCACCGCCGCCGGCATCCCCGGCGTCCTGGTGGCCGCCGAGCCCCGCCGCGCCTATCCCCAGGGCGCACTGCTCGGGCCGGTCCTCGGCTTCGTGGGGGTGGCCACGCCCGAGGACGAGGAGCGCTGGCCCGGGCTGCCGCAGGCCGAGGTCGTCGGCCGGGCCGGTCTGGAGCAGCAGTACGACGCGGTGCTCCGCGGGGTGAACGGGCAGCAGTGCCTGTACGTGGACCCGACCGGCGTGCCGGTCGCGCTCGGCGAGCGGCGGGAGCCCGTGCCCGGCGCCGACCTGCGGCTCTCGATCGACCTGGGCCTGCAGCGCCAGCTGGACACCAGCCTGGCCGCGGCCGTGCGCGCGCAGCCCCGGCCGCAGGGCAAGATCGGTGCCGCCGTCGCGATGGACCCCCGGTCGGGCCAGGTGCTGGCGATCGCCAGCACGCCGTCGTTCGACAACAACGTCTACGGCCCCCCGATCGACGCTGGCGCGCTGCAGGCCGCGGCCGACGCGCCGGGCTCGCCGATGCTCGAGCACGTGACCCAGGCGGTCGCGCCGCCCGGGTCGACCTTCAAGCTCGTGGTGGCGGCCGCCAACCAGGCCCATCGGGTGTGGGCGCCCGACCGGGTGGTCCCCACCGGGGCCGAGTTCAGCTACGGCGGCCACGTCTTCGGCAACTGGAAGCCGATGGGCCCGATGGACCTGGTGCAGTCCCTCGCCATCTCCAACGACGTCTACTTCTACAAGCTCGCCGTCGCGCTCGGGGCCGACGCGATGATCGACACGGCCCGGGCGCTGGGGGTGGGGGAGCGGACCGGGATCGACCTGCCGGGCGAGTCCGCCGGCTACCTGGGCACCCCGGAGTCGGTGGCGGAGAAGGGCGGCGCCTGGTACGGCGGGTCCACCGTCATCCTGGGCATCGGGCAGGGCGAGCTGCAGGTGACGCCGCTGCAGAACGCCCGGTGGACCGCCGCCGTCAGCACCGGGAACCTGGTCACCCCGCGGCTGGGCATGGCGATCGGGACCGACGCCGCGACGTACACCGCGCTGCCGGCGCCGGTCCCGACGCCCGTGCCCTTCGCCGCTGAGCTGGGGCCGGTCCGCGAGGGGATGCGGGCCACGGTCACCGGCGGCACCGCCGTCCGCCTCGCCGGCCTGCCCGCTGCGGTGGGGGCGAAGACGGGCACCGCGCAGGACGGCGGCCTGCGCGACGACGAGTACGACAACTGGATGACCGCCGCGTCGCCGATGGAGGCCCCGGAGATCGTGATGACGGCGATGGTGCAGGGGCCGGGCACCGGCGGGAACAGCGCGTCGGCGGTCGTGGCCGACGGCCTGCGGCACTACCTCGACCACCAGCCGGACGTCGTCGCCACCGGTCCGGTGCAGGCGCCCTGAGGGGTCGTCCCGCTCCTCGCCGGCTCCCTCAGCTGCGGCCGTAGGCGGCCAGCAGCCGGCGGTTGCGCAGCGCCCGGGAGGCGCCCTCGGCCACACAGGTCAGCGGCTCCTCGGCGAGCTTCACCGGCAGGCCCAGGCTCCGCTCCAGCTCGGCGGCGAAGCCGGGCACCTGCGAGGACCCGCCGAACATCAGCACGCCCTCGGCCATCACGTCGGCGATGGCCTGCGGTGCGAGGTCGTCCAGGCACCCGGACAGCGTCCGCACGATGTCGTCGGTGACCGGTCGCACGGCCTCGGCCACCTCGGCCGGCTGCACCGTGGCCAGCCGCGGCCGTCCGGTGGCGGTGTCCCGGCCCTGGACGACGAGCGGGCCGTCCAGCTCGGTCCCCGCCCGGATCTTGAGGGCCTCGGCCTCCAGTTCGCCGACGTGCAGCTGGTGCTGCTCGCGGACGTGGCGGGCCACGGCCTGCGTCATCTCGTCGCCGGCGAGCTTGCTGGTCCGGTGGGCGAGGACCCCGCCGAAGCAGAAGGCCGCCGTCTCGGCCGTGCCGCCCCCGACGTCCACGACCATGTGCACCCGCCGTTCCAGCGGGTCGAGGCCGCAGCCGACCGCGCCCGCGATCGACTCGTCGAGGGCGGTCACCGGGCGGATGCCGGCCTCCTCCGCGGCTTCCAGCAGCGCGCGGTGCTCCAGCGCGGTGGAGCCGACCGGGACCCCGATCACGGCGCGGACGCCGGGACTCCAGCCTCGGCGTCCGGCCTTGTGCAGGACCGAGCGCAGGTAGGTCCGGGCGGTCTCCAGGTCGGTGACCACGCCGTCCTCCAGCGGCCGGACCGCCGACAGCCCGGCCGGCGCGCGACCGAGCAGGTCGGCCGCCTCGTGCCCGACGGCCAGCACCCGTTCCCGCCGGGACCGCCCTGCGCGCAGCAGCATCACGGTCGGTTCGTCGTAGAGGATGCCGCGGCGGCCGGAGCTGACGACCGTGTTGGCGGTACCGAGGTCGATGCCGAGTTCCACGCGCGGGCCCCCTGACCGAAGAGTGCCGCTCAGTCTGGGGGTGTGCCGGGCGTCCGGTCTACGGGTCGGGCCGTCTCGGTTCGCGCAGCGGCCCGTCGCTCGGCGCGTCCCGTGGTGCCGGGCGGCATCCCGCAGGCAGCGGGCCGAACCCCTCGACGGACTACTGCCGTTATCCCCAACACGGCGCCCGGCCACGGCCCGCCGTCCCCGGCACTGCGCATCGGGGTCGACGGGTCCGGGGGCGCCCTGCGGGCGCGGCGAGGAGAGGAGGGCTCCACCAGCCGGCCGGTGTCGGACCGCGTGCGGTCCGGTTGGGTGTCAGGTGGCCCGGCCGCCGCGCCCGGGAGATGCTGGGCGCAGCCGCTGTGACGGCTCCGGACAGTCACCGAGGTCAGGCCCCGCCGGTCGAGCAGCCGGCTCGTGGGGTCGCCGGTCAGCTCGGGGCCGCAGGCAGCTGACCCGTGGTGCTCAGGTCGTCGGCGATGTCACGCAGTTTGCGGTTGGTGAGCGACGAGGTGCGCACCAGCACCCCGAACGCCTGGTCCGCGGTCAGCTTGTACCGCTCCATCAGGATGCCCTTGGCCTGGCCGATCACGTCACGGTGCGCCATGCCGCCGCGCAGGTTCTCCTCGTGCTCCGCGCCGGCCAGCGCCACGGCGGCATGGCCGGCGAACATCAGGCCGATGTCGTGGGACTCGCCGTCGAAGGCGTTCCGCTGCCGGCTGTAGAGGTTCAGGGCGCCGAGCTTGTCGCCCTCGACGAACAGCTGGAAGCACAGCATGCTGCCGACCCCCAGCGCCGAGGCCTCCCGCGCGAAGGCCGGCCAGCGCTCCTCGGCGGCCACGTCGTCGACCTGGACGACGCTGCTCTCCCAGACCGCATCGAGGCAGGGGCCCTGGCGTAGCTCGCCCTGCAGCGTGTCGACGGCCCGAGGCAGGTCCCCGGTCCAGGCGCGGGGCTCGACCTGCTCGCGGGCGACCACGTAGCTGATGCCGCACTCGTCGGCGCCGGGGATGGTCGCGGCCGCCACCACGGCGATGGTCCGCAGGGTCGCCTCGACGTCGCCGTGCTCCTGCTGGAGCTGGCGCGCCACCTGGCTCATCACCTCACCGAGGCCGGCTCGCTCCTCAGTACCTGCGTCGGGGAGCTGCTGGGCCGTCACGAGTGCCAAGCTACTCATGTCGTGGCCTGGGCAACTGGCACGGCATCTTCCTCACCTGGCCTGTTTACGTCGTAAACAGATCGCGTACGTTCCTCGGCCATGGACCTGGACGAGCTCGCGCGGCTGACCTCGGAGTTCGCGGAGGCAGCCGACGAGCTGAACGACGCGGTCCGGAGGAACGGCCAGGACCGGCCGGGGGTGGCCCTCCTGCTCGGGGAGGGGACCGGGGTGTTGCGGGCCCGGGTCGAGCGGGTCCTCCGGCTGCAGGAGGAGGTCGTCGCGCTGCTGGGCCCCGCGCTCGACGGGCCGGCCCCGGATCGGTAGGGGGCACCGGGCGCGCGGTCAGCCGGGGGACCGCGGCGTGACGGGCAGCTGGTCGACCCGGCCCTTCTCGACGACCAGCGCCGAGCCCGCCGGCACCTCGCGCCAGACCCCGGGCAGCGCCACGAGCGGCTCGGAGACCACCGACCGGGACTCCGGGGAGGAGTACCGGCTGCCGCCGCCACCGACTCGACGAACCCGGCCAGCTGCGCCAACCCGCCGATCGGGTCCTCGAGCAGCCGCAGGTGATCGCCAGGTGGAACATCACCTCCGAGTCCGTCGTCCCCTCGATGGAGCTGACAGGTCGGGGCGCACCGCGAGCACGGGGTCCCGGCGCAGCCGGCCGTACTCGGCGATGTAGCCGTTGTGCACGACAGCCAGCGGGCACCGGGAGCAGCGCCCGTCCGGGGCCGGTGAAGCGTCCCCGGTCCTTCCCGCCTCACCTCCACCGGGTGAGGCCGCACCCGGCAGGGCCGCTCCACGATGGCTGCGGGCGACGACGGCACGTCGACGCGGCCCGGCGGAAGGACGACCCCATGGTGTGGGTGCTGGTGTGCCTGCTCGGCCTCGGTCTGGAGACCTGCCTGATCATCGCCCTCGGGCGCCGGGTGACCCGCCGGTACGAGACGACGGTCGACGAGCAAGGGACCCAGCCGCTCTGGACGGTCGGCCCGCGGGACCCCTCGGCTCCGCAGCGGGCGGTCTGACGGCAGGGCTGTCGGGGTCCGCGGGCGGCTGTCTATGGTGCGCGTCACAGCTGTCGACACCCCGTCGACCTGCCGGGCGACGTCCGGCCCGACGACGGACCCGCCGCGCGGGCGCCACGAGGAGACACCGATGGACGCAACGGCGGCTTACCGCGCCAGCCGGGACCAGCTGCTGGCGCTGCGCGGGGACCACGCCCGCGCCGTGGCCGAGTTCGCCTGGCCCGAGGTCGGTGACCGGTTCAACTGGGCGGTCGACTGGTTCGACGCCATCGCCCGCGGCAACGACCGCCCGGCCCTGGTCGTCGTGGAGGAGGACGGGTCGTCGGTCGAGCGCAGCTTCGCCGAGATGTCGCGCGCCTCGGACCGGCTGGCCGCGTGGCTGGCCGAGCGCGGCGTCGGCACCGGCCACCGGGTCCTGCTGATGCTCGGCAACCAGGTCGAGCTGTGGGAGTCGATGCTGGCGATCATGAAGCTCGGCGCGGTGGTCATGCCGACCACGACGGCGGTCGGCCCGACCGACCTCACCGACCGGATCAGCCGCAGCGGGGCGCGGCACGTCATCTGCAACGCCGCCGACACCGCGAAGTTCGCCTCGGTGCCGGGGGACTACACCCGGATCAGTGTCGGGGAGGCCGCGGGCTGGGCGGACCTGGCCGACGCCGCCGCGCTCGACCCCGGGCCGGCGCCGCACCCGGGTACCGCGCCGGGTGACCCGCTGCTGTGGTACTTCACCTCGGGCACCACCTCCCGCCCCAAGCTGGTGGAGCACACCCAGGTGTCCTACCCGGTGGGGCACCTGAGCACGATGTACTGGCTGGGGCTGCAGCCCGGGGACGTGCACCTGGCCATCTCCTCGCCGGGCTGGGCCAAGCACGCCTGGTCGTGCTTCTTCGCCCCGTGGATCGCCGAGGCCACCGTCTTCGTCTACAACTACGCCCGCTTCGACGCCGGGAAGCTGCTCGGGCGGCTGGCCGAGCACGGCGTCACCTCCTTCTGCGCCCCGCCGACCGTCTGGCGGATGCTCATCACCACCGACCTCAGCGGTGGACCCGGTGCCCTGCGCGAGGTGCTGGGTGCGGGGGAGCCGCTCAACCCCGAGGTGATCGCCCAGGTGCAACGGCACTGGGGGCTCACCATCCGGGACGGGTACGGCCAGACCGAGACCACCGCGCAGATCGCCAACACACCCGGGTCGCCGGTCCTGCCCGGCTCGATGGGCCGGCCGCTGCCCGGCGTCCCGGTGGTCCTGGTCGACCCGGTCACCGGCGCCCGGGTCGAGGGGCCCGGGGAGGGCGAGATCTGCCTGGACCTGTCCCGGTCGCCGCTGCCGCTGATGACCGGCTACCGCGGGGACCCGGAGCGCAACGCCGAGGCGATGGCCGGCGGGTACTACCACACCGGCGACGTCGCCGGTGTCGACGCGGACGGGTACGTGACCTACATCGGCCGGACCGACGACGTCTTCAAGGCCTCGGACTACAAGATCAGCCCCTTCGAGCTCGAGTCGGTCCTCATCGAGCACCCGGCCGTCGCGGAGGCCGCGGTGGTGCCGGCCCCGGACGCCATCCGGCTGGCCGTGCCGAAGGCGTACATCACGCTGGCCCCCGGGCACGAGCCGACCCGGGAGACCGCGGTGTCGATCCTCCGGTACGCCCGCGAGCACCTCGCGCCCTTCCAGCGGGTGCGCCGGATCGAGTTCGCCGAGCTGCCCAAGACCATCTCCGGGAAGATCCGCCGGGTCGAGCTCCGCGGCCGGGAGGAGGCGCTGGCCGGCGCCGCCGACACCGGGCCGGCGGAGTGGCGGGACGACGACCTCCCCGAGATCAGGAGCTGACCGGACCCGCAGCGACCCGTGCGGCGAGGAGCGACGGTCAGGCCGGCCGGCGCCGGCGGTGCAGCAAGCCGTCGAGGTGCTCGGTGACCGCCGCCTCGTCGGCGCGGGTGGACAGCCAGCCGAGGTAGCCGTCAGGCCGGATCAGCGCCAGGCCGCAGTCGCCGATGCCGTACCGACGGGCCACCGCCCCGTCCACGTCGACCAGCGCGTCCGCGGGTGCACCGGCTGCGGCACGGACCACGGGCACGACCGTGCCGAGCGCTCCCAGGGCGCTCCGGAGCCGGTCCAGCGCCGAGGGATCGGCGGCGGTGCTGAGCAGCAGGTGGCCGGGGCGGCAGAGCAGGTCCCCGATCCAGGCCTCGGCGCCGTCGACCGTCCTCAGCCCGGCGACGTCGGGGCCGTGGTCCCCGGGCCGCACGTGCCGACCGTGGGCCGCGCCGCCCACCACCGGGCTGTCCCGGTAGGCGATGGCCGTCTCGGTCAGGGCGGTCATCAGCCGGTCGGTCACCGCCGGCAGGTGCCCGAGCACGGACAGGGCGACCGCGCGCAGCGTCGCAGCCGGTCCCTCGAGGGTCATGGCCTCGGTCATCGCGTTCGTCTGCCGCACCACCGCGGCGCCCACCGGGTGCCGCTCGGCGTGGTAGCTGTCCAGCAGCGCCGCCCCGGCCCGGCCGGTGCTCACCAGCGCCAGCTTCCAGGCCAGGTTGACGGCGTCCTGGATGCCGGTGTTCATGCCCTGGCCGCCCGCGGGGCTGTGCACGTGCGCGGCGTCCCCGGCGAGGAGGACGCGACCGTGGCGGTACTGCGGGACCTGCCCGTGGTGCACCTCGTAGTAGAGCAGCCAGTTCGGGTCACCGACCTGCCACTGCCCACCCATCCGCTCGTCGACCAGCCGCTGTGCCTGCTCCACGGTGGGGACGGCACCCGGTCCGGGGTCGTCCACCTCGAACATCAGCCGGGTGCGGCCCCCGGGCATCGGGAACACCGCACCGATCCCGTCCGGGTGGACGAACATGCGGATGGTGTCCGTCGAGCGCCCGGTGCGGGCGGCCACGTCGGCGAACAGGAAGTGCTGCCCCTCGAACACGCCCTCGATCCGGGTGCCGACCGCTGCCCGGACCGCGCTGTGGCCACCGTCGGCGCCCACCACCCAGCCGTAGCGGTGCCGGGCGGTCCCGGTCGGGGCGGTGAGGGTGACGGTGACCCCGTCGTCGTCCTGCTCGAGACCGTCGAGGGTGGTGCTGCGCTCGACGACGACGCCCAGGTCGGCGGCCAACCGGGTGAGGACGGCCTCGGTCTGCGGCTGGGCCAGGTCCAGGGGTCGGGGGAACCGGGAGTCCACGTGCTCGGTGATGAGGTGCACCCGACGGGTGGGTGTCCGCCCGGTGTAGAGCTCGATCGCGGTCTGCGCCAGGCCTTGCCGGACGACCACGTCCAGCACGCCCATCGCGGCCAGGTGTTCCTGCGTCCGCGGGTGGATGATCACGGCACGCGACTGGGTGGTCGGCTCGGGGAGGGTGTCGACGAGCCGCACGCGGGCGCCCTGGCGGACCAGCTCGCAGGCCGCGGTCAGGCCCACCGGCCCGGCCCCCACGACGAGCACGGTGCCGCTGTGGTCGCGGAGGGCGGTGTCGGGCGGGGCGGGTCCGTCGACGATCACCGGGCGCCTCCGGGAGTCGCGGCCAGGGGAGGGGAGCTGCGACGTGCCCCGGGAGCGAAGCACCGCTGCCGGACGGCGGTCAAGGCCCCGGTGCCCGGCACGCGCAGGCGGTCAGGGCAGGACGTCGTCCGGCAGCGCGACGACCCGGGCGGCCAACTCTGCGAGGAGTCCCACGGCGCGCCGAGTGCGAACCAGCCGTCCGGGTCCATCCCGGGAGCGTCGAGCAGCGGGGACGCGCCCGCACGGGCCACCCGGCGGTCGCCCCGGACCTGCGGTGGTCTACTGCTCGCCCGGGGAGGCGAGCACGGAGGTGGGATCGACGGTGACGGGGACGGACGCGCCGGGCCGCGCCCGGTTCCCGCGGTCGGTGTTCGGCGTGGGCGACGAGCCGGACCCCCGGTTCAGCCTGGCCAACGAGCGCACGTTCCTGGCCTGGATCCGGACCTCGCTGGCCCTGTCCGCGGCGGGCGTCGCGCTGGAGGCGCTCGACGTGCCGGTGGCCGGGGGCCTGCGGCTGGCCTGCGCCGTGCTGCTCGTCTGCCTGGGTGCGCTGGCCCCGGTGCAGGCGTGGTGGGGCTGGGCGGCGACCGAGCGGGCGATGCGCTGCCACCGGCCGCTGCCCTCGCCGCTGCTCAGCCCGCTGATCGCGGTCGGCACGCTGCTCGCCGGGGTGCTGCTGCTGCTCGGACTGCTGCTGCGGTGACCGGCGCGCCGGACCGGGTGTTCGACGACGGCCTGCAGGCCGAGCGCACCGCGCTGGCCTGGCGGCGCACGTCGCTGGCCCTCGCGGTGGCCGCGGCCGGTGCCGGGCGGCTCGCCGCCCCTGCGCTCGGCGTGCTGGCCCTCGCCCTCGCCGGGCTCGGCCTGGTCCAGGCGGTCGCGGTCGGCTGGGGAGCGGCCCGCAGGTACCGGGCCGTGCGCCGCGCGCTGACCTCGCACGGTGACCTGTCGACGCTGCGCGCCGGGGGGCTGCCGATGGCCGCCCTCGCCGTCAGCGGGGCGGTCACCGGCCTGCTGGCGCTGGCCTTCGTCGTCCTCGACCCGCACAGCTGACGTCGGGGACGCCCGCAGTCAGCCGCGGCCGGCGGCCGGCACGTCGACCGTCGTGGTCACCAGCACGGCCTCGCGCACCGGCGCGCGCAGGTGCGCCAGGAAGTCCGGGGCGCAGCACAGCAGCAGCGTCCGCCCGTCCACGCCGCCGAGGGCGCAGGCGAACACCCCCAGGCCGTCGGGCGCGGACACCTGGGCCACGACCTCCCCACCGGGAGCCACCCGGACGACCCGGCCGCCGACGGCGTCGGCGGCCCAGACGTGCCCCTCGGCGTCCCCGGCGCAGCCGTCGGGTGCCAGCACCAGCTGGCCGAGGACCTCGTCCAGGGTGCCGCCGGAGGGCGCCGGCCCGAACTCCGCCCAGGTCCGCCGGTTCGACAGCGCGCCGTCGGGGGCCAGGTCGAAGGCGGTGTACCGGTTGCCCAGCGTCTCCCCGACCAGCAAGGTGCCGCCGTCGGCGGTGACGACCATGCCGTTGGGGAACAGCAGGTCCTCGGCGACCACGGTCACCGTGCCGTCGGGGTCGACGCGGGTCAGGTTGCCCGGGCGGGGTGCGCCGCCGGCCATCAGGTCGAAGCCGAAGTCACCGGCGAACACGTGCCCGGCGCCGTCGACCACCAGGTCGTTGAGCAGCCCGCCGCAGTACGGCGACAGGTCGGCGTAGGTCGTCGTCGCCTCGCCGTCCCACCGGAGCAGCCGCTGGTCGGTCATCGACACCACCACCAGGGAACCGTCCGCCAGCCAGCCCAGGCCGGACGGCTGGGTGGGGACCTCCAGCACGACGGTCTCCTCGCCGGCGGGGGACACCCGGCTCACCGTGCCGCGGTAGAAGTCCGACACCCACCAGCTGCCGTCGTGCCAGCGCGGGCCCTCGAAGAACGAGCCACCGGTGAGGAGTGTGGTGAGCGTCATGGGCGGAGGGTAGGGCGTGCGTGACCGACGGCACCGCGACAGGCGATACTCAGCCCCGAGCCAGCTGACCTGCATGCAACGACGCGTGACATCAGAGGTGCTGAGATGACCGTTGCCCGACGTCCCGTCCCGGCCGCGCGCCGGGGTGCCCGTTGACCGACCCGCCGCCCGCCGCCGCGCGGGTGCCGGACGCGGACACCGTCGTCCCGGTCTTCTTCCTGTCCGACAGCACCGGGATCAGCGCGGAGACGATGGGCAACGCGCTGCTCATCCAGTTCCCCGACGTGCACTTCGAGCGCACCCTGATCCCCTTCATCTCCTCCGTCGAGGAGGCCCGCGAGGTCGTCGCCCAGATCGACGAGGTGATGGCCGGCCCGGTCACCCCGCTGGTGTTCACCACCGCCGCCGTCGACGAGGTCCGTGAGGAGCTGCTGAAGACCACGGCCCCGATCATCGACTTCTTCGGCATCCACATGGACCGGGTGGAGGAGCAGCTCGGGGCCCGGGGGCTGCGCGAGGCCCGGCGGCTGCACGGGGTCGGCGACGTCCGGCGCTACAACAGCCGGATGGCGGCCATCGAGTTCGCCATCGAGCACGACGACGGGCTGAGCCCGCGCGGGCTGGACCGGGCCGACGTCGTCCTGCTGGCGCCGTCCCGGTGCGGGAAGACGCCGACGGCGATGTACCTGGCCCTGCAGCACGGCCTGTTCGTGGCCAACTACCCCCTCGTCGACGAGGACCTGGAGACCACCGACCTGCCCCGCCCGGTGAAGGACCTGCGCGACCGCTGCTTCGGGCTGACCACCACGGTGGCCCGGCTCAGCCGGGTCCGGCAGGAACGCCGCCCGGACTCGCGCTACGCCTCCGAGGAGCAGTGCCGGTTCGAGCTCCGCCGGGCGACGGCGATGTACGACCGGCACTCCCTGCCCACGGTGGACACCTCGGCGGCCTCCGTCGAGGAGATCGCCGCCGTGGTGATCCAGACCCTGGCCCGGCAGCGCCGCAGCTCCGGCGACCGCCCCCAGTCCGGCCATGACCTCCCGCGAGGAAGGACACCCCGTTGATGAGCACCGACACCGCACCCGAGGCACCGGCCGGGCAGACCCCCGACGACGCCGACAACGTCCGCTGGTTCGCCGAGCTGGGGCTGGCCGACCTGGAGGTGGTCGGCGGGAAGAACTCCTCCCTGGGGGAGATGATCTCGAACCTGGCCGATGCCGGGGTCAGCGTCCCCGACGGATTCGCCACCACGGCCGCGGCCTACCAGCGGTTCCTCGGCGACACCGGGCTGGCCGACCGGATCAACGCCCAGCTCCGCGAGCTGGACACCGACGACGTCCGGGCGCTGGTCGCGGCCGGCCGGCAGATCCGCCGCGAGGTCGTCGAGCAGCCCTTCCCGCCGGCCCTGGAGGCGGACATCCGGGCCGCCTACGACCGGCTGGTCGGCGACGACGCGGAGGCCTCCTTCGCGGTCCGCTCCAGCGCCACCGCCGAGGACCTCCCGGACGCCTCGTTCGCCGGGCAGCAGGAGACGTTCCTCAACGTGCGCGGCATCGACGCGGTGCTGCAGGCGGTCCGCGAGGTCTACGCCTCGCTCTACAACGACCGGGCCATCGCCTACCGGGTGCACCACGGCTTCGACCACGAGGCGGTGTCGCTGTCGGCGGGCGTGCAGCGGATGGTGCGCTCGGACGTCGGGGCGTCCGGCGTCATGTTCACCATGGACACCGAGTCCGGCTTCCGCGACGCCGTCTTCATCACCTCCGCCTACGGCCTGGGCGAGGGCGTCGTGCAGGGGGCGGTCAATCCCGACGAGTTCTACGTCTACAAGCCCGCGCTGGCCGCCGGGCGCCCGGCGATCCTCAAGCGCGGGGTGGGGGAGAAGGCCACCAAGATGGTCTACACCGCCGACACCGAGGTCGGCCGGACCACCGAGTTCGTCGAGGTCGACCCGGCCGAGCGCCGGCTGCTGTCCCTCACCGACGACGAGGTCACCGAGCTCGCCCGGCAGGCGGTGCGGATCGAGGAGCACTACGGCCGGCCGATGGACATCGAGTGGGGCAAGGACGGGCTGACGGGTGAGCTGATGATCCTGCAGGCCCGCCCGGAGACCGTGCAGTCCCGGTCCGGGAACACCTCCACGCGCTACCGGCTCACCGGCGGTGGGGACGTCGTGGTCGAGGGGCGGGCGATCGGGCAGAAGATCGGTGCCGGCGCGGTGCGGGTGCTCTCCGACATCGAGGAGATGGACAGCTTCACCCCCGGCGACGTGCTCGTCGCGGACATGACCGACCCGGACTGGGAACCGATCATGAAGCGGGCCTCGGCGATCGTCACCAACCGGGGCGGGCGGACCTGCCACGCGGCGATCATCGCCCGCGAGCTCGGCATCCCGGCCGTCGTCGGCACCGGCGACGCCACCCGCCGGCTCACCGACGGCGACCCGGTCACCGTCTCCTGCGCGGAGGGCGACACCGGCCTGGTCTACGCCGGTGAGGTCGGCTTCGAGGTGGAGGAGACCCGGCTGGACGCCATGCCGGAGATCCCCACCAAGATCATGATGAACGTCGGGACGCCGGAGCAGGCCTTCGCGTTCTCCCGGCTGCCGCACGCCGGCGTCGGGCTGGCCCGGCTGGAGTTCATCATCAACCGGCAGATCGGCATCCACCCGCGGGCACTGCTGGAGCTGGACACCCTCGACGCGCCGCTGCAGGCCCGGATCGAGGAGCGGATCGTCGCCTACCCCTCGGCGCGGGACTTCTTCGTGCAGCGCGTCGCCGAGGGCATCTCGATGATCGCCGCGGCCTTCGCGCCCGAGCCGGTGATCGTGCGGATGAGCGACTTCAAGTCCAACGAGTACGCCAACCTGCTCGGCGGGGAGCGCTACGAGCCGCACGAGGAGAACCCGATGCTGGGCTACCGCGGGGCCTCCCGGTACCTGTCGGCCGACTTCGCCGAGTGCTTCGCGATGGAGTGCGCGGCGCTGCGCTACGTCCGGGACGAGATGGGGCTGACCAACGTCAAGATCATGATCCCGTTCGTCCGGACCGTGGCCGAGATCGAGGGCGTGGTGGAGCTGCTGGCCAGCCACGGGCTGCGGCGCGGGGAGAACGACCTGTCGGTGGTGATGATGTGCGAGCTGCCCTCCAACGCGCTGCGGGCGCACGCCTTCCTCGACCACGTCGACGGGTTCTCCATCGGCTCCAACGACATGACCCAGCTGGTGCTGGGCCTGGACCGCGACTCCAGCCTGGTCGCCGGCGGCTTCGACGAGCGGGACCCCGCGGTGCTCGCCGTGCTGGAGATGGCCATCAAGGCCTGCCTGGAGCGCGGCAAGTACGTGGGCATCTGTGGGCAGGGCCCCAGCGACCACCCCGACCTGGCCGAGTGGCTGGTCGCGCAGGGGATCGAGTCGATGTCGCTGAACCCCGACACCGTCGTGGACACCTGGCAGCACCTGGCCCGGACCGCCCGTGCCACCTGACGTCGGGCCCACCGGCCGGCCGGCGCAGCCCGGGCCGGCCCGCACCTCCGCACCCCGCCCCGAGGAGCTGGACGACGAGCGCCGGGCCCTCTGGACGCTGATCGCCGACGGCCCCCGGCGGGCGCAGGCCCGGGTGCCGCTGGTCGACGACGAGGGGCGGCTGCTCGGCCCGTTCGGGCTGATGCTGCTGTCCCCGCGGATCGGCACCGCGGTGCAGTCCGTGGGCGCGGCGCTGAGGTTCGACGAGGACCTGCCGGCCCGGCTGCGCGAACTGGCCGTGCTCACGGTCGCCGCGGCCGTCGGCTCGGAGTTCGAGTGGACGGCGCACGAGGCGGCCGCGCTGGAGGCCGGTGCCGAGCCGGCCCAGCTGCAGGACCTCCTGGACGGCCGGCCGCCGGCCGGGCTCACCTCCCCCGAGCAGGTGGGGCTGCAGGTCGTGCGGGCACTGCTCGCCCGGCACACCCTCGACGACCCGCTGTTCGCGCAGGCCTCCGACGTCCTCGGCACCCCGGGCCTGGCGGCGCTGGTCTGGCTGGTCGGCTACTACGAGATGCTGGCCACCGCACTCGCCACCTTCCGGCCGGGGCCGGCCGCCGGCTGACCGGAGGCCGCTCCCGGCCCGATCGGGGCGTCGGGGCGGTCGCGGCGGGCATCGTCGGTGCCGGGCACTAACCTGACCTGCGGTGGACGGCGACGTGAGGCGGCGATGACGACGGCGGACGACCGGGCGGCCGACGCCCTCGCGGCCCGTGCTGCCCGGTCGCTGGACCGCGACCAGCTCAGCGACCGGGTGCTGACGCTGCCCAACCTGCTGTCGGTGATCCGGCTGCTCGGCGTCCCGCTGTTCCTCTGGCTGCTGCTCGGCCCGCACGCCGACGGCTGGGCGATCGTCGTCCTGGCGCTGTCCGGCGTCACCGACTGGGCAGACGGCAAGCTCGCCCGCGCGCTGGGCCAGTCCAGCCGGCTGGGCGCGCTGCTCGACCCGGCGGCCGACCGCCTCTACATCGTCGCGACGCTGGTCGCGCTGGCCATCCGCGACGTCGTGCCGCTCTGGGTGGTCCTCGTCCTGCTCGGCCGGGAGCTGGTGCTCGGCCTCACCCTGCTGCTGCTCCGCCGGGCCGGCTGGCCCCCGCTGCAGGTGCACTACCTGGGCAAGGCCGCGACCTTCCTGCTGCTCTACGCCTTCCCGCTGCTGCTGCTGGCCGACGGCGACAACCCGGTCGCCTCGGTCGCCCAGCCGATCGCCTACGCGCTGACCATCTGGGGTGCGGCGCTGTACGTGCTCGCGGGCGCCTTCTACGTCGTGCAGGCGGTGGGGCTCCTCACCGGGGACCGGCGGGCCGGAGCGACCCGGTGAGCGCCCCGGCCCCGGGCCGGCAGCGCTCGCTCGGTGCCTCGCTGCTCGACCAGGTCCTCGCCGAGACCCTCGACCCGGCCTACGCCCAGGCCGCCGCGGCCAGGACGGCCCGCGCCGCCGGGCCGGAGGACGGCGGCCCCCGGCCCGGCTGGCTGCGGCGGTACCGCGGCCAGCTGCTGGTCGCACTGACCCTGCTGCTCGCCGGGCTGCTCGCCTCGATCACCTACGGCGAGGCGGCCGCCGGCGCGCAGGGCCGGGACACCGCACGACAGGCGTTGCGCGATGACATCGGCGAGCAGTCCGACACCGCCGACGACCTCGCCGCCCAGCTCGAGGAGCTCACCGCCCAGGTCACCCGCACCCGGCAGCAGGCCCTGGAGGCCAGCGTGGTGGGCCAGCGGGCGCTCGAGCAGCTCGCCGAGGCCGGGCAGGCGGCCGCCGTCGTCGCCGTCTCCGGACCGGGCCTGCGGGTGACCATGGACAACGCCCCGCCGGCCGCAGACAGCGACCCCGTCGGGGGGTCCGAGGAGGTCGCCGGCGCGGGCATCGTCCAGGACGGCGACCTGCAGCTGGTCGTCAACGCGCTGTGGGCCTCCGGTGCCGAGGCGATCAGCATCAACGGCCAGCGGATCGGGGCGACCACCGCCATCCGGCAGGCCGGCAAGGCGATCCTGGTCGACCTCAACCCGGTGAACACCCCCTACGAGATCTCCGCGATCGGCGACCCGCAGGACCTCAGCAACGCCTTCCTGTCCACCCCGGAGGCCTCCGTGGTGGCCGGGTTGAGCCGCGACTACGGTCTGGTCTTCGAGTTCGCCCGCGACGACGACCTGGCACTGCCGGCCGGGACCAACGCCGAGCTCCGCTGGGCCACGCCGCTGGTCCCGGCTCCTGCCCCTGCCCCCGACCCGGGTGCCGGTCCCGGGAACGACCTGGTCGCCCCTGACCGCACCATCGACGGAGGCTGACGCGTGATCCCGATCCTCGGACTCGCGATCGGCGTGGTCCTGGGGCTCCTGCTGGACCCCAGCGTGCCGCTGTGGCTGCAGCCGTACCTGCCCATCGCCGTGGTGGCCGCGCTGGACGCGGTCTTCGGCGGCGTCCGCGCCCGCTTCGACCGGATCTTCGACGCGAAGGTCTTCGTGGTCTCCTTCGTCTCCAACGTCGTCGTCGCCGGGCTCATCGTGTTCCTCGGCGACCAGCTGGGCGTGGGCGCCCAGCTGTCCACCGCCGTGGTCGTGGTGCTCGGCATCCGCATCTTCGGCAACGCGGCCGCGATCCGCCGGCACCTGTTCCGGGCATGAGCGGCGAGCAACCGGAGCAGGACCCGGCCCCGGACGTCACCCCGGCCGAGGTGCCCGCTGCCGGCCGGCCGGGGACCGCGGACGAGGCGGTCGCCCCGACCGTGCCCGCCAAGCCCGCTGCGCGCCGCCGGCGCCGCGACCCGCTCGCCGCCGTCCTCATCGGGGTGCTCACCCTGCTGCTGGGGTTCGCCTTCGCCGTCCAGGTCCGCAGCACCGACACCGACACGCAGTACGCCGGGGCCCGCGAGGAGGACCTGGTCCGCATCCTCGACGACCTCACCGCCCAGCAGGACCGGCTGCGCCAGGAGATCGCCGACCAGCGCGCCGCGCTGGACCAGCTCGGCAGCTCCGACAGCGACTCAGCCGCGGCGCTGCAGGAGGCCCGCGAGCGGGCGCAGGCGCTGTCCATCCTCAACGGCTCGGTCGCCGCCCAGGGGGAGGGGATGACCATGACCATCCGCGACCCGGCCACCGGCATCACCTCCTCGGTGCTGCTCAACGCGATCCAGGAGCTGCGCGGCGCCGGGGCGGAGACCATGCAGGTCGACCAGGTGCGGATCGGGGTCAGCAGCGCCGTCACCGGCGCGCCGGGGGACCTCCAGATCGACGGGCAGCAGCTCCAGGCGCCCTACGTCTTCCAGGTCATCGGGTCCTCGCAGGACATGGCGACGGCGATGAGCATCCCGGGCGGCGTCGTCTCCACCGTCGGCGGCCGGGGCGGCAGCGTCGACATCGTGCAGTCCGACCGGGTCGTGGTGGACGCGTTGCGACCCCTCGACGCGCCTCAATACGCTGATCCCGACAGCGGGGACTGACGAAGGACCCCCGTTCCCCCCACCACTCGCACGCTCGCGGCGGGACCCTGAACGGGGGCCGCCCGAGCAACGTCGACCCCTGGAGATGTTCCATGGCCACGCCCGATGACCGCCGTTACACCGACCAGCACGAGTGGGTGCTGGTCCAGGGCACCGAGGGTGCCTCCACGGTGGTCCGGGTCGGGATCACCGACCACGCCCAGGACGCCCTGGGCGACATCGTCTTCGTGCAGCTGCCCGAGGTCGGTGCCGAGGTGGCCCCGGGCAACCCGATCGGTGAGGTCGAGTCGACCAAGTCCGTGTCCGACGTCTACTCGCCGGTGACCGGCGTGGTGTCGGCGGTCAACGACGCCCTCACCGACGCCCCCGAGACGGTCAACAGCGACCCCTACGGAGCCGGCTGGCTGGTCGAGGTCACCGTGCCGGCCGACGGCGGCGACCCGACCGCGGAGCTGCTCGACGCCGCCGCCTACGAGGCCGTCGTCAGCGCCTCCTGAGCTCCCCGCCGGGGTGGTGCGGCCGACGTCCTGCAGTCGTACCCCCCGGCGTCCCCGCGCCCCGGCACACGATCACTATCATCACCGGGACGGCCGGGCCCGTGACCGACGCGGGCCCCGACCCTCACGCTGTACGTGCGGTTGACCCCAGGTCGGCCCGCACGGTTCCATGACCCCCGGCCCGACCGCGAACCTGCGGCGGCCGACCCGCGACGGGCCGACCGGCCCGACGCCCGCCGGCCGACCGCGGCCCACCCCAGGCCCGCGGCGGTGCCACCTGCACCGGAGGAGATCGACGTGACCTGCACTCGTTGTGGCCACCAGAACCCCGAGGGCAGCCGATTCTGCGCCCAGTGCGGTTCGGCTCTGAGCCCCGAGCGGGTCGGCGAGTCGACCAGCATCATCCCCAAGGTCGGTGGCGAGGACTCCGGTGAGCAGGCCGAGGTCGCCGAGTCGACCGCCGACGCGCACGCCGGGGCCGTCGAGTCCCTGCCCGCCGGGTCGGCGCTGCTGGTGGTCAAGCGCGGCCCCAACGCCGGCAGCCGCTTCCTGCTCGACCAGGAGGTCACCACCGCCGGTCGGCACCCCGACAGCGACATCTTCCTCGACGACGTCACCGTCAGCCGGCGGCACGTGGAGTTCCACCGCGAGGGCGGCGGCTTCACCGTGCACGACGTCGGCAGCCTCAACGGCACCTACGTCAACCGGGAGCCGGTCGACGTCGCCTCCCTCGCCGGTGGCGACGAGGTGCAGATCGGCAAGTTCCGCCTGGTGTACCTGACCGGGCCGCGGACGGGCGAGCCGGCCGGGGCATGACCGACCCGGTCAGCGGAGTCCCGGGCGCTCGGGCGTCGTGACCGCGGTGCCCCAGCCCGGCGGGAGCGCGGACCGGGACACCGACACCACGGCACCCCGGTTGACGATCGGGGAGGTCCTCGCCGCGCTGCGGGGGGACTTCCCGGACGTGACCATCAGCAAGATCCGGTACCTCGAGTCCGAGGAGCTGGTGCACCCCCAGCGCACCCCCTCGGGCTACCGGAAGTTCTCCTCGGCCGACGTGACCCGGCTCCGGTACGTGCTGGCCGCCCAGCGCGACCAGTACCTGCCGCTGCGGGTCATCAAGGAGCACCTGGACGCCCTCGACCGCGGTGAGCCGCCGCCCGGGCAGGCTCCCGCCGCCGACGAGCCGGCGCCCACCACCCCGCTGCCGGCCGCCGAGTTCGCCGAGGCAGCCGGGCTGACCGAGCAGCAGCTCGCCGACTGCGTCGAGTTCGGCCTGGTCGCGCCAGACGCCCACGGCCGGCACCGGCCCAGCGACCTGCCGGTCGCCCGCGCCGCCGCGGGCCTCGCGCAGCACGGCATCGAGCCACGGCACCTGCGGCTGCACCGCACGGCCGCCGAGCGCGAGGCCGCGCTGCTCGAGCAGCTGGTGACCCCCACCCTGCGCGCCCGGTCCGACGACGCCCGGAGCCGCGCCGCCGAGCAGCTGACCGAGCTCGCCGGGCTGTCCGCCCAGCTGCACGCGGCGCTGCTCGAGGCCCGCCTGCGCGAGGTCCTCGGCGGCTGATCACTGGCGTACCGTTGCGGCACAGCGGGTACCCCCTCCGGCAGCTCCGCAGGCCGCAGGTGGGGCACCGGCAGAGCACCAGACGGGCACAGCAGTGCACCACGGAGGACCCGGCGAGGGACTCCAGCGGAGGGGAGCCAGACGTGCAGGAGCTCAGAGTCGTCGGCGTCCGGGTCGAACTGCCCGGCAACCAACCCATCCTGCTGCTCAAGGAGGCCCAGGGGGAGCGCTACCTGCCGATCTGGATCGGTGCGGCCGAGGCGGCCGCCATCGCCTTCGAGCAGCAAGGCGTCCGGCCGGCGCGGCCGATGACCCACGACCTGCTGCGCGAGGTGGTCCGGGCACTGGGCGCCAACCTGGAGGCCGTGCACATCACCGAGATGCGCGACGGCATCTACATCGCCGAGCTGGTGTTCGGTGACGAGCGCACGGTCAGCGCGCGCCCGTCGGACGCCGTCGCCCTCGCCGTCCGCACCGGGGCGCCGATCTACGGCGCGGAGGCCCTGCTCGACGAGGTCGGCATCGAGATCCCCGACGAGCAGGAGGACGAGGTCGAGAAGTTCCGGGAGTTCCTGGACAACATCAGCCCCGAGGACTTCGGCGCCGGGTCCGGCTCGGGCGGCGGCGGGTCCTGACGGTCGGCGTGCAGGTCAGCGGCTCACCCGACGGGGGTGAGCCGCCCGACACGCCGCCCCCCTCGGTTGACCGGTTCCCCGGCCCGGGCCTACCTTCAGCGAATCACCTGCGTGGAACTCCCGGGGCCGCGCGCTGTGACCGGTCCGGCGACAGCCGGCGCGGCCCAGCTGCTGGGTGCTGAGAGCGAGGAGAGCCCGTGAGCGACCAGGACAACGGTTCGCAGGGTCAGCTGTTCAGCGATGCAGCGGTGGGGGACTTCCCCTACGACGACGTGGACAGCGACACGGTCGGCTACCGCGGCCCGACGGCCTGCGCCGCCGCCGGCATCACCTACCGGCAGCTGGACTACTGGGCCCGCACCGGGCTGGTCGCCCCGTCCGTCCGCAGCGCCACCGGTTCGGGCACCCAGCGGCTGTACTCCTTCCGCGACATCCTCGTCCTCAAGGTCGTCAAGCGACTGCTGGACACCGGCGTCTCGCTGCAGAACATCCGCAAGGCCGTCGACCACCTGCGCACCCGCGGGATCAAGGAGCTCTCCCACATCACGCTGCTGTCCGACGGCGCCACGGTGTACGAGTGCACCTCCGCCGAGGAGGTCGTCGACCTGCTCGCCGGCGGTCAGGGCGTGTTCGGGATCGCCGTCTCCGGAGCCCTCCGCGAGCTGTCCGGGGAGCTCGCCGAGCTGCCCGCCGAGCGGCTGGACGGCGCCCCGCACTCCGACGACGAGCTGTCGCAGCGCCGTCGCCGCCGCGCCGCCTCCGCCTGAACGGCGCAGACGAGGCAACTACGTCCGGTCGTGCCGAGTGGCCCCCGGAGGGGGCCTGCGAAGGTGCGACGAAGCGGCTCCGCGAGGGGGGATCGGCTCTTGATCGCGGTGTCGGCCGAGAGGCCGACAGTGTTGTAGCGTGGCGCCAGTGGCCGACCGAACTCCTGGCTCTGACGGTCTCCTGACCGGGGCCCTCCCCGCACTCTCCGCGCTGTCGACGCAGGGGTCGTTCGCGGCCCGGCACATCGGCCCCCGCTCCGGCGACACCGAGGCCATGCTGGCCGTCGTCGGTCACTCCTCGCTGGAGGCGCTGGCCGACGCGTGCGTGCCCGAGGGCGTGCGCGACCGCACCCCGCTCGACCTCCCGGCCGCCGCGGACGAGGCGACCGTCCTCGCCGAGCTGCGCGAGCGCGCCGCGGCCAACGAGGTGTTCACCTCGATGATCGGGCTGGGCTACAGCGGCACCCTCACCCCGGCGGTCATCCAGCGGAACATCCTGGAGAACCCCGCCTGGTACACGGCCTACACGCCGTACCAGCCGGAGATCAGCCAGGGTCGGCTCGAGGCCCTGATCAACTTCCAGACGATGGTCGCCGACCTGACCGGGCTGCCGGTCGCCGGCGCGTCGATGCTGGACGAGGCCACCGCCGCGGCCGAGGCGATGACGCTGGTCCGCCGGGCGGGTCGGGCGAAGTCCGACGCGGTCTTCGTCGTCGACGCCGACACCCTGCCGCAGACCCTTGCGGTGCTGCGCACCCGGGCCGAGCCGCTCGGCATCGGCCTGCACGTGGCCGACCTGTCCGCCGGCTGGCCCACCGACCTGCCCGCGGCCGGCGCGTTCGGCGTCCTGCTGGCCCTCCCCGGCGCCAGCGGCGCGGTCCGCGACCACCGGGCGCTCGCCGCCGCCGCGCACGAGGCCGGTGCGGCGGTCGTGGTCGCGGCCGACCTGCTCGCGCTCACCATGCTCGAGGCGCCGGGGGAGTGGGGCGCCGACGTCGCCTGCGGCACCACCCAGCGCTTCGGCGTCCCGATGGGCTACGGCGGCCCGCACGCCGGCTACCTCTCGGTCCGTGAGGGGCTGGCCCGCCAGCTCCCCGGCCGGCTGGTCGGCGTCTCCGTCGACGCCGACGGTGACGTCGCCTACCGGCTGGCGCTGCAGACCCGCGAGCAGCACATCCGCCGGGAGAAGGCGACCAGCAACATCTGCACCGCCCAGGTGCTGCTCGCGGTGATGGCCGGCGCGTACGCCGTCTACCACGGACCGGAGGGGCTGACCGCGATCGCCGCCCGGGTGCACCGCAGCGCCCAGGTGCTGGCCGGCTGGCTGCGTGCCGGCGGGCTCGGCCTGGTGCACGCGGACTTCTTCGACACCCTCGCCGTCGCCGTCCCCGGCCGGGCTGCCGACGTGGTCGCCGCCGCCGCAGAGCGTCGGGTCAACCTCCGGCTCGTCGACGCCGACACCGTCGCGGTCGCCTGTGACGAGACGACCACCCCTGCCGTCCTGCGGCTGGTCGCCGAGGCCTTCGGCGTCGCGACCGACGACACCCTGGTCGACGAGGCGGGGGAGGCGTCCTTCCCGGCCGAGCTGCGCCGCCGGACGGCGTTCCTCACCCACCCGGTGTTCCGTCAGCACCGCTCGGAGACGGCGATGCTGCGCTACCTGCGCTCGCTGTCGGACAAGGACCTGGCGCTGGACCGCACGATGATCCCGCTGGGCTCGTGCACGATGAAGCTCAACGCCGCCACCGAGATGGCCGCGATCACCTGGCCGGAGTTCGCCGGCCTGCACCCCTTCGCCCCCGTCGAGCAGGCCCGCGGGTACGCCCAGCTCATCGACGAGCTCTGCACCGGCCTGGCGGAGATCACCGGGTACGCCGCGGTCAGCGTCCAGCCCAACGCCGGCTCGCAGGGTGAGTTCGCCGGCCTGCTGGCGATCCGCAGCTACCACCACTCCCGCGGCGAGAGCCACCGCGACGTGTGCCTGATCCCGTCCTCGGCGCACGGCACCAACGCGGCCAGCGCGGTGATGGCCGGCATGCGGGTCGTCGTCGTGGCCTGCGACGAGGCAGGCAACGTCGACCTGGCCGACCTGCGCGCCAAGGTCGACACCCACGCCGAGCGGCTCGCCGCGATCATGATCACCTACCCGTCGACGCACGGGGTGTTCGAGGTGGAGGTGCAGGAGATCTGCGCCGCCGTGCACGACGCGGGCGGCCAGGTCTACGTCGACGGGGCGAACCTCAACGCGCTGGTCGGCCTGGCCCGGCCGGGCCTGTTCGGCTCCGACGTCAGCCACCTCAACCTGCACAAGACCTTCTGCATCCCGCACGGCGGCGGCGGCCCCGGCGTCGGCCCGATCGGCGTCCGGGAGCACCTGGTGCCCTTCCTGCCCAGCCACCCGCTGGTCGAGACCGGCGGTCAGGGCCCGGCCGTCTCCGGCGCGCCCTTCGGCTCGGCCGGCATCCTGCCGATCTCCTGGGCGTACCTGCGGCTGATGGGCCCCGACGGGCTGCTGCAGGCCACCGAGCACGCCATCCTCGCGGCCAACTACGTCGCCGAGCGGCTGCGCCCGCACTACCCGGTGCTCTACACCGGGGCCACCGGCCTGGTCGCCCACGAGTGCATCCTCGACATCCGGCCGCTGACCAAGGCCACCGGCGTCACCAACGACGACATCGCCAAGCGGCTCATCGACCTCGGGTTCCACGCGCCGACGATGAGCTTCCCGGTCGCCGGCACGCTGATGGTCGAGCCGACCGAGAGCGAGGACAAGGCGGAGCTCGACCGCTTCGTCGAGGCGATGGTGCTCATCCGCGAGGAGATCGAGAAGGTCGCCGGCGGCGAGTACGACAGCACCGACAACCCGCTGCGCAACGCGCCGCACACGCTGAAGATGCTGGCGGGGGAGTGGGACCACCCCTACGCCCGCGAGACGGCCGTGTACCCGGTGCCGCGGCTGGTCGGGCGGACCTACCTGGCCCCGGTCCGGCGGATCGACGGTGCCTACGGCGACCGCAACCTGGTCTGCTCCTGCCCGGCGCCGGAGGCGTTCGAGGAGCCGCACGAGGCGCACCCGCCGGTGGCGGCCGAGCCCTCCCGCGCGCAGGGCGCCCCCGACGACCTCGGCACGGCGGCCGACGTGGTGGGCGCCCAGGCGTGAGGAAGGGCCGGCGGGTCAGCCGGCCGCCCGGCTGAGGAACGCCGCGGAGTCGTAGTAGGTGCGCACGCCGGTGACCTGGTCGCCGTCGACGTCGATGACGATGACCCCGCTGTAGGTCAGTTCACCGCCGCCGCTGAGCGTTCCCCGGGACGTCCACTCCAGCGACGACCCGCGGTCGTCGTCGACGGTGCGCGTGAACTCGGTGGAGATCGTGTCGAACACCGACCGGTAGTCGTCCCAGAAGCCGCGCGCGCCCTCCGGCCCGGTCGCCTCGTGGTGACGGTCCAGCTTGGTGAGGACCGCGTCGGGCGCGGTCAGCTCGACCATCGGCCCGGCGTCGCCCTGCTCGTCGAGGTGGTGCAGGGCCTGCTCGAAGCTCTCGCGCACAGCGCTCATCTCGTGCTCCTCCCGGTCCGGGCGGGGCGCCCGTCCGCTGTGGCTACCCGACCCCGCCCCGGTGACTCGCGGCCGGCCCTGGACTCGGTCCGGCAACGGCGGGCCGGTGAGGGGTCGACGGGACGCCTGCGGAGGGTGGACCATCCCCGCATGAGGACGTCGGTGCGGGGGTCGGTGTCGGGCGGGGTGCTGGTGGCCGGGGCGGCGGTGCTGCTGACCGCGTGCGGCAGTCAGCCGGCGGCCGGCACGGCCGGCCCGGTCGGGGTCAGCGAGGCGGCGGCGACGGAGAGCGCGAGCCCGGCCACGGAGACCACCGAGGCACCCGCCGGCGACCTGGCCGCAGGGCTGCTGCCCGAGACGGCGTTCGGCCCCGGTGCCGAGGTCGTCGCGCTCCCCGGCGATCTGCCCGGCTGGTGGTCCGGTCACGACGGCTGGCCAGGTCATCACGGCTGGGACCACGACGGCTGGTGGGGGCACGGCGACGGAGCCGGCGACCTCCCGGACGGGATGGCTGTCGAGCCGGCTGCCTGTGCCGACGTGCTGGCCGCCCTCCCGGAGCCCCCGGACGAGGAGCCGGAGGTCGCCGGTCAGGTCGCGACGACCGACCAGGTGCGCACCGTCCAGGTCCTCGCCGAGGGGCCGGCGCTCGAGGGGCTGGTGCTGCCCGTGGACCAGCTGCTGGACACCTGCTCACAGGTGACCGTGACCGGGCCGTGGGGGATGACGGCGACCCTGTCGGTCACCGAGCTCGACGCGGCAGCCCGGGGCGGGTCGACCACCGCACTGGCGGTCGCGATGACCTCCCCCGCCGGCTCACACTCGGGTCTGGTGGGCGTGGTGACGGAAGGCTCGCGCGCGATGATGCTGGCGCAGACCGGGAAGGACGGGGTCGAGCCGGACCACGCCGCGTTCACCGCACTGCTCGACCAGGCCGCGGACGCCGCCTCCTTCGACTGAACGAGGACAGCCGCCGTCGGCGCTCGTACTGCTGACGACGACCTCGGCGGAGTCCAGCGCCGGGTCCGTCGCGGCCGCCCCGGACACCCCGGACGCCCAGTGCCCCAGGTCACCGTCGAGCGCGGTCGAGCTCTGCCCCCGATGTGGAGCAGAGCTCGAGCACCGGCCGACCGGTCGACGCCCGGCGGCCGAGCACCCGCCGGCGGGACGGCGCGAGCCGGACGCGGCTCAGGTGCCGTCCACGACGGCCTGGGCGGCGGAGTCCAGCGCTGCCCGGGCCCGGCTCCAGCCGGTGCTGGTCGGGAAGTCGCCGAGCAGGACGACGACCCGGCCGTCGGCGAGGACGCCGGCCGAGTGCAGCTGCCGGCGGGAGTCGATGCAGCACATCCAGCCCTGCTTCACCGCGGCCGCGGTCGAGGCGGACACCGCGGGGGCGAGCAACCCGAACCGCTGGTCGAAGCCGTCGGTGGCCACACCCGCAGCGGACCCCATCCAGCCGGTCAGCGTGGCCAGGTCGTCGGCGGGCAGGTGGTCGGCGAGGGCGGACAGGAACAGCGCCGTGTCGGCCGCGGTGGTCACCGCCTCGCCCCACTGACCGGCCCGCGCCGGGGGTGAGCTGCCGGTCAGCCCGAACTCGGCGGCCGCGGCGACCACCAGCTCGGCCCCGTCGAAGCGGTCCCACAGCACGCTCATCGCGCCGTCGTCGGAGGCGACGACGGCGCGGCGCATCCGGTCGAGGTCTCCGGGGGAGAGCTGCAGCGACCCGGCGGCGTCCCGGGCGAACAACTGCTGGACGACCAGCAGCTTGACCAGGGAGGCGGTCAGCACGGGGGTCCCGGCTCCCTGGCCGGTCAGCAGCTCGGCGCCGGAGGGGTCCCGGACGGCGACGTACACCGTCCCGCCGACGCGGCCGGCGGCCTGCTCGGCGGCGGCCAGCACCGCCACCCCGGCCGCAGGATCGAGGACCGGGGCCGGCGGCACGGCTCCCGGCAGCAGGGTCGCCGGCGGACCGGCCGGCACCGGCCGCACGAGTGGTCGTGCGGCCGCCGCGGGGTGCGGGTCCGCGGCGCGCGCGGTCGAGCACCAGCCGACCGACGAGGCCAGGGCGGCGGTCAGCGCGAGCACCGTCGTCGTCAACGTGAGCCGGTGCCGGGGGCGGACGCGTGCGGCGCCGGAGCCGACCATGCAGCCCAGCGTCCCGGAATCCCGCCGTCCCGGGCAGAGTTCCCGGCGCGCCGCTCGCGCTGGGTGGTCGGCCGGGCGTCAGGCGGTGGCGAGCTGCCAGCGGCGGTCGAGCACGACCTGGCCGTCGGGGAGCAGCTCCCCGTCGTCGTCGAAGACCACGACGCCGTTGCAGAGCAGGGTCCAGCCCTGCTCCGGGTGCTGGCTGACGGGCACGGCGAGCACCCGGTCGTCGGCGGTGGCGGTGGGGCAGCTACGTACGTGGGCACACATCCTGGTCTCCTGTCGGACCTGGGCGGCGGGCAGATCGGCCCGCGAGCGGTGGACCGAGTGTGCGCGCGGTCACGTGCGTCGCCGGGAGGCCGAGCTGACGACGTCACCGGGCGGAGTTGGCACAGTGTGTGGTGCCGCGCCACGGTGCCCGGCTCAGCGCCCCTGCTCAGAGCTTCCGCAGCAGCACCCGGCGGACCGAGTGGTCGGCGGCCTTCTGCAGCACCAGCCGCGCCCGGGAGCGGGTGGGGGCGATGTTCAGCCGCAGGTTGGGCTCGTTGACCCCCCGCCAGATGTCCCGCGCCGTCGTCGTCGCCTCGTCGTCGGTGAGGTCGGCGAACCGGTGGAAGTAGGCGGCGCTGTCGGAGAAGGCGGTGCGCCGCAGGGCCAGGAAGCGTTCGACGTACCACCGGGAGATGTCGTGCTCGGCGGCGTCGACGTAGACGGAGAAGTCGAAGAAGTCCGACAGGAACACCTCCGGCACCCGGCCGTCGGGGCGGCCACCGGCCTGCAGCACGTTGAGCCCCTCGAGCACCAGGACGTCGGGGGAGTCGACGACCTGCCGCTCCCCGGGGAGCACGTCGTAGGAGGCGTGCGAGTACAGCGGCGCGCTCACCTCCGGCTTCCCGGACTTCACGTCGGCGAGGAAGCGCAGCAGGGCCCGCCGGTCGTAGCTCTCCGGGAAGCCCTTGCGGCCCAGCAACCCGCGGGCCTCGAGCTCGGCGTTGGGCAGCAGGAAGCCGTCGGTGGTCACCAGGTCGACCCGGGGCGTGTCCGGGGCGGCGGCCAGCAGCGCCTGCAGCAGCCGGGCCGTGGTGCTCTTGCCGACGGCCACGCTGCCGGCCACGGCGATGACGAAGGGGACCTTCGCCGTGCGCGCCCCCAGGAACTGGGTCTGCGCCGACCAGAGCCGACGGCTCGCGGTCACGTGCAGGTGCATCAGCCGGGCCAGCGGCAGGTACACCGTGGCGACCTCGTCGAGGTCGATCCGGTCGCCCAGGCTCGCCAGCGCCCGCACGTCCGCGGCGTCCAGCGGCAGCTCCGAGCCCGCCGCCAGGGCACGCCAGGACTCCCGGTCGAACGCGGTGAAGGGCGAGACCTGCGCTCGCGTGCCGACCGTCACGGCGCCCATGGTGCCGTCCGCGCTCCGCGCACCCCCCGACCGGGTGGTCCTCGGTCGGCGCGGGGCCGTCAACGGTGCCGCGGCGTCTAGGGTCCTGAGCGTGTCGTCGCCCGGGCTGCTCGACCGGATCGAGCGCTACTTCGCCCTCGCGGCGATGGCGGACGCCCGGGTGCACACGGTGGGGTCGCTGGCCGTGCCGATCGGGTCGCCGGACTGGCCCTACCCGGCACGGCCGCTCCCGGGACGTGAGGCAGCGGTCACCGTCGCCGACGTCCGGGCTGCCGTGGCGCTGCAGGAACGGTCCGGCGTCCCCGCGTCGCTGGAGTGGCTGGGCGACCGGTGCCGCGGTCTGGCCGGGGTCGCCCGCTCCGCGGGGCTGGCCGTCGAGGACCTGCCGCTGCTGGTCGCCGACGACCCGGTCGAGGTGCTGCTGCCGGCGGGCGTCCGGCTCTACCTCGTGGGGGCCGACGACCCGAAGCTGGGGCTGTACCAGCGGCTCGCCGAGCTGGCCTTCGCCTCGCCCGGGTCGGTGGTCCCCGTGCCCGCCGCGGCCGGCCGGGGGACGCCGGACGTCGCCCTCGGCGACCCGGGACCGGCGGAGCTCCCGCCCACGGAGGTGCTGCGCGAGCGGGTGGCCGCCGGCCGCACGGTGATGATGGTCGCGGTCGACGACGGGCAGCCGGTCGCGATCGGCTCGCACCAACCGGTCGACGTCGACGGCGTGGAGATCAGCGAGGTCGTCGGGGTCGCGACGCTGCCCCGGTTCCGTGGTCGGGGCCTCGGCGCGGGGCTCACCTCGGCGCTGGTCGAGCACGCCCGGCAGACCGCCGACCTGGTGTTCCTGTCCGCCGGCGACGACGACGTGGCGCGGGTCTACGAGCGGGCCGGGTTCGCCCGGGCCGGCACCACCTGCCTGGCGGAGCGCCCGTCCCGCTGAGCCGGCGGACCGGCCCAGCGGGACGTCGGGTCACTCGACGTCGTACTCCGCGACGATGGTCCCGCGGGCGAGGGTGTGGCCGAACAGGTTGAAGCCGAGGTAGGCCGGGCTCGCCTCGGCCGGAACCCCGAGGTCGTCGGTGTCCAGCGCGTGCACCACCACGTAGTAGCGGTGGGTGCCGTGTCCGGCGGGCGGTGCCGCACCGACGTACCCGGCGAACCCGGCGTCGTTGCGCAGCTGCACCGCACCTGCGGGCAGGCCGTCGCTGGCCGCGCCGCTGGCCAGCTCGGTCACCGAGGCCGGGATCCCGGCGACCGCCCAGTGCCAGAAGCCGCTCGTGGTCGGGGCATCGGGGTCGTAGACGGTGACCGCGAAGCCCTTGGTCTCGTCGGGGAAGCCGGACCAGCTCAGCTGCGGGGACCGGTCCTCGCCGCCCGGGACCCCCATCGCGCCGCTGGTGTGCGGGGTGGGGAGGCGCTCGCCATGGCCGATGTCGCTGCTCTCGAGGGCGAACGAGGGGACCTGCGGGAGGAAGTCGTAGGGGTCGGGCG
>NZ_SJEW01000058.1 GCF_005930475.1 Modestobacter altitudinis
GCCCCGCCCGCGCTCCCGACGGCCCCGCCCGCGCTCCCGGTGTCCCCGCCCGCGCTCCCGGTGTCCTCCGTGGCCTCCATGGTGCGAGATCCGGCGGCGCTCGCCTCGACCGGTGACAGCGTCGGACTGTGGGCCGGGCTGAGCCTGGCGCTGCTCGCCGCAGGCGTTGTGCTGCTGGCCCTCGGTCGGTGTTCGCGCGGCTGAGTCATCCCGGTCCGACCGCCCGCGGGTCACCGGGGTGGGGGCGGCCGCCCGCGCGGAGGAGCGTCAGCAGAACCCGGGCGTGCCCAGCCAGGCGGCCGGAGCGGCGGGGACGTCGTCCCGGAGCACCGTCCCCTCGATCAGCCCGTACGGCCGGTCGTCGGCGTGGTAGACCACCGCACCCGGCCCGTCCAGGGCGTTGTCCAGCCCGAAGGCAGAGAGGTCCTGCAGGAAGTGGTGCTTGTTCGGCATCGAGAACCGGACCTCGGCGACCTCGCGGTGCTGCTCGAGCACCGCCTCGCCCATCGCGAACAGCGTCTGCTGCAGCGCGAGGGAGTGGGTGCCGGCGAAGGTCTCCAGCAACGTCGTCCGGACGGCGTCGTGGGTGCCGTTCCAGTCGACGTCGGTGCCCGTGTACCGCCAGCGGGCGGTCACCGCGGTGGCCAGGATCCGGTCGGTAGTCTCAGGCAGCGTCGTGTACCGGTCGCGCGGGAAGCCCCAGAACTCCGACCCGGTGGTCTTGAGCACGACCAGGTCGGTCAGCCCGGCGAGGACGTGCACGTCATCGCCGTCGACCGTCACCACCGCCGTCCGGACCTCCCCGCCGGCCCGGCGGAACGCGTGGTCGTGCGGCGCGCCGCCGACGGCGATCCGGTCCCAGCCGTAGGACTCGACTGCCACCCGCGCGCCGGAGATCCACGGCTGCGAGCCGGTGAAGTGGTCGGCCAGCCGGATGCCGAACTCCTCCGGCGAGCCGATCCCGTCGCGAGCGAAGGCGAAGACGGTGTTCTTCTGCGCGTCGGTCGTGAGCACGTGCCCGTTGTCGCCGGCGGTGTGCGCGGCCGCGAAGTCACCCCGCAGGGCGGAGCTGACGTTGAGGTCGACCAGCGAGTGGCGGGGGGTGGAGCGGTCGACCGCGACGACGCGGACCTCCGCCTTCCCGTACTGGTTGGGCCCGAGGACGATCGCCATGCGCGCACTGTCTCCGATCGAGGTTGCTGCGATGTTTCCCGTGGAACCGACGTGAGGGAGTCCCAGCGCATCATCTTCCGAGCTCTGGGACTCCGGTCAGCTCCCGCGGTAGGTCGAGTAGGCGAACGGGGAGAGCAGCAGCGGCACGTGGTGGTGCTCGGTGGGCTCCCGGACGGCGAAGGTCAGCATCACCTCCGGCCAGAAGGTCTCCCGTCCCTGCGCCTGCGACCACGCGCCGGTGGCGAAGACCAGCCGGTGCGGGCCGGCCGCGGTCGGGTCCTCGGTGAGCCGGCACCGCCCGTCGGCGTCGGTCGTGCCGCTGGCGACGACGCCGTCGGCGTCCAGCAGCTGGACGGTCATCCCGGCTGCGGGGCGGCCCAGGGCGGCGTCCAGCACGTGCGTCGACACGCTCATGGGGCCCCGTTCTCCATCAGCCGGCGTACCCGCAGCGCGGTGATCTCGGCCAGCTGCCCGGTCACCTCGACCCGCTCGACGTCCACGTCGTTGGCCAGCCGGCGGTGCAGCTCGGCCAGCATCTCCTCGGCCGACCGGCCCGCGGCACGGACCAGGAACACGTGATGGAAGCGCTCCTCGTAGGCCCGGTTCCCGGCCAGCACGGCCGCCTTCAGCTCGGCGTCGGCGTCGGCCATCCCGTGCTGCTCCCGCCGCGACGAGCGGGCCTCGGTGCTGGACCCGGTCACCCGGTCACCGATCCGCGGGTGGGCGGTCAGCGCGATCGCGACCTCCTCCCAGGGCAGCGCGCGGCTGACCTGCTCGACCCGCCGCACCAGCGTGTCGACGTCCGGGTACGGCCGACCGACCGCCACCTCGGTGGCGAACCTCGGGGCGGCGTTGATCGCCTGCAGCACGTCCTCCACCTGTTCGACCGGTTCGGAGTTGAAGCGCGTGAGGGCAGCGGGGACGGCGGGCTCAGGCACGTGGGAGAGGATGCCAGTTCGCGACCCGGGTCAGGACAACGGAGGCACGGTGGTCCCCGAGCACGTCCTCGCCGCACTCGACCGGCAGCTGGCGCCCGTGGACGCCGCCCGGCAGGCCGCCTACCCGGGCGAGTCCCCGGCCCGGCAGCCGGTGCACACCTGCTACGTCCCGGCCGACGCCGTCGTCCCCGGGCTGGTGGCCTCCTGGGGCGCGACCGCGCTCGCCGCGCTCGACGAGCACGGCCTGCCCGACCTCGGTCTGGACGCCGGCCTGGTCGCCGACGTGCTGCCCCGGGTGCGCCGCAAGCTGGCCGCCGAGCCCGTCGAGGACCTGCGGGTCGACGCCGAGGACGGCTACCGGGGGTCGCCGGAGGCCGAGGACGACGACGTCCGGGCCGCGGCCGGCGTCCTGGCCGCCGAGGCGACGCTGCCGCCGTTCCTCGGAGTCCGGGCGAAGTCGCTGGAGGAGCCCACCCGGCGCCGCGGCGTCCGCAGCCTGGACCTGTTCCTGACCGGGCTGGCCGCGACCGGCCGGGAGCGGGCCGTCGTCACCCTGCCCAAGGTCACCGCCGTCGAGCAGGTCACCGCGTTCCTGCCGGTCCTCGACGCGCTGCAGCAGACCAGCGGGCTCGCGCTGGACCTGGAGCTGCAGGTCGAGACACCGCAGGCGGTGCTGGGCGCGGACGGCACGGCGACCCTGGCCCGGATGCTGCACGCCGGGGAGGGCCGGGTCACCGGGCTGCACTACGGCACCTACGACTACAGCGCCTCGCTGGGCATCGCCGCCGCCCACCAGGCCTCCGACCACCCGGCGGCCGACGCCGCCAAGCAGGCCATGCAGGTGGCCGTCGCCGGCACCGGCGCGCGCGCCGTCGACGGGTCGACCAACGTGCTCCCGGTCGGGTCGACGGCGGAGGTGCACGCCGCCTGGCGGGTGCACGCCGGGCTGGTCCGCCGGGCCCTCGAGCGTGGCTTCTACCAGGGCTGGGACCTGCACCCCGCCCAGCTGGTCACCCGGTACGTGGCGACCTACGCGTTCTTCCGGGCCGCACTGCCGGCCGCGGCCGCCCGGCTGACCGCGTACGTGAGCCGGGTCGAGGGCGGGGTGCTGGACGAGCCGGCCACCGCCCGCGCACTGGCCACCGTGGTGCTGCGCGGGCTGGACTGCGGCGCCCTCGACGTCTCCGAGGTCGAGTCCGCGACCGGCCTGGACCGGGCTGCGCTCGACGGCCTGGCCGGCCGGCGGCGCTGACCCGGGCGCGGCGACACGCCGACGCAGGCCCGCACGACGCGTGAGCAGGAGGGCAAGTGCGCAGGCCGACCGTTCGTCCGGAGGCAGCTGAGGGACCCGGGTGGGTCCCGCCGTCGACGGGTGTCTGAGAATGCGGCGAGCCGTCGCGGTCCCGCGTCCCGGGAGAGGAGAGCCGTCAGTGACCGTCAGCCCGGTCGTCCCCGAGCACGACCTCCTCGTCGTCGACTCGGACGAGCAGCTCCGCACCGCCGCCGCGGCGTTCCTCGGCGAGGGCCGGGACGGCGGTGACCTGATGCGGGCCTCGCTCCCCGGCTGGCTGGTCGACGAGCTGGCGCCCACGCTGCCCGAGGTCACCTTCGCCGCCGCGGAACAGGCCGTGTGGCGGCGCGAACCGGACCTCATCGGCTCGATCCGCACGGTGGCCACCGAGTGCGCCCCGCGCCGCTACCGGCTGCTGGGCCTGGTCACCGCTCCCGGAGGGCGCGCCTGGGACGAGCGCCGCCGCTGCGAGGCGATCACCAACATGGCCTACGCCGGCCAGGCGGTCTCCATCCTCTGCCTGTACGACCGCCGGACGGTGCCGGACGGGGCGCTGGCCGCCGCGGCCGTGACCCACCCTCACCTGCGCACCGGGCACGGCCGCGAGGTCAACCCGGGGTACCGGGACCCGCGCGCCTACCTCGACGGGCTCGACGTCCCCGAGGAGCCCGTCCAGCGGACCGCGCCGGTGCTCGCGATCGACGCGGCGCCGTCGCTGCCGCAGTTCCGCCACCAGCTCCGTGCCGCCCTCCGCGGCCGGGCGGGGGACCGGGACACCGAGGAGGACTTCCACCTCGCGGCCAGCGAGATCGCGGCGAACGCCTTCCGGCACGGCACCCCGCCGGTGTCCGCCCGGTTGTGGGCCGTCCCGGACCGGCTGGTCTGCACGATCACCGACGCCGGCACCAGCTACCGCGACGCCACGGCCGGGTACCAGCCGGCCCACGGGGACGACCTCTCCCGCGGCGGCATGGGCCTCTGGCTGGCCCGCAAGCTGTGCGACCACGTCGACCTCGTCCGCGGTCCCGCGGGGCTGACCGTCCGGCTGGTCACCGCGCTGCGCTGAGCCTCGCTCAGCCGAGCTGCCGGACCACCCGGGCCGGGTTGCCGACGGCGAGGACGCCGGCGGGCAGGTCCCTGGTCACGACCGCGCCGGCCCCGACGACGGTGCCCGCCCCGATCGTGACGCCGGGCAGCACGATCACGCCACCGCCCAGCCAGACGTCGTCGGCGAGGGTGATCGGCGCCGAGCCCTCCCAGCCCTCGCGACGGCGGCCGACGTCCAGCGGGTGGGTGGCGGTGAGGAACTGGCAGTTCGGGCCGATCTGCACGAAGTCGCCCACGGTGATCCGGCCGACGTCGAGGAAGACCGCGCCCCAGTTGACGAAGACGTTGGCGCCGACGGTGACGTTGTAGCCGTAGTCGCAGCGCAGCTCCGGGCGGATCGTGGTGTTGACCCCGACCGACCCGAACAGCTCGGTGAGCAGCTCCGTGCGGCGGGCGTGCTCCGGCTCGGCGTTGTACCGGGCGGTCAGCTCGGCCGCCCGGCGGCCGTCGGTGCGCAGGTCGGGGTCGTCGGCCATGTACTCCTGGCCGGCCAGCATCCGGTCCTTCATCTCGCCCATCCCGGCACGGTAGCGGCCGCCGGGAGGTGCCTCAGCCCTAAGGTGACGCCTGTGATCGTGGTGACCGCGGCGGGCGGGTCCACCGGGACGGCGGTGGTGCGGGCGCTGCGCGCCCGTGGCCGGTCCGTGCGGGCGGTGGTCGGCCGGCGCGGACCCCGCCCGGAGCTCACCGCGCTCGGCGCCGAGGTCGTCGTCGCCGAGCTGGGCCGGCCGATGGCCTGGTCGGGCGTCCTCGCGGGGGCCGAGGCGCTGTACCTGATCTGGCCGAACTTCGACCCCGACGAGGCCGACGGCGCGCCGGCGCTGTTCGCCGAGGCCCGCCGGGCCGGGCTCCCCCGGCTGGTCTACCACTCGGTGCTGCGCCCCCAGCTGCGGGTCATGCCGCACCACGCGGCCAAGGACCGCGCCGAGGAGGCGTTGGACACCAGCGGCCTGCGGTCCTGGCGGGTGCTGCAGCCGTGCGCCTACGCCGACAACCTCGACGGCCAGCTCGCGGCGGCGGGCACCGACGGGGTGCTGCGGAGCCCCTGGGGCCTCCGGACGGCGCAGTCGCTGGTCGACCTGCGCGACGTCGCCGAGGCCGCGGCGGTGCTGCTGACCGAGGACGGGCTGGACGGCGGCACGTTCGAGGCGGCCGGTCCCGAGCCGCTGACCGCCCCGCGGATCGCCCTGCTGGTCGGCGAGCGGCTGGGACGCGAGGTGCGGGCCGAGGACGTCGTCCCGGGCGGTGAGGTGCCCACCTCCTACGCAGCCCGCTGCCGCCGGACCATGTTCGACCACTATCGGGCGCACGGGTTCACCGGCAGCCCCCGGGTGCTCACCGACCTGCTCGGCCGCGCTCCGCGGAGCTACGCCGAGCACCTGGCCGACCTGGACCTCGGCGAGCGCGGCCACCCCGACCGGACGCCGGCGTGAGCGACCGGGCCGGCGGGGACGCGATGGACGAGATCCTCCGGCAGTGGGCCCGGGAGCGCCCGGACCTGGACTGCTCGCCGATGGGCGTCATCGGCCGGATCAGCCAGCTGCAGCGTGAGGTCTTCCTCGCCCAGCGGGCCACCTTCGCCCGGCACGGGCTGGACGCGCCGTCCTTCGACGTCCTCGCCGCGCTGCGCCGGGCGGGGGAGCCCTACCAGCTCACCCCGACCGCGCTGATGCGCACCGCGCTGGTCACCAGCGGGGCGATCACCCAGCGGCTGGACCGGCTGGAGGAGAGGGGGCTGATCACCCGGGGCCGCAGCGACGCCGACGGCCGGGCCGTCGTCGTCACGCTGACCGACGCCGGCCGGACGGCGCTGGACACGGCCCTGCCCGACCACCTGGAGACCGAGCGCGACATGCTCGCCGGCCTGACCGACGACGAGCGCGACCAGCTGGGGGCTCTGCTGCGGCGCTGGCTGGTGGCGCTGGGCCGGGTCCCCGGCGGCATCCCCGACCCCTCTTGACGGCCCCCTCCAGAGGCTCGCGCCGAGCTTGCGAGGCGTGAGGAGGAGGGGGTCCTCTCGTCAGCTGTGCTCGCGGGAGCGGTGGGTGGCCTCGTGCACGTCCTCGGGGGCGTCCGGACGGCGGTCGATGACGGTGAACCGGTGCCACAGCCCGCTCAGCTGCAGCGGCCGGGTGACGTTGTCGTCCCCGACGACCAGCGCCAGCTCGATGCCGCGGGGCTGGCACATCTTCTGCACCTGCACCAGCGTGGACAGCCCGGCGGAGTTCAGGAAGGTCACCTCGCGGGTGTCCAGCTGGACCCGGCGCAGCTGGGGCGCGCCGAGCAGCAGGTCCGTCATCGCCCGCACCAGTGGGCGCCGTGCCCCCTCGGTCAGCTCGCCGGTCAGCGTGATCTCCGCTGAGTGGGTGTCCTGCTCGGTGACCTCGACGTCGACGCTGGCATCCGGATCGTCCATGGCCTTGTCCTTCCCGGTGCTCTCGGGGTTCATGCTGACGACTATGTTCAAGTCCTCAACCACTTGTTCCAGGAGCAGCCCGTGTCGCAGCCCGTCCTGCAGGTCATCGTCGGCAGCACCCGCCCCGGCCGCAAGGGCATGGCCGTGGCCCGCTGGGTGCAGCAGCTCGCCGAGGCGCACGGCGGCTTCGCCGTCGAGCTGGTCGACCTGGCCGAGGTCGCGCTGCCGGTCTTCGACGAGCCCGAGCACCCGCGGCTGCAGCGCTACAGCCACCAGCACACCAAGGACTGGAGCACGATCGTCGGCCGCGCGGACGCCTTCGTGTTCGTGACCCCGGAGTACAACCACTCGTTCCCGGCGTCGCTGAAGAACGCGCTGGACTACCTGAACGTCGAGTGGGCCGACAAGGCCGCGGGGCTGGTCTCCTACGGCGGCGTCTCCGCGGGGCTGCGGGCCGCCACCGCGCTGAAGCCGGTGCTCACCTCGCTGCGGATGGTGCCGGTGGTCGAGGCGGCGACGATCCCGTTCTTCCAGCAGTTCCTCACCGAGGACGGCGGGTTCGCCCCCAACGACCAGCTGGCCGCCGGCGGCACGGCGATGCTGGACGAGCTGCTGCGGCTCACCACCGCCCTGCGCCCGCTGCGCGAGGTCGCCGAGGACCCCGCCGCCTGATGAAGGACCCCCTGCCCCGCCACTCGCAGGCTCGCGGCGGGGCCCTGCAGGGGGCCGGGGGCGCCGCGGAGCGAGTCACTGCCTCGACAACAACAACAGGCTGTAGGCGGCCAGCGAGGGGCCGTCGGTGAAGCGGCCGTCGCGCACCATGGCCCGGAACCCGGTCTCCGGGACGAACGCCGTCCGCATGTCCGCCTCGGTGGCCTCCCGCGCGGTGGGCCCCGGGGTCAGCCCGGTGGCCAGCCAGACGTCGAACTCCTGGGTGGACAACCCCGGCGCCAGGTCCAGGTGCCCGAGGTGCCGGAACCCGTCGGCGCGCAGGCCGGTCTCCTCGGCGAGCTCGGCGCGGCCCAGCTGCTCGGCCGTCCCGCCCTCGCCGGCTGTCCAGGTCCCCTGCGGGAACTCCCACGCCCGGCGGCCCAGCGGGTGCCGGAACTGCTCGACCAGCCAGAACCCGTCGCCCTCGACCGGGATCACCAGGCCGAAGTGCGGCTTCTCGACGACCCCGTACACACCGGTCGACCCGTCCTCGCGGACGACGTCGTCCTCCCGCACCCGGATCCACGGGTTCCGGTACACCTCCCGGCTGCTCGTCGTCCGCATGCGACCTAGCCTCGCAGAGGGGAGGAGCACCGATGACGGAGCGCAAGCCGCAGGGGATGACGTTCGAGACGTGGGTCGAGCAGCAGATCCGCCGCGCGCACGACGACGGCGCCTTCGACGGGTTGTCGCTGGCCGGCAAGCCGCTGCCCCGCCGCGACCGGGAGAAGTCCAGCTACGAGTGGGCGCTGGAGTGGGCTCGGCGCGAGGAGGGCGACGTCGGGGCGATGCTGCCCACCGGGCTGGCCCTGCGCAAGGAACGGGAGGAGCTGCCCGCGCTCATCGCGCGGCAGACGTCCGAGGACGCCGTCCGCGCGCTCGTCGTGGCGCACAACGAGCGGGTCGACCGGTACTACCGGCAGCCCGTGGAGGGCGTCTGGATCCCGGTCGGGATGCCCGACGTCGAGGAGATGGTCGAGCAGTGGCGGCGCACCCGGCCGGTCGCCGTCGCCGAGCCCGACCCCGCGCCGGTGGCCCCGCCGTCGCGCCGTCGTGGCTGGTGGCGGCGCCGCGCGGGGTGAGGCTCAGTCCTCCTCGTCGTCCTCGCTCTGCGCCTCCTCGGCGTGGTGGGCGGCGAGTTCGCGGGTGGCCATGCCGCCCGTCCCGCCCTCGTCGTGCTGCCCGGGGTGCAGGTTCGGTTCCTCGGCCTGGTGCGCTGGCTCGGTCACGTCCGCCGACCCTGCCCGGGCTCCCGCCGGCCTGCCACCTGGGCGAGTCGAGCTCTGCCCCACATGGGGGGCAGAGCTCGACTCACCGGGACCCCCTCACAGGAGGTCGAACTCGTTGTGGGTCGCGCCGCCGGCGAGCAGCGCATAGCCGGGGCCGCGGTCGAAGAACGGCTCCACCGCCGGGCGGTCGGCGCGCACCGACGCCCGCAGCGCCTCGGTCGCCTCGGCGTCCACGGTGCCGTCCTCGGCCACGACCACGCCGTAGTCGTCTCGGGCGCCGGCCACCGACACCTTGCGCCACGCGATGTCCCGCAGGACCTCGTCGACCGGGCGGTCCAGCGGGTCGCCCCAGCCACCGCCGCCGGTGGTCCGCACCCGGACGACGGTGCCCGCGCGCAGCGGCTCGGCGTCGGCCAGCGCGTCGACCTCCTGCTCGTCCGGCCCGCCGGGGTCGACGGTGATCGAGAACGGTCGACCGGCCTTGCCGCCGTTGACGCCCCAGCAGGACAGGATCGAGCGGTCCGCGATGGACATGAAGTGCGCGTCGCGGAGCACCCGGATGTCCTTCTCGTAGCCGCAGCCGCCGCGGTACCGGCCGGGGCCGCCGGAGTCCATCGCCAGGCCCAGCCGCTCGATCCGCAGCGGGAAGCGGGACTCGGTGAACTCAGTGGGCAGGTTCCGCGAGTCCGGGACGACGTGGATGGTGTCCTCGCCGTCGGCGTAGTACCGGCCGCCGGACCCGCCGCCGAGCACCTCGCGCATGAGGTAAGGCTCGCCGTTGGCGTCGGTGCCGTAGACGCCGGTGTACCGGATCGTCTCCTGGTCGGCGGGCATCCGGCCGCCGGTCGCCTTGGCCAGCACCCCGGCCAGCACGCCGAGCAGCCGCAGGATGACGAACGTCCGGGCGTTGGTGGGTGCGGGGAAGATCGGGGTGAGCAGCGTGCCCTTCTCCGGGAAGCGCATCTCGATCAGCGGGACGACGCCCTCGTTCACGTCGAGCTGGGCCATCCGCTCCGGGGTTGCGGCCAGGTTCCGCAGGACCGGCGCCAGCCACTTCTTCAGGAAGTTGCCGTCGGCGTAGTCACCGCAGTGGTTGATCGGGCCCTTCGCCTGCGGACCGGTGCCGGTGAAGTCGATGACCAGCGGCACCTCGGCCGTCGAGTCCATGGTCAGCGTGATCCGCTGCCGGTGCAGCTGCGGCTCCTCCACGCCGTCGTGCTCGGCGTAGTCCTCCCACACGTAGGAGCCGTCCGGGATCTGGGAGAGGATCTCCCGCCGGTACACCTCGGTGGAGCTGCTCAGGATCGACTCGAAGCAGGCCTCCACCGCCGCGACGCCGTACCGGTCGAACAGCTCGCCGAGCCGGCGCGCGCCGGCCAGGCAGGCCGAGCACTCGGCGTCCAGGTCCGCGGCCAGCGAGTCGGGCATCCGCGAGTTGCGGGTCATGATCGTCAGCGCGGCCTCGTTGCGGACCCCGCGGTCCCACAGCTTGATCGGGGGGACCATCAGGCCCTCCTCGAACACGCTGGTGGCGGCCGAGGGCATCGAGCCGGGCACCGCGCCGCCGATGTCGTCGTGGTGGCCGAACGCCTGGACGAAGGCGACCACCTCGCCGGAGGCGAACACCGGCACCGTCACGCACAGGTCGGGCAGGTGGCCGATGCCTCCCTCGGAGAGGTAGACGTCGTTGTGGAAGAAGACGTCGCCGGGGTTCATCGTGTCGATCGGGTGGTCGCGGACGACCGGGTGCACCAGCGCCGAGTACGAGCGGCCGGTGAGCTTGCGCAGCTGCCGGTCGTGGATGCCGGCCCGGAAGTCGTGGGCATCGCGGATCATCGGCGACCGCGACGTGCGCCCGATCGACGTCTCGACCTCCTTCTCGATCGCCGCCAACGTGCCGGCGACGATCTCGACCAGCACCGGGTCGGCCCCCGAGGGGCCAAAATGGCCATCTTGGCCCCGCTGTGCTGACCGCACCGGTGCGTCCGTCGAGCCAAGATGGCCATCTTGGCTGGTCATCGTGCGTCCTCCCGAGTGAGCAGCAGGTTGCCGAACCGGTCGACGGTGGCGACGAAACCGGGGTGCACGGGCACGGTCGAGCCGAACTCCTCGACGATCGCCGGCCCGACGACGACGTCGCCAGGCCCCAGGTCGGGCCGCCAGTGCAGCGGCGCCTCCACCCAGTCGTCGAAGAACACCTGCCGGGTGCCGGTGACGGACCGGTCCACCCCACCCTCCCGGCCCTTGAGCTCGACGATGTCCGGACGGCGGATCGGCCCGATGCCGCTGACCCGCAGGTTCACCCACTCCACCGGCTGGCGTGGGTCGGCCGCGAAGTCGTAGCCGTAGAGCTGGGAGTGCGCGGCGTGGAACGCGGTGGCGACGGCGTCCAGCGCGGCGGCGTCGAGCGGGCCGTCGGTGACCGGGACCCGCACCTCGAACGCCTGGCCCACGTAGCGCAGGTCGGCGGTGCGCTGCATCCGCTGCTGGTCGCGGGCGAAGCCCTCCTCGTCCAGCGCCGCGGCGGCCTGGGTCTCCAGCGCGGCGAACGCGTCGGCCACGGCGGCGGGGGAGAGGTCCGCGTGCCGGGAGACCATGGTCTGCACGTAGTCGTTGCGGACGTCGACGGTGAGCAGCCCGAACGCGCTGACGTTGCCCGGGTTCGGCGGCACCAGCGTGCGAGGGAGGCCGAGGACGTCCATCAGCCGGCAGGCGAGCAGCGACCCGGAGCCGCCGAAGGTGGTGAGCGTGAAGTCGCGGACGTCCAGGCCGCGGGCGACGGTGACCTGGCGCAGCGCGTTGGCCTGGTTCCAGGCGGAGATCTCCAGGATGCCGGTGGCCAGCTGCTCCACCCCCATGCCGAGCTCGCCGCCGAGCCGCTCGAGCCCGGCCCGGGCCGCGTCGACCGACAGCGGGATCTCCCCGCCCAGCAGGTGCGGGGGGATCCGGCCGAGGACGACGTGCGCGTCGGTGACGGTCGGCTCCGTGCCACCGTTGTCGTAGCAGATCGGGCCCGGGTCGGCGCCGGCCGACTTCGGCCCGACCTTGAGCGTGCCCTCCGGGGAGAGCCAGGCGATCGAGCCGCCGCCCGCACCGACGGTGACCACGTCGATCATCGGGATCTTGGACGGGTAGTCGCCGACCGAGCCCTCGGTGGTCAGCGTCGGCTCGCCGTCGATCACCACGGTGACGTCGGTCGAGGTCCCGCCGCCGTCGCAGGTGAGCACCCGGTCGAAGCCGGCGGTGCCGGCGATCAGCGCCGCACCCAGGGCGCCGGCGGCCGGGCCGGAGAGCATCGTGGTGATCGGCTGGTGCACCACCTCGGCCGCGCTGAGCACGCCGCCGTTGCTCTTCATCACGTAGAACGGGACGTCGGGAGCGATCTCGTCGAGCCGCCGGCGGATGTTGGTGACGTAGGCGCCGACCCTGGGCTTGACCGCCGCGTCGACCAGCGTGGTCACCGAGCGCTCGTACTCGCGGTACTCGCGGAGCACCTGGGAGCTGATCGACACGACCGCGCCGGGGTGCTCGGCGCGCAGCACGTCGAGCATCGCCCGCTCGTGCGCGTCGTTCGCGTAGGCGTGCAGGAAGCAGACCCCGACGGTGGTGATGCCGGCGTCGGCGAAGAACCGTGCGGCGGCGACGGCGTCCTCGGCGGAGAACGGGCGGACCTCGGCGCCGGAGACGTCCAGCCGGCCGCGGACGGTGCGCACCAGGTCGGCCGGCACGATCCGGGGCGGCTTGACCCAGAAGTAGCTGTTCCCGTACCCGTCGGGCACCGACTGGCGGGCGATCTCCAGCACCGACTCGTAGCCCTCGGTGGTGATGAACCCGATCCGGTCCAGCTTGCCCTCGAGCAGCTGGTTGGTGGCGACCGTCGTCCCGTGGCTCACCGCGGTGACGGCGCTGCCGTCCAGGCCCAGCTGGCCCAGCACCTTCTGGACGCCGGTGAGGAAGCCGTCGGCGGGGTCGGCCGGGGTGGACGGCGTCTTCGTCGTGGCCACCTCGCCGGTCTCCTCGTCGACGGCGACGACGTCGGTGAACGTGCCCCCGGTGTCGATCCCGATGCGGACGCGGCGAGCGCTCATGAACAGAAACCTTAGCGTTGAGATACCTGTACCGGAAGGCTGTGCCGGTGGACTCCGTGTCGCCGGGCCGGCCCGGGTGCTGGCCGACCGAGGAGCCTCGTCCCGTCGGTGCGGAGCCCTACGTTGGCCGTACCCGTCGATCCTCCCGAGGAGGCCTCGTGCCCGACCGTCCGACGATGAGCCTGACCAGCACCGTGCTCGGCACGCCCGACCCGCGGGGTCTCGCCCGGTTCTACGCCGAGCTGCTCGGCTGGCCGATCGAGACCGACGAGCCGGAGTGGGTGACGCTGCGTCCGGGCGGGCCCGGCCTGTCCTTCCAGCTGGAGCGCGACCACGTGCCGCCGAGCTGGCCGCAGGGGCCTGGCGACCAGCAGATGCAGCTGCACCTGGACGTGCGGGTCGAGGACCTGGTCGCGGCGACCGCGTTCGCGCAGTCGCTGGGCGCGCAGGTCGCCGAGTTCCAGCCTCAGGACGACGTCCGGGTGCTGCTCGACCCGGCCGGCCACCCGTTCTGCCTCTACGTGGCCGGCTGAGTCACTCGTCCGGCGGGCCGGCCAGCTTCCTGGCGCGGGCCACGGACAGGTCGTCCAGGCCGTGCAGGTCACTGGCCCGGTGCTGGGCGGCCTGGTCCTCGATCCACCGGGTGTGCGCCTCCCAGGCGGCCTGCTTGCTCATGTCCAGCGCGCGCCCGATCGCCGCCCAGGACGCCCCGGCCTCCCGGGCGCTGCGGACCGCGAGCTGCTGTCCGTAGCCGGCCTTGCTGGTGATGACCTGCGCCAGCGCCAGCATCTCCAGCACCTCGGCCTGGGACAGCCGGCCGGCGTCGTCGGCGTCCGGATCGGCCAGCGAGTCGCGCGCGCGGAGGTCGTCGTAGCGGGCCACCGCGGTGCGCAACGTGTGCTGGGCCTCGAGCTCCTGCGGGCTGGTCATGGCGGGAGCGTGCGCGTCAGGCTGGCTTGACGTCAAGGGTCCTGTGCGCGTCCGCGTTGACCAATCTGGGTTCAGGGTTCAGACTCAGCACCGTGGACAACGGTGTGGCGCAGGTGCTCGCCCTGGTGGGGGAGCGCTGGGCGTTGCTCGTCGTCCGGGAGGTGTCCCTCGGCCTGCGGCGGTTCAACGAGCTCGAGGCCGCCACCGGCGCGCCGCGCGCGGTGCTGTCGGACCGGCTGCGCCGGCTGACCGACGCCGGGGTCCTCCGCACCCGCCCCTACGTCGTCCCGGGCAGCCGGGCACGCCACGAGTACGTGCTCACCGACGCCGGCTACGACCTGCTGCCGCTGCTGGCTGCGGCGTCGGACTGGGGTGAGCGGCACCTCGGTGCGGGCTCGCCGCAGGACGTCGTCTACCGGCACGGCGGCTGCGGCGGCCGGGTGACCGCCCGGCTGGTGTGCGAGTGCGGCGAGGAGGCCGGTCCGCAGGACCGGCTCGTCGCCCAGGTCAACCGATGAGAACCGACCGAGGAGCTGCCATGTCCCTGACCGCCACCACCGACCGGACCTTCGCCGACGACGTCCTGAGGAGCTCGACGCCGGTCCTCGTCGAGTTCACCGCCGACTGGTGCCCGCCCTGCCGGATGATCGCGCCGGTCCTCGAGCGGATCGCCCGGGAGCAGGCCGGGCGGCTCCGGGTCGTGTCGCTCGACGTCGACACCAACCCGGAGACCACCCGGGCCCACGGCGTGCTCGGCATGCCGACCATGTCGCTGTTCGTCGACGGGCAGGTCGTCGCCCAGGTGACCGGCGCCCGTCCGCAGGCGCAGCTCATGAAGGAGTTCGAGCCGCACCTCGCCGCGCGGGTCTAGCCCGCAGCAGGCGCCGTCACGCCGAGGCGTTCCCGCAGGAACGTCGTCACCTGGGCCCGGGCCTCGTGCGTCGGGTGCCCGGGGGTGTCGACGTCCTTGCTGGTCAGCACCATGTGCTCGTTCTCGCCGATGCCGGCGGCGTTGCCGGGTCGGGAGTTCAGCGCGACGGGCAGCCAGCCGTCGCCGAAGGCGGCCCGCAGCGAGCGGAACCGGTCGGTCGGCGAGGCGCTGTCCTCGCTGAAGCGCAGGCCCATCAGGCACAGCCCCTCGGTCTGCACCCGGGCGGAGATGGCGTCCCGCTCGCGGTCGGACATGCCCAGGTCGCGGCGCCGTCCGCCGGTGACCGGCATCGGCAGTGACGGCTGGCTGGCCACCGGCGCCAGGACGACGGGGTCGACCGCCGACGCCAGCGCGAAGCCGCCGCTGAAGCACATGCCGATGACGCCGACGCCGGGGCCGCCCACCCGGTCGTGCACCCGGCGCGCGACGGCCCGGACGTACTCGGCGACCGGCCGGTCGGCCCGCTTGGCGAAGGCGCGGAACTCCCGGCTGATGCAGGCCGAGGCGAAGCTGCGCGCCGCGTAGCCGGGGGTCATCGGCCGGCCGGGGTCCCCGAACAGCGAGATGACGGTGACGGTGAACCCGGCCCCGACCAGGTGGTCGGCCAGTCCCATCACCTCAGGCGTCATGCCGGGGATCTCGGGCAGCAGCACGACGCCGGGCCCGGACCCGCGGGTGTAGAGGTCGTGGGTGATGCCGGCGTTGGTGAAGGACTCGGTGGCCCACCCGGCGACTGCAGACGATGACGGCTCTGTCATCGGCTGATCGTGGAGCATCCGGGCCGATCGGTCGAGTCCTCCGTCGGGATGTCCTCCCCGGCGCCGGTCGGTCGGCGATGACTTTCCCGCGCAGGGGGCGTCTGGAGTGCAGGGCCGCCGACCTGTGGCGGCCGCGATCCCGGAGGTCTGCGATGCGTCCGCTCGTCGTCACCCAGTTCCTGACCCTCGACGGGGTCGCCCAGGGCCCCGGGGGCCCGGAGGAGGACACCTCCGGCGGGTTCTCCCACGGCGGCTGGGTGGTGCCGCACTTCGACGACCCGATGGGGCAGCAGATCGAGGCGTGGTTCGCCGGCGCCCAGGACTTCCTGCTCGGCCGCGGCACCTACGAGATCTTCGCCGCCTGGTGGCCGAAGGCGCCCACCGAGGACGACCCGATCGCCCGGGCGCTGAACACCAAGCCGAAGCACGTCGCCTCGCGGACCCTGCAGTCGGTCGACTGGGAGGGCGCCCGGCTGATCGAGGGCGACGTCGTGGACGCCGTCCGGGCGTTGAAGGCCTCCGACGGCGGAGAGCTGCAGGTGCACGGCAGCCCGGGCCTGACCCAGACGCTGCTGGTTGCCGACCTGGTCGACGAGCTGCGGCTGATCATCTTCCCGGTCACGCTGGGCACCGGCAAGCGGCTGTTCGGTGAGGGCACGAGGCCCGGTGGCTGGCGGCTGACCTCGTCGACGGGCACCGCGACCGGCGCGCTCCTCTGCACCTACCAACGGGCCGGCGACGTCGACACCGGGACGATGACCCCCGAGCAGGTCTGAGGTCGCGGGCGGCCGCCGCACCGCCGACGATCCCGGGATGGCCCAGTTGGCGCAGGCGAACGCCTTCCGGCCGCGGGCGCCCTGGGGCGACGCGGTGATGCGGGAGTTCGTGCTCGCCCTCGACCCGGTCAACGCCCTGGCCGAGACCAGTGCCGGCTTCGTCTGGCGGCTCCGGCCGGGAGAGGGTCACGGGGCCGTCGTCGTCGAGGGCGACGGCGCCCCGGTGCTGGTCAACTGCTCGGTCTGGGAGTCCTACGCGCCGCTGCACGAGTTCGTCTACCGCAGCGCGCACGCCGAGTACCTGCGGAACCGGTCGCGGTGGTTCGAGCCGGTGCCGCAGCCGGCCGCCGTGCTGTGGTGGGTCGACGACGGCAGCGAACCGACCGCGGCTCAGGCGATCGCCCGGCTGCGGTACCTGCAGCGCCACGGCCCCAGCGCCCGGGCGTTCGGGATGCGCCAGCGGTTCGAGCCCGACGGCCGACCGTCGGCCCGTCGCCAGGGTCCGCGGGACCGCCCGCCGTGGCGGCCCGCCGACCGTCGTCGCTGAGGTCAGTCCGTCAGGGACCGCAGGATCCGGGCCAGCGCGGCGCGGTCGGCGCCCGACAGGCGACCGAACAGCTCCCCGGCATCGGCCGCGCGGGCGTCGTCCACCTCGCGCTGCACCTGCCGGCCGGCCTCGGTGGCGGTGAGCACCACGGCACGCCGGTCGGTCGGGTCGGCCGCCCGCTCGACCAGGCCGCGTTCCTGCAGGCCGTCGGCGACCTCGGTGGCCGAGCGCGGCGCGATCCGCAGCGCCTCGGCGAGTTCGGACAGCCGGACACCGTCGCCGGAGCCCACCACCCGCAGGGCCCGCGCCTGGTGCGGCGACAGGTCCCAGGGGGCGAGCACCGCGCCGAACCGGCGGCGGAGCGTCCGGGCGGCCCGCATCAGCAGGTCGCCGAGGGCTGCCGTCCCGTCGTCGGCGGGGGAGTCCGTCATGCGGGAATGGTAGCGCCGATGGCGCGGTTACCACACCGTGAGGTAACCTCACCATCGATCCGAGAGGGGGTGGTCGCTTGGACGACGACAACACCATGCAGGGCCGTGGCGGCGGGGGCCGCAGCAGCGGCCGACCGGACCCGGCCGACAAGGCCCAACTCGAGCGCTCGCCCGTCCGCTGGAGCCGCGTGGCCGGGCTGTTCCGCCCGTTCCGCGGGCAGCTGACCCTGGTGGTCGCGCTGATCGTGGCCTCCTCGGCCATCGCGCTCGCCACGCCGTTCCTCGTCCGGCTGGTCATCGACGAGGCTCTCCCGCAGCGTGACGTGCGGCTGCTCGCCTGGGCCGTCGCCGGCATGGTCGCCGTCACCGCGGTGACCGCCGTCCTCGGCGTGCTGCAGACCTGGCTGTCCACGACCGTCGGCCAGCACGTCATGCACGGCCTGCGGACGTCGGTCTTCACCCACCTGCAGCGCCAGTCGCTGGGCTTCTTCACCCGCACCAAGGGCGGCGAGGTGCAGTCGCGGCTGACCAACGACATCGGCGGCATGCAGTCGGTGGTCACCTCCACCGCCACCTCCTTCGCCTCCAACGCCACCACGGTCGTCGGGACGGCAGTCGCCATGGTGGCGCTGAGCTGGCGGCTGTCCCTGCTCTCCCTCGTCGTCCTGCCGCCGGCCATCTGGCTGACCCGCAAGGTGGCGCGGATGCGGCGCACCATCACCGCGCAGCGCCAGCGGTACCTCGCCGACCTCAACACCCAGGTCGAGGAGGGCCTGAGCGTCAGCGGCGTGCTCCTCGGCAAGACCCTCGGCGCGGGCCCCGCGCAGTCCCGGCGCTTCGCCGGGACCTCGGACGACCTGGTCGGGCTCGAGGTCCGCTCCCAGCTCGCCGGGCGCTGGCGGCTGGCCACCATGAGCATCGTGTTCGCCGGCATCCCGGCGCTGATCTACCTGGCCGCCGGGCTGCCCGCGACGTCGGGTGGCATGACCATCGGCACGCTGGTCGCGTTCACCGCGCTACAAGGCAACCTGTTCCGCCCGTTGATGGGCTTGCTGGACATCGGTGTCGCGCTGACCGCCTCGATGGCGCTGTTCAGCCGGGTGTTCGAGTACCTCGACCTGCCGGTGGACATCGACGACCCGGCGCACCCGGTCCCGCTGACCGACGTCCGCGGCGAGGTGCGGTTCTCCCACGTCGGGTTCCGCTACGACGACGGCGCTCGTGCCGCCCTGGACGACGTCGACCTCGCCGTGCCCGCCGGCGCCACACTGGCCCTGGTGGGGGAGACCGGCTCGGGCAAGAGCACGCTGGCCTCGCTCGTCGCCCGGCTCAACGACCCGACGACCGGGCGGGTCACCATCGACAGCATCGACGTCCGGGACGTGACCCTGGCCGACCTGGCCCGCGTGGTCGGCGTCGTCTCCCAGGAGACCTACCTGCTGCACGGCACGATCCGGGAGAACCTGCGGCACGCCGCGCCCGACGCCACCGACGCGGACATGGTCGACGCCGCCCGGCGCGCCCAGGTGCACGAGGTGATCGCGGCGCTGCCCGACGGCTACGACACCGTGGTCGGCGCCCGCGGGCACCGGTTCTCCGGCGGGGAGAAGCAGCGGCTGGCCATCGCCCGCACGCTGCTCCGCGACCCGCGGGTGCTGGTGCTCGACGAGGCGACCAGCGCGCTGGACAACACGACCGAGCGGGCGGTGCAGGCCGCGCTGGACGAGGCGAGCCGCGGCCGGACGACGATCACCATCGCCCACCGGCTCTCCACCGTCCGGGACGCCGACCTGATCGCCGTCCTGTCGCACGGGCGGGTCGTGGAGCAGGGCACCCACGACGAGCTCATCGCCCGTGGCGGCCGGTACGCCGAGCTGGCCGGGGCCGCCGAGCGCGAGGCCGTGCTCGCGGCCTGAGACGACGACGGCCGCCGTCCCCGAGGAGGGACGACGGCCGTCGCGGTGATCAGCCCTGGGCGAGCTTGGAGACGTGCTCCCACTCGCGCCACTCGGCCAGCCGGGACTCGTAGTCGCGGGTGGCGATGCCCAGCGGGCCGTCGCCGAAGAAGACCCGCAGCGGCGGCTCCTCCGCGTCCACGACTGCCAGGACGGCGGCGCGGCTGGCCGTCGGGTCGCCCGGCGTGGCCACGCGGGCCTTGCGCTGCTCGGCCGCCTTCTCCCGGTAGGTGTCGTAGGCCGGGTTCGGCTCGGCGTGCTTCGCCGAGGCGCCGCCCCAGTCGGTGGAGAACCCGCCGGGCTCGATGAGCGTGACCTTGATGCCGAAGTCGGCGACCTCAGCGGCCAGCGACTGGCTGAACGCCTCGAGGGCCCACTTCGAGGCGTTGTAGATGCCGATGTTCGGGAACGCGGAGATCCCGCCGATGCTCGACACCTGCAGGAAGTGCCCCGACCCCTGCTCGCGCAGGTACGGCAGCGCCGCCTGGGTGACGAACAGCGCGCCGAACACGTTGGTGTCGAACTGCGCGCGCGCCTCGGCCTCGGAGATCTCCTCGACCATCCCGAACTGGCCGTAGCCGGCGTTGTTGACCACGACGTCCAGCCGGCCGAAGTGCTCGTGCGCCTGCGCGACGGCCGCGAACACGGCGTCCCGGTCGTCGACGTCGAGCTGGATCGGCAGCACCGCGTCGCCGAACTGCTGCACCAGGTCGTCCAGGGACGACGTGTCGCGGGCGGTGGCGGCGACGCTGTCGCCGCGCTCGAGGGCCGCGATCGACCACTCCTTGCCGAAGCCGCGCGATGCGCCGGTGATGAACCAGGTCTTGGCCATGGGTGCTGTTCCTCTCGTGGAGCGTCCGGGGTGTGCCAGCGCCGCGACCCCCGGCGGCATTCCGGTCCTCCGTCGCCAAAGTGGCGACGACGGACGACGGACGACGGACGACGGACGACGGACGACGGACGACGTGACGCGTGCCGCAGTCGGTGCCGTCGCGGAATGGTGAGCCTGGGCAACGACCTTGTCCCCGGCATGGACTTGTTCTCCCCCGTCACGCTCGGCGACCTCGAGCTCGCCAACCGCGTCGTCATGGCCCCGTTGACCCGCATGCGGTCCGGCGCCTCCGGCGTCCCGAACGACCTGGTGGTCGAGCACTACGAACAGCGCGCCGGCGTCGGCCTGATCATCACCGAGGGCACCTACCCGCGCCCCGAGTCCCAGGCCTTCGTCGGCCAGCCCGGCATCGTCACCGACGAGCAGGTCGAGGGCTGGCGCCGGGTGGCGACGGCGGTGCACGCCCGGGGCGGCCGCATCGTCATGCAGGTCATGCACGGCGGCCGGGTCACCCACCCCGACGTCAACGGCGGGCGACGTGTCGAGGCGCCGAGCGCCCTCGCCATCAACGGCGCCGGGCACACCGAGAAGGGCAAGCAGCCCTACCCCGTCCCGCACGCGCTGACCACCGAGGAGGCCCGCGAGGTCCGGGACGACTTCGTCGCCGCTGCCCGCCGGGCCGTCGAGGCGGGGCTGGACGGCGTGGAGGTCCACGGCGCCAACGGCTACCTCCTGCACGAGTTCCTGTCCCCGGCGTCCAACCGTCGCGAGGACGAGTACGGCGGCTCGCCGGAGAACCGGGCGCGCTTCGTCATCGAGGTCGTCACCGCGGTCGCCGAGGCGATCGGCGCCGGCCGGGTCGGCCTGCGGATCTCGCCCGAGCACGACATCCAGGACGCGCTGGAGACCGACCGCGACGACGTCCGGGCCACCTACGGCACGCTGCTGGACGCGCTGCGCCCGCTGGGCCTGGCCTACCTGTCGGTGCTGCACGCCGAGCCGGCCGGTGAGCTGGTCCAGGAGCTGCGCCGCCGGTTCGACGGCCCGATGATCGCCAACAGCGGCTTCGGCACGGTGACCACCCGCGAGGAGGCCGTCGCGCTCATCGACGCCGCGCACGCCGACGCCGTCGCGGTCGGCCGGCCGGTCATCGCCAACCCCGACCTGGTCGAGCGGTGGGCCGGCCAGCACCCGGAGAACACGCCGAACGCCGCGACGTTCTACGCCGCGGGTGCCGAGGGCTACACCGACTACCCGGTGCTCGCCCAGAGCTGAGCACCGCAGCACGAGGGACCCGGCAGCCGTGCGCTGCCGGGTCCCTCGTCTGTGTGGTCAGCCGGCGAAGACCCCCGACAGGTGCTCCCGCAGCACGGCGTCGGTCACCACCCGGGTGCGGAGGCCGACGTGCCCGTCGGGCCGCACCAGGTACGCCGCCGTCCCGGTGCCCGGGACGCCGTAGGCGGCGGCGAAGCCGCCCTGGGTGTCGCGGACGACCGGCAGGTCGACCAGCGGCGGCACGGTGGCGTCCGGCGCTGCGATCAGGTACGGGTGCACCTGGCCCTGGGTCGACTGCCGGACCGACGCGGCCAGCTTCTCCAGCGCCGCCAGGTCCTCCTCGCCGGCCCCGGCGCCGGCGTGCAGCAGCAGGGTCGCATGCGTCCCGCGGGTCAGGTCGAACAACCGGAGGTCGTGGGCGACACCGAAGCGGCGCAGCCCCTGCACGTCCGGCGCCCGGTGACCGGGCTGCGGCCCACCGGCGAAGCCCTCCCCGTCGGTCACCTCCCCGACCAGCGGGCTCCCGGCGTAGTTCATCGTCATCTGCATCTCGAGCAGGAACTGCGCCTTCTCGTCCTCCATGTCCATCTCGTCGGTGAACGCGATGGCCACGGCCCGGTCGACGATCGCCTTGCCCGCCGGGCGCCGCTCGGCGTCGTAGCTGTCCAGCAGTCCCGGCGCGGCCAGCCCCCGGACGGCGAGCGCGAGCTTCCAGCCCAGGTTCCAGGCGTCCTGGATCCCGGTGTTCATGCCCTGCCCACCGGCCGGCGGGTGCAGGTGCGCGGCGTCCCCGGCGACGAAGACCCGGCCCTCCCGGTACCGGTCGACGATCCCGTGCTTGACCCGGAAGATCGACGACCAGCGCAGGTTGCTCGCGGTCGTGCCCGCCGGCCCCACGTCGTCGATCGCCGCCTGGATGTCGGCGAGCGTCGGCGGGGTGTACTCCTGCCAGAACCCGGGCGGCACCACGCCGGAGCCGATGGTCTTCTGCAGCGGCTCGGGAGCCAGCGTGGCGATCCGGTAGCGGTTGCGGCCCTTGAGCGGGACGCAGACCAGCATGCCGGTGAACGCGCCGTCCTCCTCGATGCGCACCCAGCGGACCAGGTGGCCCGGCGGCATCTCCCAGTCGACGTCGACGTCGCCCAGCATGAACAGCTGCGGGAACATCGACACCCCGCCCTCGAAGTCCAGCCCGAGCCCGGCCCGCACCACGCTGTGCGCACCGTCGCAGCCGACCAGGTACTGCGCCCGGGTGGTCTCGGACACGCCCGACGGGAGCCGCAGCTGCGCGGTGACCCCGTCGTCGTCCTGGCTGAAGCCGACCAGCTCCACCCCGCGCTCGACGGCGACGCCGTGCGCGAGCAGCTTCGCGGTGAGCAGCCGCTCGGTGTCGTACTGGGGGAGACCGAGGTGGGCGTAGGGGAGCTCGTCGAGGCCGGCCCAGTCGACCTGGTGGGTCTGCTTGCCGTTGACGAACACCGTCTGCCCGTGCAGCCAGATCCCGGCGTCCATCGCCTCGGCGACGATGCCCTGGTCCTCCCAGATCTCCATCGTCCGGCAGTGGATGCCGATCGCCTTGTCCGCCTGGGTCGCCGCCTGCGCCCGCTTGTCGACCACCCGGACGGCGATGCCGCGACGGGCCAGCTCCAGCGCGTGGGTCAGCCCGGCCGGGCCGGCGCCGGCCACCAGCACCTCGACGTCCCCGCTGACGGTCCGCGGGGGAGCCGGCACCGGCACGGGTGCGGCCGCGTGCTGCGCGCCCGGCACCTCGACGAACTCCTGCACCGGTGCACTGGGCACCGGCACCTGTTCGACCGGCGCGGACACCCGCGGTGCCGGCACCGGCGCGGCGGCCACCACCGGCTTCGGGTCGGGGGACCCGGCGGCCGCTGCGGGGAGCGGCCAGGAACCACCGTCGGCGTCCACCGGCCGGTACCGGATCTCGAAGTGCTGCCGGCTGAACTCCACCGACAGCCAGCGGATCAGCGCCGCGCTCTGGTCGGCGTGCGAGGGGTCGTCGACCCAGGTGATGAAGTCCTGCTCGGACTCCCACTCGGCGAAGATGTGGTACCTCGGCGCGCCGATCTCCTTGAGCAGCTCCTCCCGGATCAGCCCGGGGGTGCCGCGCAACGCGGCGGTCGTCTTCGCGTAGGCGGCCTCGAAGGCCTCTTCCTCGCCCTCGTCGACCCGGGTGCTGATGTCGATCCGGACGTGCGGCCGCGTCGTCGGCTCCGCCGACCCGCCGCCGGGGTCGGCAGGGCGGTGCCGGATCTCGTAGTGCTGGCGGTTGAACTCCACCGACAGCCAGCGGATCAGCGCCGCGCTCTGGTCGGCGTGCGAGGGGTCGTCGACCCAGGTGATGAAGTCCTGCTCGGACTCCCACTCGGCGAAGATGTGGTACCTCGGCGCGCCGATCTCCTTGAGCAGCTCCTCCCGGATCAGCCCGGGGGTGCCGTGCAGCGCGGCGGTGGTCTTGGCGTAGGCGGCCTCGAAGGCCTCCTCCTGCCCCTCCTCGACCCGGGTGCTGATGTCGATCCGCACGTGCGGCGGTGCGTCGTCCTCGGCGGGCTGCCCGCCGTCGACGGTGTGCAGCAGCTCGTAGGTGCTGCGTGACGCGTCCTCCCGCAGCTCGCGCAGCGCCTCGGTGAGCGCCTCCCGGGCACTGCTGCGGCCGAACGCGTCGACCGCGGCACGGTCGACCCAGTCGCTGGTGATCAGGAAGGTGCGCGGGTCGTCGGCGTCGCGCACGAGCTCCTGCCGCAGGTTGCCGGGGACCTTGCTGATCTCCGCCGCCGCCCGCCGCCAGCTCTGCTCGAACTCCGCCTCGCACCCTTCCCGGGTGCGCATCCGCAACAGGGTGCGCACCACCGGGGCCTTCTCGGTCGCTGCCGTCATGCCGCCTGCTCCTCCTGGTGTCGGCGCAGCACCAGGCTGCTGTTGAAGCCCCCGAAGCCACGGGCGAGGACGACGACGGTCCCGACGTCCTGCACCCGGTTCTGCTGCACGAGGTCGACGCCCGGCGCGTCGACCGGGTCGTCGAGGTGGGCGGTGCCGGGCACGATGCCGTCCCGCATCGCCAGCAGCGCGGTCGCCACGTTGAGCGCCGAGCCGCCGGCCATCAGCCGCCCCGTCCAGGACGACGGTGCGGTCACCGGCACCGGTGTCGCGCGCCCGCCGAAGACCCGCTGGAGCGCCTCGAGCTCCAGCGCGTCGAGCTCCGGCACCCCGGCCCCGTCGGCGAGGACCAGGTCGACGTCGTCCGGGGTGATCCCGGCGTCGGCCAGGGAGAGCCGGATCGCGCGGGCGTACTGGGTGGCGTCGGGCGCGGGGTCCTCGTGGTGGTGGGCGTCGTGCGTGGCGCCGTAGCCGACGACCTCGCCCCAGACCTGCTGGGCGCCCCGGGCCCGGGCGGCGCCGGCCTCCTCCAGCAGCAGGATCGCGCCGCCCTCGCCGATGACGTGTCCGTTGGCCCGGCGGTCGAAGGGCTTGTAGGCGTCCTCGGGCCGGGTCGCCGTCGACAGCCGGCCGCTGGTCGCCTGGCACAGCAGGGCGTACGGCGTCACGCCGGCCTCCGTGCCGCCGACCAGGACGGCCGGCGTGCCGCGGCGCGCCACCCGGCGGGCCCAGCCGATGCTGTCCAGCCCGCCCGCCCCCTCGCTGACCACCACGCCGGAGGGGCCCTTGTAGCCGTCCCGGATGGAGAGCTGGCCGGTGCTGGCCGCGTAGAACCAGGCGATCGACTGGTAGGCGCCGACCGACTTCGGCCCCTTGGCCCACAGCCCCTGGATCTCGTGCTGGCTGAACTCGTTGCCACCGGAGCCGGCGGCCAGGAACACCGAGGTCGCGTAGGCGTCCTCGGGTGCCTCGTAGCCCGCGTCCTGCGCGGCCAGCGTGGCGGCCGCCAGGGACGTCCAGGTCCAGCGGTCGGTCTGCACCATCAGCTGCGGCGCCACGAACGCCTTCGGGTCGAAGTCGCGGACCTGCCCGGCCAGCGTCACGCCGTACTGGTCGGTGTCGAAGCCCTCGATCGGCCGGATGGCCGGCTCCCCCCGGACGAGGGAGGACCAGTGCGCCTCGACGCCGACGCCGCTGGGGGCGACGACGCCGATCCCGGTGACCAGCAGCCGGGTCATGCGCTCCTCCTGTCCGGGGAGGCCAGCACGATCGCCGACTGGAAGCCACCGAAGCCGCTGCCCACCGACAGTGCGACGTCCACCTTCTGCTCGCGGGCGGTGTTGGGCACGTAGTCCAGGTCGCACTCCGGGTCGGGCACCCCGTAGTTGGCCGTCGGCGGCACCACCCCGCGCTTGACCGCCAGCGCGGTGGCGGCGATCTCGATCGACCCGATCGCGCCGAGCGAGTGGCCGACCATCGACTTGATCGAGCTCATCGACACCTGCTGGGCGGTCGGGCCCAGGCTGCGCTTCACCGCGGCGGTCTCGTGGCGGTCGTTCTGCTTGGTGCCCGAGCCGTGCGCGTTGACGTAGCCCACCTCGTCGGGGTCGATCCGGCCCTGGTCCAGCGCCAGTCCGATGGCCTCGGCCATCTCGATGCCGTCGGGCCGCAGCCCGGTCATGTGGAAGGCGTTGCAGCGGTTGGCGTAGCCGCTGACCTCGCAGTACACCTCCGCGCCGCGCTGCCGGGCGTGCTCCAGCTCCTCCAACACCAGCACCGCAGCGCCCTCACCCATGACGAAGCCGTCCCGGCGGGCGTCGAAGGGCTTGGAGGCGTGCTCGGGGTCGGCGTTGTTGGCCGTCGTCGCCCGGATGGTGTCGAAGCAGGCCATCGAGATCGGCGAGATCGGGGCGTCGCTGGCCCCGGCGATCACCACGTCGGCATCGCCGTCCTCGATCAGCTGGGCGCCGTAGCCGACCGCGTCGATGCCCGAGGTGCAGCCGGTCGAGACGACCGTGGCCGGCCCGTGGGCGCCGAAGCGCACCGCCAGCTCGGTGGCCCCGCAGCTGGGCACCAGCGCCTGGTGCAGGAACCGTGAGGCGTACCGCGGGTCGACCAGCCAGTGCGACCCCGCGTCGCTGACCGCGACGTACTCGTTCTCCAGCCGCATGGTGGCCCCGACCGCGCTGCCCAGGGTCACCCCGACCCGGTCCGGGTCCGGGGCGTCGTCCGCGCCGCCGGCCCCGAACGTCAGCCCGCTGTCCGCGACGGCCTCGTCGGCGGCCACCATCGCCATCTGCACGAACCGGTCGTTGCGGTGCACCTCGTGGGCGGTGAGGCCCAGCTTGCGCCCGTCGAAGTCGACCTCGGCCGCCACCTGCGAGCGGAAGCGGCTCGGGTCGAAGAAGGTGATCCGCCGGGTCGCCGTCCGGCCGGCGGTGATCATCTCCCAGAAGCCCTCGCGGCCCATCGAGCCGGGGGCGACCACGCCGATGCCGGTGATGACGACCCGGCGTCCGGAGGCGGTCATCGGACACCCATGGAGCCCGGGGAGGGCTCGGTGTCGACGTGGCCGAGTTCCGGCCGGGGGGCCAGCGGGCCGGCGAGGAAGACGAAGAACGCCGGCTCGGTGCCGTCGTTGACGATGCGGTGCCGCACCCCGATCGGGATGTGCAGCGCCGACTCGCCGCCCAGCCGGCGCTCCTCGCCGTCCAGGGTCACCAGCACGTCGCCGGAGACGCAGTAGAGGAACTCCTCCGAGTACGGGTGCCAGTGCTCGGTGACGACCTCCCCCGGCTCGAGGGTGAGCGTGCCCATGAACCCGGCGGTGGCGCCCACGCTGGTCGGCGAGAGCAGCACCCGGATGTCACCGCCGCGGCGGCGGTTGGGGACCGTGTCGGCCCGCGACACGGTGGGCCCGCAGCGCACCTTCGCGGTGGGGTGCTGGATCGTCGTCATCTCTCTCCTCCGGTGGGGGCCGGACCCGTCAGCGCGGGTTCCGGGACTGCGATGGGGGTGAGCGCACCCGGCCCGGTGGCCAGGAGCAGCGGGAGGTCCGGGTGGACCTGGCGGATCAGCGGGCCGAGGGTGGGCGCCGGGCCCACCTCGACGACCCAGGTGGCACCGGCCCCGACCAGCGCCTGCGAGGTGGCCTCCCACTGCACCGGCGAGGTCAGGTGCGCCCGCAGGCAGCGGGCCAGCTGGTCGGGGTCACGGGTCGGCCGGCCGTCGGCGTTGGGCACGACCGGGACGTCCGGGACGGACCAGTCCAGGTCGGCGAGCGGCGCGGCGAGGTGGTCGGCGACCGACCGCATCAGCGGGCCGTGGCAGGCGGCCCGCCCGCGGAGCCGGACCATGTCCAGTCCTGCCGCGGTGACGGCCGCGCGTGCCTGCTCCAGCTCCTCCCGGCTGCCGGAGAGCACCACCTGGGCCGGGCCGTCCAGGGACGCCACGGTCAGCCCTCCGCCGGCCCCGAGCTCCGCGACCACGGAGCGGGCGACCTCGCCGGCACCCGGCCCGACGACGGCCGCCATGCCCGCACACGAGGGGCGCGGCGCGTGCGACAGCGCCTCCGCGCGCCAGTCGACGAACGCCACCACCTGGTCCAGCGGCAGGGCGCCGGCGGCGACCAGCGCGGCGTACTCCCCGACGCCGTGCCCGGCGACGACGACCGGCTGCAGACCGGCGGCGACCAGGCTGCGGTGCCCCGCGACCCCGGTCACGACCGCCGCCAGGTGTGCGGTCACCGGGTCGCAGAGGTTGAGCGGGTCGCCCCACCACGGGACGACGTCCCGGCCCAGCACGTCCGAGGCCTCGGCCACGACGTCCCGGGCGGCCTCGTCGCCGAGCCAGGCGTCGAGCGCGCCGGGGCGGGCACTGTCCTCACCCGGGAGGACGACCGCGGCCCCCGGGGCGAGTCCGGTCACGTCGTCGGCTCCGCGTGCCTGGCGGCGGCCTCCACCTTGTCCCGGATGACGGCCATCTGGACCTTGCTGTTGGCGTCGATGCGCTCGGTCATGCCGGCCGTGTCGATCGGCGCCTCGGGCCGCATCCGGAAGTCCTGCTGCCACCGCATCCGGGTGCCGGTGCCCTCGGGCGTGTAGTTCCACCGGATGTCCATGAACTCGAACGGGCCCGGCTCGACCCGCTTGGCGACCACCTCGCGGGCGGCCTCGTCGAGGGTGCGCTCGGAGATCCAGCTCCACACCCGACCGGACTCGTCGGGGTGCATCTTGAGCCGGAACCGGAATGTCGAGCCGTGCTGGGCGAGGACCTCCACCTCGGCGTACTCGGTGAAGAGGTCCGGCCAGGACGGCAGGTCGTTGGTCATCCGCCAGACGTGGTCGATGTCCGCGTCGATGAAGATCGAGTTGTCGGTGTGGCCGACGGTCCGGCTGTCGTTCTCGAGGGTGCTCATCTGGGTCCTCCGGCTGTCTGCCTGGGTCAGGGGTCGGGCGGGGGCGGCCCCGTCCAGGGGCTCGCGCCGAGCGTGCGAGGCGTGAGAGGGGTCCTCCGTCAGGCCATCTGCGACTGGGCCGCGGAGACGGTCGAGACGATCTCGCCGAGCGTGTAGCGGTCGGGGTCGTCGTCGGGCATCTCGATCCCGAACCGGTCGTGCAGCTCGGTCTGCATGGACAGGAAGGCCAGCGAGTCCAGGCCGATGTCGGCGAAGTGGGCGTCGGGGTCGGTGGTGCGCGACTCCGGGGGGAGCCCGGCCTTCTCGGAGAGCAGGTCCATCAGGTCGTCGAGGGTGAACGGGGTGTCGGGCATGGCGGTGTTCCTCTCAGGGATGGGTGGACGGGACAGCTCCGGCCGGTCGCTGCCGGACGGTGCGGGGACGAGCTGCAGCGACCCGTGGGCGGGCATGGGCGCCGACGGGGTCGCCGACAGCGCAGCTGCGGAGGCCAGGAGCTCGGGCAGGCTGCGGTCGAGGAACTCGATGTCGTGCCGGTCGGCGCGCACGTCGGGGTGGCGCAGCATCGCGCGCTGCAGGGCGATGGTGGTGTGCAGCGCCGGCCCCTCGACCCGCAGTTCGGCCAGAGCCCGGTCCATCCGCCGGACGGCCTGGTCGCGGTCGGGGGCCCAGACGACGAGCTTGCCCAGCAGCGAGTCGTAGTGCGGGCTCACGTCGTCGCCCTGCCGGTAGCCGGTGTCGAACCGGGTCCACGGCCCGCCGGGGGCCTGCAGGACGTCGAGGTGGCCGGGGGCAGGGGCGAAGCCGCGGGCCGGGTCCTCGGCGTTGATCCGGCACTCGATCGCCGCGCCGCGGGTCACCACGTCCTCCTGCTGCAGCTGCAGCCGCCGGCCGCCGGCGACCAGCAGCTGCTCCCGGACGAGGTCGACGCCGGTGAGCACCTCGGTGACCGGGTGCTCGACCTGGATCCGGGCGTTCATCTCCATGAAGTACGCGCCGGCGTCGTCGACGAGGAACTCGACGGTCCCCGCGCCGGTGAACCCCACCGACAGCGCTCCGCGCACCGCCAGGGCACCGATCTCGGCGCGCCGCTCGGGGGAGAGGTGCGCGGCGGGCCCCTCCTCGAGCAGCTTCTGGTGGCGGCGCTGCAGCGAGCAGTCGCGCTCGCCGAGGTGGATCCCGGCGCCGTGCCCGTCGCAGAGCACCTGCACCTCCACGTGGCGGGCGCGGGTGAGGTAGCGCTCCACGTAGACGGTCGGGTCGCGGAAGACCGCACGGGCGACCGCGCGGGTGGCGGCGAACGCCTCGGTGAACTCCTCCGGTGCCGACACGACGGTCATCCCGCGGCCACCGCCCCCGGCAGCGGCCTTGATGATCACCGGGTAGCCGATCTCGTCGGCGATCGCCCGGCCCTCCGCCGCCGTCCGGACCGGCTCGACCACCCCGGGCAGCAGCGGCAGGCCGGCCTCGGCCATCAGCCGGCGGGCGGTGGCCTTGTTGCCCATCTGCTGCATGACCTCCGGCGGCGGACCGACGAAGGTGAGCCCCTCCATCTCGCAGATCTCGGCGAAGTCCGGGTCCTCGGAGAGGAACCCGTAGCCGGGGTGGACGGCGTCCGCGCCGGTGCGCAGCGCAGCCTCGATCAGGTTCGGCACGTGCAGGTAGCTGTGCCGTGGGGCGGGCGGGCCGATGTGCACCGCCTCGTCGGCCATCGCCACCACCGCGGAGTGCCGGTCGGAGGTGGAGTAGGTGGCGACGACCTCGATGCCCAGCTCACGGCAGGCGCGCGCGATCCGGACGGCGATCTCGCCCCGGTTGGCGATGAGCAGCCGGCTGATCACTGCGCGGCCCCCGTCGGGCGCAGGTACATCAGGACCTGCCCGTACTCCACCGACTCGGCGTCCCCGGCGAGGACCTCGGTGACGACGCCGGCCTCGTCGGCCACGATCGGGTTCATCAGCTTCATCGCCTCGACGATCCCGAGCGTCTGACCGGGCTCGACGGTGTCGCCGACCCGGACGAACGGGTCGGCGTCCGGTGACGAGGCGACGTAGAAGGTCCCGACCAGCGGCGCGGGGACGGCGACCACGTCGTCGGGGACGGCGGGCTCGGCGGTCTCGACCAGGACGTCCCGGCCGACCGGGGTGCTCCGCAGCGCGCCCCCGGGCTCGCCGGCGGGTCGCTCCTCGGCGGCCCACTCGACCTCGATCGCGCTGTCGCCGCTGCGCACGGTGAGCCGGCGCAGGTCACCGGGCAGGCTGCGGGCCAGCTCGACCACCTCGTCGCTGAGCGACCGGGTGGTGTCGTCGGCCGGCAGCGGGGCGCCGATCGACGTGGGCCGGGAGGCGAACTCACTCGGGTGCACGGTCAGCACCCCGCCGGGACGACGGGCTGCAGCGTGCGCACGCGGCGGCCGTCCATGCCGGACAACCTGCGCGAGCGTTCGGCCAGCAGGGTGTCGACGTCGGCCCGGGACAGCTCGTCCAGCTCGCGGAGGAGCGCCGCGCGCAGCAGGTCCGCCGCTGCGACCGGATCGGTGTGCGCACCGCCCGATGGCTCGGGGACGACGGAGGTGGCGATGCCCGACCGGTACAGGTGGGTGGCGCCCAGCTGCATGGCCCGCGCCGCGGCGGGAGCCGCCGTCGCCGTCCGCCACAGGATCGCCGCGCACCCCTCGGGGCTGATCACCGACAGGTAGGCGTTCTCCAGGACGAGCAACCGGTCCGACGTGCACAACGCCAGCGCGCCACCGCTGCCGCCCTCGCCGGTGACCACGGCGACCACGGGGACCCGCAGCCGGCTGCTCCGCATGATGATCTCGGCGATGGCGTGGGACTGCCCGCGCTCCTCCGCCTCCGGTCCCGGGTGCGCCCCGGGGGTGTCGACGAGGGTGACGACCGGCAGCCGGTGGGCCTCGGCGTGCCCCAGCAGGCGCAGCGCCTTGCGGTAGCCCTCCGGGTGCGGCATCCCGAAGTTGTGGGCCACCCGCTCGCGGACCGAGTGCCCCTTCTCGTGGCCGATCACCACGACCGCCCGGCCGCCGAGGGAGGCCACCCCGCCCACCACGGCGGGGTCGTCGCCGAAGGCCCGGTCGCCGTGCAGCTCGACGAAGTCGTCGAAGGCGGTGTGCAGGTAGTCCAGCGTCGTCGGCCGGTCGACGACCCGCGCCCGCTGGACGACGTCCCAGGGGTCGCTCTCCACCGGCTGCAGGACGGGCGCCTCGGCCTGGGCGGGGTCCGGCTCGCCGGCCGGTCCGTCCGTGGCCGGGACGTCGGCGGCGTCCTGACCGTGCAGGGCGAGCAGCCGGATGAGCACCGGCCGCAGGTCCGCCCGGTTCTCCACCCGGTCCACCAGGCCGTGGGCGAGCAGGAACTCCGAGGTCTGGAAGTCGCGGGGGAGCTCGGCACGGATCGTCTCCTGCACCACCCGGGGGCCGGCGAAGCCGACGTGGGCGCCCCGTTCCCCGATGAGCACCGACGCCAGGGTCGCGAAGGAGGCGGAGACCCCGCCGTAGGTGGGGTCGGTGAGCACGCAGACCGAGAGCAGCCCGGCCTCGCGGAGACGCCCGAAGGCCTCGCTGGCGCGGGCCATCTGGAACAGCGAGAAGACGCCCTCCTGCATCCGGGCCCCACCGCTGGCGCAGACGACCACCAGCGGCCGGCCCTGCTCCAGCGCCAGCGCGGCGGCCTCGCTCACCCGCCGGCCCACCTCCACGCCCATGCTGCCGCCCAGGAAGCCGAAGTCCATGACGGCGAGCACCAGCGGGGTCCCGCCGATCCGCGCCTCGCCCACCAGGACCGCCTCGGACTCGCCGGAACGGTGCGCGGCGTCGCGCAGCCGGTCGGGGTAGGGGCGCAGGTCGGTGAAGGTGAGCGGGTCGGAGTCGCCGCGGGGGAGTTCGGTCTCGGTGAAGCTGCCGGCGTCGACGAGCATGTCGATCCGGGCCCGGGCGCTCAGCCTCAGGTGGTGCTCACACTCCGGGCAGACGTGCAGGTTGCGCTCCAGCCGCTTGTGGTAGAGCAGCCAGCCGCAGGACGGGCAGGAGGTCCAGCCCGCGTGCACCGGCGGGGCGGGCACACCGGGTGTGGTCAACGAGGAACGGGTCATGACTGCCTCTCAACCGCGTGCCGTCGCCCTCACTCGGGCGACGAGGTCCAGTGGTAGAAGCGGCGGGCCATCGCGTCCTGCGGTGAGCGCCAGTTCGGGTCGTACGGCTCGATGTAGGGCTTGAGCTCGTCGCTGACCGCCCGGAAGGACGGCAGCGACTGCGCCACCTGCATCGACTCCGACGGCGGCCGGTCGAAGCCGATCAGGTGCACGTAGAGGCCGTGAAACTGGAAGAGCGACCGGTGCCGCACCCCGATGTCGTGGGGCATGGACGTCGCGTCGGAGCGGCCGAAGACGGCGGCCACCTCGCCGGCGTCGCGGGGGTCCATCTTCGCGATGATCATCGTCTCGTGCACGGGGGCTCCTGCGGCGGTGGGCGGGACCGGATCGACACCGACGACGCTAGGGCGGCGCCGGCGCCGCCGGCATCGGCCGCAGGGGCTGTTCTGGAG
>NZ_SJEW01000059.1 GCF_005930475.1 Modestobacter altitudinis
CTCCCCCGCCGTCCTCTCCCCCGCCCTTCAGCGCACCGTTCTGGATCGCGTCGTAGACGAACTGCAGGACGTCGGAGCCGGCCACCATGGTCATCGTCAGGGCGGCCAGCCGGGTGGCCCGGGGCGCGCTCACGTAGCCGAGCACGAACCCGGTGCCGACCCACTGCGCCATGCAGAACGGGCAGGTCAGCAGCTCGCCCACGGCGTGCTTGACCCCGCCGTGCTCGCGCACGACCTCGGCGACCTCCGCCTCCCCCGACGTCCCCTGGTAGCTGACGAACGGCGCGCGGACGGGCGCGGTGACCGGGTCCTTCGCGATCCGCCGGGCCAGCCGGAAGGTGCCGACGGTGAGGAGCACGGCGTCCCCCAGCGGGATCCTGCTGGGCAGCTCCCGGCCGCCGGCCCGGATCGCAGCGGCCGCCGTGCCCACGAGTCCGAGGTAGACGCCCATCGCCCCCAGGTCCGCACCCAACGGACGCGCCTCGCCCTGGGTGTACTCCTGCTTCTGGGTGCGCGCCCATCGCCGGACCGGCTCGCCGATCTGCCGCACGTCTGCCATCGCCATTCCCCGCCAGTACCCGCACAGAGTGATCGACAAGCCCGGACGGCCCCGGTGATGGGTCACGCATGGCGCCGGGGCTGGCGGGTAGGGCGATCGCACGACGCCGGTCACCCGACCGGCTCCCCCCGTCCACCGGACGGCGAGCGTGCGCGCGCCGCGGCACGCAGAACGGAGGCACCACCATGACCGAGCCCGACCGCGCCGCGATCGACTCCGCCCTCAACGACGCCGAGTTCCCCGACGACGAGCGCGGCCTCACCGGGACGACGGACGCCGACACCTCCGGCACCGACCCCCAGGGGCAGACCGCCCGGGACATCTCCTACGAGGACGACGGCGTCCCGGACATCGCCGACGACGACCACCCGACCGAGGCGTTGGCCGAGGACCCGGAGTTCGCCCCGGTGCCCGGCGAGCGCGCCAACGCCACAGTCGACTTCGGCACCACCGCCTTCGAGCAGGCCGAGGGCGAGTCGTTGTCGGGCCGGCTGGACCGCGAGGTGCCCGACAGCACGATGGACCCCATCGACGACGTCCGCGCGGCCGAGACCCACGACCGGACCGTCCCGCAGATCAGCCAGGACGGGCTGTCGGACCAGGCCGACTCCTTCACCGACAGCGTCAGCGACGACGTGATCGCCAGCGCCGACGACCCGACCGGTGGCGAGGGCCCCGAGGAGCGGGCCATGCACGTCACCGACGGCTGACCCGGCCAGGAGGCCGCCTGAGTGGTGCCCCCCTCCCGGCGAGGCTAGGTTGGGCGCCACGGTTGAGCAGCCAGCCGTCGCCTGCCCAGGCCCCTGGGCAGGTACGTCCGGAACACCCCGCGTGCCCCGGGCCGTGTCGGACCGGCCGGTGTACCGCAGTACATTGGCCGAGCTGAGCGTGCCCGACGGGCATCGCCGCTGAGAGGAGCTGCAGTCCGTGACCTCATCCGAGTCGCCCGCCGAGGGCTCGCGCGACGTGTCGGCCCCGGCTGACTCGAACGAAGCGCCCTTCGACGACGTGATCACGCTGTCGACGTCCACCGACGACGACGGCACGGTGACCGTGACGGTCGTCGGCGAGGTCGACACCTTCACCGCACCGGTCCTGCGGGCCTCCCTGGACACCCAGCTGGAGCAGCAGCCGACCGCGCTGGTCATCGACCTGTGCGGCGTGCAGTTCCTCGGTTCGGCCGGGCTGGCCGTCTTGGTGGAGACCCAGAAGTCGGCGCGCTCCCGCGACGTCGGGCTGCGGCTGGTGGCCAACACCCGCGCCGTGACCCGCCCGCTGGAGGTCACCGGCCTCATCGACCTCTTCACGATCGCCGAGAAGGCCTAGCACCGCACGTTCGTGCCGCGACGACGGGCGCCCCTCCTCCGGGAGGGGCGCCCGTCGTCGCCTCGTCAAGCGCTGAGCAGGCTGCACACGCCGGCCTCGAGGGTCCGCTGCGCCGTCCGGTCGTCCGCTGCCCGGGAAGCCTCGGCCACGGCATCGGCAATCGTCTCGCCGTGCTCGTACCGGTCGACGACCCGTGGGTCGACGTAGCTGGCCTTGCACACCGCCGGGGTGTTGCCCAGCTGCTCGGAGACCTTCACGTAGGCCTGCCGGACCACCTTGCCGCGCGCGGTCTTGCCCTTCGGCGGCGGCCCCTCGGCCAGCGTGGCGGCCATCATCACCGTCGCCGTCCAGGTGCGGAAGTCCTTCGCGGTGATCTCTGCGCCGCTGATCTCCTTGAGGTAGGCGTTGATCTCGTCACTGGTCACGTCGTGCCAGCTGCCGTCCGCCAGCGGGTAGCCCAGCAGCTCGTCACCCTGGTCGGCCGGCCGCTTCAGCAGCTCCCGGACCACCACCGCGGTCGGCTGGTCGATCAGCTCCAGCTCGCGCTCGATGCTGCCCTTGGCGGTGTAGCGGAAGAACACCTGCTCGCCGCGCACCTCGACGTGCTCGCGGCGCAGGGTGGCCAGCCCGAAGGTGCCGTTGTCCTCGGCGTACTGCTCGCTGCCCACCCGGAACGCCCCCAGGTCGAGCAGCCGCACACCACAGGCGAGCACCCGGTCGCGGTTGAGGCCCGTCGTGCCCAGCGCCTCGAGGACGGCGTCGCGGACGTCGGGCAGCTGGTGGCTGATCTCCAGCACCCGCTCGTGCTTGGCGGCATCCCGCTTGACCCGCCACGCGTCGTGGTAGCGGTACTGCCGCCGGCCGGCCGCATCGGTGCCGACCGCCTGGATGTGGCCGTTGGGCCACGGGCAGATCCACACGTCCTTCCACGCCGGCGGGATGGCGAGCGTCTTCAACCGGTCCAGCCGGTCGTCCTTGATCAGCACACCGTCGGAGTCGAAGTAGGCGAACCCACGTCCGGCCCGGCGTCGGGTCCAGCCCCGGGCGTGCACGTCACTACGGCGCAGTCTCACGCCGTTTGGGATGGGCACCACCGGGTCGGCTCAAACCCGTTGGGAGAGACCTGTCATCCCCGGAGCAGGAGTCGGCCGTGGTGCGGAGGTGGGGATCCGGGCCGGGCGGGATACCGTCAGGGGGCCCGGGAACAGCCCGGCCCCTCCGCACCGTCCGGCGCTGCGCGCCGGGCAGGACCTGCGGTGGGTGCGCTGAGATGGACCGCCACGCTCCCGTCCGGGACGTGGGGACGACGAAGGAGCGAACGACGCATGGTCGACACGACGGGCGCCGACGCCCCCACCGGCGAACGGCGCGCCGAGCGCCTGGAACTGAAGGTCCCGACCTCGCCGACGCAGCTGCCCGCGGTCCGCGCGATGGCCGGTGACCTGGCGATGCGGATGGACTTCGACCTGGACGCGGTCGAGGACCTCCGCCTCGCCGTCGACGAGGCCTGCGCCACGCTGGCCTCCGTCGCGCTGCGCGACTCCCCGCTGACCGTGGTCTTCGAGGCCAGTCGCGACGGCCTGCGCATCGACGCGTGGGTGCCCACCTCCCCCGGCGTCGACGTGCCGCGCGACGGCTTCGGTTGGGCCGTGCTGGAGGCGCTGGTCGACACGGTCGAGTCCGGGCCGAGCGACCAGGCCACGGTGACCGCCGGCAACGGCTCGGACACCCCGGTCGCCGGCATCGCCCTGGTCAAGAAGCTGCGCCGGTACACCACGGCGGACCTGCTCACCGAGCCCGGCGCCGACGTGTCGGTCGCCCGGTGACCCCGTCGGCTGCCACGGACTCACCGGCCGCCGACGACGCCGCAGTCCTCGACGTGGGTGAGCCCGCCCGACCCCGCACTCCGGCGGACGACGCACCGGTCGTCCCCGGAGCTGCCCCGGAGACCCTGGAGACGACCACGGACCCCGACGACGCCCCCACCCAGCGAGACCCCGCCGACCCGGCACCGGACGACGTCGTCGTCGAGGCAGTGGAGGTCGTCGAGACGGCCGAGGTCGCCGCGGCGCCCGAGGCCCCGGCCCCGGTCCCGCTCTCGGAGAACCGCAGCCGCTCCGAGCGGACCGCGCCGCTGTTCCTGGAGCTGTCCACGCTGGAGAAGGGCGACCCGCGCCGGGAGCGGCTGCGGGAGATCCTGGTCGAGGAGCACCTGCCGCTGGTCCGGCACTTCGCCCGCCGGTTCAGCAACCGCGGAGAGCCCTTCGACGACCTGCTGCAGGTCGGCACGCTGGGGCTGATCGCGGCCATCGACCGGTTCGACCCGACCCGCGGGGTGGAGTTCCTCTCCTTCGCCGTCCCCACCATCACCGGGGAGATCAAGCGGCACTTCCGCGACCAGGGCTGGTCGGTGCGGGTACCGCGGCGACTGCAGGAGCTGCACCTGTCGCTGAACGCGGCGGTCAGCGAGCTGTCCCAGAAGAACGGGCACGCCCCGACGCCGTCGGAGCTGGCCGAGCACCTGGGCATCCCGCGCGCCGAGGTGCTGGAGGGCCTGGCGGTGGCCAACGCCTACCGCAGCAGCTCGCTGGACGAGCGGCTGTCCGGCGAGGAGGACTCCCCCACCCTGGCCGCGACGCTGGGCGAGGAGGACGCCGCACTCGAGGGCGTGGAGTACCGCGAGTCGCTGCAGCCGCTGCTGGCCACCATCCCGGCCCGTGAGCGCCGCATCCTGATCCTGCGGTTCTTCGGGAACATGACCCAGTCACAGATCGCCGCGGACATCGGCATCTCCCAGATGCACGTCTCCCGGCTGCTCAGTCAGACCCTGGCCAAGCTCCGCGAGGGCCTGCTCAAGGACTGACGGAGGACCCCGTCCCCCTCGCACGCTCGGGGCGAGCCTCTGGACGGGGCCGGACGGCCGGTTCCGCGTCATGCGGAACCGGCCGTCGTCTCACTGCTGGTCGGGCTGCTCCCCGGTGCCGATCTGGGGCGGCGTGCTGCGGACGTCCTCGGCCGCCTGGGTCAGCGACGGTCGCGGCGGGGCGGCGCTGGGCAGGCTGGGCTCGACCCCGATGCTGGACAGCGAGATCTTCGCCTCGGGCTGCTCGGCGGCCGGCGGCAGGTTCGAGTCGAACCAGCTGCTGGTGTCCAGCGACTGGGCCGAGGCGGCTGCCGGCGCCGCGGCCGGCGCGGTCCCGTTGCCGTTGGCGCCGTCCACGTCCAGCCAGGACCGCTGCTCGCCGTCCGAGCCGCCCAGCCGGGACAACCCCTCCAGCGCCTTGCTGAACTCGCTGGGGACGATCCACATCTTGTTGGCGTCGCCCTGCGCGATCTTCGGCAGCGTCTGCAGGTACTGGTAGGCCAGCAGCCCCTGGTCGGGCTTGCCGTCGTGGATGGCCTGGAACACCGTCTCGATCGACTTCGCCTGGCCCTGCGCCTGCAGGAACAGCGCCGCCCGTTCACCCTCGGCGCGCAGGATCCGGCTCTGCCGCTCGGCCTCGGCGTCCAGGATGGCCGCCTGCTTCTTGCCCTCGGCCGACAGGATCGCCGAGGCCTTCTGGCCCTCGGCAGTGGTGATCGCCGACTGCCGCTGCCCCTCGGCGGTGAGGATGACCGCGCGCTTGTCGCGGTCGGCGCGCATCTGCTTCTCCATCGAGTCCTGGATGGACGGCGGCGGGTCGATCGCCTTGATCTCCACCCGGGCCACCCGCAGCCCCCACGGACCGGTGGTGCCGTCGAGCACCTCGCGCAGCTGGGAGTTGATCCCGTCCCGGCCGGTCAGCGCGCCCTCCAGGTTCAGCCCGCCGACGACGTTGCGCAGCGTCGTGGTGGTGAGCTGCTCCATGCCGGTGATGTAGTTCGCGATCCCGTAGACCGCCAGCCGGGGGTCGGTGACCTGGAAGTACACGACCGTGTCGATGCCCACCTGCAGGTTGTCCGCGGTGATCACCGGCTGGGGCGGGAAGGAGATCACCTGCTCGCGCAGGTCGATGGTGGCGCGGACCCGGTCCACGAACGGGACGAGCAGGGCCAGGCCGGGCGAGAGCGTGCGGCTGTAACGGCCGAGACGCTCGACGACCTTCGCCTGGGCCTGCGGGACGATCGTCACGCTCTTGGCGAGGACGACGACCACGAAGAGCGCGATCACGATGAGCGCGATCAGTGCGGGTTCCACGGTGCTCCGTTCCTAGGAGGTGGTGCGTGCCAGCGATCCTGCACCGTCCGAGACGGACACGTCACCGATTCCGTTCCCGGCTTCCCCGGATGGGGTCAGCAGTGGCCGACGAAGGCGATCGGCCCGTCGATCTGCACGATCCGCACCTCGTCGCCCACCTCGAAGACCTCGTCGTCGAGCTGGGTGCGCGCCGTCCACTCGTCGTGGCCCATCCGGATGCGCCCGGACTCGTTGTCCACCCGCTGGCTCACCACGGCCGTGCGGCCGACGTAGACGGCCACGCCGTCGATCTGCTCGGGGGTGCGGTCGACCAGGTGACGCTTGGCGACCGGGCGGACGACGACGAGCAGGGCCGCCGAGACGACGACGAAGGCGAGCAGCTGGATGGGCACGCTGTCGGTCAGGAACGCCGCGCTCATGCCGCCGAGCGCACCGCCGGCGAACATCAGCAGAACCAGGTCCAGGCTGGCCACCTCGCCCGCGGCGAAGAGGCCGGCGGCGATCAACCAGAGCAACCAGGCAGCCACACTTCGCAGTCTGGCACGCGCCGGCCGCCCGGCGGTGCCCTCGTCGACGAGTGGCGCGGGGTCGTAACCTCGGCAGTCGTGCACGACATCGCCGCCGGCCGGGTCGCCGTCTGGGCCACCGCCTGGCTCACCGGCCGGGCCTCCTACGACGCCGCCCTCGACGCCCTGCTGGGCGACACCGCCCACCGCGTGGTCGGGCTGCCCGGCACCGACGAGGCGGTCCCGCTGGGCTGGGCGCTGAGCGCGCTGCGCGGGCTCGGTGAGCGGCGGCTGCGGCTGGTGCTCCCCGTGCCCGGGGACACCCGCGGCATCCCGGCCGTCCCGTCGCTGGTCGCGGCGGCGCTCGAGTCCGGTCAGGCCGCGGTCGGTGAGCGGGTCGCGCTGGTGCCCGAGGCCCTGGGACCGGAGGCCGTCTCCTGGACGGCGGTCGACCTGGCCGGCACCCCGCCGGTCCCGCCAGCGGTGGAGGGCAACCTGCGGGCGGCCTCCGGCGAGCTCGACCTCGCCGTCGGCGACGCGGCCCGCACGCTGGTGGCGCTGGACCTGGCGCGCTGGAACCCCGAGGTGCCCGCGCTGCTGGCCGGGCTGGCCAAGACCGTCCGCGCGCCCGGCCTGCCCGCCGACCACGACCCGCTGGCGCTGTCGGTGCTGGGCCGGGCGCAGCGGCTGTCCCAGGTGCTCGACCTGGCGATGGCCGACGCCCCTGGCGCCGCGGTGACCCACGCGCAGGCCGCGGCCCGGGACGACGCGCTCCGGCCACTGGCCCAGGCCGTACGCAGCGCCACCATGGCCAGCTACAACTGGGTGCCCAGGTGACCACCGCGGCGGCGTAGCCGCTCCGGTTCACGAGTGGGGGCCGGAGGCCTCCCGACGCGAGGCGGGAAGCGGCTCAGCGGAGCCGGGGACGGCTCGTGGTCGCGGTGTCGTCCGTCAGGACGACCGTGTGCGACGGTGGACGAAACAACAACTGGCCGGGCAGTTGGTGCCCAGCCGCGGTTGGCCGCCGGCCCGCCGCTCCTCCAGCAGCTCCCGCAGCGAGGTGACGAAGGCCGGGTGGGTACCGGCCGTCCCGGCGCGGACGAAGGCCAGCCCCAACTCGCCGGCGGTCTCCTCGGCCTCGTTGTCCAGGTCCCAGATGACCTCGAGGTGGTCGCTGATGAACCCGATCGGGAAGACGACGACCGCCTCCTCCCCCGACTCGGCCAGCGCCCGCAGGTGGTCGTTGACGTCGGGCTCCAGCCACGGCACCGACGGCGGCCCGCTGCGGCTCTGCCAGACCAGGTCGAACGAGCGCCCCGGAGCGGCGGCGTCGACGACCAGCTGGGCCGCGCGCACCAGCTCGGCCTCGTAGGCCCCGCCCTGCGGCCCGGCGACGGCGGCCATGGCGTCCGGGATGCTGTGCGCGGTGGCGACCAGACGGGCGGTGTCCCGCACGCCCTCGGGCAGGGTGGCGATCGCGGCGGCCAGCGCCTCCGCGTTGGCCTGCACGAAGCCGGGCGCGTCGAAGTAGTGCGGCAGCTTCTCCGCGGTCGGGCCGGCCGGCGCGGACGGGTCGAGCTCCAGCGCGACCCGCGCCCGGGCGACGTCCTCGTGGTACTGCCGGCAGCCGGAGAACGAGGCGTAGGCCGAGGTCGCGAGCACGTAGGCGTGCGCGATGCCGTCCTCGGCCATCTGCCGCCAGGCGTCCTCGACGTAGGGCGCCCAGTTGCGGTTGCCCCAGTACACCGGCATGTCGATGCCCACCGCGGCGAGCTCGGCCTCCAGGGCGGCGACCAGCGCCTTGTTCTGGTCGTTGATCGGGCTGACCCCGTCGAAGTGGTGGTAGTGCTCGGCGACGGCCTCCAGCCGCTCCCGCGGGATGCCGCGACCGCGGGTGACGTTCTCCAGGAACGGCATCACGTCGTCGTGGCCCTCGGGACCGCCGAAGCCGAGGACGAGCAGCGCCTCGCGCCGGCCGGCCGGGGCGGGCTCCGCGGACGGCTCGACACCGCCGTTGTTGCGGACGGCGAGCGAGGGGTCCTGGTCCGGCTGCTGGCCGGCCCGGGTGATCGAGGCCCCCGCGGGGAGCGGGTGCCGGGGCGAGGCGAGGTCAGACACCGACGGCATGGAAGCCCCCGTCGACGTGCACGATCTCACCGGTCGTCGCCGGGAACCAGTCCGACAGCAGCGCGGCGACGGCCTTGCCGGCGGGCTCGGTGTCGGTGACCGACCAGCCCAGCGGGGCGCGGCCCTCCCAGGCCTCCTCGAACTGGGCGCTGCCCGGGATCGACTTCATCGCCATGGTGCGCAGCGGGCCGGCCGCGACCAGGTTCACCCGCACGCCCTCGGAGCCCAGCTCCCGGGCCAGGTAGCGGGAGGTCGACTCCAGCGCCGCCTTGGCCGCGCCCATCCAGCCGTAGACGGGCCAGGCGACGGTGGCGTCGAAGGTCAGCCCGACCACCGAGGCGGTGTCGCCGAACAGCGGCCGGCAGGCCTGGGTGAGCGAGGCGAGCGACCAGCTGGACACCTGGAACGCGGTGGCCGCGTGCTCCCACGCGACCTCGGTGAACCCGTCGCCCATCGCCTCCTGGGGGGCGAAGCCGATGGAGTGGACGACGCCGTCGAGCGAGTCGACGTGCTCGCGCAGCCGGTCGGCCAGGGTCGACAGGTGCTCGGCGTCGGTGACGTCCAGCTCGACCACCGCGGCCTCCTGCGGCAGCCGCTTGGCGATCCGCTGGCACAGCGACAGTGCGCGGCCGAAGTTGGACAGGACGACGGTGGCGCCCTGCTCCTGCGCGATGCGCGCCACCGAGAAGGCGATCGACTGCTCGGTGAGCACACCGGCGACCAGGATCTTCTTGCCCTCGAGAATGCCCATTCCTAGTGCCCCATCCCCAGTCCGCCGTCGACCGGGACGACCGCCCCGGTGATGTACCCCGCCTGCTCGCCCGCCAGGAAGCGGACGACGCCGGCGATCTCGTCCGCCTCGGCGAGGCGACCCAGCGGCACCTGACCGAGGATCTCCTGCTGCCGCTTCTCCGGCAGCTCCGCGGTCATGTCCGTGGACACGAAGCCCGGCGCGACCACGTTGGCGGTGATGCCACGGCTACCCAGCTCCCGGGCGATCGAGCGGGCGAGCCCGACCAGCCCGGACTTGCTCGCCGCGTAGTTGACCTGCCCGGCCGAGCCCAGCAGCCCGACCACCGAGCTGATGAAGACCATCCGGCCGGAGCGGGCGCGCACCATCTTCGGCGCCGCGCGCTTGGCGACCCGGTAGGCGGCGGTGAGGTTGGCGTCGATGACGTCGGTGAAGGCGTCCTCGCCCATCCGCAGCAGCAGCCCGTCGCGGGTGATGCCGGCGTTGCTCACCAGCACCTCGACCGGCCCCTGGTGCTCCTCGACCTCGGTGAACGCGCGGTCCACCGCCGCGGCGTCGGTGACATCGCACTCCACCCCGAACAGCCCCTCGGGGGCGCCGCTGCCGCGGTGCGTCACCGCGACCGAGTCACCGGCCTCCACGAACGAGCGGGCGATGGCCAGCCCGATCCCCCGGTTCCCGCCGGTCACCAGCACCGACCTGCCCACCGTGCCCACCTCATCGCCGCCGGCCGCCTGTCCCGTCGGGGTGAACCTATCCGGTGGGCGCAGGTCACACCCGGGCGAGCCGGTGGGGGCCGCCCGGTCGGCCGACCCTTCCGCTGCTGCCCGCAGCTGGCTAGCTTCGGCGGTCCGGGGGCTGGGAGGGTGGTCCGTGGACGCACTCATGCCGTTCCTCAGCGGCCGCCGGGCCGTGGTGGCCTGGCTGGTGGCCGCGCTGCTGGTCACCTTCCTGGCGACCCGGTTCACCACCCGGGCGATCCGCGCCGGCCGCGGGCCGTTCCGCGACGCCAGCGTCGGCGGCGTCCACCTGCACCACGAGGTCTACGGCATCTTCCTGCTGCTGGGCACCGGCACGGCCGAGTTCACCTACCGCCCCGGCGGGGGGTGGCAGTACGTGCTCGCGGCGCTGTTCGGAGCCGGTGCCGCGCTGACCCTCGACGAGTTCGCGCTGTGGCTGCACCTGGACGACGTCTACTGGTCCGCCGAGGGGCGCAGCTCCGTCGACGCCGTGCTGCTCGCGCTGCTGGTCGGCGGTCTGCTGCTGTTCGGCGCCAACCCCTTCGACACCGACGAGGCCGGCGGCGAGGTCGCGGTGCTGGTCACCGTCGCGGTCAACACGGTGTTCGCGCTGATCAGCATCCTCAAGGGCCGGGTGGTGGCCGGGGTGGTGGGGGTCTTCGTCCCGGTCGTGGGGATGGTCGCCGCGCTGCGGCTGGCCCGGCCGTCCTCGCCCTGGGCCCGCCGCAGGTACCCGGCCGGGTCCGACCGCGCGCGCCGGGCCCAGGAGCGCTTCCCGGCCGGGCGCCGCAACCGGTGGGACGCGCTGGTCGACCTCTTCGCCCCGGGCACCCGCCCGGCGCTACCGCGCGGCGTCGCGCGGGTGGACGGCTGACCGGGGGGCCACCCCGGACGGGATCCGCCACTCCTCCCCGGTGCGCCACTCGAGCATGACGATGCTGGCGTCGTCCTGCAGCTGGTCGGCCTGGTGCTCCAGCACCCGCCGCATGAGCTGGCGGACGGTCTCCGGCGCCGGGTCCCCGGCGGACGCGGCCGCCAGGATGAACTCGGCCAGCCGGGCCTCCCCGAAGAACTCGCCGTCGGGCGACCGGGCCTCGGTGATGCCGTCGGTGTAGAGGACCAGCCGGTCGCCGGGTTCCAGGCGGGTGGTGCAGGTGGTCGGTCGGCCGTCCTGCAGCCCGAGCGGCCGGCTGGGTGGGCAGCGCGGGGGCAGCACCAGCTCCCCGGCCCGCAGGACCAGCGGGTCGGGATGGCCGGCGTTGACCCAGCGGAGCTGGCCGCTCTCGACGTCCAGCCGGGCGATGACCGCGGTGGCGAACTGGCTGCCGGTGAACTGGCCGGCGATCGCCTCGTCCATCTCCCGGGCGATGTCGGGCAGGTCGAGCCTGCTCCGCCGGGCGTGCCGGTAGGCACCCACGGCGACGCCGGCCAGGACGGCGGCCGGCAGCCCGTGTCCGACCGAGTCCAGGACCAGCAGGTCGGCGGTCCCGTCGGTGACCGAGTAGTCGAAGGTGTCCCCGCCGATCTCGTAGGCCGGCTCCAGCCCGCCGGTGATCACCACCCGGTCGGTGCCGAAGGTGAGCGGCGGCAGCAGCTCCCACTGGATCTCCGCCGCCAGGCTCATCGACCTGCGCCGGCGGACCCGGGCGTAGACGTCGCTGTACTGGGCGTTGGCGACGATCAGCTCGGCGGTCAGCGACACCAGGGCGCGCAGGTCCTCCTCGAGGTCGTCGTCCGGCTCGCCGTGCAGGACGGCCTCCACGACACCGAGCCGCTCCATACCGTTGAGCAGCGGCAGCCACAGCCGGTGTCCACCGTGGGTGGCCGAGCGCACCACCTCCACCCGCCGGAAGGCGCGACCGGCCAGGCTGCTGTCGATCGACATCACCTGCCGCTCCGGGACGCCCTCACCGGGCAGCGCGACGAGCGAGCTCTGCTCGTAGTCGGTCAGGTAGAGGACCAGGTCCCGCGCGCCCATCGCCCGGGCGTGCTCGGCGACGACGGCGGGCAGCCGCTCGGCGGCGAGCAGGTGGGAGGCGCGCAGCAGGGAGCGCAACGGATCGACCACGGGGACTCCCACGGCTCGGGGCGGGCGAGGGCGGATGCCCTCACTCCCAGGCGCCTGTGCCCAGCACACCGTCATCCGTCACCTCCGCCCGCTGGGGTCGCCCGGGGTGGGGCGGTCGACCGCACACAGCCGGGTCGGCCCCAGCCGATCACGTCCGGGCCTCCACCCGCCGATGGAGGGAGCGGGCCGGGAGCGGCGGCGGTGCGCTCGACCCCTCGCACAGCACCGCCAGGACGGGGAGGGCAGTTGACCGACGTGATGTGGGGGAACCGACCCCCGCCCGCACCCGATGGCCGCGCCTGCCTCGCCGGGCGGTGGACCCCGGCGTCCGCGGCCGAGCTGACCCGCTGCCGGCGCCGGCTCGCCGCCGCGCTGGGCACCGAGCGAGCCGCCGGGACCGTCGCCGGAGGTGCGGTCGAGCGGTTGCTGCTGGTGTTCGAGGAGGTCGGCTCCAACGCGCTGCGGCACGGTCGCGGACCGGTCGAGATCACGCTGACCCGCACGCCCACGCACTGGCTGCTGGAGGTGAGCGACGCCGCCGGCGACATCGGACCCGCCCCCGCCGTCGACCGGGACGCCGCGCTCGGGGGCCTGGGGCTGTACGTGGTCGCCCGGGTCTGCGGGGCCCACGGCTGGTTCACCGACGGTGCCCGCAAGACCGTCTGGGCGCGGATCGACCACACCCGCGCGGAAGCCCCTTCGGAGGTGGTCGACTCCCTGCCCAAGCCGCGGCTGGCGGCGACCAGGCGGCAGCAGCCCTGCCGGTGACCACCCGGCGGGCCCCGGGCGCGGCGCACGGTTAGGCTCGGCGGACGGCGATGGATCTCCGCCCAGGGGCCGACTCGGTCCCTCGACCGCCGCTCCCGGCTGATGGGTCCTCCTGTGTCCCGACGGGAGGACTGCGCCCGATGACCGACGAGCACCTCGACCTGCCGGTCGACCCCGACCCCTCGCCGACCTCCGCGGGTCGGCCCGCGCACCACCAGCCCCTGATGTGGCTCGCGGTGGCGCTGGGAGGGCTCCTCGGGGCACCCGTCCGGTACGCCGTCGGCCGGTGGCTGCCCACCCCGGCGGAGGGCTGGCCGACCGCGACGTTCCTGGTCAACCTCGCCGGTGCCTTCCTGCTGGGCCTGCTCCTCGAGGCACTCGCCCGCCGCGGCCCGGACGTCGGTCACCGCCGGGCGCTGCGGCTGTTCGCCGGGACCGGCTTCTGCGGTGCGCTGACCACCTACAGCACCCTCGCGGTCGAGGTCGACCTCCTCGTCGACCACGACCGCTGGCCGGTCGCCGTCGCGTACGGGGCGGCCAGCGTGGTCGCCGGCCTGGTGGCGGCCGGTGCGGGTGTCGCCGTGGCGGTGGGCCACCACCGCGTCCGCCGGACCGCGGACTCCCCGGCCGGCGGCGGCGCCCGGTGATGACCGTGTGGGTGGCGCTGGCCGGCAGCGCCGGGGCACTGGCCCGGTTCGGCCTGGACGGCGGCGTCAGACGCCGGTGGCCGACGACCTTCCCCTGGGCGACGCTCCTGATCAACGTCAGCGGGTCGCTCCTGCTCGGGCTGCTGACCGGCCTGGTGCTCTTCCGCGGCGAGCCCGATGCGATCAGGATCATCATCGGGACCGGGTTCTGCGGCGGCTACACGACCTTCAGCACCGCCTCCTTCGAGACGGTCCGGCTGCTCCAGACCGGCCGGCGCCTGGAGGCCGCGGCCAACGCCGTCGGCAGCCTGCTGCTGACGGTGCTGGCCGGAGGTGCGGGCCTGGCGCTGTCCCGGCTGGGGTGACCAGCGGGGCCGTCCAGCAGGGAGGAGTGCCATGACCGGTGACGGCGACGGCGACCTGCTCGCGGGCCCGGCGGTGACCGTGGCCGGCAGCGGCCCGGACGCCGGTCCGCGGACGACCCTGGTGCTCGGCTTCGACCGGGACCGGGCGAGCGACGCCGCCCTCGGCGTCGCCGTCGACCTGGCCGACCGGCTGCGGGCGCACGTGGCTGTGGTGCACGTGGTGAACCTCAACGACTTCCCCGTCGATCCGGACGCCCCGGACTGGGAGGACCAGGCGCGGGACGCCCTCGCCGAGGAGCGAGCGCGGGTGGAGCGGGCGCTGCGGGGCCACCGGTACGGCTGGTCCTACGAGGCCCACTCCGGCGGGCCGGTCGAGGTGCTCGTGCAGGTCGCCGAGGACCGGGACGCCTACGCCATCGTCGTCGGCCGGCACGGCCGCGGCGTCAGCGAGGGGCTGCGGCGGCTGGTCGACGGGTCGGTGTCCCGCCGGCTGCTGTCGACGTGCGGCCGACCGGTGCTCGTCGTGCCCGCCGGCACCGGCCCATCACCGCGCTGAGCCCGCTCAGGGGCGGACCGACGGGCGATCGCGACGAGGCCGACCCGCCTCGCGGTGCTGCCGCCGGCCCGGGTCCGGCGGCAGGCTGATCGGAGCGCTCAGGTCAGCAGCAGTCGCAGCTGCAGTCCTCGTCCGTGCAGTCGGGGTCGCAGACGCAGGTCAGTCGGGGCATGCCGGGTCACCTCCTCCCTCGGTCGGGCACCAGGTGCCGGGGCTGGGCGGCGGGCAGTCGGCGGCCGGCAGCGCGTCGGCCATGGCGACCATCTCCGCGCGCAGGGCGGTCAGCCGGGCGAGCTCGGCGTCGAGCTCGGCCAGCCGGCGGCGCAGCAGCTGCTCCGCGGGCTCGCAGGGGCACCGGCCGGTGTCGCGGACCGCGAGCAGGTCGCGGATGTCGGCCAGCCGGAGGCCGAGGCGCTGGGCACCCCGGATGAAGTGCAGCCGGTCCAGCGCGCCCGGCCCGTAGCTGCGGTACCCCGCGGCGGTCCGGTCGGGCGGCGGCAGCAGCCCCACCCGCTCGTACCAGCGGATCGTGTCGGCCGAGGTCCCCGCCGCCTGCGCCAGCTCGGACACCCGCAGTCCGCGGGCCCCCGCGAGCGTCCCGGTGCTCGTCATGGCGGGACCGTAGACCTGGGAGTCGACTCCGAGGTCAAGCCCGGAGCGGCTCTCCGCTCCCCCTCTCTGCACGAACGGGCTCCCACAAGGAGAGCCGGTCCGGAGCCTCTGCCGCCGCCTGCGGACCCGGTGGACCTGTGGGAGCCCGCGGACGGCCCCGACGGGCGCGACTTCGGCGCCGAGGGCCGGTTCAGCGACCAGCAGTTGGACCTGGGACGCGGAGATCTGGGCCGGCCGGCACCACGGTCCGCTGGCCGCCGCCCTCGGCGCCGGGGTGCTGGCCGGGTCGACCGCGCTGGTCCGCCGGTTCCGCCGCTGAGCCGGCCGCCCGTCAGTCGGACGGCGTGCGGCAGGTGGTCACCGCGAAGGTCTCCAGGCTGCTCCGCACGTCGTCCGCGGGGGTGAGCACGAGGGGCCGGGGCGCGCCCTCCCCCAGCGCGACGACCAGCCCGATCAGCCCGGTCCGGTAGCTCTCGCCCAGGGCGTGGACGTCGCAGCGGGCCGGCACCATGTCGACCTCGAGGACGGCGGAGCCGTCGACCAGGGTGGGCAGCGGCCCCACGGCGGTGATGTCGTAGACGGTGTTCGACCCGGTGCCCGTCACCCGGACCGGGTCGGTCCCGGTGAGCCGGCGCAGCTCTATCGACACGCGCATCGCGGGTCCCCGCCCGGTCCGGACGGGCGCGGCCGCGACCACGGAGATCCCGGCCTGGCCACGCAGCGCCTGCTCCGCGCAGTCCGCGTCGTGCAGTCGCTGCACCAGGCCGTCGTCCTCCAGGGGCACCTCCACGGTCCGCTGGGCACCGGTCCCGTCGCGGAGCCGCAGCGCGGCGACCGGGGCGCCCGGCGGCACCGTGCAGTCGGCGGGGCCCATGGTCACCGCGAGGTCGAGCCCCGGTGCCGGGACGAGCACGGTGTCGCGGTCCGCCGCGGGCTCGGTGGTCAGTCCCGGGGCGCGCAGGTCGAGGCCCTCGAGGACGAGACCGGCGTTCGCCGCGACCAGCCGGACCTCCAGCCGGCGGCGCTCCACGTCCCGGCGGAACTGCAGCAGGCGACCGTGCACCCCGGCCTGCGCGTCCCCCGCCACCGCCGCCGGCCCGGGCGCCAGCGGGGCGACGGCCGGCGGGGCGACGGTCGACGTCCGGGGAGGCGCCCCGGCGGACGCGGCCGGATCGGCGGCGTCGGAGGCGGCCGGGCCGCACGACGTGGTCACCAGGCCGGCCAGGACCAGGACCGCCACGACCCGCGCCGGGCACCTCCGCGCGGGCCCGGTGGACATCGCGGCTCCTCTCGTCCGCGCGCGTAGGCCGCCCGGACGCCCCCAGGGTGCGGTGGACGGCGCCCGGCGCACAAGGGGCTGCTCGACGTGGGACCGGGGTGCGCGGAACCGGCGATGACGTCGCCGTCCGGCCTAGGCTGCCCGCGAGGAACGCGACAGCGAGGCGGACCGACCATGACCCAGCGACCCCGGTGCTGCGACGGGCCCGGCGGAGCCGCGGCCCGGCCCCGGGGCGGGCGGCCGTGACCGACCTCGCGCTCTCGGCGGAGGCGCGGCTGGAGCGGCTGCTGGACCGGCTGCTGCGGTCGGCGGAGACCCTGCTCGCGGCCGGGGAGCTGGAGCTGGCACGGTCCACCGCGGAGGAGGTCCGCGCCGTCGACCCGGACAACCAACGCGCCACGTCGGTCCTGCGGCGGGTGTCGGTCCGCCAGCTCGGCCCGTCCGGCGAGCGGGTGCTGATGACGCTGCTGTTCTCGGACCTGGTCGGCTCCACGATGCTGTCCGAGCGGGTGGAGCCCGAGCAGCTCCGCGACCTCTTCGGCTTCTACCGGACGGCGGCCCGGGAGGCCGTGGACCGGTACAGCGGCTACGTCATGCAGTACTCGGGCGACGGCATCCTCGCCGGGTTCGGGCACCCCACGCCGCACGAGGACGACGCCCGCCGGGCGGTGCTCGCCGCGCTCGACCTCGTGGTGACGATGCGGGACGCGCGGCCCGAGCTGGACCGCCGGTTCGGGGTGGCCCCGGAGCTGCGGGTGGGCCTGCACACCGGCCGGGTGGTGGTCACCGACCTGAGCGGCGACGACGGCGTCGCCGAGCGGGACTCCATCGTGGGGCTGGTGCCCAACCTGGCCGCCCGGGTCCAGCAGGCGGCCGACCCGGGCATGGTGGTGATCAGCGACGTCACCCAGCAGCTCGTGGACGCCGACTTCGTCATGCGCTCCCTGGGCGAGCGGCACCTCAAGGGGATCAGCCGGCCGGTCGAGGTGTTCGCCGTGGACCGGCCCCGGTACGCCGCGGCCCGGTTCGAGGCCGAGCGCTACCGGCAGGCGGGGCTGGTCGGCCGGGACGGGCCGCGGGACCGGCTGCTGTCGGCGTGGGACGTGGTGCGGGAGACGACCGGGCCGGCGTCCGCGGCCACCTTCCTGGTCGTCGGCGAGGCGGGCATCGGCAAGTCCCGGCTGGTGGCGGAGGTCCTCGACCGGGTCGAGGCCAGCGGCGGCCGGGTGCTCGGCGCAGCGTGCCTGCCCTACCACGCGAACGTCTCGCTCTGGCCGATCGCGCAGGTGCTGGAGCGCGAGGTCGGCCCGGTGTCCGACGCCGCCGAGCGGCTGCCGGCCCTGGTCGCGCACCTCGACCAGCTGGGCCTCGACCCGGCCGGGGCGGTGCCCTTCCTCGGCCCCCTCCTCGGCATCCCGCCGACGCCGGAGCACCCGGCGCCCGCACTGGACCCGACCGCGCTGCTGGACGAGACCCTCGACCGGCTCGCCGACTGGGTCGCCGCCCGGACCGCCCGGCCGCCGTACCTGCTCGCCGTCGAGGACCTGCACTGGGCCGACCCCTCCACCCTGGAGCTGCTGGGGCGGCTGGTCGGCCGGCGGCTGCCCGGCGTCCTGCTGGTGGCCACCAGCAGGGAGGAGCCGGTGGTGCCGTGGCGGGACGCCGCCGAGGTCCTGCCGCTGCAGCGGCTGGACGGGTCCGCCGCCACCCGGCTGGTGGAGAACCTCACGGCCGGGCGGGGCCTGAGCGCGGACCAGCGGGCCTCGATCATCGCGCACGCCGAGGGCATCCCGCTCTTCCTCGAGGAGCTGACCCGGTCCAGCCTCGACGAGCACCGCAACGACCCGATGCCGCTCCGGCTGCAGGAGCTGTTCACCTGGCGGCTCAAGGCGCCCGGCATCGACCTCCGCGTCGTCCAGGTCGCCGCCACGGTGGGGCCGACCTTCGAGGCCGCGACGGTCTCGACGGTGCTCGGTGACCCCGCCGCCGTCGCCGAGCAGCTCGGGCTGCTGGCCGATCAGGGGATCGTCGAGCCGGCCGGCCCGGCGGTGGCCAGCTACCGGTTCCGGCACGCGCTGATGCGCGACGCCGCGTACGAGACCCAGGTGCTCGACGTGCGCCGCGAGACGCACGCGCGGGTGGCCGACGCCCTCACCGGAGCCGGCGCCGAGCCGGCCCTGATCGCCCAGCACCTGGACCTGGCCGGGGCGGCCGAGCGCGCCGCCGCGCTGTACCTCGTCGCCGGCCAGGCCCAGCACGCCCGCGGCGCCCACACCGAGGCCACCGGGCTGCTCTCCCGGGCCGTGGTGCTGCTGGAGGGCCTGCCCTCCTCGGAGGACCGCGACCTCAGCGAGCTCTCCGCCCGGCTGCTGCGGGGGCTCAGCGTCAGCTCGATGCACGGCTACGCCGCCCCGATGGTGCAGTCCGACCACCGGCGCGCCGAGGAGCTCGCCGCCCGGCTCGGCCGGCCCGAGGTCCTGCCCGCGCTGATCGCGCTGTGGGGCTACCGGCTGACCAGCGGCGACCTGTTCGCTGCCCGCGAGCTCATCGAACGGCTCACTGGCATGGTGCAGGAGGCGCCGTTCTCCGGGTTCGGGCCGGAGGTGTCCTCCTGCGCCGGCTTCCTCGACCTCCACCAGGGCCGACTGCTGTCCGCGCCGCGGCACCTGCACGCCGCGCGGGCCGGATTCGCCGCTCGCCCTCCGGACCTGACGGTCTCCCCGGTCTGGCCGCTCCCCAACGACCCGGTGGCAGGCTCGGCCATCGCGCTGGCGTGCGTCAGCGCCGCCCGGGGCGAGCTCGGTGAGGCGGCCCGCTGGGAGGCAGAGGCGCTCCGCCGGGCCAGGGCACTCGCGCCGCCGCTCGGGCCGTCCAGCCTCGCCTTCGTCCAGACCTACGCCGCCTGGATCCGGCGCTTCCTCGGCGACGACGACGGCGCGCGGCGGTTCGGCGCGGAGGTCGTCGCCCTCGGCCGGGAGCACGGCTCCACCTTTTGGACGACGCTCGGCTGCGTGTACCTGGCCGCCCGCGAGCCGGGCGGCGAACCTGACCGCGCCTTCGAGGCGCAGGTCATCGGCACGCTGCGGGTGATGGGGCACGAGTCCTTCGCCGCCTCGCACCTGATCTACCTCGCCCGGCTGGACGCGGCGGCCGGTGACCTTGACCGGGCGGCCGAGCACATCGCCGAGGGACTCGCCGCCGTCCGGTCGGCGGGCGAGTTCCTGCACCTCCCTGGGCTGCTCCGGCTGAAGGCCGGCTACGCGCTGGCCCTAGGGGAACCGGCCGAGCAGCCGGTGGCCGACCTGCGGGAGGCGCTGCGGGTGGCCGTCGAGCAGGGCTCCCGGGTGACCCGCCTCCGCGCCGCCCTCGAGCTGGCCCAGGTCCCCGGTCCGGCCCGCCCGGCCGACTGGCGCACGGTCCTGGCCGAGGCGCGGGCGGACCTGCCCGCGTCGTTCACCACCGCCGAGACGGCGGCCGCCGACGCCCTGCTGGCCGGCTGACGCCGAGGCCCGGTCAGCGGCGCCGGGGCAGCACCACGCGGGCGCGGGTCACGCCGTCTGCTGACGTCAGGGTGAGCCGGCCGCGGTGCTTCTGCGCCACCACGGACAACGAGGTCGCCAGCCCCAGCCCGGTGCCCTCGCCGACCGGTTTGGTGGTGTAGAAGGCGTCGAAGGCGCGGGCCAGCACGTCCGGCGGCACGGTCGGCGCGCTGTCCTCTACGTCGACCACGACCGCGTCCTCCTCCCCGCGGGTGCGGACCGTGACCGTGCCTCCGGGCTCCACGGCGGCCAGGGCGTTGTCCAGCAGGTTGGTCCACACCAGCGCCAGGTCGGCCGGCCAGCCCTGGACCACCTGCGGGGCCGGGTCGAGGTCGCGGACCAGCCGCACCCCCGGGGGCACCTTGTGCCGGAGCAGCACGAGCGCCTGCTCCAGGCTGGCGTGCAGGTCGACGTCGGTCATCGACTCGTCGGCGGAGTAGGCCAGCGGGCGCACCCCCGAGACGATCCGGGACAGCTGGTCGGCGCCGGCGGAGACCTCGTCGAGGAGGGCGGCGACCTCCGCGGCGCGGGCGGTGCCGTGCACGGCAGGCCCCCGCTCGGCCGGTGGCAGCGCGTCCAGCGCCGTCCGCAGCGCCGCCGGGTCGATGCCCAGCCGCACCAGCCGCCCGGCGGCGTCCCAGCCGCGGTCCACCCCGGCGGCGGCGAGGACACCCGCGAGCTCCCGTTCCGCGTCCGCGCGGAACAGCGGGTCCTCCGGTGCCGGTACCGCGCCGACCAGCCGCTGCAGCGGTTGCTCGGCACCCGTGGTCCCCGCCAGCAGCGACCGCAGCCGGGAGGCGCCCCGCTGCACGGCGCTCGCCGGGTTGTTCAGCTCGTGCAGCAGGCCCGCCGACAGGGTGCCGAGCGCGGCCATCCGCTCGTGCTGGCGCACCAGCCCCTCCTCGACGTCGAGCCGCCGGGTGGCGGCCAGCAGCAACGCCCGGGCCGACTCCGGGTGGGTCAGCAGCCGGTCCAGCGCCTCGGCGCCGATCCGCTGGACCCGGGCGCGGGTGCGCGCGCGGACGGTCGCCGAGCGGGGCCGCCGGTGCGCGATGCCGAGCTCGCCGAGCAGGTCGCCGGCGGCGCAGACGTTGAGCAGCACGTCGGACCCACCGACGTTCCGGCTCACCTCCAGCTCACCGTCCAGGACGACGTACATCGCCTCCGGCGGGGAGCCCTCGGCGATCAGCACCTCGCCGGGCACCAGGTCGACGGTGCGGCTGGTGTCGGCCAGGACGTGCACGTCGGCCTCCGGCAGCTCCGCGAACAGCCGGGAGCCGCGGAGCGCGGCGGCGACGTCCCGGTCCGGGGCCAGGGTCACCGGGTGCTGAGCCGCTGGTGGGCGAAGCGGACCGCCATCGCCCCCTCCCCCACCGCCGAGGCGATCCGGGTGCCCGACCCGTGCCGGACGTCGCCGGCGGCGAACACCCCGGGGACGGAGGTCTCCAGCGGCAGCGGCGGGACGGGCAGCGGCCAGTCAGCCGGGGCGGTGCCGCCGTCGGTCCCCAGGTCGGTGCCGGTGAGCAGGAACCCGCGCTCGTCGCGCCGGACGACGCCGTCCAGCCAGCTGGTCCGGGGCGCCTGGCCGATGAAGACGAACAACGCGTCCGCCGGGGTCTCCCGCTCCTCGGTGCCGGTGCGGAGCCGCAGGCCCTCCAGCCGCCGGGTGCCCAGCGCGCCGGCCACCTCGGTCCGCTGCTCGACGGTGATCTTCTCCGAGGCGACCAACCGGTCCACCAGGTAGCGGGACATGGTCGCCCCGAGGTCGGCGCCGCGGATCAGCACCGTCACCGAGGCGGCGAACTGGGAGAGGAACAGCGCGGCCTGCCCGGCCGAGTTGCCGCCGCCCACCACGAACACCCGGTCGCCCTGGTGGTCGACACCCTCGGCCCGCCCCGCGCCGTAGTAGACGCCGACCCCGGTGAGCCCGGCGGCCCCCGGGACGTCGAGGGTGCGGTAGTTGACGCCGGTGGCGACCAGCAGGGTCGAGGCGCTGACCTCGCTGCCGTCCTGCAGCGCCACCACCGTGTACGGGTCGGCCCGGCGCACCCCGACCACCTCGGCGGGGACGAGCAGCTCCGCGCCGAACCGGATGGCCTGCTCGCGGGCCCGCATCGTGAGGTCGGCACCGGAGAGGCCCACCGGGAAGCCCAGGTAGTTCTCGATCCGACTGGAGGTGCCCGCCTGCCCGCCGGGGGCGCTGCACTCCACCACCAGCGTCGACAGGCCCTCGGACGCCCCGTACACGGCGGCGGCCAGGCCGGCCGGTCCGGCACCCACCACCACCAGGTCGTATCCAGGCCGCTCCGCCCGGGCCCGTAGCCCGATCCGCGCCCCCACCTGGTGCAGGTCGGGCTGCACCAGCACCTCGCCGTCGTCCAGCACGACCACCGGCAGCGCGCCGGCGTCGAGCTGGGCCACGTCGAGCAGCTCCCGGGCCTTCGCGTCGGTCTCCACGTCCAACCAGTGGTAGGGCACCAGGTTCCGGGCCAGGAACTCGCGGACGGCGTGGCTGGTCTGCGACCACCGGTCGCCGATCACCCGCAGGTTGGCCACCGGCGGCGGCGGCCGCCAGGTCTGCAGCAGGTCGTCCAGCACCGGGTAGAGCCGGTCCTCCGGCGGGTCCCACGGCTTGAGCAGGTAGTGCTGGACGTCGGCGTCGTTGATCGCCCTGATCGCCGCGTCGGTGTCGGCGTAGGCGGTGAGCAGCACCCGGCGGGCGTCCGGGTGGAGCTTGCGCGCCGCCGCCAGCAGCTCCACGCCGCTCATCCCGGGCATCCGCTGGTCGACCAGGAGCAGCGCCACCGGGTCCTCGCGCAGCCGCAGCCGGCGCAGCAGGTCCAGCGCCTGCTCCCCCGACGAGGCCGTGTAGACCTGGTAGTGCTCGGCGTACCGCGCCCGCAGGTCCCGCTCCACAGCGGTCAGGACCGGCTCGTCGTCATCGACGGCCATCAGCGCCGGCTTGGTCATGTCGCCTCCTCCACGATCGGTGGGACTGCGGGACGACGGGATGGCCGTCGACCCGGGACGGGGAGCGGGCAGCGATCTCCTCGGCCGCACCCAGCGCGGCCAGGCCGGCGTCCAGCGCGGCCCAGGGGCCGGCGGTCGCCCCGGCGGCCCGCTCCCGCGGCTCGTCGTCGGCGTCCAGGGCTGCGGGCAGGGCGGCGGTCAGCCGGTCGATCGAGGGGGCGAGCAGCGGCTCCCCCACCACGCCCAGCCCCGCCCGGGCCGCGTCGGCGGCACCGGCCAGCCGGGCCGCCGCCCGGGGCACCCCGTGGGCCAGGACCAGCCCGGCGAGGCCGTCGAGGCAGCTGGCCAGGCCCGCGGTGTCCCGGACCTGCCGGTGCAGCTCCGCCGACTCGACCAGCCGCTCGTGGGCGGCCCGGAGGTCGCCGGCGAGCACCGCGTCGATCCCGAGCCGGTCCAGCACGGCGGCGACCAGCAGCGGGTCGCCGGTACGGCGGGCCAGCTCCAGGGCCTCCCGGTGGGCCCGCGCCGCGCCGGAGCGGTCGCCGACGGCGGCCGCGGCGTCGCCGGCGGACCCCAGGGCGTACCCGAGCGACCACGCGTCGCCGCTGCGCCGGAGGGCGGCCACCGCCTCGGCGAGCAGGTCGGGCAGCTCGGGGTCGTCCGGCGCCCGGGTGCCGGCCAGGCCGACCAGCCCGTGCCCGAGCAGCCAGGGGTCCTCCCGCTCCCGGGCCCCGGCGACGACGGCGGCCAGCAGCGGTGCCGCCTCCAGCGCCCGGCCGCGCAGCACGCGGGTCAGGCCGCAGGCCCAGGTCAGCCGCGCCCCGGCGGCCGGGTCGAGGGCGGCGGCGGACGGCAGCCGGGCGGCCTCCTCGGCGATCTCCGCGAGCGGGACGACCAGGCCGCGCGCCCACCACCAGCGGGCCAGCGGTGCAGCGATCGCGACGACCAGGTCGGCGCGGTCGTGCTCGACCGCCCAGCCCAGGGCGGCGAGCAGGTCGGCGGTCTCCGCCTCCAGCCGGGCCTGCCAGCGGGCGCGCTCGGGGCCCAGCAGCCCGGCTCCCGCCGCGGGGCCCACCGCCGCCAGGTGCTCGGCCAGCCGCAGCCGCGTCCGGGTCTCCTCGCCGCGCTCGCGCAGCTGCTCCCCGGCGAAGGCCCGCACCAGCGCCGTCATGCGGAACCGCGGCTCGCCCTCACCGGTGTCGGAGGCGGTGAGCATGCTGTGCGCGACCAGCGCCGACAGGCTCTCCAGGACGTCGAGGTCGCCGTCGACCGCGCCGATGTGCTCGGCGGTGTCCAGCGTGCAGCCGCCGGTGCACGGCGAGAGCCGGGCCAGCAGCGTCCGGTCGGGGTCGTCGAGCAGGTCGTGGCTCCAGGCGATCGTCGTCCGGAGGGTGCGCTGCCGGTCCGGGGCGTCGACGTCGGGGTCGCGCAGCTCCAGCGCCCGGTCCAGCGCGGCGGTCAGCCGGCGCACCAGCAGCGCGGGCGGCAGCGTCCGCACCCGGGCAGCGGCCAGCTCCACCGCGAGCGGCAGGCCCTCGAGCCGGCGGACGACCTCGGCCACCGCCGCGGCGTTCGCCGCCGTCACCGCGAACGCCGGGTCGGCCCGTCGGGCGCGGGCGGTGAACAGCTGCACGGCGGGCGCCGCCGCCACGACGTCCGGCCGGGTGTCCCCCGCCCCCGGGACGGCGAGCGGACCGAGCGGCACGTCGTGTTCCCCGCGCAGGCCCAGCAGGCTGCGGCTGGTGACCAGCAGCTGGGTCCCGCCGCAGCGGCTCAGCAGCTGCCAGAGGTCCGGGGCCGCGGCGAGCACCTGCTCGGCGTTGTCGATGACCAGCAGCGCCCGCCGGGTGGCCAGCCGCTCGACGACCAGCTCCAGCACCGGCCCCTCGGCGGGCACCCCGATCGCCGCCGCGACCAGGCTGGGGACGGCGGCCGGGTCCCGCGCCGCGGCGAGGTCCACCCACCACACGTCGTCCCGCTCCCCGACCAGCTCCTCGGCCGCGGCCAGCGCCAGCCGGGTCTTGCCGGTGCCGCCCGGGCCGGTGAGCGTCACCAGCCGCACAGCCGGGTCGCGCAGCAGCCCGAGCACCAGCGCCCGCTCGTCGGCGCGGTCGACCAGCGGGGCCACCGGCGTCGGCAGCCGGCCGGGGACGGGGCCGGCCGGGGTGCGCCGGGCGGCGAACCGCTCCGACAGCAGGACGGCCAGGTCGTCGGAGACGAGCTCGCGCAGCGCCGCCGGGTCGTCGTAGGAGGAGGTGGACGCGTCGCCCTCGGCCTGCACCCGGTCGATGAGCGCGGTGAGCCGGGGGTCGCGCCCGGGCGCCGACCGACGCACGTAGACCAGCCGGGGCAGACCGGCCGACAGCTCGTACTCGTCCTCGAGGCCGGACACCTCCATGCCGGGGGCGACCCAGCCGTAGGACTCCCCGTAGATGCCGACGAAGACGTCGCTCTGCGCCAGGTAGGCGCGGTACAGGTCCCGCGGCGGGTGCGCCCGGGCACCGAGCTCGAACAGCACGGGGATCAGCCGCAGCCCGGTGACCGCGTCGCGGACCGCCTGCCGCTCCTCGGCCAGCTCGACCATGGTCGAGGAGATGAAGACGCGCAGGCGCTGGTCCGGGGTGGGGATCGACCGCGCGCCGTTCCCAGCACCGGGCGGCGGTCGGTCCACCGGCCCACCTCCCGGGGGAGCAGTGGCGTGGTCGCCAGCGAGCATGGCGCACCGGGGGGCACCCGCGCCAGGGGCCTCGCGCCAGGGGATCAGCCGGGAGCGAGCTGGACGCCGAAGCCGCGCACCGCCAGCCGGAGCAGCACCGGCCCAGGCCGCAGCAGGTCGGCGACCCGGCGGTCGCTGAGCGTCTCGAGCTCGGCCAGCCGGCGCCGGTACTCCCAGTCCCCGGCCAGCCGGGCCCGGTGCAGCACGGTGGTGTTGGCCCACACCTTGCGCCGCGACTCCCGCAGGAAGACCCGGGTGGCGAGGTGGTTCACCGGCGTCAGCAGGCGGTCCAGCCAGGTGCGCGGGTCGCCCGCCCGCTGCAGCTCGACGTCCTCGGTGGCGACCCGGGAGGCCAGCACGCCGTCGATCCGCTCGTGGTCCCGCCGGCGCCGGGCCATCGCGTCGGGGTCGGCGAACTCCTCGGTGGGGATGACCCGGACCAGCGACTGCGGCAGGTCGAAGTTGATGTGCGCGTTGACGCCGAGCAGCACGTGACCCTCGGGGCGCAGCGTCGGCGAGGCACCGAACGCCCGCCGCCACGGCGCCGGCGCGGTGGCGGGGTCCCTGCGGTGGGCCTCCAGCGCGTCGAGGTAGAGGCCGGCGAAGTCGACGTCCCAGGCCTCGACCCACGCGGGGTCCTCGAACAGCCCCTCGCCCAGCGCGCCCGCCACCGCCCGGGTGATCCGCAGGTAGGTGCCGAGGAAGAACCGACGGGGGTCGCCGTCGGCCTCCAGGGGGGGCAGCAGCGCGTCCATGCGCGCGATGAGGTCGTCCACCGTCTCGCCCACGCGGCCTCCTCAGCCAGTGCTGGGAAGAGGCTCCCGCGGCGGGGACGTCGCCGTCCAGCCTCCCGGGGTGTCGCTCAGCCGGCTGCGCCCCGCCAGCGGAGCACCTCCAGCGCGGTGGCGACGGCGAGGACGTCATCGGCCAGCGGCCGTGGGAGCAGCTCGTCGGCGCGGGCCAGCCGGCGGAGCACGGTGTTCCGGTGGGTGTAGAGCCGCTGCGCCGTCCTGGTGGCGTTCCCCAGCTCGCGCACGTAGGTCAGCACCGTCTGCTGCGTCTCGGCATCGGCGCCGAGCAGACCGCCGAGGGTGTCGGCGAGGAACTCCTCGACCCGGGTGGGCTGGCTGGTCAGCAGCGCCACGAGCTGGACGTCCTCGTAGCGGGCGACCTGCTGGGGCGAGGTGAGCCGGGCGAGCATCTGCTGGGTGGTCGCCGCGTCGAGGTGGCTGCGCCGGAAGCCGTCGACGTCGGTGCCCGGCCGGCCGATGGCCACCCGGACGTCCGGTGCGGCGGACAGCCCGGCGGCCACCGCGCCGGCCTCGGGCGCCCGGCCGACCGGCAGCCACACCCACAGGGCGGTCGCGCCGGCCACCACGGTCAGCCGCCGGGCGGCACCGCTGGCCCGCATGGTCGCCTCCGCCGCGGCCTCCAGCTGCTCGGACACCGCGGCCCCGGAGCCGCTCCACACGATCACCGCGGTGTGCGGCCCGGTGAGGCCGTAGCCGAGCTGGGCCTCCGCCCGTGCCCGACCCAGCGGCGCACCCTCGAGGAGCAGCGAGACCGCGGCCCGCCGTTCCGCGTGCGCGCCGCGGGTCAGCTCGGCCCGCTCGGCGGCCATCCGGGCCGAGACCGCGGCGACGGTGTCGTCGATGAAGGTGGTGATCGACAGCGCCGAGACGTCCAGCAGCTCGCGCAGCTCCGCCGGGTCCGCGGTCAGGGAGAAGCAGATCTCCATCCACCGCCGCCAGGCCACCCCCTGGGCGGTGCGGTAGGCGTCCAGGCCGCTGTGGTCCAGCCCGCGCCGGACCAGGTCGCGGGATGCCTCCAGCACCTCCGGCCCCAGGGCCACCGGCACACGCTCACCCGGGCGCTGCACGTTGGCGGCCGCCCAGTGCAGCAGGTTGGCCAGGTTGGCCCGCCGGGTGGCCTCGGCGAGCACCGGGTCCTCGGCGACCGGGCGCATCCCGGCACCGCTCAGCGATGCCCGGTGCAGCTCGGCCACCCAGTCCGCCCGCGGGTCGAGAGCGACCTCGGCGCCGCGCCGGAACAGCTCGCGGACGGTCGCCGACGAGCTCGGCCAGTCGCGCGTCACCGGGTCATCGTGCACCACGATGCGCTCATGGAGGTGCACTCCGTGCTGGCAGCGGGTGGCCGGGGTCACGCACAGTGGAGCCAGTCGTCCCCGATGCTGGAGCACCCATGACCCACCCGAGCCCGGTCGAGCACCTCGACGTCCTCATCGTCGGCGCCGGCATCTCCGGCATCGGCGCCGCGTACTACCTGCAGCGCGACCACCCGCAGCGCAGCTTCGCGCTGCTGGAGGCCCGCGGGGCCACCGGGGGGACGTGGGACCTGTTCCGCTACCCGGGCATCCGGTCGGACTCCGACCTGCACACCTTCGGCTACGAGTTCCAGCCGTGGCGGGACGAGCAGTCGATCGCCGGCGCCGACCGGATCCTGGCCTACCTCCGGGAGACCGCCGCCGAGCACGGCATCGACCGGCACGTCCGGTTCCACTCCACGGTCCTCAGCGCCTCCTGGTCCTCGGCGGAGGCGCGCTGGACCGTCGAGGTCGAGCGCACCGACACCGGCGAGCGGACGACGCTGACCTGCGGCTGGCTGTTCTGCGCGGGCGGGTACTACCGCTACGACGAGGGCTTCACCCCGCACTTCGAGGGGCGCGAGCGCTTCGCCGGGCCGATCGTGCACCCGCAGCACTGGCCGGCGGACCTGGACACCGCCGGCAAGCGGGTCGTCGTCATCGGCAGCGGCGCCACCGCGGTCACCCTGGTGCCGGCTCTCGCCGAGACCGCCGGGCACGTGACCATGCTGCAGCGCACCCCGAGCTACGTGCTGCCGGTGCCGGCCGAGGACAAGCTGGCCAACCGGCTGCGGAAGGTGCTCGGCGAGGAGCGCGCGTACCCGATCGTGCGGCGCAAGAACATCGTCAAGGGCCGGTTGATCTGGCGCTTCTGCCAGCGGCACCCTGACCGGGCCCGGGCGCTGATCCGCTGGGTCAACACCAAGCACCTGCCCGAGGGCTATCCGGTCGACGAGCACTTCAACCCGCCCTACGGGCCCTGGGACCAGCGGTTGTGCGCCGTCCCGGACGGCGACCTGTTCCGCGCCATCCGGGAGGGCACGGCGGAGGTCGTCACCGACCGGATCGTCACCTTCACCGAGCAGGGCGTGCAGCTGGCGTCCGGCCGCGAGCTCGAGGCTGACGTCATCGTGACCGCCACCGGGCTGAACGTGCAGGCCTTCGGCGGCATCCGGCTGACCGTGGACGGCGCCGAGGTCCGGCTGCCCGAGACGGTCGCCTACAAGGGCATGATGCTGTCCGGCGTGCCCAACCTCGCCTACGCGATCGGCTACACCAACAGCTCCTGGACGCTGAAGGTCGGCCTGCTCTGCGAGCACTTCTGCCGGGTGCTGCGGCACATGGACACCCACGGGTACGACGCCTGCCGCCCCGAGCTCGCGGACCCGGCCATGCCCACCCGACCGCTCCTGGACTTCGGTGCCGGCTACATCCGGCGCGCCGTGGACCAGCTGCCCAAGCAAGGGGACCGGATGCCCTGGCTGACCTCGATGGACTACCGCACCGACGTGGGCCTGCTGCGGGCCGACAGCGTCGTCGACCCCGAGTTGCACTTCTCCCGCACCGCGGTCCGGGCGGGGGTGGGCGCGTGACCGCGGCGACCCCCGACCCGGTGCTCACGGCCGACGCCTCCGGCGACCGGTTCGTCGACCTGCCGGCCGGGCCGCGACTCTGCCACCGGACCGAGGGCCCCGCCGACGGCGTACCGCTGCTGCTCGTCGCGGGCCTCGGCATCGACCTCACCTCGTGGCCGCAGCGGATGGTCGACGGCTTCGTCGAGCGCGGCTTCCGGGTGGTCCGGTTCGACAACCGGGACATCGGCCGGTCCAGCCGGACCGGCACCGCGTCGCCGGGCCGGCTGCGCCAGCTGCTGGCGCGGCCGCGTCCCGACGCCTACGACCTCGCCGACATGGCCGCCGACACCGTCGGGCTGCTCGATCACCTGGAGATCGACCGGGTGCACCTGGTCGGCATGTCGATGGGCGGGATGATCGCGCAGACCGTCGCCGCCCGGCACCCCTCCCGGGTCGCCAGCCTGACCTCGATCTTCTCCACCACCGGGGACCGGCGGGTCGGGCAGCCGGCTCGGTCCACCCTCCTCCGCCTGGCGCGGGGCCCGGCGCGCACGGTCGAGGAGTCGGTGCAGCGCCACCTGGGGATGCTGCGGCACATCGGCTCCCCCACCTCCCTGCCCGACGACGACCTCGAGCGCGCCTGGGCGGTCGGGCTCTGGGAACGCGGCGGCGGCAGCGCCGCCCGGGCCGGCGTCCCCCGGCAGATCAGCGCCATCCAGGCCTCCGGCGACCGCACCGCCGAGCTGCGGCGGATCACCGCGCCGACGCTGGTCGTGCATGGGTCCACCGACCGGATGGTGCACCCGACCGGCGGCCGGGCCACCGCCGCCGCCGTCCCGGGCGCCCGGCACGTGGAGATCCCCGGCATGGGCCACCACCTGGCCCCCGGCGTCGTCGACCAGCTGGTCGAGCTCACCACCGACCTCGCCCGCAGCGCGGGCGCTCCGCTCCCGACAGGAGATCCCCGATGAGCAGCGTCGCCGGCAAGGTCGCCGTGGTCACCGGTGCCGGGTCCGGCATCGGCCGGCAGCTGGCCCTCGAGCTGGCCCGGCGCGGCGCGCGGCTGGCGGTGTCCGACGTCGACGAGGCGGGTCTGGCCGCGACCGCCGACCGGGCGCGGGCCCTCGGTGCCGAGGTGCACCGCTCCCGGCTGGACGTGGCCGACCGGGCCGCCGTGCTGGCCCACGCGGCCGCGGTCGCCGACCACTTCGGCGTCGTCCACCAGGTCTACAACAACGCCGGGGTCGCCGGCGGCGGCACGGTGCTGGACAGCGACTGGGAGGACTACGACCGGATCCTCGGCATCAACCTCTTCGGCGTCCTGCACGGCACGAAGGCGTTCCTCCCCCACCTCATCGCCTCCGGCGACGGGCACGTGGTCAACGTGTCCAGCCTGAACGGGATCATGGCCCAGGCGTCGATCAACGCCTACAGCGCCAGCAAGTTCGCCGTCCGCGGGTTCACCGAGGCGCTGCGCAGCGAGATGCTGCAGGCCGGGCACCCGGTGCAGGTCACCGTGGTGCACCCGGGCGGGGTGCGGACCAACATCTCGACGGCGGCGATCGAGCACGCCCGGCAGCGCGGGGTGCTGACCCCGGAGGACGAGCGGCGAGCGGCGCTGTACGACGACAAGCTGCTGCGGATGCCGCCCCAGCAGGCGGCGCGCACCATCGTGGCCGGCGTGGAGGCCGGGCGGCCGCGGATCCTGGTCGGCAACGACGCCAAGGTCGTCGACCTGCTGGTCCGGCTGCTCCCCCGGGCCTACCCCCGGCTCGCCGTCGCCGTCCAGCGACGGGCGCAGCGGGCCTGAGCGACCGGGGTCAGCCGGTCAGGCCCCTGCCGCAGGTCGGCCAGGCGCCCTTGCCCTGCGCGGCCAGCACCTTCTCGGCGACGGCGATCTGCTCGGCCTTGGTGGCCAGGTCCGCGCGGGCGGCGTAGCCGGCACCGCCGTAGGCGTTCCAGGTCGACTGCCCGAACTGCAGCCCGCCGTAGTAGCCGTTGCCGGTGTTGATGCTCCAGTTGCCGCCGGACTCGCAGGCGGCGACGGCGTCCCAGTCGTGCGCGGCCGGCGCGGGAGCGGGGGCCACCGGGG
>NZ_SJEW01000005.1 GCF_005930475.1 Modestobacter altitudinis
GCCCCCGCCCGGTCGACCCGGCCCGCGCACTCGCCGGCACGGAGTCGTTCTGGGCCGACTGGATCGAGCACTGCGACTACCGCGGCGAGTGGCAGGAGGCCGTGCGCCGGTCGCTGGTGACGTTGAAGGCGCTCACCTACGCGCCCACCGGCGGCATCGTCGCGGCCGCGACCACGTCCCTGCCCGAGGCGCTGGGTGGCTCGCGCAACTGGGACTACCGCTACTGCTGGCTGCGCGACGCGACGTTCACGCTGCAAGCGCTGCTGGGCACCGGGTACGCGAAGGAGGCCAGCGCCTGGCGCGAGTGGCTGCTGCGCGCCGTCGCCGGGGACCCGGCGGACCTGCGGATCATGTACGCCCTCGACGGCGCCCGCCGCATCCCGGAGTACGAGCTGCCCTGGTTGTCCGGGTACGCCGGCTCCTCTCCGGTGCGGGTGGGCAACGCCGCCGCGGGGCAGTTCCAGCTCGACGTGTGGGGCGAGGTGCTCGACGGCCTGCACTACTCCCGGGCGTCGGGACTGACCCCGACCGAGGACGCCTGGTCGCTACAGCGGGCGCTGCTGGACTTCCTCGGGGGGCACTGGGACGACCCGGACAACAGCCTGTGGGAGGTCCGCGGCGATCGTCGGCAGTTCGTGCACTCCAAGGTGATGGCGTGGGCCGGGCTCGACCGCGGGATCCAGGCGGTCGAGCGGTTCGGGCTGGACGGGCCGGTCGACCGCTGGCGCGAGCTCCGCCAGGAGGTCCACGACGACGTCTGCCGGCACGGCTACGACGCCGCCCGCGGCACCTTCACCCAGTACTACGGGTCGACCGGCCTGGACGCCGCGCTGCTGCTGCTCCCCCGGGTCGGCTTCCTCCCGCCCGAAGACCCCCGCATCGTCGGCACCGTCGAGGCGGTGCAGCGCGAGCTGGGCCAGGACGGACTGCTGCTGCGCTACCACCCGGACGCCGACGGCGGGGTCGACGGCCTGGCCGGCCGCGAGAACCCGTTCCTGGCGTGCAGCTTCTGGCTGGCCGACGCGCTCAGCATGATCGGCCGGCAGCAGCAGGCGCGGGAGCTGTTCGAGCGGCTGCTCGGCCTGCGCAGCGACCTGGGACTGCTCAGCGAGGAGTACGACACCGGCGCCGGCCGGCAGGTCGGCAACACCCCGCAGGCGTTCAGCCACGTCGGCCTGGTCAACACGGCCTGCCAGCTGGCCGGCGGTGACCGGCGGACCCGCTGAGCCCGGCCCGACCTGCGGCCCGGCGCACCGCGGGAGATACTTGGTGCATACCAATTGAGCTGAGGAGCGGCTGTGGGTCCGCAGGTGGTCGTGGTGACCGGTGCGAGCGGGGGGATCGGGCGGGCGACCGCCGTCGCCTTCGCGCGCCGGGGTGACAAGGTGGCCCTGCTCGCCCGCGGGGTGACGGGCCTGGAGGCGGCGGCGGAGGACGTGCGCGCCGCGGGTGGGACACCGCTGGTGGTCTCGGTCGACGTCGCCGACGCCGACGCGGTGGAGGCGGCCGCCGACCGCGTCGAGACCGAGTTGGGACCCATCGACGTGTGGTGCAACGTGGCGTTCACCTCGGTGTTCGCCCGGTTCTCCGACGTCAGCCCAGAGGAGTACGAGCGGGCCACGGCCGTCACCTACCTCGGCTTCGTCAACGGCACCCGCAGCGCGTTGGCGAGGATGCGGCCGCGGGACCGCGGCGTGATCGTGCAGACCGGGTCGGCGCTGGCCTACCGCGGGATCCCCCTGCAGAGCGTGTACTGCGGCGCCAAGCACGCGATCAAGGGCTTCACCGAGTCGCTGCTCACCGAGCTGAAGCACGAGGGCAGCAACGTGCACGTCACGATGGTGAACATGCCCGGGGTGAACACCCCGCAGTTCGACTGGGTGCTCAACAAGCTGCCGAAGAAGCCGCAGCCGGTGGCGCCCATCTACGCCCCCGAGTTCGTCGCCACCTCGATGGTGTGGGCCGCCGAGCACCCCGGGCGGCGGGCCTGGTGGGTCGGCATCCCGACCGTCTACACGATCCTGGGCAACAAGGTCGCGCCGGCCTTCCTCGACTGGTACCTGGCGCGCACCGGCTTCGCGGGGCAGCAGACCAGCACGCCGGCCGGCCCCGACGACCCGCACAACCTCTGGCAGCCCGCCGACGGCGAGGGCGGCCGGGACTTCGGCGCCGACGGCCGGTTCACCGACGGGTCATGGACCGCCGACCCGCAGATCTGGGCCAGCCGCCACCACGGCACCCTGGCCGCGGCCGGCGCCACGGTGCTCGCCGGCGCCACCGCGGCGCTGCTGCGCGGCCGGCGATGAACAGGCTCGGCGGGCGCGGGACGACCCGCGCCCTGGCGGTCGTCCTGGGCGCGACGAACCTGGCGCTGGTGGCCCGCCCGGACGACGTGTCCGCGGCGGTCGCACCGGGGCGGGAGCGACCGCCGAGCTGGCTGGTGCGGGTGCTCGGCTCCCGGGTGGCGCTCCAGCAGCTCCTGGTGCTCGCCCGACCGACCCGGGGCCTGGTGCTGCTCGGGGCGGCCGTCGACGCGCTGCACGCCACCAGCATGGTCGCCGCCACGCAGATCTGGCCGCAGCACCGGCGGGTGGCCGGCGCCAGCGCGGCCGTGGCCGCCGCCTCCGCGGTCCTGGAGCTGACCACGGCCCCACCGGGGACGCACCGCTGAGCGGACGGAACGCCCGGTACACCCCTGCGCTGGGCCCCGATCCCGACCGTCGCCACGAGACGACGGTGCACCTGGTCTGACCCCGGAGGCGCAAGGACGATGCCGACCTGGCTGGAAGCGGGACTGTGGGGCCTCCTGGGCGGGGGCGCACTGGTCCTCGGCGCCCTGGTGGCCTGGTTCGCGCGGGTGCCGTCCGGCGTCATCGCCTCGGTGATGGCGTTCGGCTCGGGGGTGCTCATCTCGGCTGTGGCCTTCGACCTGATGGCGGAGGCCGCGGACACCGGCGGCCTCTTGGCTACAGCGGTCGGCTTCCTCGGCGGTGCCGTGGCCTACCTGGGTGCCAACGCGCTGCTGGCGCGGCGCGGTGGCCGGCACCGCAAGCGCTCGGGTGACCAGCAACCGTCGGAGTCCGACCAGTCGGGCAGTGGGGCGGCCATCGCCGTGGGCGCGCTGCTCGACGGCATCCCGGAGTCGGTCGTCCTGGGGCTCGGTCTGCTCAGCGGCGGCGGGGTCAGCCTCTCGGTGCTGGCGGCGGTCTTCATCTCCAACGTGCCCGAGGGCTTGTCCAGTGCAGCCGGCATGAAGAAGAACGGTCGGTCGGCCACCTACGTCTTCGGCGTGTGGACGACGATCGCCGTGGTCAGCGCCCTCGCCGCACTCGTCGGCTACGCCGCCCTGGGCGGCGCTCCGCCCGAGCTGATCGCCGTGATCACCGCCGTCGCGGCCGGCGCGATCCTGACCATGATCGCCGACACCATGATCCCGGAGGCCTTCGAGACGACCCGGACCTGGACCGGCCTGATCACCACGGTCGGGTTCCTGCTCGCGTTCGCCATCGATCGCGCCGGCTGATCCTGGGAGCGACCAGCCGGCCGCGGGGTTCAGCCGAGCGAGGCGGTCATGGCGACGGCGTCATCGGTGACCGACGAGCAGGCGAGGGTCAGTGGACCGGCGGACACGCTCTCCCCCTGACCGCACGACACCTCCTGGTCGCCGATCCTGAAGGTGGCCCGGCCGTTCTCGACTCCGCCGAGAACCACCGACGTCCCGAGCACGTCGGCCTCCGCACCGTCACCGGTGAGGGTGACCGTGCACTCACGGCCCGAGCAGTCGACGTCGGCGTCGGAGTCGGACTCGCCGGACGCCTCGGCGCTGCCGGCCGTGCCGGTGGCCGCGTCCGTCGACTCGGTCGTCTGGTCCGCTCCGTCGGTGACCTCGGCCGGGGAGCTCTCCGTGACGCTGACCTCAGGTGTGGCGTCGGCAGCCCCCGGTTGGGAGTCGTCCCCGCAGGCGGCCAAGGGCACCAGCGTGAGGCCTCCGGCGAGCACGAGGGCGGAGACGCGTCGGCGCTGCACTCTTCTCGTTCCCATGCTCCGACGGTAGGAGCGTGTGCCCACGGCGGCCTGCTGGATCCGGGATCCGTCACAGGGTCGTCATGCTCCCGCGCTCTGGTCATCTTCAGCCGAGGACGACGCCACGACCCGCGGTGCGGAGGACGAGGCCGGAGGTCTGCACCTGGGTGCTGGTCACCTGCTGGGCGAACGGCAGCGGGTCCAGCGGCACGCGCAGGCTGAACCGCTAGGTCACCAGCAGCTCCGGCAGGCCCTGCAGCGGCTGCCCGGCGTCCAGCGCCGTGGGCCTCAGGACCAGGTCTGCGCCGTCGGCCGGCGGGCATGCCTTCGACCAGATCGTCGTTCCCTGCGCCGTAGAAGAGCAGTGACCGGAACCGGAAGAGACGCAACCAGGCCACCACCACCGACGAGAACGGCGAGCACTCCACCCGGGCGCTGAACGCCGCGGCCGTCGTCGCCTACACCGCCAGAGCCGACGCCGGGTGTCGCGCGGCCCGCACCAGCGGCCAGCGGCCGGCTACGTCGGGGTGATCGACGAGCGGCTGGACCTGGACCTGGTCGCCGACCTCGCCGCCTCACTGCCCCACTGGACCATCCGGATGGTCGGTCCGGTGACCAAGATCGATCCCGCCCACCTCCCGCAGGCCGACACCCTCGAGTACCCCGGCCTCGTGGCCTACCACGAACTCCCGGAGGTGATGGCCGGCTTGGACGTCGCCCTGATGCCCTTCGCGCTCAACGAGGCCACCCGCTCGATCAGCCCGACCAAGACTGAGCACTCCGTCCACCATCACGAGGTCCGCCGGGACGCCTGCATCCAGTGCTGCTGGCTGCCTACGTCCGGCGGCTGGCCGCTGACCAGGCTGGTGGAGGCGGTCATGAACGTGGTAGACGAACTACCCACCTCCGACCGGGCACGAGCGTGCCCGAGGAGCCGAACGCGCCCGAGCACAGTTCCATCTCCTAGCCCCTTGAGGTGCCGATGCAGGACGACCAGCGTTCACCAGCGCGGATCAGCGTGATCATGCCGTGCTTCGATCAGGAGGCTTACCTGCCGGGCGCGGTCGCCTCCCTGCTCGGACAAACGTGTGCCGACTGGGAGCTGGTCGTGGTCGACGACGGCTCACCCGGCGACGTCGAGGCCGCTCTCGGGGCCGATCTACATGACGCGAGGGTCCGGATCGAGGCGTTCCCTGCCAACCGAGGGCTCGGCGCGGCCCTGAACCGCGGGCTCGACGTGGCGGTCGGAGACTTCATCACCTACCTGCCGTGCGACGACCGCATGCACGCCGACCACCTCGCGTCCCTGGTCACCCTGCTCGGCGCCCACCCGGAGGCACCGTTCGTCTTCTCGGGTCTGAGGCACGGCCAGGACCAGACCACGACCGGTTGCGTCGACGGTGAGCCGCTGCAGCTCATCCAGGTCATGCACCGGCACACGGAGGAACGCTGGCTCGAACGTGCCGAGCTCACGACGGACGACCTGGAGCGCATGTTCTGGTCCCGGCTGCCCGCATCGGCGGAGCCACCGCTCGGGACCGGTGCCGTGACCGCCACGTGGGGAAGCCATCCCCGGCAGCGCCACCGGGTCCTCCGCGAGCCTTGGGGTGGGTTGAACCCGTACCGGGTGCGCTACGGGGTCCAGGAGCCGTTACGTCTGCAGAGCTCCGTCGGTCATCTCCACGACGAAGTCAGCCACTACCGGCGTTTCCGCGAACGTCCCGCCACTCCCCCAGCGCCGGACGGGCTCCGGATCCTCCTCGTCGGGGAACTGGCCCACAATCCCGAGCGCATCCTCAGCCTCGCGGAACGGGGCCACACCCTCTATGGGCTGTGGACCGACGACCCCGTGTGGTTCAACACCGTCGGGCCGCTCCCCTTCGGCCACGTGACGGATCTGCCGAGACAGGGGTGGCGCGCGGCGGTCGAGGAGCTGCGCCCCGACCTGATCTACGCGTTGTTGAACTGGCAGGCGGTGCCCTTCGCACACGAGGTCCTCATGTCCGGATTCGACATCCCGTTCGTCTGGCACTTCAAGGAGGGCCCGTTCTTCTGCCTCGAGCGTGGCCTCTGGCCGCAGCTGGTGGACCTGCACCTGCGATCTGACGGACAGATCTATTCCAGCCCCGAACTCCGGGACTGGTTCGCAGCCACCGTGCCGCAGACCCGCTCGGGGATGAGTCACGTCCTCGACGGTGATCTGCCGAAGGCCGAATGGCTCACGGGCGAGCCCTCACCTCTGCTCTCCGAGCGTGACGGGGAGGTCCACACCGTGATCCCGGGCAGGCCGATGGGTCCACATCCCGACGTCATCGAGCAGCTCGCCCGGCACGGCGTGCACGTGCATCTCTACAGCGAGAAGGCTCACCTGCAGATGAAGGAGTGGGTGGACGAGGTGCGGAGGCGAGCGCCGCGCCACTTCCATCTGCATCCTCAGGTCGATCAGCATGGCTGGGTGGAGGAGTTCTCCCGGTACGACGCCGGATGGCTGCATGACGTCCGCAGCCACAACGGTGGCGACCTGCACGCCGCCACCTGGGACGACCTCAACTACCCCGCGCGGATGGGCACGCTGGCCGCAGCAGGCCTGCCCATGATCCAACCCCGCAACGACGGATCCATCGTCGCAACGCAGACGCTGACGGCAGCCCGGGGGCTGGGGCTCTTCTACTCGGACCCGCAGGAGTTGGCCCGGGCGCTGACTGACACGCCGGCCATGTCGGCTCTGCGTCGGAACGTGTGGGAGCAGCGCAGTCACTTCACCTTCGACGCGCACGTGAGCGACCTCGTTGCCTTCTTCCGCACCGTCATCGCAGGCCGGAACGAACGAGGAGGTCCTGACCTGCTCGCAACGGCATGAGGAGGTCTCCCCCGGACGCCGGGTCGGGCCTCAGCCCGTTGCTCGGGGGGTAACGGGCGTGCGGCCGGTGCGCCCGTCCTCGTCGTCGGGCCGCTGCAGGTGGGAGCGGATGGAGCGGGCGCACCTGCTGCAGATGCGGCGCACCGGCGATCTCCGGTGTCCACGGCACCGGCGCCGCCGAAGCTCTACCCCGGTGCCGACGTGGACCGGGACCACGTCCGTCGGGCGGTCGGTGAGCAAGCCGACGATCGTCTGCCCAAGACCGGGTCTCAAGGGGTGAGGCAGGGTCGGCGCGTGGCGTCGATCGCCTTCGCCGAGCGCAGCGAGGACAACGGCTCGTCTCAGGTCATGCACTCCACGTGCCGCGCGCCTAGGTTGGCCGTCGTGGAGTTCCGACGCCTGGGCCGTTCCGGCCTGACCATCTCGCAGATTGCCTACGGCAACTGGCTGACCCACGGCAGCCAGGTCGAGGAGGACGCCGCGCACGCCTGCGTGCGGGCCGCCCTCGACGTGGGGATCACCACCTTCGACACCGCCGACGTCTACGCCGGCACCAAGGCCGAATCTGTCCTCGGTAGCGCGCTGGCCGGCCAGCGCCGCGAGGGCCTGGAGGTCTTCACCAAGGTGTACTGGCCCACCGGGTCCGGCGCCAACGACCGCGGCCTGTCCCGCAAGCACATCACCGAGAGCTGCAACGCCTCGCTGAAGCGGCTGCAGACCGACTACGTCGACCTCTACCAGGCACACCGCTACGACGCCTCGGTGCCGCTGGAGGAGACGATGACCGCCTTCGCCGACCTCGTGCGGCAGGGCAAGGTGCTCTACCTGGGCGTCTCCGAGTGGCGCGCCGAGCAGATCGCGGCCGCGGCCGAGCTGGCCCGGGAGCTGAAGGTCCAGCTGATCAGCAACCAGCCGCAGTACTCGATGCTCTGGCGGGTCATCGAGTCCGAGGTGGTGCCGACCAGCGAGAAGGAGGGCCTCTCGCAGATCGTCTGGTCGCCGCTGGCCCAGGGTGTGCTCACCGGCAAGTACCTGCCCGGCCAGCAGCCGCCGGCCGACAGCCGTGCGGGCCACGCCGCGGCCGGCACGTCGATCCAGGGCTTCCTCACCGACGAGGTGCTCACCCGGGTCCAGCAGCTGCGCCCGATCGCCGACGAGCTGGGCCTGTCGATGGCCCAGCTCGCGATCGCCTGGGTGCTGCAGAACCAGAACGTCGCCGGGGCGATCATCGGGGCCAGCCGTCCCGAGCAGGTGCACGACAACGTCAAGGCGGCCGGCATCCGGCTGCCGGCGGAGGTGATGACCCGCATCGACGAGGCCCTCGGCGGCGTCGTCGAGCGCGACCCGGGTCAGGTCTTCCTCCCGGCTGACAGGTCTGCCCGGAGCTGACGGACCTGGTAGACCAGGAGTACCTACCCTGACGTCAGGGTAAAGGCGAGGGGTGACGCGCAGCCCCACCCCTCCGACCGGCACCTCCACCCTTCAGGGGGGCACCTTGGACACTCTCGGTGGCAGGGTGCCCGTTCCGACGTACGACCGCAGTCGGGTGACCACGGGCATCGTGCACATCGGCGTGGGCGGGTTCCACCGCGCGCACCAGGCCATGTACGTGGACCGCTTGATGAACGCCGGTCTCGCGCTCGACTGGGGCATCTGCGGGGTCGGCGTCCTACCCGCTGACGTCACCATGCGCGACGCGCTGAGCGCGCAGGACGGCCTGTACACACTGGCGGTCAGGCACCCCGACGGCTCGGTCGACGCACGGGTGATCGGCTCCATCGTGGAGTACCTGTTCGCCCCCGACGATCCCGAGGCAGTGGTCGAGAAGATGGCGGCAGCGTCCACCCGGATCGTCTCGCTGACCATCACGGAGGGCAGCTACAACATCGACCCGGTCAGCCGCCGCTTCGATCCATCGGCGCCGTCGATCCAGGCAGACCTCAGCGCGGGGGCGACGCCGTCCACCGCGTTCGGCCTGGTCACCGAGGCCCTGGCCCGCCGCCGGCAGCGCGGGGTCGCCCCGTTCACGGTCCTCTCGTGCGACAACCTCCAGGGCAACGGTCGGCTGGCCTGCCAGGCGTTCACAGCCTTCGCCGAACTGCGCGACCCGGAACTGGCTTCGTGGATCCACCGTGAGGTGTCCTTCCCGGACGGCATGGTGGACCGGATCACCCCGGCGACCAAGCCACAGGACGTCACCATGATCGAGGAGCGGTTCGGGATCGCCGACGCCTGGCCGGTCGTCTGTGAGCCGTTCGCCCAGTGGGTCGTCGAGGACGACTTCCCCGCCGGCCGGCCGCCCCTGGAAGCCGTCGGAGCGCAGTTCGTCCCCGACGTGGAGCCCTACGAGTCCATGAAACTGCGCCTGCTCAACGGCAGCCACCAGGCCCTCGCCTACTTCGCCGCCCTCGCTGGCCACCGGTTCGTCCATGAGGCCTGCCAGGACCCGATCTGGGCGCGCTTCCTCAGGGACTACATGGACCGCGAGGTGACCCCGACCCTGGATCCAGTGCCCGGGGTGGACCTGGACGCCTACAAGGCAACGCTGATCGGACGGTTCTCGAACGCCGCGGTCGCCGACACGGCAGCTCGACTGTGTGCCCAGACGTCGGCGCTCATCCCCAAGTTCGTGCTCCCCGTGGTGCGCGACCAGCTCGCACGAGGCGGAGAGGTGCACCGGGCAGCAGCCGTCGTCGCGAGCTGGGCGCGCTTCGCGGAGGGACTCGACGAGCAGGGGCGGCCGGTCCCGATCGTCGACCGCCGGGCCGATCTCCTGCAGATCAACGCCCGGCGACAGCGGGAGGACCCGCTTGCGTTCCTGGCTGAGCGGAGCATCTTCGGGGACCTGGTCGATGACGAGCGCTTCGCTGCTCCGTTTCTGCAGGCTCTGGACTCCCTGCACCGGCACGGCGCCCGCGGCACCCTCCAACGACTCACCGAGGGTGCGGGCCTCGCGTCCTGACCGGGCTGCGGGCCCACAGCTGGTGCGGACCGGCGCTGCAGCTGCCCAGTCAGCCTCACGTAGCGTGAGTGTCATGAGCCGCAGGCGTCGTGACCACGAGACCCTCCCGACACTGGCTCCCTCGGCACTGCGCGTGGTGCCACTGGGCGGACTGGGTGAGATCGGCCGCAACATGACCGTGTTCGAGCATGCCGGCAAGCTGCTGGTCGTCGACTGCGGCGTGCTGTTCCCCGAGGAGCACCAACCGGGGATCGACGTGATCCTCCCCGACTTCACCTCGATCCGGGACCGGCTCGATGACGTGGTGGCCGTCGTGCTCACCCACGGGCACGAGGACCACATCGGCGGCGTCCCCTACCTGCTGCGTGAGCGGCAGGACATCCCGGTCGTCGGCTCGAAGCTGACCCTGGCCTTCCTCGAGGCCAAGCTCAAGGAGCACCGGATCACCCCGGTCACCCGACAGGTCGCCGCGGGCGACCGGATCGACCTGGGCCCGTTCGGCTTGGAGTTCCTGGCCGTGAACCACTCCATCCCCGACGCCCTGGCCGTGGCCATCCGCACTGCGGCCGGGCTGGTGCTGCACACCGGCGACTTCAAGATGGACCAGTTCCCGCTGGACCGCCGGATCACCGACTTGCGCGGGTTCGCCCGCCTGGGCGAGGAGGGGGTCGACCTCTTCCTCACCGACTCCACCAACGCCGACGTGCCTGGTTTCACGATGTCCGAGGGCGAGCTCACCCCGGCCATCGACCAGGTGTTCCGAACGGCGCCCAAGCGGGTCATCGTCTCCAGCTTCGCCAGCCACGTCCACCGCATCCAGCAGGTCCTCGACGCCGCGCAGGAGCACGGCCGCAAGGTGGCCTTCGTCGGCCGGTCGATGGTCCGCAACATGGGCATCGCCCGCGACCTCGGCTACCTGCGGGTGCCCAAGGGCTTGGTGGTCGACATGAAGGTGCTGGAGAAGCTGCCCGCCGACCAGGTCTGCCTCATCTGCACCGGCTCACAGGGCGAGCCGATGGCAGCGCTGTCCCGGATGGCCAACCGAGACCACGTCATCCGCATCGCCGAGGGCGACACCGTGCTGCTGGCCAGCTCGCTCATCCCCGGCAACGAGAACGCCATCTACCGGATCATCAACGAGTTCACCCGGCTGGGCGCCAACGTCGTCCACAAGGGGAACGCGAAGGTGCACGTCTCCGGGCACGCCAGCGCCGGCGAGCTCGTCTACTGCTACAACGTCGTCCGGCCGCGCAACGTCCTGCCCGTGCACGGCGAGTGGCGACACCTTCAGGCCAACGCCGACCTGGCGATCCGTACCGGCGTGGACCCGAGCCGGGTCGTGCTCGCCGAAGACGGCGCCGTGGTCGACCTGGTCGACGGCCGGGCGTCGATCACCGGCCGGGTCCCGGCGAGCAACGTCTACGTGGACGGATCCACCGTCGGCGGGGCGACCGAGGCCTCGCTGACCGACCGGCGGACGCTGGCCGAGGAGGGCGTAATCACGGTCGTCGCGATCATCGATGCGGACACTGGGCGACTGGCTGAGGCGCCGGACTTCCTGGTGCGAGGGTTCGTGCACGAGGCGTCGTCCTTCGACGCGGCGGTGCCGCTGATCGAGAAGGAGCTGGCTCGGGCCGCCGAGGAAGGGGTCACCGACGTCGTCCAACTCGAGGGGCTGATCGCCCGTGCCGTCGGCACCTGGGCGCACCGCAGCCACCGCCGCAGCCCGATGATCATCCCCGTGGTCATCGACGCCTGACCGCCAGGATCAGGAGCTGGAGCGGCCTCGCGGTGGCCGACCAGGGCTCTACGCCGTCCCCCAGCACTCCGCGCGAGCCCTGCCCTCGGCTCGGCGAGCGCACCGCCTGTCGGTGATGGGCCGATTCCCGGAGCGCCGGGTGAGGGCGGCGGTCGCGGTCCGGTGGTCGTCCGAGCGCGTCGATGTCCGCCACGCTGGCCTGACAGGCGGCCTCCTCGCGGCCGGTGAGCAGACCGGCGACCCGGTGTGTTCGGCGACGGCGATCCCGCCGACCATTCGACGGGCGTCGGGGTGGCCCGGGAGGCTGAGCAGGCCGACGGTGACGGCCGGCGCGGCCACCAGGTCCTGCGGATCTGCCGCCGCGTGGTCGACTCAGCTCACCTCGGCGTAGCAGGTCAGTAATTCGCGCACCGCCGGAGGATGAGCTGGATGGCCGCGCACCCGGGTGGTCATTCACAGGACGCCGACGGCGGCCGGATCCAGCTGGACAGGCGTCAGTACGGCGCGCGGATCCTGCTGGCCAGGGCCATGGACCAGGCGCCGCGCGGCACCGGGTCGGGGAGACCGGGCGTGTGAGACGGCAGATGGCCCGTTGCGTGGCGAGCCGCCGGGATGGGCACTGATCAAGCGTCTTCGGTCCTCGCAGGTGGTCATGCTCGCGCGACACCACGGTGATGAACCCCACCGCAACACTTCCCTGACGTCAGGGTATGTTGATGACGACGCCACGGCCCCTCGGCCGTCGCCCCCGGAACGCAGACGTTCCGGACCCCGTCGCCGGCGGCCTCCTGCTGGGGAGCCACACCGTGCACGTCCGGTGCCTCACGCACCCATTCCCGCTTCGCGACACTCCCAGTGCCGCGCTCCCCCTGCGTCACCAGGCGCACGACCCGGAAACGGTGACATGACTCCTGCTCTGCCGGCGCCGCCCAAGCCGCGCCTGGCCCGACCCACCTGGCTCTCCCCGAGAGTCGCCCGCACCGAGGCCCTCGCCGGCGTCGTCGTTGCCCTGGCGCTCATCCCCGAGGCGATCAGCTTCTCGATCCTCGCCGGCGTCGACCCCCGGGTCGGCCTGTTCTCCTCGTTCGTGATGGCCGTGGTGATCGCCTTCACCGGCGGTCGCCCCGCCATGATCACCGCCGCCACCGGGGCCATCGCCCTGGTCGTCGCGCCTCTGGCGCTGGAGCACGGCGTGGAGTACCTGCTCGCCGCCGTCATCCTGGGCGGCGTCTTCCAAGTGCTCCTGGGCCTCTCCGGCTTCGCCCGGCTGATGCGGTTCATCCCGCGCAGCGTCATGGTGGGCTTCGTCAACGCCCTGGCCATCATGATCTTCATGGCACAACTGCCGCAGCTGACCGACGTCCCCTGGCTGGTCTACCCGATGGTCGCTGTCGGGCTGCTCATCATCGTCGGACTGCCCCGGCTGACGACGGCGATCCCCGCCGCACTGGTGTCGATCGTCGTGCTCACCGCGCTCACCATCGCCGCCGCGCTCACCGTGCCGAACGTGGGCGACGAAGGGGCGCTCCCCGACAGCCTGCCCTTCTTCGGGATCCCCGACCTGCCGTTCACCTTCGAGACGCTGTCCATCATCGCGCCCTACGCGCTCGGCGTGGCCTTCGTCGGGCTCATGGAGTCCCTCATGACCGCCAAGCTGGTCGACGACCTGACTGACACCCACTCCGACAAGACCCGCGAGTCCTGGGGCCAGGGCGTGGCCAACGTCGCCTCCGGCTTCTTCGGCGGCATGGGCGGCTGCGCCATGATCGGCCAGACCATGATCAACGTGAAGTCCGGCGCTCGCACCCGGCTGTCGACCTTCCTGGCCGGAGTCTTCCTCCTCGTCCTGGTCGTCGCGCTGGGGGACGTGGTGGCACTGATCCCGATGGCCGCTCTCGTGGCCGTGATGATCTTCGTGGCCGGCGCGACCTTCGACTGGCACAGCCTGCGGACGATCCACACCATGCCCCGCAGCGAGACGCTGGTGATGGTCTCCACCGTGGCGGTCACGCTGGCGACCCACAACCTCGCCATCGGGGTGGGCGTCGGCGTCCTGGTCGCCTGCGTCGCCTTCGCCCGTCGGGTCGCGCATCTCGTCGAGGTCACCAGCGAGACCGACCCCGATGGGGACACCCGGGTGTACTCCGTGCAGGGCGCCCTCTTCTTCGCCTCCAGCAACGACCTGTACAGCCGGTTCGACTACGCCGGCGATCCGGAGAACGTGGTCATCGACCTGACCGACGCGCACGTGTGGGACGCCTCCACCGTCGCCGCACTCGACGCGATCACTCACAAGTACGAGACCCGGGGCAAGCACGTCGAGGTCATCGGCCTCAGCGGGCACTCCGCCGCCCGCTATGACCGACACAGCGGCCAGCTCGCTGGCGCCCACTGACTCGCCGTCCACTCCCCAGGCCGCGCCGGCTCTCGTGATCCGGCTGACAGACCTCCGGGGCGGTCGGCTGCTGGCCGCCCGGCCGCCCCGAGCTCCCCGCACCGCAGGCAGGAGAGTGCAGGATCCGATGCCCGTTCCCGACAGCGGACCGTGGTGGCTCAGCACCCTCATCGTGGACGTCACAGGGCTGCTCCAACACCAGCTGCGACGCGACCGGGACCACCCTGGGCGCCACCACGGGACTCGACGAGGACCGGGCGGGCGGTCGCGATCCCAGTCCACTTTCGACGATGACCGCATTGCCGCCATGCTCTACGACCAACACCTGTTCGACGAGTCACTCTTCCCCCCGGCCGAAGACCCTCCGACCGACTCCGACGACGACCCCCGGGGCCACCGCCACGGATGACGGCCACATCGACAGGGTCAGGACGGCGTGGTCCGGAGGGCGTGGTCACGGCGACTCGGCGTGCCTGCGTCTCATCGAGCACAGGTGCAGCACGACTACAGCCGGAGCACCGATCACCCCGCCAGCCACGACGTAGGCACTGACCTCCGACCACGCGAGAGAGGCGTTCGACACCGCAGGTCGGTCACGAACGACACCTCGCCCCTCGGCGCGGCAGGAGCACGGCAGGGCTCCCCATGGTCGCGAGCCCGAACTCCCCCGATCAGGCGGCTGGTCCGTGCGATGAACTGCCGGTGCCAGATCCCGTCCTGGGTGAGCGTCAGCGGCTCCCCCCTTCGAGCGGCGGCCAGCGAACCGACCAACCGGATCGTGGACTGATCGGCCGGCATCAGGAGGAGCAGGAGGACGCGAGCCAGGTCCGTGACCAGCGTGGCCGGATCGCACCCGACACAGTTGCGCTGGTCGGTGGTGCGGTGCTGCCTCTGGTGGTGGCGCTGGCGGCGATGGCGCTCCCTACGCCTCGTCCGGTGGACCAGCTGCCATCGGTCGACGGGCCGGCGCTCATCGACGACGTCCCGCCACCACCAGTGGACCCTGGACCTCCGGCGGGGACAGCCCTGACGCAGCTGCCGATTCAGATGGCGAGCGCTCCAGGCTGTGAGGCTCGCCGCCATGCGGCAGGGAACAACTACGTCACGTAAGGGTTAGATTGTGCAGGCGCTAGGACCGCCGGGGACTGCACACCCCGACCGCGGACGATCGGCGCGCCCGCCCGACGGCAGCCTCTGCAGGTCGGGTCCCGACTCGGGGTGCAGCGCCGCACCTCTTCCCACCCGCGCCCATGCGGACACCCGCGCCGCACGGCGCTCGACCGAAGACGGTGGCATGTCCTCCCTGCCCGCACTGTCCGCACCAAGCCGACCGGCCTGGCTGTCTCCCCGGGTGGCCCGCACCGAGGTCCTCGCCGGCCTCGTCGTGGCGCTGGCGCTGATCCCCGAGGCGATCAGCTTCTCGATCATCGCGGGCGTCGACCCGCGGGTCGGTCTGTTCGCATCCTTCACGATGGCGGTGGTCATCTCCTTCACCGGCGGCCGCCCGGCGATGATCAGCGCCGCGACCGGCGCCGTCGCCCTGGTCATCGCCCCGCTGGTGCACGAGCACGGCCTGGGCTACCTGCTGGCCGCCGTCGTCCTCGGCGGGATCTTCCAGATCCTGATCGGCCTGGCCGGCTTCGCCCGACTGATGCGCTTCATCCCGCGCAGCGTCATGGTCGGCTTCGTCAACGCCCTGGCCATCCTGATCTTCACCGCCCAGCTGCCGCAGCTCATCGACGTCCCCTGGCTGGTCTACCCCATGGTGGCCGTCGGGCTGGCCATCATCTTCGGGCTGCCCCGCATCACCAACGCGATCCCCGCGCCGCTGGTCAGCATCATCGTGCTCACCGTCATCACCGTGGTCGCCGGCATCGGGGTCCCCAACGTCGGCGACGAGGGCGACCTGCCCAACAGCCTGCCGTTCCTCGCCCTGCCCGACGTCCCGCTCACCTTCGAGACGCTGCGGATCATCGCCCCCTACGCCCTCGGTGTGGCCTTCGTCGGGCTCATGGAGTCGCTGATGACCGCGAAGCTGGTCGACGACATCACCGACACCCACTCCGACAAGACCCGCGAGTCCTGGGGCCAGGGCGTGGCCAACATCGTCACCGGCTTCTTCGGCGGCATGGGCGGTTGCGCCATGATCGGCCAGACCATGATCAACGTGAAGTCCGGGGCCCGCACCCGGCTGTCGACCTTCCTCGCCGGGGTCTTCCTGCTCATCCTGGTCGTCGCCCTGGGCGACATCGTCGCGATCATCCCGATGGCCGCGCTCGTCGCCGTGATGATCTTCGTGTCGATCGCCACCTTCGACTGGCACAGCCTGCGCACCCTGCACACCATGCCGCGCAGCGAGACCCTGGTGATGCTCGCGACCGTCGCCGTGGTCGTGTACACCGACAACCTCGCCATCGGCGTCGGGGTGGGCGTGCTGGTCGCCTGCGTGGCCTTCGCCCGGCGCATCGCCCACCTCGTCGAGGTCACCGCGACAACCGACGAGCAGGGCCGCCGCGTCTACTCGGTGCACGGCGCGCTGTTCTTCGCCTCCAGCAACGACCTCTACACCCAGTTCGACTACGCCGGCGACCCCGCCGAGGTGGTCATCGACCTGTCCAACGCCCAGGTGTGGGACGCCTCCACCGTCGCCGCACTCGACGCGATCACCTACAAGTACGAGACTCGGGGCAAGACTGCCACCGTGGTCGGGCTCAGCGACCACTCCGCGGCCCGTTACGAGCGGCACGCCGGGCAGCTGAGCGGAGGTCACTGATGTCCCCCACCAACAGGTCGACGACGGCCCCCTCGCCTGAGGAGCGGACGCCGAACCCCCGTGCGGGTCTCATGCAGATCGGGCAGGTCGCCGAGCGGACCGGGCTGAGCCTGCGCACGATCCGCTGGTACGAGGAGACCGGGCTCGTCGTCCCGACCACCCGCAGCGACGGTGGGTTCCGGCTCTACAGCGACGAGGACGTCGAACGCCTCGAGGTCATCAAGCGGATGAAGCCCCTCGGCTTCTCCCTCGAGGAGATGCAGGAGCTGCTCAACCTGCTGCACGACCTCACCCACGGACGCGGCGACCGAGGGCAGCTGATCGACCGGCTGGCGATGTTCCACCAAGCGGCCACGGCCCGGGTCACCGCCTTGCGAGACCAGCTGTCCTACGCCGAGGGCTTCGCCGACACACTGGCGAGTCACCTGGAATGCCACCAGTGACTCTGCGTACCGTGACCTGAGCAGTCCTGGCGCTCGCGCATGTCGTACGGCCCCGCCGACGGTGGGTTCAGGCGGCCGAAGGCCGGTCTAACGCCGCCGACCAGATCCCCGCGCGCCTCAACAGCCAGAGTGCGCAGCGCGCATCAGCGCCCTCAGGCGTCAAGGCAGCAACCGTCGCCAGCGTTCTCACCGGGCCGGCGAGCTGTCTGGCCGTCCTCCGGCAGGTCCAGGTCGACGTCGCTGCGCAGGCGGTGAGCAGGGATTCAAGGTCACCAACGTCGTAGTTGGATACACACAGGCGGGCTGACGCTGTCTGATCGGCCATTCGGTGGGGGCGGCGCCCGTCCTAGTCCGTGATCAGAGCGGACGACAAGCCAAGCCGCAAACGGTCACGTAGCTGGACCGCTGAACCTGTGCCACCAGGGGTTCCACGGCGAGCGCCCACTGCTCGGAGGTGCGCACGACAGGGTTGACCGGGAGGTCGAGTCGCTGCTCAGCGCGCTCCGCAGCCTCGGCAACCGCGACACCAGGCGGCGACCCCACCACCAGGACGTCGACGTCTCTGGCCGGAGGCGTCTCGTGACCGGCGAGGCCGTCTGCCCATTCGCCGAAGATCAGCACGCACTGGGTTGCCGCGAGTGCTGAGAACTCTTCCCCGACGACCGGAACTGGTCCAGACCTGGCCGCGAGGAACTCGGGAAGCGCTCGTGCACAACTGTGTGTCGTGTCCGCCTGGTAGACATCAGCCGAATGGTGCAGGCGCTGGGTCACCAAGCCACCCGCCACCAGTGGCCGTACTTCCAGGTCGACAGCCCACGTCGGCATCCCCACGTCCACGGCCAGTTCTACGAGAGCGAATGCTTGGGCCGGGTGCAGGAAGAGGCGCGCCAAGATCTCGGCCTGACACCTGGTCAAGTGCCTGGGTGGGCCCTCACTCATACCGGCGCCTCCGCAGTGCGGCCCGCAGGACGGTTGCTGCCCGGCAGCCCAGCGAGGCCTTCCGAATGTCCTACTCTACCGTGACGTCACGGTAGTTGCGGCGCGCCCTCGGAGGGCGGATGCACCAGGCCCCGGTTTCCCGGGAACGGCCTCTGACCTGCCACTTCTTCTGTCGGGCTGACAGGATTCGAACCTGCGACCCCTTGACCCCCAGCCACCTGCCCGGGGTCCGCCCGAGTCCGCCGCCGTCTCGTTCTTGCAGGTCAAGCGTTCGTCCCGTTCGCGCCCGTCCGCACCGGTACCTCGCCGATCGGACCGCGTTGCTGTACCGGTTGCTGTACGCGGTCTTGGTTCCGAGCCGCCTGACGCGGCCTTCAACCGTGTGTGGATGATCTCCTCCGGCTCGCAGGACGCGGTCACACCCCCACCGGCAGCCCGGTCTCGGGCCCCGGCGTCTGCTCGACGTCCTCGCCGAGGAGAGCAACATCCTGGATCAGACGCTGACGTCGGCCAGCAGGTATCGCACCGCCATCTCGCCCAAGTCGGCGGTGAAGGCGTCGTCGCCGACCGGAACGGACGTCGCGAAACCCGGTCCGTAGGCGACGCGGATGATGGAGCTCGCGAACACCGTCCCAAAGCAGGAGCGGACAGCGGCCTCCGCGTCGTCGTGCCGGATGGCCCCCCGCGCCCGCAACACCACCCGAGAAAATCCCTCCCCCAGCTCTGCGCTGTAGCGCGAGCCGCGGCAGCGGACCTCCGCGTGCGCAGCCGAGACCAGCACGACCGCACGCAGGAACCGCTGGTGCCGCAGCGAGATGCCGACCATCTCGGCCACCGCGGCCCGGACCAGATCGGCGGGCGCCAGCCCGGCCCAGCGCTCCTCGTCGGCGAAGACCGCCTGATCGGCCTGCAACCGCGCGATCCCGTGCTCGTAGACGGCCAGGAAGAGCGCGTCCTTGCTCGTCGTGCGGGCGTAGAGGGCCGTCGGCGCGACCTGCGCACGCTCACTGACGGCCGCGATGGTGAAGCCGTCGTACCCGCCGTCCTCCAACACCGCAACGCCGGCGTCCAGCACCCGCGCCCAGGTCTCCCGGCTCCGCCGCTGCAGCGGCGGCCGGACCGCGAGATCGCTGAGGGGGGCGTTGTCCATGGGTGCATCCTCCCCGCCGTCATGGCCTTGACAGAATTGTGACGCGCACTACTGTTCTGATGCAACGGTAGCGTTCGCTACTGTTCCTCCGCACAACGAGGTGTGCCGTGACTGTTCCACCCTCCCCAGCTCCCCGTGGCCGGGTCGCCGTCCTGGGCGCCGGTCCGGCGGGCATGGCCGCCGCTCTCGGCGCCATCAAGGCCGGTCATGACGTCGTCGTCTACGAGCGCTACCGCGAGGCCCGGCCGGCCGGCAACATCCTCAACCTCTGGCCGCCGCCGCTGAAGGCGCTGCGCTCCCTCGGGGTCGACACCGTCGACCTCGGCGCCCCCACCGACTCCGAGTTCCGGAACCTGCGCGGCAAGGTCCGGGCACAGGTCAAGCTCGACGAGGACGTGAAGCGCGAGTTCGGCGGCGGCTTCATCGGCCTGCTGCGGCCCGAGCTCTACGAGCGGATGCTGGCCGCCCTCCCCGCCGGGGTGATCCGGTTCGGCCAGCAGGTGGCGCGCATCGAGCAGGACGACCGTGCGGTCACCCTGCACTTCGCCGACGGCAGCACCGCCGAGCACGACGTGCTGGTCGGCGCCGACGGCATCGACTCCCTCGTCCGCCGCACGCTGTGGGGCGATGCGCCCAAGCGGGAGCACCGGCTGCACATCTTCGGCGGGTTCACCTTCGCCGACGTCCCGGGCACCGAGCCCGACAAGTGCATCGTCGGGCACAGCCGGACGACCCAGGGCAGCTGGACGTCGATCCGCAACAAGGGCCGCAGCGGGCATCAGTGGTGGGTGCTCACCGCCACCGACCCCGATGCCCCGGCACCGGCCGACCTCAAGGCCGCGGCCACCGCGCTGGCCGCGGAGTTCCCCGCCCCGCTGCCCGGGCTGGTCGCGGCCACCGACCCGCAGAGCGTGCAGCGCTGGGTGCTGCGCGACCGGCCCGCCCTCACGCAGTGGTCGAAGGGCCGGGCCACGCTCGTCGGCGACGCAGCCCACCCCACCTCCCCCTACGCCGCCTACGGCGCCGGCATGTCCATCGAGGACGGCTACTTCCTCGGCCGGGCGCTGCGCGGCGTCGACCTCACCGACCCCCTCGCAGTCTCCCGGGCGCTGCAGACCTACGAGGACCCGCGCAAGCCGCACACCGCCAAGCAGGTCCAGACGGCCTACGTCCTCGGCAAGGTCTTCCACCATGCCCCCGCACCGCTGCGGCCGGTCCGTGACTTCGTCCTGGACCGCACGCCGTTCATGCAGAAGGTCGTGGGCGACTCCAACCCCCGCGAGATCAACAAGCAGCTCGCCCTGATGGAGGACTGAACCGTGCTCGTCATCCTGTCCAGCGCCACCGCCGCCCCCGGCCGCCGCGACGAGCTCGTCGCGGCAACCCGCGCCGTCGCCGCCGCCACCCGCGGCGACCGCGGCTGCCTGTCCTACTCCTTCTCCGCCGACGTCGAGGACGACGACCGCATCATCGGCATCGAGGTCTGGGCCGACCAGGCCGCGCTCGACGAGCACATGGACCACGATCACACCCAGGAGTTCCTGCGGGTGGCTCCCGGTCTGGTCACCGGCGAGCCTGTCATGGCCTTCCACTCCGTCCCGGACGACGGACACGCGGATGTCCCCCCGCCCACTGACCCGCTCCCCACCCGAGGAGCTCAGCAGTGACCACGACGCCACACCCCTCGACCGCCCGTCCACGCACCCGCCGTGGAAAGACGTTCGACGCAGCGCTGAACCGGCTCTTCAAGCTGCCGCGAGCCACGTCGGACTACACCGTCACCCGAGGTGTCCGGGTGCCCATGCGGGACGGCGTGGAGCTGCTCGGCGACCACTACGCGCCGACGTCCAAGGCGTTGGGCACGCTGCTGGTACGCGGACCCTACGGTCGGTCCGGCCTGTACGCGGTCAACTACGCCCGCCTCTACGCCCAGCACGGCTACCACGTGCTGTTCACCAGCAGCCGGGGCACCTTCGGCTCCGGGGGCACCTTCCGCCCGATGGTGGACGAGGTCGACGACGGAGTGGACACCCTTGCCTGGCTGCGCGAGCAGTCCTGGTTCGGCGGGCGCCTGGTGACCGTCGGGCTCTCCTACCTCGGCTTCACCCAGTGGGCGATGCTCACGGACCCCCCGCCGGAGCTGGTGGGCGCGATCGTCATCGTCGGCCCCCACGACTTCACCCGCGTCGCCCACGGGACCGGGGCCTTCACGCTGAACGACTTCCTCGGCTGGAGCGACATGGTCGCCGACCAGGAGAAGTACGGCCCCGCACGGTCGCTGGTGAACATGGCCCGCGCGGAGAAGCGCCTCGGCCCGGTCCTGTACGCCCTCCCGCTGCGCGAGGCGGGCGAGCGGCACCTCGGCAGCGGCGCCCCGTGGTACGGCGACTGGGTGTCCCGCCGAGACCTGACCGAGCCCTTCTGGAGGGCCCACGACATGACCGCCGCCCTGGACCGGGTCACTGTCCCCGTCCACCTGGTCGGCGGCTGGCAGGACCTCTTCCTCGACCAGACCCTCGAGCAGTACGCCCGACTCCACGAGCGGGGGCAGGACGTCTCGCTCACCGTCGGGCCCTGGGTACACGTGGACTTGGTGACCAAGGCGGCGGGATTGGTCGGGCGGGAGGCCCTGGCCTTCCTGGGCGAACACCTCGCCGAGACCGGTACCCGGACCCGGCCGTCACGGGTGCGCGTCTACGTGACCGGAGCCGACGAGTGGCGGGACCTGCCCGGCTGGCCACCGGCCACGACTGGGCAGACGCTGTACCTGCAGCCGGGGAACAGGCTGGGTGCCGAGGTGCCGGCCGACGACACCGGCACGGTGGGCTTCACCTACGACCCGGTAGATCCCACACCCACGGTCGGCGGGCGCCTGTTGTCCCAGGGCATGGCCGGCCGCCGCGACGACCGCACGCTCGCCGAGCGGGGCGACGTGCTGGCCTTCACCGGACCGGTGCTCACCGCGCCGCTCGAGGTGCTGGGCGTGCCGGTGGTGGAACTGGCGCACACGTCCGACAACCCGCATGCCGACCTGTTCGTCCGGATCAGCGAGGTCGACGCCGAGGGCGACTCACGGAACGTGTCCGACGGCTTCGTCCGGCTGGACCCGGCCGCACCGGCGGGCGTCGTCCGACTGCCACTCGACGCGATCGCCCACCGCTTCCCGGCCGGCAGCCGGATCAGGCTGCTGGTCGCCGGCGGCTCGCACCCGCGGTTCGAGCGCAATCTCGGCACCGGCGAGGACCCGGCGACCTCCAGCGCCACCGCCCGCTCACGCCGGACGATCACCCTCGCCGGGGGCGCCTCCACCCTCGTGCTCCCGGTGACCGCCTGAGCTGAGCGGCGGCGTGCCCGCCGGGCTGGTCGTCTACGCGCACCGGGAGTCTGCCCCGCGTAGCGGGCGCCGGGTCGAGCAGGCGCGACAGGTCAGCCGACGGACTGACCGAACGTCTCGGCGACCCAGTCGGCGATGAAGCTGGTCGGGTTGGCGGGGTCGTCGAGGTTGCAGTGTTCGACGCCGCCCTCGTCAGCGGTGTACACCTTCAGCTCCCGCTTGGGGCTGCTGGTCGCCTGCTCGTAGCTGCGGTGCGCGTACTCGACGGGGATCTGCCGATCGGAGCCGCCGTGCACGACCAGGTAAGGCACCCGGAGCCGCTCGACGACGCCGTCGAGGTTGATCCGGTCCCACAACTTCTCGAAGTCCTCCATCGAGGTCTGACCCCACACCCACAGGGCGTGCTCCCAGTAGTGCGGTACCGGGTTCTCGCCCTCTCGCTGCAGCCGGCGCCGTTGCACCTCGCCCCAGTTGTGGTTGGCGCCCCAGGACACGACCAGCGCGAAGCGCTCCTCGAACGCGGCGGCGCGCGGGGCGTAGTAGCCGCCGAGCGAGACCCCGAGGACGCCGATCCGGTCGGGGTCGACGTCGTCCCGTCCGGCCAGGTACTCGTAGCAGGCGGTGCCGTACGCCTCGGTCTCGGGGACGGCGTGCAGACCGTGCAGCCGCAGCGCTCCCCCGGTTCCCGGCTGGTCGACGAACAGGGTGGAGACGCCGCGCCGGGCCAGCTGCTGGGCGAGGCCGGCACCGAGCAGCTGCTCCTTGAAGCTGTCGAAGCCGTTCCACACGACGAGGCAGGGAGCCGGGGCGCCGTCCGTCCCAGCCGCCTTGTACAGGTAGGCCGGCAGGGATGCCCCGGCGTACGGGATCTCGATGACCTCCACCGGGTCGCGCGCCAGCCGCATCGCCTTGTGCTGCAGGGCGATCGCCCGCTCGTAGTGGGCACGCCGGTCCGGGGCGTGCACGCTCTGCATGCGGTCGGCGTTGATCAGGTAGAGGGCTGCCCGCCGGTACTTCTCGCCCGCGGAGAAGCTGCGGCCGGCCGCCTCGTCCCGCTCGGCCAGCCCGATCAGCCGGTCGGCCACCGCGGACCACGAGGCGAAGAACTCCTGTGTCCCGGCGTCGGCCCCCTGTGCGGCGGCCTCGCGGATGGGACGGCATGCCTCATCGACCTCGGCGAGCTCGCCACCGTTGCCCAGCGTGGCCACGACGGCCAGGTTCCACACGTAGTTGCCTGGAAAGTACTCGAACACGGGGGATCTCCTCAGAAGGACGCCGACCAGTGCGGCAGCGGCGCACCGGGGACGGGAGAGCGGAAGGTGGGCAGCGAATCGCCGCCGAGCGAGCCGATGTAGACGGTGCGCAGATCGGCGCCGCCGAAGGTGATGCTGGCCATGCGCGGAGCCAGGCCATCGCCCGGCTTGGCGTCGAGCGGTGTGCCGGCGCCGCTGCTCCCCGCAGGTACGGCGGCGTCCTTGACGGCCCGGTCGCCGTCCTCCCAGATGGTCAGGACGTCGCCCTCGGGGGTGATGGCGACGAGCTTGTCCTGGCCTATCAGGGTGGTCCACAGGTTGCCGTGCGCGTCGAAGGCGAAGCCGTCGGGCGCGCCGTACAGCCGCTCCGGGCCGTAGACCTCGCGGCCGGTGAGCGTGCCGTCGTCGTGGACCTGGAACCGGGTCATGTGGTCACCGCCGGTCTCAGCGGCGTAGAGCTGTCGTCCGTCGGCGCTGAACCGCAGCTCGTTCGTGCCCGCGAGGTCTGTCGCCACGACCCGGCCGACGGACTGTTCGCCGGGCACGAAGTCGTCGATGACGGCGATGTAGCCGTCGGACTCCACGTTCTGCCCCCGGTTGCGCCAGGCTTCAGCTGACGCGGTGACCGAGAACCACAGCCGACCCGAGGCGTCCAGAGCCGGGAAGTTGGCCTTGCCGATCGGACGGACCTCACTGTCGGGCCACATTACGGATCCCGCGACGAGAGACCAGTGCCCGTCGCGGGTGAGGTGCTCGATGACGTTCGTACCGAAGTTCCCGATGACGAAGTCCCCGTGGGCGTCGAAACACATCCCGTTGGGCATCGAGAAGCCCTGGTTGCCGTCGATGTTCGCGCCCACCTCCGGGGCGAAGGGGCCGCCGCCGTTCCGCGGGCGGACGATGTCCTGACTGCCGTCCGGGCGGATGTGCACGATGCCGCCGCCGAGGTCGGCGACCCAGAGGTCACCCGACGGCTGGGCAAGCACACACTCGGGACGACGCAGCCCCGTGCCGGTCAGCGTGATGTCGGCCGGGTCGACCGACCAGCCGACGAGGGGGTTGTCGCTCATTCCACCGGCTCCTCGGGGGCGGACGCCTCGGCGCCGATCCACACGCTGCGGACGTTGGTGAACTCTCGGATGCCCTCTTCCGACAGTTCCCGGCCGTAGCCGCTGCGGCGGGTGCCGCCGAAGGGCAGCCGGGCGTCGGAGGCGACGACCGCGTTGACGAACAAGGCGCCGGAGGTGATCCGCCGGCCGACGGCCAGCGCGCGGTCGACGTCGCGCGACCAGACGCTCGCGCCGAGACCGAACGGGCTGTCGTCCGCGAGCCGGGCGGCATGGTCATCGTCGACCGCCCGGATGACCGCGGCCACCGGACCGAAGGTCTCCTCTCGGAAGACCGCCATCTCCGAGGTCACGTCGGCCAGCACCGTGGGCGCAAAGAAGGCGCCGCCTTCCTCGAGCCGCTTACCGCCGGTCACCACCGTGGCGCCGGCCGCCACCGACTCGTCGACCTGCCGCTCGATCGCGGTCACCTGCTCGACGCGGGCCAGCGGACCTACCTGCGTCGACGGGTCGTGCGGATCGCCGACGGTGAGCTCGGCGACGGCTGCGCCGAAGCGGTGCGTGAACTCGTCGGCGATGCTGTCGGCCACGATGAACCGCTTGGCGGCCAGGCAGCTCTGGCCGCTGTTGAGGAACCGCGATCGCACGGCCATCCGTGCCGCGAGCGCTACGTCGGCGTCGTCGAGGACGACGAACGGGTCGGAGCCACCCAGCTCGAGCACCGACTTCTTGATGGCCCGGGCGGCCACCGCGGCTACGGCCGCGCCGGCCCGTTCGCTGCCGGTGAGCGTCACGGCGGCGACCAGCGGGTGCTCGATGATCCGAGCGGTCGCCTCGGCGACCTCGGTCTCGTCGACGAGCAGGGTGGTGAAGAGCGCCTCAGGCGCACCGACCGCAGCGGCAGCGGCACGGAAGACCTCCTCCGCCGCCAGGGCACAGCCGGTCACCGACGGGGCGTGCTTGAGCAGCGCGGCGTTGCCTGCGGCCAGCGCTGGTGCCGCGAAGCGGACCACCTGCCAGAACGGGAAGTTCCACGGCATCACCGCCAGGACGACACCCACCGGCTCGTGCGAGACCCAGCTGCGAGCGGCAGGGGTCTCCACGACGCGGTCGGCGAGGAACTCCGGCGCCTTCTCCGCGTAGAAGCGGGTTGTCCATGCGCACTTGTCGATCTCCGCCAGCGCCTCGGCGACCGGCTTGCCCATCTCGTCGGTCATCAGCGCGGCCAGCTCCCGCCGACGCGCGGTCAGCTCGTCCGCGACCGCCTCCAGCAGCGCCGTCCGCTGTGCCCAGTCAGTCGTGCGCCAGGAGATGGCTGCCGCGTGCGCAGCGCGGACCGCCGCGTCGACCTGCTCGGCGGTGAAGGTGGGCCACGTCGCGAGCACCTCGCCGGTCGTCGGGGAGGTACTGGTCAAGGTGCCCACGTCAGGCCTCCGGAGCGGGAGCGGCCGGCGCGGCCCCGCGCACGGCATCGGACAGGAACTTGACGCCGGCCTGGTTGGTCTGGCCACCGTCCACGGCGATCTCGGCACCGGACACGTACCGCGACTCGTCGCTGATCAGGTAGACGACCAGGTGCGCCACGTCGTCCGGGTCGCCGAGGATCCCGAGCGGGTTCACCTCCAGGCTCGCCTGACGGAACGTGGCGGGGGCGTTGGCGACCATCGGGGTGTCGATGAAGCCGGGATGGACGAGGTTGGACCGGATGCCCAGCGGCCCCAGCTCCAGGCTGGCCACCTTCGCCAGTCCGCGCACGGCCCACTTCGAAGCGGTGTAGGCCACCGTGTAGTGCGGGGTGACCGCAGCGGCGCTGCCGATGGTGACGATCGACGAACCCGGCGGCATCAGCGGCACCAGCGCCTGGATGCCCAACAGCGGGCCAGTGGTGTTGACCCGGAACATCCGCTCCCAGTCGGCGAGCTCGACGTCCAGCAGCCGGGCGCGGTGGGTGAGCCCGGCGTTGTTGACCAGGCCGTGCACCGCCCCGTACCGCTCCCCCAGCTCGGCGGCCAGCGTTGCCCAGCCGGCCGGGTCAGCGACGTCCAGCTGCCGGTAGAAGATCGTGTCCCCGTCCAGCTCGGCCGATGCGACGTCCTCCGGCGCGACCACGTCGGTGGCGACGACGGTTGCGCCCTCAGCAGCGAGCGCGCGTGCCTCCGCTGCACCCTGCCCCCGCGCGGCGCCGGTGATGACGACGACCTTGCCGCCGACCCGGCCCGTCACGGCCGCACTCCGGTGTCAGCCTGCAGCTCGGCCAGCGGGGTGGGCCGAGGGATGGGGCTGCGCTCCGGAGCTGCTGCGACCACCGGGTTGGCGACCGTGCCGAGCCGGTCGACCGTCAAGGTGATGACGTCGCCGGGCAGCAACGGGCGGGGTTCCTGCCGCCCGGCCCGGCCCCAGGCCTCGGCGAGCGAGCCGCCGTGGCAGGTGCCGGAGGCGATGAGGTCACCCGTCCGAACCCAGGCGCTGCGCGAGGCGTAGCTGACCAACTGCTCGAACGACCAGCCCATGTGCGCCAGCGTGTCCTGCCCGAACACCTCGCCGTTGATGTACGCGGTCATGGTGAGGTCCAGCCGGTCCCCGCGCCGAGCAGGCTCGAGCTCGTCCGGCGTGACCAGCCACGGACCGACGGTCGTGGCGAAGTCCTTGCTCTTCGCCGGCCCGAGGCCACCCTTCATCTCGTGCGCCTGGATGTCGCGGGCCGACCAGTCGTTGACGATCACGTACCCGGCGATGTGCTCCCGGGCCTCCTCGGGCGTCAGGTCGCGCCCGTCCCGGCCGATGACCACGCCGACCTCGAGCTCGAAGTCCAGCGCCTCGGAGCCGGGCGGCGCGGCCACCGGCTCCTCCGGCCCGACCACCGAGTGCGGGCTCCCGTACAGGTAGGTCGGCTGCTGGGACCACGCCGCGAGAGCGACGTCTGCGTTGCCGGTCATGGCCGCCGCACCCTGCACGTGCTGCTCGAAGGAGACGAAGTCGCGGAAGCTCGCCGGCCGCACCGGGGACAGCAGGCGCGCCTCCGTCATCGGGATGCTCGGGGCGTCCTCCGCCGGCTTCTGGCGGGCCACGGCCGCCGCGAGCAGGTCCGTGCCGGCCGGCAGGAGCCGCACCGAGCCGGTCCCGTAGGCAGCAGCCACGATCTCAGCGGCGCTGCTGCCCGCGTCCGGCTCCTCGGGTGTCAGGACGCCGACCCGCTCCTGCCCGTCGACGTCCAGGCGTACGAAGCGCACGGCTCAGAAGTCCAGGACGGTGGTCAACGCGCGCTCGCGGTTGGCCAGCACCGGGATCGCCTTGCCGAGCGCGTGCTCCTCGAAGTGCGGGTACGTGCCGTGCGTCTTGAAGGCCGCCTCGTCGTCGTAGACCTCGAAGATCTTGAACACCGAGGGCTGCTCGGGGTCCTGGTGGACGATGTAGGTCTGGCAGCCGGGCTCGTTGCGGGAGGCGGGGGCGAGTTCGACGAGCGCGTCGCGGACGACGTCCTCCTTGCCGGGCTGAGCGGTCCAGGTGGCGGAGCAGACGAAGGCCATGGCAGTTCTCCTTGTACTAGAGGGCAGTGCAGGTCAGTAGGGGCCGGCGAGCGTGGCCATCGAGGAGCGCATCAGCCCGGCCGGGTCGGCGCCGGGGATCGCGGGGTCGACCTCCCACCGGGCCAGTTGCACGGAGTTGTCGACGACCATCGCCGCGCGCCGCTGTCGCCGCTCCATGAAGAGGGCGAGCACCTTGTCGGCGTCGTACCCCTCGCCGATGAGCTCGGCGAGCACGATGGCGTCCTCGGCGGCCATCGCCGCGCCCTGGGCGAGCATGGGTGGGCAGGCGTGGGCGGCGTCGCCGATCACCAGCACCCGGCTGCGGTACCACGGGCCATCGATGAGCGTCGCGTCCAGGGACCGGTAGTCGATGGTCGTGTCGGGCCCCATGCTCGCCCGGATGGCCGGCCAGAGTCCGCCGTAGCCCGCAGCCCGCTCGGCCATGAGCTCGTGCAGCGGCCGGTCGCCGTAGGACTCCAGCCGCCGGTCCTCGTCGAGGACGTAGGCGTACATCCGATCGGGGCTGATGGGTGCGTAACCCGCCTTGTACCGAGGACCGCCGTAGTAGAGCTCGGCGCAGTCCATGCCGGACTGGCGAGGGCCCTCCATCCGCCAGATCGCCATGCCGACCGGCCGGCGACGAGCCTCGAGGCCGACCAGCGAACGGACCGCCGAGTGCTGGCCGTCGGCCCCGACCACCAGGTCGAACAGCTCGGCGGAGCCGTTCGAGAGCGTGGCTCGGACACCGCCGCCCTCCTCCGTCAACGCCTCGATGCCGGTGCCGAGGCGGACGTCGGCACCGGAGGCGTGCACGTGCCGGCTGAGCACCTGCTGCAGCAGGAACCGCATCGACCCCATCGTCGGCGGGAGGTCGTCACCGCCCAGCGGCGGCGAGATGATCTCCTGGATGAGCCCGCCGTCCGCGGTCCGCATCCGTAGCCGGTCGAACGGCGCGCCTGCAGCGACGACCTCGTCGGCGACGCCCACCTCACGCAACGCCCGGAGGGCGTTGCCCTGGATGGTGATGCCGTGGCCGATGGCCTTCCACTCGGTCTGCCGCTCGGCGAGGACGACGTCGAGGCCGCGCTGACGCAGGGCGAGGGTGAGCACCGATCCTGCTGTGCCACCACCGACCACGAGAACTCGGCGAACGGGCTGGTCCATGAGATCCCCTCCGGGGTTGTGCGCTGTGTGCCCGCTCACCATTCGTCGGAACGGGCCGGGCCGGAAGCTGATCGCTGATATCGCAGGCATGGCCGTCTCCGATGGTTCGGGGACCGCGCGAGGCGACGGGGCGCTGCGCCGGGATGGAGCCCAGGCCGGCACAGGCCGAGTCAGGTGGTGCGCATGCCGCGGCTGCGGCCCAGGTAGTGGGACAGCGCCACCGCGACGAGGAGTGACGCGCCGTTGAACACCGGGCTGGCCCAGGTGCTGGCGCCAGAGAGCGTCAGGCCACTGACGGCCACGGACACGAAGAGCACGCCGATGATCGTGCCAACCACGTTGAAGAAGCCCGGCCGGACGGCTGTGGCACCGAGGAACGCAGCAGCCAGCGCCGGGAAGAGCAGTCCCGTGCCGGGATCGGCGGTCGCCGAACCCGATCGGGCCAGGGCGAGCACGCCGACCAGCCCGGAGAGGGCGCCGGCGAGGACGAACGTCGTCCAGACCGACCGTTGCACCCGGATGCCGACCAACGCCGCCGAGCGGGGGTTGGAGCCGATGGCGTACAGGCCGCGGCCGAAGGGTGTCTGGGCCAGCAGGTACCACAGCAGCACGGCGATGACAGCGACCACGTACACGACCTGCGGGATGCCGAGCAGTGTCTTCGACCCGAACTGCGCCAAGCGGGGGTCCAGCCCGTTGAGGATGGTCTGCCCGCCGGTGTACCACTGGACGAGACCGCCGAGCAGCGTCGCCATGCCCAGCGTCGTGACGAACGAGTTCAGCCCGAAGCGGGTGACGAGCAGGCCGTTGAGGCCGCCGATCAGGACGCCGACGCCGATGCCGACGACCATGGCCAGCCCCAGCGGCAGGTCGTTGAAGCTCATCAGACCCGCGGTGAGCACCGAGGAGGACGCCGCGATGGCCCCGAGCGAGAAGTCGAAGTAGCCGCAGACGAGGGGGAGGATCACCGCCAGCGCCAGCAGGGCCACGGTGGCCTGGTTGCCCAGCAGGACACTGGCGTTCTGCTGGGTGAAGAAGATGTCGCCACTGGCGGGGTTGAGCGAGAAGAACGCCGCCACCGCGACCAGCAGCAGCAGGAGGGCGTGTCGTTCGAGCAGCCCCTTGGCACCGCCGTGGGCACCGGATCTGGACACCCGAGGTGGCGTGGTCCGGTCGTCCGTCCCGGGCTCGCCGGGACCCGGGGACTGCAGGGGCGGGGTGTCGGTGACGCTCATCGGGATGCTCCCTGGTGGGCCGGGTCCGCGGCCGGTGCCCCGGCCGTGCTCTGGGTGAGGGCGGTCAGGTGGTCGGGGGTGAGCTGGGCGCCGGCGACGTGCGCGGCGACCCGTCCGTCCTGCAGGACGAGCACGCGGTCGCACAGTGCGCACAGCTCCAGCAGGTCGGAGGAGGCCACCAGGACCGCGCACCCGTTGGCGGCCGCCTCCTGCACCGTGCGGTAGATGTCGGCGCGGCTCATCACATCGACGCCCTGGGTCGGCTCGTCGAGCAGCAGCAACGACGGGGTGCGCTGCAGCCACCGCGCGAGGACGACCTTCTGCTGGTTGCCACCCGACAACGAGGTGAACGGCACGTCAGCGGAGGCAGCCCGCACACCGTGCCGGGTGACCAGCGCGTTCGCGTCGGCTCGCTCCCGGCCCACCGACATCCCCCAGGGCCGCCAGTAGCGGCGCCGGACCGTGACGCTGATGTTGTCCCGGACCGTCAGGTCGGCGAACGCGGCCTCCCCAGCACGGTCCTCCGGGACCAGCGCCACACCTGCGTCCATCCGGGTCCGCACGTCGCCGTTGCCGTGCAACCGGCCGGCGGGGTCGCGCACGGTGACGCTGCCGGACGCCGGTCGGTGCTCACCGAAGACCGTGCGCAGCAGGGAGCTGCGACCCGATCCCACCAGCCCCGCGACACCGACGATCTCGCCCCGGCGCAGCTCGAGGTCCACACCACGGAGCGGGCCGCCGTGCAGGTCCCGCACCTGCAGGACGACGTCCTCACCGTCGGCGTCAGTGGCCGGAGTGGCGCGGGTGGTCGCCGCCTGCTCGTCGGCCGGCGCAGAGTCGTCCCCGTCGAGCCCGCCGGCCACCACGTTCGCGTCGATGGTCCGGGCCAGCGCCGCGCCGGTCATGTGGCGCACGAGGTCGTGCTCGGTGGGACGCTCCCCCACCAGTGCGGCCACCGTCCGGCCGTCGCGGAACACGGTGAAGTCGTCACAGACCGACAGCACCTCGGGCATGCGGTGGCTGACCATCATCACGGTCTGCCCGTTGTCGGCGCGGCGACGCACGGCCTCGAGCAGCACGTCCGACTCGTGCTGGGGCAGGGTGGCCGTCGGCTCGTCGAGCACCAGGATCAGCTGTTCGTCGCCCTCCTGGTCCTGCAGGGCCCGGCAGATCGCCACCAGGGTGCGCTGCGCCGGCCGGAGCGCGCCGACCGGGGTGCGGGGATCGGCGTCGATCTCGTACGCCGTCAGCAGTTCGGCGACGCGGCGGTGCAGGCCGCGCCACAGGACCCGGCCACCGGGGCCCGTCGGGTAGCCCGCGTCGAAGGCGAAGTTCTCGGCGATCGACAGCTCGGGGAACAGCCCCAGGTCCTGGTGGACGAAGCGCAGGCCGGCGGCGCGGCCGGCGCGGGGGTCGTAGGAGTCGACGTCCCAGGCCTGCCCGGCGACCTCGATGCGTCCCCCGTCCCCGCGGTGCACGCCGGCGAGCACCTTGATGGTGGTGCTCTTCCCGCAGCCGTTGCCGCCGACGAGGGCGTGCACGGTGCCGTGGCGGAGCGCCAGGTCCGCCTCGTCGAGGGCCAGCGTGGCGCCGAACCGCTTGGTGAGAGCGGAGACGCGCAGGACCACGTCGGATCCCGGCGGGGCGGTGGGGGGTGTTCGGGGGGTCATCGGTTCTCCTCCGTTCCGGTGGCCGCCCCCGCAGGGGCGGCCACCGGTCGAGCCGGACGGTGGGCCAGGGAGGTCAGACGCCCCAGGCCTTCTCGTACGCGGCCTGGTAGTCGACCTCGCCGGTGAACGGCTGTCCGGTCTCCGGCATGTTGTGGTCGGCGTCGACCACCTGGACACCGGAGCCCTGGGGCTGCGGCTCCTCACCGTTGAGGGCACGGATCGCGGTGTCCACCGAGCCCCAGGCGCCCCACTCAGCGGGGATCGCGACGGTCGCGTCGAGCCCCCCGTCGTTGCGGATGAGGTCGAGGTTCGGGCCGCCACCCAGGCCGGAGACGACCTGCAGGTCGGCCGACCGGCCAGAGGCGACGACCGCCTGCGCCAGCCCGACGTTGACGATGCCGCCGACCGGGAAGAAGACCGCGTTCGCGTCCGGCGCCTGCAGCAGCGCGGTGGAGAACTTCTGCGGGAGGGTCCCGCTGCCGACGTCCTGGTTGGAGTAGTCGAGGGTGGCGGCGATGGCGCACCCGTCACAGGTGGCGATCTCGTCGGAGAACCCCGTGGCCATCCACTTCCCCCACACCGCGTCGGTGAAGTTCAGCTGGACGACCTGGGCCGTGCCGTCGGTCTTGCCGATGAGCCAGTCAGCGGCCAGCTGGCCCATCAACTCGTAGTAGTCCTGGGGGGCGACGCCGTCGAGCTCGATGCGGTTGCTGGCCCACAGCGCCTGGCCGCCGGCCGCGTCGCAGTCCACTCCGCCGCCACCGACGACGGTGATGCCGGCGTCCTTGGCCTCCTGGAAGGGCTGCTGGACCGACGGGCAGTCGATGCCGATCGGGATGATGACCTTCGCGCCGGCGCTGATCGCCTGACGCACGCACGTGCCCCAGCCGTTCGGGTTCAGCTGGCCGTCGCAGACGTTGACGGTCCACCCGACCGTCTCCCCGGCCTCGCGGGCCGCTGCCGTCGGGACGGCACAGCCAGGGACCTGCTCGCCGCAGGAGACGACCCAGAGGTCGACCCCGGCCGGCGGAGTGGTCGGCGTGCTCGGCGGGGTGCCGATCTCGCCCTCGTACGCAGTGTCCAGAGCCTGCTGGGACGCTCCCGACGCGGGGGCGCCGCTGGCGCTGCTGGCGGCGCTGCTGGAGCCGGAGCCGGAGGCGACCTCCGACGGGGAACTGCACGCCGACAACAAGATGGCGAACACGAGCGCCAGGACGGCACCGATGCCGTACCGGCGCGGGGACTTCGACATGGGGCCTCTTTCACTGGACGGCGAGGCGGACGGCGAGGCGGCCGAACCTCGAACGCGGTTGACGCGAGCTGGGTCACAGCGAAGCGGGAGCAGTGCTCCACCGGAAATCACGATCGACGATGTGATCCATGCCGCTGCCCGATGCCTGAGCCGAGCGACTCACCGGCTGTACGTCGTGACCGACCCGACCTGTCAGGTCGGCGGCCGTCCGATCAGCTCCACCAGGTTGCCCTCCGGGTCCCGCACCCAGGCGAACCACCAGCCGGCCTCGGGAGACGGTGCGGGCGCGAGGACGGCGGCCTCTCCCCCGGCGACCAGTTGCCCGTAGCTCGCCAGCAGGTCGGGGACGACGAAGGCGACGTGCCCGAAGCCCCATGTGGCTGCCGCCTCCACGGGACTGGCTGCCCGCAGGCCAGGCGACCCGCTGCCGCGGGCCAGCAACTCGAATCGTCGTCCCGCGTCGTCGATCAGCATCACGATCCGCAGGTCGAGCGCCCCCAGGACGAACCGGGACTGCACTCGGTGACCGAAGGCGCTGACGTACCACTCGACCATCGCCTCGAGGTCGCGGACGTTGAGGCCCACGTGGTCGAGGCGCGGCCGGTCGCCGGGCTCCACGGGATCAGGAGTCAGTCTCACGGCTGCCACGGCCGGCCAGTCGGGGTGACCACCAGCTCGTAGGTGACGGCCCGCGGGTCCTGGTCCGCGAGGAACCGGACGGCCTCGGCCACCGCCGCCTGGTCGACGCGCTCCAGCCTGGGGACGCGCTCCTGCCAGCGCCCTTCATCGGTGGCTGGACTGTCCAGCGGTGCATCGACGACGAGGACGGCGGCGCGGATGCCCTGGGGCCGCAGTTCCTGCGCTGCCGCGTGGGTCATGGCCCGCAGCCCGGCGTGGGCCGCCGACCAGAGGCCGTGACCAGCTGCCGGTCGGCGGGCGGAGTGATTGGTGACCTGGATCAACACGCCACCGTTGCCGCCGGCCTGCAGGGCCCGGGCGCCCTCGCGGAGGAAGGAGAACCCGGCTTCGAGCACCGGCACGGTCCACCACTGCAGCGCGTCGTCCCGTGCCTCGGCCAGCGAGCCGCCGTGGAACCCCTCCGCCGGACGGGCTCGCGCCAGGCTCACCGCGTTCACCACGACGGTGAGGTCCACCAGTTCGACCCGGGCGCGGTCGAGAACGGCGGCGAGGGCGGTCGGGTCGCGGATGTCGCAGGTGTAGGCGCGGGCTCCCCGAGCTCGGGTCTCCCGGGCGGTCCCCTCGGTCAGCGAGACCCCTGCCGCCGTCCAGCCGTCGGCGAGGAACCGGTCGAGTATGGCGCCGCCGAGGTTGCGCCCGCCGAGGACGACGACACCGGACACCTGATCTCCTCGGTCTGCAGGGCACACCCCAGTGCCCCGGACGACGCTACGCAGACGTGGCGTCCCCAGGCACCGTCGGTCTCGGCATACCAGGCATGAGCTGCCCCGCTTCGGCCGGCGACGGCGGCTGCGCACTCGCCTGCGCTGGCTCGTCGACGGCCAGTTCCACGGCGACTTCCTCCAGCACGCCGACCAACCAGCGATGCCCGGCGTCGACCGTCCGGGAGGCGTGCCACCATGCCGTCTCCAGCATGTCCACGAAGCCGAAGGGTGGCTCGACCAGCCGAAACCGCTCGTCGGCCAGGAACCGGTGGACGAGCCGCTCGGGCACGACGGCGACAGCCTCCGTCCCGAGCACGGCGAAGGGCAGCAGGAGGAAGCCCCGGGCCTGGATCGCCACGCGGCGGACGATGCGGAGCTGTCCGAGCACCCGGTCCATCGGTGTGACGGCGTCGTTGTGGAACACGGTCACCGCATGCGGCATCGCCTGCAGTGCGTCGAGATCGAGGCCGCCGTCGCGGAGGTAGGGATTGTCCCGGGCCACCAGGCACACCAGGCGGTCGTGGAACAGGAAGGTGTGTTCCCCGGCGAACCCGAAGCCGAGCGGACCGACCACCAGGTCGTACCGCAACAGGGCACCCGGCGAGTTGACCAGGTCGTCCGGGAGGTCGACGAAGCGCAGCCGCACCGACGGGGCCTTCTCGCGCACCCGTCTCCTCAACGGTTCGAGCAGCACGGTCATCGCATAGTCGCTGGCCGTCACCGTGTACACCCGGTCGCTCGTCCTCGGATCGAAGACGTCCGTCACCCGCAGCGCCTCTCGTAGCAGGCGCAGCGCCTCCTGCACCTGCGGGAGCAGGTCGCGCGCCAGCGGGGTGAGTTGGTACTCCCGGCCGACCCGGACCAGCAACTCGTCGTTGAAGTGGCGGCGGTAGCGCCCCAGCACGCCGCTCATCGCAGGCTGAGCCATCCCGACCTTCGCGCCGGCGCGGGTGAGGTTCCCCTCCTCGAGCACAGCCCCGAGCGCGGCCAGCGTGTTGAGGTCGAAGGCCCCCAGGTCCACCGCTCCTCCATCGCGACATCGTCGTCACGGCCGCCCCGATGACGGAGCGCAGCTGAGGGCGCAGCCTATCCTCGGCCGCAGCCGAGCAGGGACCAGTCAGGGAGGAGCCGCATGTCCGGGGTCCGCGGCATCGACTTCAACCTCCTCGTCGCCCTCCGTGCCCTCCTCGAGGAACGCAACGTCACCCGAGCTGGGCTGGCGGTGAACATGAGCCAGCCGGCGATGAGCGCGGCGCTGGCGCGGCTGCGCGAGCACTACGGGGACGAGCTGCTGGAGCGCACCGGACGGACGTACGAGTTGACGACGCTGGCGCAGGAGCTGCTGCCGCAGGTGTCGCACGCGCTCGACGCCGTCACCACGGCGCTGGAGCCGTGGGCGGGCTTCGACCCGTCCACCAGCACCCGCCGGTTCACCGTGTCGGGGTCGGACTACGCGCTGGCCGTCCTGCTGGAACCCCTGATGACGGTGGTCCACCGGCGGGCACCGGGCATCACCGTCGACTTCGACCCGGTCCCGTTGCCAGGTAGCGACGTCGACGCCCACCTCCTGCGCCGTGATGTCCTGATCGCCGCGATGGGCTACGCCTTCCCCGGCCGCAGGCAGGTCGTCTTCTCCGACCGCTTCGTCTGCATCGTCGCGGGGAGCAACCCACGGCTGCGCGACGGCCGGCTGACCCGGGAGGACCTCGCGGAGCTGCCGTACGCCGCCGCCTTCGGTGGGCAGCTGCAGACGCCGGCCGACGCAACGCTCCTCGAGGCAGGGATCACCCCGCGCGTGGAGGTCTCGGTCCAGGGCCTGCTCGCGCTGCCCTTCGCCGTGTCGGGCACCGACCTGTGCGCGTTCGTGCCCGAACGGCTCCTCGACCGGTGCCCCCCGACCCTCGACCTCGCGGTTGCCGACCTGCCGCTCGACGATCCCGAGCTCGCGGAAGCTGCGCACTGGCACCCGTCCAGGCAGGACGATCCGAGCGTGCGCTGGCTCCGGGAGGTGCTCAAGGAGGTCTCGGCTGCTCTGGGGCACGGATTCGCCACGGCCTGATCGGCACCCATCGTGAGGGCGATGCCTGGTATGGCCGCGGTGTATTTCTGAGAGCCCCGTCACCGCGCCTAGCGTCGATGACGACATCGGCCGCCACGTGCAGCCCGGTCCTCGATGCAGGAGCGAACATGACCTCTCAGCTGATCACCCATCTCCGGCACGTCGACCTGGCCGTGCCGGACTACGACAAGCAGCTGGCCTTCTACACCGACACCTGGGGCCTGACCCAGGTCGCCGACGACACGGGGATCGCGTTCCTCGCCGCCGAGGGCTCCCCTGAGCAGTACGTCGTCCGGCTGCGCCACGGCGAGAAGCGCATGGACCTCGTGTCCTTCGGCGCCGCGAACGCAGCGGACGTCGACGCGCTCGCCGACCGGCTGATCGCCGACGGCGTCCAGATCGTGCGCGAGCCGCAGAAGCTGGACACCCCCGGAGGCGGCTACGGCTTCCGCTTCTTCGACGTGGACGGTCGCGTCGTGGAGGTCTCCAGCGACGTCGCCCTGCGGCAGCACCGCAAGATCGAGGAGCGTGAGGCCATCCCCGTCAAGCTCTCGCACTGCGTGGTCAACTCCCCGGACCCCACCCGGATGCGCGACTGGTACGCCAAGCACCTCGGCTTCCGGTTGTCCGACACGCTGGCGCACCCGCACGCCGGTGACCTCATGTACTTCATGCGGTGCAACGAGTGGCACCACTCGTTCGCCATCGCCCGCGGTCCGCACGCCTCCCTGCACCACGCGTCCTTCGAGATGCGCGGCATCGAGGAGTACATGCGCGGCACCGGCAAGATCCTGCGCGCCGGCGCCCGGATGGTGTGGGGACCGGGACGGCACCTGGCCGGTGACAACACGTTCTCCTACTTCCACGACCCGCACGGCAACACCATCGAGTACACGACCTCGATCGCCCTCCTCGACGAGGACACCTGGCACCCCGGCATCCACGACGTCACCGACCCGCTGACCCAGGACCAGTGGGGCACCGCAGACCCGATGAGCGAGTCGGTCGCCAGCACCTCGTTCAACGACCCCGACGTCCTGTTCACCCCTCCCCCGGTCTGACCGGTGTTCCTCGCCACCCACCCAGCGCTCGCCCGGCTGGCCGGTCACGCCTTCCAGCGCATCGCGCCGATCGCGCTGGCGAAGGCCGCCCCGGCGGTGCGGTTCGCCGACGTGCCAGCACGGACCGAGGTCCTCTCCGCCTCCAGCCGCCTCGGTCCAACGTCGGTGACGGCCTACCGCCCGGCCGGTGCCGATTCGTTGCCGGCGGTCTACGTGAACTTCCACGGTGGTGCCTTCCTCGTCGGGCACCCCGGCCAGGACGACCCCTGGTGCCGCTACCTGGCCGCAGCTGCGGGAGTGGTGGTGCTCAACGTCGACTACGCACTGGCGCCGCAGCACCCCTTCCCGGCAGCCGCACACCAGGCGTTCGACGTGGTCCGCTGGGCCGCCGAGGCCGGCGGTGACCACGGCTGGGACGGCACTCGGCTGGCGGTCGGGGGGCAGAGTTCTGGTGCCTCGCTGGCCGCGGCGGCCGCACGGCAGGCCCGGGACGCGGGCGCACCGCCGATCACCCTCCAAGTCCTCAACTACGGGGTCTTCGACCAGGCCGGTGACCCGGCCGACAAGCCGAAGCCCGTGCCCAGGCCCCAACTGCCGCTCCCGGTGCTGGACCTGTCCATGGGCGCCTACCTCCCCGACCCCGCACAGCGACGGCATCCGCTGGCGTCACCGGTCTTCAGCCACCCGGACGGGCTGAGGGGCATCGCCCCCGCCCTGGTCGTCGCGGCGGAACACGACCGCCTCCGCGCCGAGTCCGAGACCTACGCGGACCTGCTCGACCGAGCGGGAGCCCTGCAGGAACTCATCGTGGTGCCCGGCGCTGACCACGCCTGCAACATGCTGGCGAAGGACGACCGCCAGACCCGGGAGATGTACGACGCCATCTCGGGACGTGTGCGCGACGCCCTGAAGGCCTGACTTCGTCATCTGGCCCGCCACCTCTGCTCCCCCACCACGTCGGGCCCCACACCCGGTCACCGGCCGCGGGACGCCCGAGGCAGCCGTCAGGAGGAGTGAGCCAGGCAGGGGGAGGTCGGGGAGCTGGACGGACGTCGGGGAGCTGGACGGACGTCCACGGGCCGGTGGAGGTGGTCGCACCTCGGTGCCGCTGTACGGGAGGACCTCGGCCACGGTCCGCTGGTGGGCGGCCGCCATCCGCCGGACCACCGGCATCGGCGTAGCCCGTTCCCCGGCTCGTGGCGCGCCAGGGTGCCCAACGAGACCTTGAGGTGAGCTGCCGCCTCAGGCACCCCTCCATCGCCGTCACGGGCGACGTCCATGGGCACGTGTCGCCGGAGGTTGCGCGGGATGCAGTGCGGACGCTCGGCGAGGTCCTCGCCAACTGGCGGCCGGCTGGTGGTGGTCGGGATGGTGGTCAGACCGCCCCTGACGAGGAGCAGGGCCGCTCCGCTCCCGGTTTCCCACAAACGGCCCCTGACCGGCTGTTTCTCACGTCGGCTCACAGGACTTGGACCTGCGTCCCCCTGACCCTGTACCGGTTGCTGTACGCGGCGGCGAGGCGACCATCGGCTGCGTGGATGCCTGCACATGGGCAGATGTCATTTCCGCTGACCCACGGCGGTCAGCAGACTCGCAGGCGGCAGTGGCGCCGCTCAGCCGGGATCGGCGCGCCGAGCTCCGGAGGTCCTGTGACGTCGCCCGCTGGAGTCGTCGCTCCCCCGTCCCCGCCTGCCTTGGACGCGCTGTCCGGCCTGCTGCGCGATGCCGTCCTGCTCGCCAAGCGCGGCACCGCGACCCCGGCCGACATCGACACCGCGATGCGGCTGGGCGCCGGCCACCCGACCGGGCCGTTCACCCTGCTCGCTGGCATGACCGCCGATCAGCAGCGCGGCCTCGGTCTGCCCGGGCAGCAGCTCCCCGAGACGTCCGCCCCCGACGAGCTGCCCGCCGCGGACACCGGCTGGACCGGCCCGGTCGGCGTCGTGGGGACCGGGCACATGGCCGGCGGCATCGTCGAGACGGTGGCCCGCAGCGGGCGTCCGGTCCGGGTGCTGGCCCGCAGCCAGGCATCAGGAGACGGGCTGCGCGCCCGGCTGACGGCCAGCCTCGACCGCGCGGTCAGCCGCGGCCGGCTGGACGAGGAAGGCCGTGCCGACGTGCTGGCCCGGGTGTGGGTCACCACCGAGCCGGCTGCGCTGGCCGGGTCCGACGTGGTGGTCGAGGCAGTGGCCGAGGACCTCGACGTGAAGGTCTCCGTCGCGCACCAGCTCGACGCGCAGCTGCCCGCGTCGACGCCGCTGGCGACGAACACCTCGTCGTTCCGGGTCGCCGACCTGCGGCCGTTCGTCTCGGCCGGACGACCGGTGATCGCGCTGCACTTCTTCAACCCGGCGCCGGTGATGAAGCTGCTCGAGGTGGTGGTCCCGGACGACGTCGCGGACGCCGGCGCGCTGCGGGCGACGGCGTCCTCCTGGGCACGCGGCCTCGGCAAGACGCCGATCAGCTGCGCGGACTCCCGCGGCTTCGTGGTCAACCGGCTGCTCATCCCCTTCCTCAACGACGCCGTCCGGCTGCACGAGGACGGGCTCCCCGTCGCCGAGGTCGACGACCTGCTGCGCACCGGCGCGGGCCACCCGATGGGCCCGCTGGCGCTGGTCGACCTGATCGGCGTCGACGTCACCGTCGCCGCCCTGGAGTCCATGGCCGCCGTCGAGGACGACCCGCGCATCTCCCCCGCGGCGACCCTGCGCGAGCTCGCCGCCGCCGGTCGGCTGGGCCGCAAGACCGGCGCCGGCTTCCACACCTACTCGTGAGAGGGACCCGCATGGACGACCCACGGACGGCCACCGACCCCGCTGCCGCCTGGACCGCGCTCATCACCCGGTACTACGACGGCTGCAGCGCCGGCGACGTCGACCTGATGCTGGAGACGCTGCATCCCGACGTCGTGCACTGGTTCCTGGCACCCAACACCGGGTCGCAGGCCGTGGCGGGCGCTGAGCACCTGGCCCGCTACTGGCGCAAGGTCACCGGGATGCTGCAGGCCCGCTGGGTGGTCGACAGCATCTGCGCCACCCCGGAGCAGGCGGTCATCGAGTGGACCATGTGGTGGCTGCCCGAGGGGGCGAACGAGCGCGTCGCCACCCGTGGCGCCGAGTGGTTCACCTGCTCCGACGGCGTGATCCGGGAGATCCGGTCGTACTACCAGCTGCGCCCGGAGACCACCGAGCTCGCCGGCTTCCCCTATCCCGAGCGCGGGTACTCACTCCCCGACGCCGAGCGCAGCACGATCCACCCCCACGCCGAGCAGTACGGCCCCGGAGGCACCGCATGAGCGCCGTCGACATCACCCGGGACGGCGCGGTCGCGACCGTCACGCTGAACCGCCCGGACAGGCTGAACGCCCTGGACCGGGCCACCCGCTGGGAGCTCATCGGTGCCCTCCGCGAGGTCGCCGGCGACGACGCGGTGCGGGCGGTGGTGCTCACCGGCACTGGCCGGGCGTTCTGTGTCGGCCAGGACCTCGCGGCGGTGGAGGAGCTCGAGCACGCCGACGAGACCGTCGCCGGCTCCTACAACCCGATCGCGCAGACCATCGCCGACATGTCCAAGCCCGTGGTGGCCGCGGTGAACGGCGCGGCGGTCGGCGCCGGCCTCGGCCTGGTGCTGGCCTGCGACCTGCGGCTGGCCGCGGAGCCCGCGTCGTTCTCCTGCGCCTTCGGCAAGGTGGCGCTGGTCCCGGACACCGGGGTCTCCTGGCACCTGGTGCGGGAGCTGGGCTACGCCCGTGCCTTCGCCCTCGCCACCCTCGGCCGGACGTTCACCGCCGAGGAGGCGAAGACCTACGGCCTGGTCAACCGGGTGCTGCCTGCTGACCAGCTGGCCGCGAGCGCGCAGGAGCTGGCCGGGATGCTCGCGGCCGGCCCGACGCTGGCGTTCGCGCTGACCAAGCGCCAGTTCCGCGCCGTCGGCGAGCTGTCGTTCGAGGGGGCGCTGGCGATGGAGGCCCGGCACCAGGGCGAGGCAGCGGCCCATCCCGACCACGTCGAGGGACGCACCGCCTTCGCGGAGAAGCGCCCGGCGCGCTGGGCGTGACCGACGTCGGAGCCGTCCTGGTCCACGGCCTCTGGCACGGCGCGTGGTGCTGGGACGCCGTGCGGGCCGAGCTCGCCGAGCGGGAGGTCGAGAGCGTGGCGGTCGAGCTGCCGCTCACCGACCTCGCGACCGACACGCAGGTGACGCTCGACGCCATCGGGGGCTTCGGTCGGCCGGTGGTCCTGGTCGGCCACTCCTACGGCGGTGCCGTCGTCACCGCTGCCGGCGTCCATCCGCTGGTCCGTGAGCTCGTCTACGTCGCGGCGTTCCAGCTGGACGACGGTGAGTCGGTCAGCCGCATCCGCCCCGGCTCCGACCTCCCCGACACCCGGCTGCCCGAGGCGATGGTCGTCTCCGGTGACGAGGTGGGCATCGACCCGGAGCTCGGGCCGCGGCTGCTGTACAGCGACGTGCCAGGGGGCGCCGCCGGGGCGGCGGCTGCCCGGCTGCGGCCGGTCGGACGGATGCTCTTCCGCGGCGTCCCGGACGCGATCGCGTGGCGCACGGTGCCCTCGACCTACGTCGTCTGCGGCGCCGACGAGGTGGTGCACCCGGAGCTGCAGCGGGCGATGGCCCGGCGGGCCACGCGCACGCTGGAGTGGGACTGCGGGCACAGCCCCCAGGCCGGCCGGCCCGGGGCCGTGGCCGACCTCATCGCTGGACGGGTGGCCGTGCTCAGGGGCTGACCACGTCGGCGACCGGGATCTCCCGGACGTCGTCCGCCACCTGCAGTCGCGCCCCGCTCGCCGTCCGGACGTCGTCGACGGAGGCGCCCGGGGCGACCTCCCGCAGCACCAGCCCGCCGGGCGTCACGTCGACGACGGCGAGGTCGGTGACGATCCGCTGCACCACACCGGCCGCCGTCAGGGGCAGCGTGCACCGCTCGAGCAGCTTCGGTTCCCCGCGGCGGGTGACGTGCTCCATGGCCACAATGACCCGGCGCGCACCGTGCGCGAGGTCCATGGCACCGCCCATGCCCTTGAGCGCCTGGCCGGGCACCGTCCAGCTGGCCAGGTCGCCGCCCGCGGAGACCTGCATCGCCCCGAGCACGGCGACGTCCAGGTGACCGCCGCGGATCATCGCGAACGAGACCGACGAGTCGAAGAACGCCGCCCCGGGCTGCACGGTGACCGTCTGCTTGCCGGCGTCGATGAGGTCGGGGTCCTCGCCCCCGGGCAGCGGGAACGGGCCGACGCCCAGGACGCCGTTCTCGCTGTGGAAGACGACGTCCACCCCCGGCGGCAGAAATCCGGGCACCAGTGTCGGCAGCCCGATCCCCAGGTTGACGTAGCCGCCGTCGGGCAGCTCCTGGGCCACCCGCGCGGCGATCTGGTGTCGGGTCAGGGTCACCGGTCCACTCCCCACTGGTCGGGCTGCCCCTGCACGGTCAGCCGGTCGATGCGCTTGGGGGTGCCGGGCGGCACCTCGACGACGCGTTGGACGAAGACCCCGGGCAGGTGCACCTCGTCGGGGTCGAGCTCGTCCACGTCGACCAACTCCTCCACCTCCGCGATCGTCACCCGGCCGGCCATCGCGGCCAGCGGGTTGAAGTTGCGGGCCGCGGCGTGGAACACCAGGTTGCCGGCCCGGTCACCGAGCGCGGCGCGGACCAGCGCGACGTCGGTGCGGGTGGCGTGCTCCAGCACGTGCGGCACGCCGTCGAAGAGCTCGACCCGGCGGGGTGGGCTGGCCACGGCGACGGTGCCGTCAGGTGCGTAACGCCAGGGCAGGCCGCCGTCGGCGATGGGCGTGGCCACCCCGGCGCGCGTGTAGAAGGCGGCGATGCCCGAGCCGCCGGCTCGCAGCCGCTCGGCCAGCGTCCCCTGCGGTACCAGCTCGAGCTCGACCTCCCCGGCCTGCCACTTCGTCGCCAGGACGGCGTTGTCACCGACGTAGGACGCGGTGACCCGGCGCAGCCGACCGGCGGCCAGCAGGGTGCCGAGGCCGTGCGCGTCGGTGCCGCAGTTGTTGGAGACGACCGAGAGGTCGGTGGTCCCCGCCTCCAGCAGCGCCTGGACCAGCACCGTGGGGAGGCCACAGGTCCCGAACCCGCCGACGGCCAGGCTCGCGCCGTCCGGGATGTCGGCCACGGCTGCTGCGGCGTCGGCGACCACCTTGTCCCGTGCCATCCTCAGCCTCCGGTCTTCCGGGTCAGCCGGCGGACGCCGGCCAGCCACCGCTGCGGGTCGGCGGCCTTCTGCGCCCAGTAGGTGCCGACCTCCGGGTGCGGCAGGAGCAGGAACCGGTCCTCGGCGAGCCCGTCGACCACCGACTGCGCGACGTCCTCCGGCGTGATGACCGTGCCGGATGCGGCCACGACGGCCGCGGCCGAGCTGCCCTGCTCGAGCGGGTCGAGCAGCAGCGGGGTGGCCACCCCGAGGGGGCAGACCACGCTGACGCCGATCCCGCGGTCGCCGTACGTGACAGCCAGCCACTCGGCCAGCGCGACCGCGCCGTGCTTGGTCACCGTGTAGGGCGCATCGCCCGGGGCGGTGAGCAGCCCGGCTGCGGAGGCGACGTTGAGCAGGTACCCGCTCCCCCGCTCGAGCATCGAGGGCAGCACCGCCCGCGCCGCGTACACCTGGGAGAGCACGTTGACCGCGAAGACCTGCTCCCACACCGCGGTCGGGGTCTCCACTCCCCCGCCGGAGAAGACCCCGGCGTTGGAGCAGAACAGGTCGATCCGCCCGTGGGCGCCCAGCGTCCGCTCGACCAGGGCGGCGACCGCGGCCTCGTCGGTGACGTCGGTGGTGTCGGCGGTGCCGCCGATCTCGTCGGCCACCCGCCGGGCGGCGTCCCCGTCGCGGTCGCTCACCACGACGGCGGCCGCGCCCTCGGCGGCGAAGCGCCGGGCCAGTGCCGCGCCGATCCCGCTGCCGGCACCGGTGACGACGGTGACGGCGTCGCGCAGCCGCACGGTCAGCCCTCCCGCTGGATGCGCCGCCGGCCGCGAGGCACCGGCAGCGGGTCGGCGCCGGGGACCAGCCGGTTCTGGATCACGCCGAGCTCCTCGACCTCGATGCGCACGACGTCGCCCACCCGCAACCAGTCCGGCGCGGTGTCGGGCCGGCTGCGCTTGAGCTCGGCCAGGCAGCCGGTGCCGCACGTGCCCGACCCGAGCACGTCGCCGGGCCGGACGACGGTGCCGCGCGAGGCGTGCGCGACCAGCTCGGCGAACGACCACGCCATGTTGGAGGTGACGTCGCCACCGACCCGCTCGCCGTTGAGCCGCACCTCGGTGCGCAGCGCCAGCCGGCCGGCCTCGACCCGGTCGGCGACCTCGTCGGCGGTGACCAGCCAGGGCCCGAGGGTGACCGCGGCGTCCTTGGACTTCGACGGCCCCATCGGGAACTTGAACTCGTGCACCTGCAGGTCGCGGGCGGACCAGTCGTTGACGATCGTGTAGCCGACGATGTGCTCGGCGGCCTGCTCGGGCGTCAGGTCCGAACCGGCGCGGCCGACGACGGCTCCGACCTCGAGCTCGTAATCGTACTGGGTCACGTAGGGCGGCATCGGCACGTCGCCGTAGGGCGCGACGACCGACGCCGGGTTGCCGAAGTAGAACAGCGGCTGGTCGTACCACTCCTCCGGCGGAGGGGCCCCGGTCAGCTCGGCCAGGTGCGCCTCGTAGGTGAGGAAGTCCCGGAAGCTCGGCGGGTCCAGCAGCGGGCCGAACGACGCCTGCCCGACCTCGACGGCGTCGGCCGACCGGGTGGCCCGCCGACCGGCGTCGGCCAGTGCGTCTTTGCCACCGCGGACGACGTCCAGCATCGTGGGGCCCGGCTCGAGCAGCCGGACGACGCCGTCGGTCATCGACCCGTCGAGGACGCCTACCCGCGGGCCATCGGCCAGGAGCAGGGTGGTCAGCCGCACGTCACTTCACCGCCACGGGGTTGACCGGGGAGCCGACGGCACCGGTGAACGGCAGCGGCTGGGCGGAGAGGAAGAACTCGTAGACGCCGTCCTGCGCGCAGTCGGCGGCCAGCCCGTCGAGGTCCCACATCTCCCCCAGCAGAAGGCCGATGTGCGGCAGCGCGACCTGGTGCAGCGGCTGCATCGCGTCGGGCCACTCGTTGGGCCGCACCTCGACGCCCCAGGTGTCGGTGGCGACGGCGGCGATCTCCGAGCCGTGGAGCCAGCCGGCGGTCTCGAAGGACAGGCCCGGGGCGGGCCCGCCGGCGTAGGCACCCCAGCCCTCGCCGGCGGCCAGCCGCCGCCGGGCCCGGGTCAGCTGGCCGGTGCGGACCAGCAGGATGTCGCCGCGGCGCACCTCCGACGTCCCGCCCTGCCGGCGGACGGTCTCCGCCAGGTCGGCGCTGGTGATCGGGCAGCCGTCGGGCAGCTCGCCGTCCTCCCCGAGCGCCCGGCCGACGTCGAGCAGCACGCCCCGGCCGACGACCGGGGCGGCGAGGTGCTCGATACCGGTGGCCGAGTCGCCCTCGCTGGTCACGATCTCCCGAGCGACCCGGCCGTTGTAGGCGATGCCGTGGTCGAAGCAGTGACCGAGGCCGTCCCACTGGGTCGAGCACTGCAGCGGCATGAACACGACGTCGTCGGCGACGGACAGGCCGTGCGGCAGCCCCATCTGCTCGGCGGTGTCCATGCCGGTGGAGGTCATGGTGTGCACCGGGTTGACCCGCCGCTTCCAGCCGAACTGGGGGCCGTCGGTGTCGAAGGGCAGCGAGAGGCTGAAGGAGTCCCCGCGCCGGACCAGCGCCGCGGCTGCCGCGCGGGTGGCGGCGTCGAGGTGGTTGACCGTGCCGAGCGCATCGTCGGCGCCCCAGCGGTTCCAGTTGCCGTACCGCTTGGCGGAGTCGGCGATCGCCGCCTCGGGGTCAGGGCCGAAGTCGGTGGAGATGTCGTAGCCGTTCACGCGTCCAGCTCCAGGAGTCGGGCGGCGTTGCCGCCGCGGATGGCGTCGGTGGTGGCGGCGTCGAACCCGGCCGCCTCGAGGCGGTCGACGGGGTCCTCGACGCCCATGTCGAAGGGGTAGTCGCTGCCGAGGGTCACCTGGGTCGGACCCATGACGGTGACCAGGTGGCGCAGCTGCTCGGGGGTGTAGACCAGCGAGTCGACCCAGGTGCGGCGCAGCAGCTCGGACGGCGGCTGCTCGGTGGTGCGGGCGTCGACCCGGGCCGCCCAGGCGTGGTCGGCGCGCACGACGTAGCTGGCCAGGTAGCCACCGCCGTGCGCCGACCAGATGCGCAATCGCGGGTGTCGCTCCAGGAGGCCGGAGAACACGATCCGGGACAGGGCCAGCGCCGTCTCGGTCGGGTTCCCGACGGTGTTGAACAGGTAGTAGGCGTCCAGCCGCTCCCCCAGCGTGCATCCCCAGGGGTGGATCAGGACTGCGGTGCCGAGCTCCTCGGCAGCGGCCCAGAAGTCGGCCAGCGACGGGTCGTCCAGCTCCCTGCCGGGGCCGGCCGAGGTGGAGATCTGCACGCCCCGGACGGCGTGGTCGCGGACGGCGCTCTCCAGCTGGCCGACGGCCAGGTCGGGGTGCTGCAGCGAGACCGTGGCGATGGGGAGCAGCCGGTCAGGCTGCTGGGCGCAGAAGGCGGCCACCGACGCGTTGCTGGCCGCCGTGTAGCGGATCGCCAGGTCGCGATCTGTCCACAGGTGCGGGACCGGTGCGGCGCTCACCGCCTGGACGTCGACGCGGGCGGCGTCCATCGAGGCCAGCCGGAGGCCCGCGTCGGTCAGCTTCGGGCCGATCTCGGCGATCTGGCGCAGGTTCAGCTGCAGGGACGCGGCGCCCAGCGACGCCGCGTCGACCCCGCGCTGCTGCGCGAGACCGGGCTGCCCCTCCAGGAGGGCGTCGGCGGTGGGGACGGCGACGTGTGCGTGGACGTCGATGGCGGGGTGGTGTGACGGCGCTGACACGTCCGCCAGCATGGGTCGTGCGGGCCACCGACGGAACCGCTGATCCGGTATGCCCTCGTATTCACGGCGCGGATGACTCGGGCTCCTCGGGTCCCGACTCCGCGCCGAGGATCAGCCGGCGCAGCCACTGGTGGGCCGGGTCCCGCTGAGCGGACCGGTGCCAGTACAGGCACTCGACGAGCGGCTCCCCCAGGAACGGCAGCTCCACGACCCGGACGTCGTAGCCGAGCGCCAGCCGGCGCGCCAGCCCGGCGGGGAGGAAACCGACCCGGTCGGTGCCCTCCACGAGGGCCGGCACGGCGGAGAAGGACTCGACGTTGACCGCGCCGGTGGCGGTGATCCCCCGGACGGTGAGCAGCCGCTCGATGTGCGCCCCGGAGCCGAGGTCGTGGAAGAGGCCGACCAGGGAACGCCCGACCAGCCCCTCCTCGGTCAGGTCCCCCGCCGGCTGGTCGGCATCGACGACGGCGACCCACGGCTCGCTGGACAGGGCTGCGTTCGGGTGCCCGCTGAGGAACGCCCGGGGAGCCAGCAGGAGGTCGACACCGCGCATCACGGTCTCGCTCTCCCGGACGAAGCCGTGGTCGATCTGCACCAGGTCCACCGTGATGCCGGGGGCGACCCGGCGCAGCTCGCGGAGCCGCTCGGCGAGGAGCGTCATGCCGTAGTCACTGGCCGCGATCCGGAAGTGCTGCACCGCGGTCGCCGGATCGAAGGACGCCTGGATGCGCAGCGCCCGCTCGACCATGCCCAGCGCGGGCTCCACCGCGTGCTGCAGCTCGCGGGCGACCGGGGTCAGGGCCAGCCCGCGCCCCTCGCGGACGAGCAGCTCGTCGCCGAACTGCCGACGCAGCCGGGCGAGCGCGTTGCTCATGGCCGGCTGGCTGAGGCCGACGACCTGTGCCGCCCGAGTCACGTTCCGCTCCTGCAGCAGCGCCCGGAGCGCGACGAGCAGGTTGAGGTCCGCTCCCGCCAGGTTCATCTCAGACTTCTCCCATTCACCACATTGATGCTTTGCATCAGAAGGAACCATTTCCGTGTGATCCGGGCAACCCCCTAGCGTCCGCGGCTGTGACCCACGCCATGCCCGCCGCGGCCGCTCCACCGGCCTCGTCCGCCGAGTCCCCACCGGCCCTCGGTGCCCGTGGGGTCGGGCTGTCCTTCGCTGGACTGCGCGCCCTCGACGGGCTGCAGTTCGAGGTCCCCGCCGGTGGCACCTCGGCCGTGATCGGGCCCAACGGCGCGGGCAAGACCACGCTGTTCAACTGCATCAGCGGCCTCTACCGCCACGAGGGCGAGCTGCTGCTGCACGGTCGGCCCCTCGGTCGGCTGCGCCCCCACCAGCGGGCCCGGCTGGGCGTCGCCCGCACGTTCCAGACCCCGGCGCTGCTGGACGGCGAGTCGGCGCTGCAGAACGTGGCCCTGGGCGCGGTGGCGCACAGCCGGGTCGGCGTCCTGGACTCGATGCTCATGACGCCCCGGCGACGCCGCGAGGAGCAGGCGACGCTGGAGCAGGCGTTCGAGCTGCTGCGGCGGGCCGGCATCGACCAGCTCGCTGACCGGCCGGTCGCCGGGCTGCCGCACGGTGACCGCCGCCGGGTCGAGGTGTCCCGCGCGCTGATGAGCGCGCCCACCCTGCTCATGCTCGACGAACCCGCCGCCGGTCTGGGCGCCGAGGAGGCCCGGGACCTGCTGCGGGAGGTCGAGGAGGTCGCCGGCCCCGGCACCACGGTGCTGCTGGTCGAGCACGACGTCGCGCTGGTGATGTCGGTGGCCCGCCGGGTCGTCGTCCTGGACTCCGGGCGGCTGCTCGCCGTCGGCACGCCGGACGAGGTCCGGGCCGACCCCCGGGTCGTCGAGGCCTACCTGGGGGCAGAGGACGTCGACGAGCCCGCTCCCGAGCGGCTGCACGCGGTGTCGGAGGAGGCGTCGTGACCGCACTGCTGGAGGTCGCCGGGCTCACCGCCGGCTACGGCGCGGTCCGCGCCCTGCACGGCATCGACCTGACCGTGGGCGAGAACGAGATCGTCGCGGTGCTCGGGGCGAACGGCGCCGGGAAGACCACGCTGCTGCGGGCGCTGTCGGGCACCGTGAAGGCCGCCGGCCGGGCCTCCCTGGGCGGCCTGGACCTCACCCGGACCGGTGCGCACCGCATCGCGCGGGCCGGCCTCGGGCACGTCCCGCAGGGCCGCGGCACCTTCACCGGGCTGACCGTGGAGGAGAACGTCCGGCTGGGGCTGCTCTCCCGCCCGGCCGGGGCCCGTGGTCAGGCCGACGGCGACCTCACGCGCATCTACGAGACGTTCCCGGTCCTGCAGGAGATGCGGCGCCGCCCGGCGGGTGCGCTCTCCGGCGGGCAGCAGCAGATGCTCGCGCTGGCCCGGGCGCTGCTGGCGCGGCCCCGGCTGCTGCTCATCGACGAGCCGTCGCTGGGCCTGGCCCCGCTCACCTCCGCGGACATGTTCGCCGTCCTCTCCCGGCTGCGGGAGGAGTGGTCCCTGTCTGTGCTGCTGGCCGAGCAGAACGCCCGGGCGTCGCTGAAGGTCGCCGACCGCGGCGTGGTCCTCGCCCGCGGCCGGGTGGTGGCCACCGCCCCCGCCGCCGAGCTCGCTGCCGACGCGTCGCTGCGCGCGGCCTACCTCGGCACCGCCGCCGACAGCCCCGAAGGGGTGACCGCATGACCGAGTTCCTCCAACAGACCGTGTCAGGACTGACGACCGGCCTGGTCTATGCCGCCCTGGCCCTCGCCATCGCGCTGATCTTCCAGGGCACCGGCACGCTGAACTTCGCCCAGGGCGAGTTCGCCACCCTGGCCGCCTTCGTCGCCTTCGCCCTCAGCACCGCCGGGCTGTCCTGGTGGCTGGTCGTCCCGGTGCTCGTCGTGGTGGCGTTCGTCTTCGGCGCCGGCGTGGAGCGACTGCTCGTCCGGCCGGTGGAGAACAGCGGCCCGCTGGCCCTGCTGACCGTCACCGCCGCCCTGCTGCTGGGCACCAACGCGGTGACCGCGCTGATCTGGGGTACCGACGTCCGGTCGATGCCCAGCCCGTTCGGGGACTCCGTCTTCCACGTCGGGGCGCTGACGTTCACCGCGCAGGCGCTGGGCGGCGGGGCGCTGGTGCTCGTCACCATGCTGGTCTGCGGTGCGGTGTTCCGGTTCACGCCGCTGGGGCTGCGGCTGCGGGCCGTCGCGGACAACCCGGACTCCGCCCGGCTGCTGGGCATCTCCACCGGGCTGATGCTCGCCGTCGGCTGGGGCATCGCGGCCGCCGTCGGCGCGATCGCCGGCCTGGTCGCCGCGCCCACCCTGGGCCTGTCCCCCGAGCTGATGACCAACGCCCTGCTGCTGGCGCTGGCCGCGACCACTCTCGGCGGGTTCTCCAGCCGGCTGGGTGCGGTGGTCGGCGGCCTGCTGGTCGGCGTGCTGTCCAACCTGGCCAGCAGGTACGTGCCGGGCATCGGCGGTGACCTGCAGCTCGTCGTCCCCTTCGCGATCATCTTCCTGGTCCTGCTCGTCCGCCCGCAGGGTCTGTTCGGTCGCGCCTCGACGGTGCGTGCCTGATGGCCACCTCGATCTCCGAGCCGGCCGGCGCTGTCCCGGCCACGCAGGCCGCCCCGGGCGCCGCGAGCGCCCTGACCACCCCGGGCCGGGTCGTCCACCGGCCGATCTGGCGGCGCCCGGTCACGTGGGCGTGGACCGCGCTGTTCGTCGTCGGCCTGCTGCTGCCCTTCCTGATCAGCGACTACGACCTGTTCAAGGCCACCCGGGTGCTCACCATCGCGATCGCGGTGGCCGGCCTCAACCTGCTCATCGGCCGGGCCGGGCAGATCAGCGCCGGGCACGGCGCGCTGTACGGGCTCGGCGCGTACACCGCGATGATCCTGGTCAAGGAGCTGGACTGGGCCTGGCCCCTGGCGGTCCTGGCGGCCGTCGCGGTGTCCGGGGTGGCCGGCTGGCTGATCGGCCTGCCGGCGCTGCGGGTCCGCGGGCTGAACCTGGGCCTGCTCACCATCGCGATCGCGGCGGTCTTCCCGTTGCTGCTGAACCGGTTCTCCGGCCTCACCGGCGGCACGGTGGGGCTGCAGCTGGCCGGCTCACCGATCACCCCGCCGGAGTCCTGGGGGCTCACCCCCGAGCAGTTCCAGTTCCTGCTGCTGGTCCTCGTCGTCACCGTCGTCCTGGTGGTGCTCCGCAACCTGAGCACCGGTCCGCTGGGCCGCTCGATCGAGGCACTGCGGGTGAACCCGTTGATGGCGCGGTCGGAGGGTGTCGACGTCAACCGGCTCACGCTCACCGTGTTCGGCATCAGCAGCGCGGTCGCCGGTCTCGGTGGCGCGCTCGGCGGTCTGGTGCTGGCCTCCACCGTGCCGGACAGCTACTCGATGTTCTTCTCGCTGACCCTGCTGTCGGCGTGCGTGGTCGGTGGCTCCCGTACCTGGGCCGGTGCCCTGCTGGGCGCCGCGTTCATCGTCTACCTGCCCGACCTGATCAGTCAGCAGATCGGCAGCACGACCGGGGGTCAGTGGTCGCAGCTGGTCTACGCCGCGGCGCTGCTGCTGACGCTCTTCTTCCTCCCCTCCGGCGTGGCCGGCGGCATCGGGCGGCTGCTCGCCCGGTCGACCCGCCGCCCCGAGCGCACCTGACCCGTCCTCCCCGTTCACGGGGGCCGGCGACCGCCGTCCCCTCCCGTCCGACACTGCACCGGTGCAGTGAGAGCGAGGTACTCCCATGTCCGTTGCCACTGGCCCGTGGTCTCGTCGCGCGGTCGTCGCGCTGGCGGCCGGCAGCCTCCTGCTGACGGCCGCCTGCAGCGGCCGCAGTGACGACTCCTCCTCATCGGGCTCGGGGTCGAGTTCGGACCAGCCGATCGTGGTCGGGATGAGCTTCCCGCTCAGCGGGCCGCTCGCGGGAGCCGCAGCCGTCGCCGACGGCGCCTCGGCGTACTTCCAGCACGTGAACGCCGACGGCGGGATCAACGGTCGGAAGATCGACTACCAGCTCCTCGACGACGGCTACGACCCGGCGCGGCAGGCCGACAACGCTCGCCAACTGATCTCCGAGGACAGCGCAGGCGTCGTCCTCACCTTCGGCGGCATCTCGTCGGCGACGGCGCCGTACCTCAATGCCCAGAAGGTCGCCCAGGTCGCCTTCGGCACCCAGGCAGCGCTCTCCGACACCGACGCCACCCCCTACACCCGCGGCTGGTTCCCCGACGGCAGCTGGGAGGGCCAGGTCGTCGGACAGCACATCGCCGAGGCCGCGCCGGGCGCCACGGTGGGAGTGCTCGGCATCAACAACGACCTGACCACGAGCCAGGTCGAGGGCCTGACCGCCGCCGGGGTGACCCCGGCCAAGGTGCTCACCGTCGCTCCGGGCGTCGTCGACCTCACCAGCCAGCTGAACGAGCTGCGCGGCGCCGGCGTCGACACGCTGTTCCTCGCGGTCGTCGGCCCGGCGCAGTCGGCCACCCTGCGGACGATGGCCGACATCGGCTACAAGCCGCAGGTCTACCTCTACAGCGCCGCGTCCGACTTCGCGACGTCGATCGGTCCGGCCGGGTTGCCGAACGTGACCGGCGCCCTGACCGCTCAGTACTTCAAGGACCCCGCCGACCCGCGCTGGGCCGACGACGAGGGCGTGCAGGCCTTCCGCTCGGACATCGCCGAGTACGGGGACGCCAAGAACGCCGACAGCTACCTGGCCATCGAGGGCTACGGAGCGGCCGCAGCGATCGTCGCGACGCTCGAGGAGTCCGGCGGCGAGGGAGGCGAGGCCTTCACCGAGGCCTGGGACGGGATCGACGGCGAGGACAACCCCGCCCTGCTCCCGGACATGCAGCTCTCCGCGGGCCCCGGCAGCCGGCTGGTGCACCAGTACCGGGTGCTGCAGTTCGACGGCACCAGCTGGCAGGACGCCGGCGACGTCGTCGACGCCGCCGGCCTCACCCAGGGCTGACCGCACAGCACCCCGGGCGCCCGGCCATCCGGCTCCGGCCGGGTGGGCGGGCGTCCGCCGTGTGCCGGGGGCCGAGCGAGGAGGAGCCCTGCTGCGACGGGCGGTCGCAGCAGGGCTCCTCGCGTTCGTGCTCAGGCAGGCGTGCTGGTGAGCTGCGCGACCCGGCCCATCAGCGCGGGGACGTCCCCCCGCTCGTGGGCCAGCTGCCAGCGGGCCAGCTGGACCGACGCCTCGACGACCTCTCGCGCCCGCGGCAGCCGGCGCGCCGTGAAGCCCCCCAGCAGCTCGTCGTCCCAGGCGTTGGCGTCGATGAGCAGCTCGGCCAGGACCGCGGCGTCCTCCAGGGCCTGCGCGGCACCCTGCGCGAGCGTGGGCGGGCAGGTGTGCACCGCGTCGCCGACCAGGACCACCCGGCCGCGGTGCCACGGGGCGTCCAGCAGGTGCTCCTCGAACCAGGTGTAGTTGATCGCGGCGGGATCGGTGATCGAGTCGAGGATCTCCCGCCACGGGCCGCCGTAGGAGCCGACCAGGTCGCGGACGACGGCGACCTTGTCCTCGTCGGTGATCGTGGTGCGGTCCTGCGCGTCCTCGACCAGGAAGGCGTAGAGCGAGGACCCCGAGGTCGGGGTGTACCCGGCGATGTAGCAGCGGCCGCCGTAGACCGCCTCGGAGCTGACCACCTCGGCCGGTCGCGGGGCGAACACCCGCCAGATGCCCATGCCGACCGACCGGGTCTCCAGCGGGACGTCGAGCAGCCGGCGGGTCCACGACCGGAGCCCGTCGGCCCCGACCACCAGGCCGTACCGGGCCGTGGAGCCGTCGGTGAACCGGACGCCGACACCGGCGGGGTCCTGCTCGAGCTCGTGCACCGTGGTCGAGAACCGGGTCTTCACCCCGGCCCGCTCCGCTCGGCCCATGAGCACGCGGGCGAGGTCCGGACGGTACATGCCCATGCTGGCCGGCAGGTCCGGTCCGCCGGACCGGTGCTCATCGAGCCGGGCGACCACCGTCCCCGCGGGATCGGGCGCCCGCAGCACCAGCTGCTCGGCCGGGTAGCCGAGCGCCAGGCACTCGTCGAGCACCCCGAGCTGCCGCAGCACCCGCAGGGCGTTGCCCTGCAGGGTGATGCCGGAGCCGAGCGCGGTCACGTCGGGCTTGATCTCGACCAGGTCGACGCTGACGCCGGCGTCGGCCAGCAGGATGGCGGTGGCGGCGCCGGCGACACCGCCGCCGACCACGAGGACGCTGTCCACAGCGGCCATGGGAGGACTCCTTCGTCCGAGGGCGGGTGGGGGGCGAGCAGACCGGCTCAGACCGGGGGCGCGACGAAGAGCCCGCGGTCCACGTCGTTGAAGCTCTCCTTGGCGACGAGCTCCTCGAACGGGTTCGCCGTCCCCCACTGGTCCTGGTTCTCCGGCAGCGAGACGTCGTAGACGCTCGGGTGCCAGCTGTCCTCGTCCAGCAGCTCGAGTTCGGTCGTGTACTCGATCGTGTTGCCGTGCGGGTCGAGGAAGTAGCTGAAGGTGTTGTCCCCGGCCATGTGCCGGCCCGGGCCCCACACCATCCGGGTACCGGCCCGCTTCAGCCGGCCGGTGCCGCGCATGTACTCGTCCAGCCCGCGCATCTCGAAGGAGACGTGGTGCAGCGACACGTGCGGGCCCTTCGCGATGGCCATGCTGTGGTGCTGCGGGTTGCACCGCATGAACTTCATCAGCTCACCGGCGTAGGGGTGGACGAGCGAATCCGTCAGCGCGAAGTCCAGGTGAGACTCGTAGAAGGCCTGGGTGCGCGTCGGGTCCGGGGAGTTGATGACGACGTGCGAGAGCCGGACCGGGATGGCCTCGCGCTCCTCGATCTTGCGGTGCTGCCGGGTGGTGACGTCGGCGGAGACCTCGATGGTGCGGCCGTCGACGTCGAAGAACCGGAACCCGTAGCCGCCGCCGGCGGTCTGCAGCAGGTCGGGCTCGCTGACCAGCTGGACGCCGGCCTTGCCCAGCCGCTCGGCGAGGGCGTCGACGTCCTCACGGGAACCGGCGCCGTAGGAGATCAGGTCCAGCCGCTTGTCGGTGTCCTTGCGGAGCCGGACGATGTACTGCTCCGGCGATCCCTCGGCGGCCAGGTAGACGAGGCCACCTTCCTCAGCGACGGGGGTGAGACCCCACAGGGTCGTGTAGAACTCGCGCTGCTTGTCGAAGTCCGGCACCGCCAGGTCGACGTGCCGCAGGTGGGTGATCAGCCGGTCGCTCATGAGCGCTCCTCGAGGATGCAGTGGTTGGCCTGAAAGCCCAGGCCGGTGATGGTGGAGTCCATGCGGTCGCCGGCGCGCAGCAGTCGGCCGCGGGGCAGGCCGTTGCCGGCCGGGCTGCCGGTGAGCACGAGGTCACCGGGGAGCAGGGTCGCCACGGTCGAGCAGTGCGCGATGACGCGCGCGACGTCGAAGAGCATGTCCTCGGTCGACTCGTCCTGCATGACCTCGCCGTTGAGCTGCAGCTCGATGCGCAGGTCGGACGGGTCCGGGACGGCGGCGCGCGGCACCAGGACCGGACCGGTGGGCAGGAAGGTGGGCGAGTTCTTCGCCGCCAGCCAGTCCGCACCCAGGGCGGGCGCGTCCCGGCGGAAGATCCGCTCGCGCAGGGTGAGGTCGTTGACGATGGTCCAGCCGGCGACGACGTCGAGCGCGTCCTCGGGAGCGACCCGGCGAGCGCGGCGCCCGATGACGGCGGCCAGCTCCAGCTCCCAGTCCGGCTGCTGCCCGTCGAACGGCAGGACGACGTCGTCGTAGGCGCCGCAGATGGCACTGGGCAGGCCCTGGAAGACGTAGGGCGGATGCTGCAGCCGGGTGTCCATCTCCGCTGCCGCATCCGCGCGGACCTGCTCCACCGTGCGGCCGTCGGAGGCGTCGTGGTGGGCGACGGCGATGTCGATGACGTGCGTGCGGTAATTGGCGCCGGCCTGGAACACCTGCCGGGGCTCGACGGGGCTGAGCACCGTCAGCCCGTCCAGCGGCCGCCACTCCCGCGTCGAGCCGGCCAGGTCCTCGAGCACGGGAAGCGCGTCGTCCCACCGGTCCAGGAGCTGCCGGGTGGAGGACGGCCGACCCAGTTCCGGGCGGTCGGAGAGGTCGAGCACCCGGTCGCGGACGAGGAGCGCGGGGAAGGCAGGGCCGTCAGGTGTCGCCAGCGACGCGAGAGCCCAGCTGCCGGCGTGGTCGATGGTGAGCGGCACGATGACCAGCATCAGCCGCCCGGTGGGCCGAGCGGAAACACCGGTTTGGTATGCCTGGCCATCCGGCCTGCTTATGGCGCCGGTCACGGAGGAGTACCGGTGGAGCTGCCCAGCCTCGACCTCAACCTGGTCGTCGTCCTGCACGCCCTCCTCGAGGAGCGCAACGTCACCCGCGCCGGTGAACGGGTGGGGCTGAGCCAGCCGGGCACCAGTTCCGCGCTCGCCCGGTTGCGCCGCCACTTCGACGACCCGCTGCTGGAGCGGGTGGGCACGGTGTACGAGCTGACCCCGTTGGCGCAGGCTCTGCAGGGTCAGCTCGGCTCGACCATGGAACAGCTGCAGCGGGTGCTGGCGGCCCAGCCGAGGTTCGACCCGGGCACCGCAGAGCGCCGCTTTACGGTGGCCTGCTCGGACTCGGTGCTGACCGTCCTGGGTCCGGGGCTGGTCGCCGCGGTGACACGTGCGGCACCCCGGGTGAGCCTGGACCTGCGCTCGTTGGACGCGCGGGTCGTCACCGACCCGCTCGCCCTGCTGCGCGACGTCGACGTGCTGGTCGTCCCCCGAGGGCTGTTCTCACTGCCCGACGTGCCGAGCGTCGAGCTCTACCGGGACCGCTGGGTGTGCGCCACCTGGCGCGGGAGCACCGCGGTCGGCGACCGGCTGAGCCTCGCCGACGTCGGCGAGGCGCGCTGGGTCATGCCGTTCCAGGAACTGCTCATGGCCTCCCCGGCCGACGCGGCGCTGGCCACGCTGGGCGTGGACCGGCACTGCGCCGTGCGGGTGGAGAGCTTCAGCGTGCTCGACCGGCTGGTCGTCGGCACCGACCTGCTGGTGCTCTTCCACGAACGACTGGCCGGCGACCTCACGGCACGCGACCTGCGGGTGGTGGAGCTGCCCGTGCAGCTGCCGCCGATCACCGAGACCGCCTGGTCGCACCCCTCGCGGCGGCTGGACCCGGGCCACCGCTGGCTGTTGGACCTGCTCACCGAGGTCAGCGCCGGCCTCGATCAGCCGACGACGTCCCCCAGCAGGTAGCGCACCGCGGTCTCGCCCAGGTCGGCGACGAACTCGTCGTCGACCACGGGCATCGGCGTGGCGAAGGCCGGGCCGTAGGCGATCCGGATGATCGTCGTGGCGAACACCGTGCCGAAGCAGGACCGGACGGCGGCCTCCGGGTCCTCGTGCCGGATGACGTCGCGCGCCTGCAGCACCACGCCGGCGAACCCCTCCCCCAGTGCCTGGCTGTACCGGGAGCCGCGCCGGCGGACCTCGACGTGCGACGCCGAGACGAGTACGACGGCGCGCAGGTACCGCTCGTGGCGCAGCGCGATGGAGACCGTCACGGCCACAGCCGCGCGGACGAGTTGCGCGGGCGCCAGAGCGGTCCAGCGCGCGTCGTCGGCGAACACCTCCTGATCGGCCTGCAGTCCGGCGATGCCGTGCTCGTAGACGGCGAGGAAGAGGGCGTCCTTGCTGGTCGTGCGGGCGTAGAGCGCCGTGGGGGCGACCTGGGCCTGCTCGCAGACCGCGGCGATGGTGAAGCCGTCGTAGCCGCGGTCCTCGAGGACCGCGACGCCGGCGTCGAGCACCCGCGCCCACGTCTCCCGGCTCCGGCGCTGCAGCGGCGGCCGGACCGCCAGGTCCGGAGCAGAGGCGTCGTCCACGGCGACCATCCTCCTCGGTGGGCTGCTTGACAGGACTGTGACGCGTCCTGCTGTCCTCGCTTAAGGTAGCGAACGCTACCTTTCCTACTGGATGAGGTGGGTCCCGTGTCCGTTGTTCCTCCCGCCGGCCCGCGCGGCCGGGGCGCCGTCCTCGGCGCCGGCCCGGCCGGCATGGCCGCCGCCCTCGGCGCCCTGCAGGCCGGCCACGACGTCGTGATCTACGAGCGCTACCGCGAGGCCCGGCCGGCAGGGAACATCCTCAACCTCTGGCCACCGCCGCTGAAGGCGCTCCGCTCCCTCGGCGTGGACACCGACGACCTCGGCGCCCCCACCGACTCGGAGTTCCGCAACGTGCGGGGCAGGGTCCGGGTGCGGGTGAAGCTGGACGAGGACGTCAAGCGTGAGTTCGGCGGCGGGTTCATCGGGCTGCTCCGGCCGGAGCTGTACGAGCGGATGCTCGCCGCCCTCCCGGACGGCGTGATCCGGTTCGGTCAGCAGGTGGAGCGGATCGAGCAGGACGACCGCGCGGTCACCCTGCACTTCGCCGACGGCAGCACCGCCGAGCACGACGTCCTGGTGGGCGCCGACGGGATCGACTCGCTGGTCCGGCGCACACTCTGGGGCGATGCCCCCAAGCGGGAGCACCGGCTGCACATCTTCGGCGGGTTCACCTTCGCCGAGGTGCCGGGCGCGACGCCCAACACCTGCATGCTCACCCACAGCCCGACCACCCAGGGCAGCTGGACGTCGATCCGCAACAAGGGCCGCGACGGCCACCAGTGGTGGGTGCTCACTGCCACCGACCCCGACGCCCCCGCGCCGGACGACCTCAAGGCCGCCGCCACCGCGCTGGCCGCGGAGTTCCCCGCTCCGTTGCCCGGCCTGATCGCGGCCACCCAGCCGGACAGCGTGCAGCGCTGGGTGCTGCGCGACAGGCCCGCACTGAAGCAGTGGTCGAAGGGCCGCGCCACGCTCGTCGGCGACGCCGCCCACCCCACCTCGCCCTACGCGGCCTATGGCGCGGGGATGTCGATCGAGGACGGGTACTTCCTCGGTCGGGCGCTGCGCGGGGTCGACCTCACCGACCCGGTCGCCGTCTCCCGCGCCCTGCAGACGTACGAGGACCCGCGCAAGCCGCACACCGCCAAGCAGGTGCAGATGGCCTATGTGCTGGGCAAGATCTTCCACTACGCCCGGACACCGCTGCGGCCCGTCCGCGACTTCGTCTTCGACCACACGCCCTTCCTGCAGAAGGTGGCCGGCGACTCCAACCCCCGTGAGATCAACAAGCAGCTCGCCCTGATCGAGAACTGAGCCGTGCTGATCATCTTGAGTTCCGCCACTGCCACCCCCGGCCGCCGCGACGAACTCATCGCAGCGGCCCGCGCGATCGCCGCGGTCACCCGCAGCGACCGCGGCTGTCTGTCCTATGACTTCGCCGCCGACCTCGACGACCCCGACCGGGTCCTCGGCGTCGAGGTGTGGGCCGACCGGGCGGCGCTCGACGAGCACATGGGCCACGACCACTCGCGGGAGTTCCTCGCCGCGGTGCCCGGGATGGTGACCGGTGAGCCGGTCATGGCGTTCCACGGGGTCCCTGCCGTGGAGGCCTGACGGCGGCCACCGGCCGATGACACCGGCGACCGGGCGGACGGGCCTGCGACCACTGACCGCGGCCGTCCAGCCGGTCAGGAGCTCCCGGTGACGGTGATGCCCGGCGCCGGCTCGGCCTCCTCCCGGGCCACCACGGACAGCTGCTCGCGCAGCCAGACGTGGCCGGGGTCCCGGTCGCGGCGGGAGTGCCAGAACGCCGACTGGCGGAGCGGCTGCAGGTCCATCTGCGGCTCCAGCAGCCGGATGTCCGCGGCCCCGGCGACGCGCCGGGCCAACCGCTCGGGGAGCACGGCGACCATGTCCGTGCCGGCCAGCATGAAGGGCATGGGCACGAACCCGCTCGCAGTCGCGGCCACCCGACGCGTGCACCCGACCGCGTCGAGCTGTTCCTCGACGATGGACCGTCGCCCCTCCACGACGTACTCCAGGTAAGGCGAGGCGGACAGGAGCTCAGCAGTGAGCCGGTCCTCCGCCCGCGGGTGCTCGCGCCACACGGCGCCGACGAAGCGGTCGGTGATGACCGGCAGCTGCGAGCAGTCCGACAGCGACCGCTGGTCGACGATCTGGTCCGGCAGGATGGCGACGTCGACCTCGTCCCGCTGCAGAGCGTCGAGGTACCGGGAGCCGACCGGCGCGGCGTCCAGCCGGAGGTCCGTGGCGAGCCCGGAGAGCCGAGCGATGAGCGGTCGGATGAGGGTCACCCCGACGTAGTCGCTGGCCACGACCGAGAACCGGCGGGCGTCCCGGGTCGGGTCGAACACGGGCGGACGGACGATGGTCTGCTCGATCGTCGCCAGCACCTCACGCACCGGCTCGATGAGCGACTCGGCCCGGGGCGTGAGCTCCATGTACCGGCCGTTCTTGTACAGCAGCTCGTCACCCAGCACCCGCCGCAACCGGGCCAGCGCCGTGCTGGTCGCCGGTTGGGACAGGTGCAGGCTCTCCGCGGCCCGGGTGACGTTCTTCTCCCGCAGCACCGCGTCCAGCACCACCAACAGGTTCAGGTCGACCTGTCCGAGCTTCACCCGTGCCTCCTCCGAGGTCGTGACGCCCATCACGACCATGGATCGCAGCCAACCACGCTGTGCATTTCCGGACGTCGCAGGTCCTCCCTAGCGTCGCTGGCAACTCGACGAGGAGGTGCCATGACCGACGCCCGCAACAGCACCCGACCACCGGCATGACGGCCCGGGTGCTGGTGACCGACATCGCCTGGCCGACCACCGACGTGGAGCGCCAGGTGCTGGCGGCGGCCGACATCGACCTGGTCCTGGCGCCGAGCGGGGACGAGGCCGAGCTGGTCAGGCTGGCCGCCGGTGTCGACGCCATCCTCACCTGCTTCGCCAGGGTCTCGGCCGCCGTCCTCGACGCCGCACCCAGCTGCCGCACGGTCGCCCGCTACGGAGTGGGGGTCGACAACATCGACGTCGGCCATGCCACCGAGCTCGGCATGGTGGTGAGCAACGTCCCGGTCTACTGCGTCGACGAGGTCGCCGACTCGGCACTGCTGGGCATCCTCGCCCTGGCCCGCCGGCTGCTGCCGCTGACCCGCGATGTCGCGGCGGGACGCTGGGGACGCGACGTGCCCGGCGCCGGTACCCGGCTGCGCGGCAAGGTCCTGGGGCTGGTGGGCCTGGGCGTCATCGGCTCGGCGTTGGCGACCCGCGCGCAGGCCCTGGGCCTCGAGGTCGTCGCCTTCCACCTGTCGGGTTGCGCGCCGGCGGGCGGGCGCGCCGTGGCCTCGCTCGACGACCTGCTCGAGCAGGCCGACGTGGTGTCACTGCACGTGCCGTTGACCGAGCGCACCCACCACCTCATCGGCGCAGCCCAGCTGGAGCGGATGAAGCCCACCGCCTGGCTGGTCAACACCGCCCGCGGGCCGCTCGTCGACAACGCCGCGCTGCTCGCCGCCCTGGAGTCCGGGGAGATCGCCGGCGCAGCGCTGGACGTGACCGACCCCGAACCGCTTCCGGCCGACCACCCGCTCCGCACCCGGGACGACGTGGTGCTCACCCCGCACACCGCGTTCTCCTCCGACGGCTCCCTGGTCGAGCTGGCGACGAAGGCGGCGACCAACGTGGTCGAGGTGCTGCAGGGCCGGGTGCCGGCCACCGTCGTCAACCGCGACGTCCTCACCAGCCCGGCACTCCGGGCACCGCTGGCGCAGCGGTGACGGCCGCCGCGGTGCCCAGCACCGACGCGCTGACCGCGCACCTCGTCCACCGCGGGCTGGCCGCCGCCGCCGGTGACCTGGAGGTCACGGCGCTGGCCGGCGGGGTCTCCAACGACGTGGTCGCGGTCCGCGGGCCGGGGTTGGACGTGGTGGTCAAGCAGGCCCTCGGCCGGCTGCGGGTCGCCGAGGAGTGGCTGGCCGACCCGGCCCGGATCGACACCGAGGGCCGCGCGCTGCGGCTGGCCGGGCAGCTCCTGCCCGGCGCCGTCCCGGAGGTCCTCGACCTGTCCGACGGCTACCTGGTGATCGAGCGGGCCCCGGAGGACTGGCGCACCTGGAAGGAGGACCTCCTCGACGGGGCGGTCGACGTCGGGGTGGCCGAGCAGCTGGGGCGCGCACTGGGCGTGTGGCAGCGCCGCACGGCCGGCCGGGCGGACGTCGCCGCCGACTTCGGCGACGTCACCGCCTTCACCCAGCTCCGCGTCGACCCCTTCCACCGGACCGTGGCCCAGCGGCACCCCGACCTGGCCGCCGTGATCGGCCGGACGGTCGACGTGATGGCGGCCGACCGCAGCTGCCTGGTGCACGGGGACTACACGCCCAAGAACGTGCTGGTCGACCCGTCCGGCGGGCAGCCGTGGGTCATCGACTGGGAGGTGGCCCACGTGGGCGACCCGACCTTCGACCCGGCCTGGACCGTCGGCCACCTGCTGCTCAAGACGGTGCACCGGCCCGGGTCGGCGGCGGCCTACGCCGCGGCGGCCGGGGCCTTCCTCGACGCCCTTCGCGCCGAGCTGGCCGGGGCCGTGTCCACCGACCCCGACCAGCTGGTCCGGCAGACCGGGTGCCTGCTGCTCGCCCGGGTCGACGGCAAGAGCCCGGCCGACTACCTGACCGACGACGAACGACGCGCCACGCGCGACCTCGCCCGTCGGCTGCTCACCGATCCCCCCGCTGCACTCACCGACGCCTGGGAGCTGCTCGCATGAGCGACACGACGATCGCCGCTCTGTTCGCCTGGGAGGCACTGGACAGCCGCGGCAAGCCCACGGTCGGCTGCGAGGTCCGGCTGGACGGCGGCGCGACCGGCCGGGCCACGGTGCCCTCCGGCGCCTCGACCGGCCGGCACGAGGCCCGCGAACTGCGGGACGGGGAACCCCGCCACGGGGGCAACGGCGTCCGGCGGGCGGTGGCCCACGTGAGCGGGGAGATCGCCGACGCGGTCCGCGGCCTAGACGCGACCGACCAGGCCGGGCTGGACCGGACGATGCGCGAGCTCGACGGCACCGCCGACCTGGGCCGGCTGGGGGCCAACGCGGTCCTGGCGGTGTCGATCGCCACCGCGATCGCCGCCGCATCCGCCCGGGGGCTGCCGCTGTACCGCGCCGTCGCCGACGACGGGGCGGCCCCCTTGCTGCCGCTGCCGATGGTCAACATCATCTCCGGCGGCGCCCACTCCGGCCGGTCGATCGACGTGCAGGACTTCCTCGCCGTCCCGGTGGGTGCCGCGTCGTTCACCGAGGCGATCGAGTGGGCCACCCGCGTCCGGGCCGGCGCCGCCGAGGAACTCACGGCCCGCGGCCTGCCCGTGGCGCTGGTCGCCGACGAAGGTGGCCTCGGTCCGCTGCTCCCGACCAACCGCTCGGCGCTGGACGTACTGGTCGCCGGCATCACCCGCGCCGGGCTGCGGCCGGGGGACGACGTCGGGATCGCCGTCGACGTGGCGGCCACCCAGTTCCTGCGCGCGGACGGCCGTTACGTGCTCGCCGCCGAGGACCGCGAGCTGACGTCGGAGGAGCTGGTCGAGGAGCTGGCCGACTGGTGCGCCGGCTACCCGGTCGTCTCCCTGGAGGACGCGCTCGCCGAGGACGACTGGGCCGGCTGGCGGACGGCCACCCGGCGCCTGCAGGGCCGTCAGCTGCTCGGTGACGACCTGTTCGTCACCAACCCCGGCCGGCTGCAGCGGGGCATCGACGAGGGCGTCGGCAACGCGGTGCTGGTCAAGCCCAACCAGATCGGCACGCTGGACACCGCCCGGTCCGTCGTCCGCTCGGCGCACGCCGCCGGCTACGCCACCGTGCTCTCCGCCCGGTCCGGCGAGACCGAGGACGACTGGCTGGCCGACCTCGCCGTCGGCTGGCGCACCGGCCAGATCAAGGTCGGCTCCACCATGCGCTCCGAGCGCACCGCCAAGTGGAACCGGCTGTTGCGGCTGGAGGCGGAGCTCGGCGACCGCGCCGAGTACGCCGGCCGCACTGCGCTCCCCCACTCCGCCTGACCGAAACGAGGACATCATGACGCGATCCGTGCACGGCCACGCCCTGGGCAGGTTCGACGACGGCACCGGGCCGTTCCTCGGCCTGGTCGTCGGCGACCGGGTGCACCGACTCCAGGTCGGCGACCTGGCCGACGGCCCGGCCACCTACCTCACGCTGCTCGAGGCGTGGGCCACCGTGTCCTCCCGTCTCGCCGAGCGGGCCCGGACAGCCGACCCGGCCGCCGGCGTCCCCGTTGCCGACCTGCAGGTGCTGGCGCCGGTCGAGCCGCGGCAGGTGTTCCAGGCAGGGGCCAACTACCGGTCGCACGTGGCGGAGATGATCATCTCCGGCAAGGCGCCCGACGACCCGCGGTCCGATGACGAGCTGCGTCGGGCAGCCGAGGAGGAGATGGACGAGAAGGTCCGCAAGGGCAGCCCGTTCATCTTCGTCGGGCTGCCCACCGCCCTGTGCGGTCCTGACGACGACGTCGTCCTCCCCCCGGAGGCCAGCCGCGTCGACTGGGAGGCCGAACTCGCCGTGGTGATCGGCTCCCGGACCCACCGGGTGTCCCGGGAGCAGGCGATGGACTCCGTCGCCGGGTACACCGTGTGCAACGACGTCAGCGCTCGTGACCTCCAATTCCCCGCCGAGCACCGCGTGCTAGGCGGTGACTGGCTGCGAGCGAAGCACCGGCCGACCTTCCTGCCCACCGGGCCCTTCTTCGTCCCGGCCGACCAGGTCCACGACCACCGGCAGCTGCGCATCACGTTCGACCTCGACGGCGAACGCATGCAGGACGACGTTCCGGCCAACCTGCTCTTCGACGTCCCCGGGCTGATCGCCTCGGCCTCGGCGGCCGCCGTCCTGCTCCCTGGGGACCTGCTGCTCACCGGCAGCCCGGCCGGCAACGGCGGGCACTGGAAGCGGTGGCTGCAGCCGGGCGACGTGATGGAGGCAGCGATCGAGGGACTGGGCGCCCAACGCAACCGCTGCGTGGCCGAAGTCGTGTGACCTGCGTCATCCACCACCTGGATCACACGCATTCCGACTGCGCATTTCCGCCTTTCTCCCGCGCCCCATAGCGTTTCTCCCGAGGGAATTCCCCGGGCTCATCAGAGCCAGATCGGGTCGACCCTGAGGAATGGCAGGACCGCTGCCATTCCCAGATGACGCACGCCCCGATGAGGCCATTCCCACGCCGTGGGTGGCCGACGCCCGCACCCCCGGGCTCTCCCGAGCCCTGATCCCACTCTGCGATGAAGGAGTTGTCGTGTCTAAGTACCTGTCCCAGCTCACCGAGCTGGAGCTCACCACGCCGGACGTGGAGGCCTCGGTGGCCTTCTACGAGAAGCAGTTCGGCCTGCGCGTCATCGACCGGGACGACGACGGCTCGGTGTACCTGCGCTGCTGGGGCGACTACTACCGCCACAGCCTCGTCATCTCCCCCGGCGAGCAGCCGGCCCTGGTCAACATGGCCTGGCGCACCCAGAGCGCCGAGGCGCTCGAGCAGGCCGCGGCCCAGGTGGAGGCCGAGGGCATCACCGGCACCTGGCACGAGCCCCGCCGCGGGCACGGCCGCTCCTACCAGTTCACCGGCCCGTGGGGCCACACCCTCGAGCTGTACTGGGAGCTGCCCCGCTTCCACGGCGAGGGGAACGCCTCGATCTTCCCGGACCGTCCGGAGAAGAAGTCCAGCCACGGCGCCGCCCCGCGCACCCTCGACCACGTCACCATCGCCGCCACCGACGTCCGCGCGTTCTGCGAGTGGTACAGCCGGGTCCTGGACTTCCGCATCATGGCCTACACCGAGCTCGACGAGGCCCCGGTCACGGTGTTCGGGGTGCTCACCACGAACGAGAAGTCCCACGACCTGGGCATCGTCCTGGACAGCTCCTCGATCCCGGGACGTTCCAACCACATCGCCTTCTGGACCGACTCCTACGAGGAGCTCGCGCACGCCGCGGACGTCCTCATGGAGAACGGCACGATGATCGAGTACGGGCCCTCCATCCACGGCATCGGCGAGCAGGTCTTCCTGTACTTCCGTGAGCCCTCCGGCTACCGCGTGGAGCTCAACACCGGCGGCTACCGCAACTACGTCCCCGACTGGGAACCGACCGTCTGGAAGCCCTCGCAGGGCTCGGCGTCGATCTACCGCAACGCCAGCCTGCCCATGTCGATGACCGAGTCCTTCCCGCCCGACCCCGGCCACCCCACCGCGACCGAGGAAGGGGTGCTGGAAGGCACCGAGGACCAGTTGATCAACCCGTACGCCAAGCGCGGCAACGGCTGACCGCTGCGCCCGGGGAGTCCCGGTCCTCACCCCGAGGACCGGGACCTCCTGGGCCCCTCCCCCGCTCGACGACCGCTGCCCGCCGTCGGAGCGGCCCACACCACGAGGAAGGCCCCGATGGCCACGATCGACGTCACCGTCCCGTCGCCTGCAGCCCTGCTCCCGTCCCCGCGCGGCCTCCGGCGGCGCCGCACCGGCCGCCGTGCCACGCCCACGATGCTCGGCCCGGCGTTCGTCGCCGCGATCGCCTACGTGGACCCGGGCAACTTCGCCACCAACTTCTCCGCCGGTGCCGCGCACGGCTACCTGCTGCTCTGGGTCATCGTGGCGGCCAACCTGCTCGCCATGCTGGTCCAGACCCTCTCGGCCAAGCTCGGGCTGGCCACCGGCCGGAGCATGCCCGAGGTCTGCCGGGACACGTTCCGGCCCGTGGTGAACCGTGGCCTGTGGCTCCAGGCCGAGCTGGTGGCCATCGCCACCGACCTGGCCGAGGTGATCGGCGGCGCCATCGCGCTCAACCTGCTGTTCGGGTTGCCACTGCCGATCGGCGGCGCGGTCACCGGTGCGGTCGCATTCGTCCTGCTGGCGCTGGAGGGACGCGGGCAACGGCCCTTCGAACGGGCGATCACCGGGTTGTTCGCGGTCATCCTGGTCGGGTTCCTGGTCACCCTGGTGCGCGTTCCGGTCGACCCCCTGCCGTTGGCCGACGGTCTGCTGCCGGGTCTGGCCGGCACGGACAGCCTGGTGCTGGCGACCGGGATCCTGGGGGCCACGGTCATGCCGCACGCCATCTACCTGCACTCCGCTCTCACCTGCCGGCGGGACCAGGCACCCACCCCCGGTCAGCGGCGTCAGCTGCTCCGGGCCCATCGGCGCGGTGTCATCGTGGCCATGGGCCTGGCCGGGGTCGTGAACGCCTCGATGCTGGTCGTGGCGGCGGGGCTGTTCCACGGCTCGGACATCCCGGCCACCGACACGCTGGCCGGCGTGCACGCCGGGCTCGCCCGCGCGCTGGACGCGCCGGCCGCCACCCTCTTCGCCCTGACCCTGCTCGCTTCCGGCTTCGCCTCCTCCGGCGTGGGGACCCTGGCCGGCCAGGTGGTGATGCAGGGCTTCGTGCGCCGCCGGATGTCCCTGCTCGGCCGGCGGGCCCTCACCCTCGCTCCCGCACTCGTGGTGCTCACCGTGGGCATCGACCCGACCGCCGCCCTGGTCGCCTCGCAGGTGGTGCTCTCCTTCGGCATCCCCTTCGCGCTGGTCCCGCTGGTCCTGCTCACCCGCCGTCGTTGCGTCATGGGCGACCTGGTCAACCGGCGGGTCACCACGGTGGCCGCTGCGGTCGCCGCCGCCGCGATCATCGGACTGAACGGCTTCCTGCTCGCCACCCTGGTCGGCTGAGCGCGCCGGACGGCGCCCGCACCCATCGGCCGGGTGGATCCGAGCGATAGCGGATGCGCATTTCCGCTCCACCCCCGGCGCTTCCTAACGTGACCGGCACCACTCAACGAGGAGTTCCGCCGTGCCCGCAGTGAACAACGTCCTGGTCGTGGGGGCCGGCGCCGCCGGCACCACTGCCGCGGCCCTGCTGGCCGACGCCGGCGTCGCCGTCGACCTGGTGGAGATGAAGTCCGAGGTGAGCGCGCTCGGGTCGGGCATCACCCTGCAGGGCAACGCGCTGCGGGTGCTCCGGCAGCTGGGCGTGCTCGACGAGTGCCTCGAGCTCGGCCAGCCGTTCTCCCAGCTCGTCATCCGGCTGCCCGACCCGGCGGCGACCATCGTGGCGCGCGTCGACGACATCCCCTTCGGCGGCCCTGACCTGCCCTCCACCGTGGGCATGTACCGCCCGGACCTCGCCCGGGTCCTGGTCAGCCGGGCAGAGCGGGCCGGCGTGCGCTTCCGCTACTCCAAGACCATCGACTCCCTCACCCAGGACGACGACGGTGTCGATGTCCACTTCTCCGACGGCTCCACCGCTCGCTACGACGTCGTGGTCGGGGCCGATGGACTGCGCTCCTGGACCCGGCGGCTGCTGGAGATCCCTCTCGAGACGAAATCGGTGGGCATGGGCGCCTTCCGCATGTTCGGCCCCAAGCCGGCCGACGTCACCGAGTTCCACGCCATCTTCGGCGGGCCCTCCTACATGGCCCTGGTCTGCCCCACCTCGGCGACGACGGCCTACTGGTCGCTGGTCGAGCCGGCGCGGGACCGCACCACCCAGACCCCGGAGGAGCGGCTGGCAGACTTCTTGGAACTGAGCCGGCCCTACCACGGGCCCTGGGACGAGGTGCGCGACTCGTTCACCGACCCGGCGGCGCTGAACTACACCTGGTTCGAGCACCACCTCCTCGATGCGCCCTGGAATCGCGGACGAGTCGTGCTCATCGGCGACGCCGTGCACACCTGCCCGCCCACCATCGCCCAGGGTGCGGCGATGGGCTTCGAGGACGCCGCAGTGCTGGCCGAGCTCCTGACCGACCGCGAGCAGGTCGACGAGGAGCTGTGGGCCACGTTCACCGCGCGCCGGTTCGACCGGGTCAAGACCGTCGTCGACGCCTCCATGCAGATGGCCCAGTGGAACCTCGACCACGTCCAGGGCGACGTCCCCGGGGTCACCCGCCGCGTTGCAGCCGCCGTCAGCCAGCCCGCCTGACCGTCCTCCCCGACCTCCGGAGCCCAACGATGTCGATCCCCTTGCCTGCCCGTACTGACGACCACGCCGCAGCGCGCGGAGCCTGCTGATGGCAGCCGTCCGGAGAGTGCTGATCCAGGGCGGCGGCGTCGGCGGCCTCACGCTGGCTGCCGCCCTCGGCCAGCGCGGCGTCGAGGTCGACGTCCTCGAGGCGTCGGGCCCGGAAGCCGTCCTCGGGGTGGGGCTCAGCCAGCCGAACAACGCCCTGGCCGCCCTCGACGAGATCGGCGTCCGGGACGCCTGCCTGGCGGTCGGCTTCGCGTTCGAGCCGCTGGCCATCTGGAACCCGGCCGGGGTCGAGGTCGCGTCGATCCCGCCGGCAGAGGGCCGCTACGGCAAGCCGTCGAACAACGCGATCAGCCGCCCCGTCTACAACGCCATCCTGCGTGAGGCCGCGGAAGCGGCCGGCGCCCGCATCCGCACCGGTTCCACGGTCTGGGACGTGACCGAGGACGCCGACGGGGTCGAGGTCGAGCTGGCCACCTGGACCGGCAAGCGCACCCCTCCGGTCCGTGACCAGGGCGCCGGCAGCAACCGCTACGACCTGGTCGTGGGCTTCGACGGCGTGAACTCCAAGATCCGTGAGCACCTCTTCGGCGACCGGTACACCCCACGGTTCACCGGATCGGCGTGCTGGCGGATCACCATGCCCCGCCCGGCCGACCTCACCCACATCGCCTTCGCCATGAGCGGGCCGGCGAAGGCGGTGCTCACCCCGATCAGCGACGAGCAGATGTACTTCGGGCTCGTCACCCCGGAGCCCGACAACCCCCGGTTCGACCCTGCCGACTTCAGCCGGCTCGCGAAGGAGCGGATGCAGGGCTTCTCCGGCCGGATCGGTGAGATGCGCGATGGCATCACCACCGACAGCTACGTCAGCTACGCGCCGCTGTACCACGTGACCGTGCGGGAGCCGTGGTTCCGCGGCCGGATCGCCATCGCCGGCGACGCCGCGCACACCGCTCCCCCGCACCTGGCCCAGGGCGCGGCCATGGCGGTGGAGGACGCCGTCACCCTCGCCGCCGCCCTCGACGAGCACCCGACCCTGGACCGGGCGCTGCAGGCCTGGTTCGAACGCAGGAGGGACCGCGCGCTGTTCGTCGCCGACATGTCGCTGGCGCTCCTCAAGCAGGAGACCGGAGGTGCCGACCTGACCCCCGCGGAGACCGAGATGCTGGAGCTCGGCATCCCCGGCGCCCAGGCACGCATCGCGCAGGAGGCCTATTGATGCGCGCCTACGTACTCCCGGCCGAGGGGGGCTCCCCGGGCTTCGCCGATGTCGCCGTGCCCCAACCGGCCGACGACGAGGTCCTGGTGCGGGTGACTGCGTCCTCGGTGAACCCGCACGATGCACTGGTCGCCAGCGGTGGCGCGGCCCGCTACATGACCTACCGGTACCCGGTCGTGCTCGGCAGCGATCTGGCCGGCACCGTGGAGACCGTCGGCGCCGACGTCCACGACCTCACGCCTGGCCGACGGGTGTTCGGCCTGGTCCGCGAGCTCGTCGCTGCCCGCGGCTCGTTCGCCGAACTCGTGGCTGTCCCGCGCGCGTGGCTGGCCGCGGTTCCCGACGGGGTGGACGACGCATCCGCCGGGGCGCTCGGACTGGCCGCGCTCACCGCCCTCCGCTGCGTCGAGGCGATCGCGCCCGCCCCGGGTGACGTCGTCCTCGTCAACGGCGCCACGGGGGGCGTGGGCAGCTACACCCTGCAGCTGCTGGCGGCTCACGGGGCGACCGTGGTGGCCACCGCCCGTCCCGGCGAAGAGGAACAGCACGTCAGGAAGCTGGGTGCGACCGGCGTCGCGGACTGGTCGGCCGGGGACCTGGGCGACCAGGTCCGCGCCCTCCGTGCCGACGGCGTCGACGCGATCGTCGACCTGGTCAACCGCGAGCAGGACGCGCTCACCGCGCTGGCCAGCCGCTGCCTCCGGACCGGAGGTCGGGTCGCCTGCACCGGCCACGCCGCCGACCCCGACCGGCTGCCGGGCATCCGAGCGACCAACGTGCGCGCCGAAGTCGACCAGGACGCGCTGCGCACCATCGCCGAACTCGCCGGAACCGGTCGGCTGCACGCCCCCATCACCGCCATCTTCTCCCTCGACGAGGTCGCCGGGGCCTTCGCTGCGCTCCGGACCGGGGCGCTCGGCAAGCTCGCGATCGACCTGAGCACCGCCACGCCACACACATCACCAGAACAGAGGACGACGTGAACCTCCCTTCCCTGCAGAGCGGGATCGACCAGGCCGGTAGCCCGATGCGGTTGCTCTGGAAGCCGGGTGCCCCAGCCGTCACCGTGCCGGTGGTCCCCCCGGAGATCACCGGCTGGCGAGGAGAACAGCGAGCCTGGTACGACGGCGTCGCGTACCTCGAGCTGTCCCACCACATGACCGACCTGTTCCTGGAGGGCCCGGACGCCCTGCGGCTGCTCTCCCGGGTCGGAGCCAACAACGTCGAGAACTTCGTCGTCGGTCAGGCCAAGCAGTTCATCGTGGTGAACGACGAAGGCCTGCTGGTGCAGGACGGCATCGTGACCCGGCTCGCCGAGGACCGGTTCGACCTCGCCGGCATCGGCACCGCGGCCAGCTGGGTGCAGCACGAGGCCGAGCGCGGCGAGTACGACGTCACGCTCACCGTCGACCCCGACTCGGCCTTCCGCGGGGGTGCCGACCCGGTCCTCTTCCGGTTCCAGGTCCAGGGCGCCAAGGCGATGACCTTCCTGGAGTCCGCGTTCGGTGGGGCGATGCCGTCGGTGAAGTTCTTCCACTCCGCCGAGGTCTCCCTGGCGGGCAAGTCGTTCCGCGCGCTCCGCCACGGTATGACCGGCCAGCCCGGCTTCGAGTTCTTCGGGGCGTGGGAGGACTACACGCCCATCCGCGAGGCGCTGCTGAGCGCGGGTGAGCAGTTCGGGCTGGTCCAGGTTGGCGGGCTCGCCTACTACTCCGCCGGTGTCGTCGGCGGCTGGCTGGCGACTCCGGTCCCGGCGGTCTACACGTCGGAGAGCACGGCGGACTTCCGGCAGTTCACCAGCCTCTTCTCCTACGAGGGCCAGGGCGCCCTCCAGGGCAGCTTCTACTCCGACGACATCGCGGACTACTACCACTCCCCGTACGAGCTAGGGTACGGCCGCTCGATCTCCTTCAACCACGACTTCATCGGCAAGGACGCCCTCGCGGCGGCCAAGGACCAGGAGCACCGGCAGAAGGTCACCCTGGTGTGGGACGCCGATGACGTCGCGGCGGTGTTCGGGCCGGAGCGCGACTTCTTCCTGAGCTACACCAAGGACCGTGTGGAGAAGGACTCGCGGCTGATCGGCCTGTCCGAGTACGCCACGTACCTCGACCCCGCGGGAGCCATCCACTCCATCGCCGTGATCGACCGCGAGCACGCCGAGCCCGGCACCGAGGTCGAACTCGTCTGGGGCGAGCACCCTGGCCCCGGTACCGCTCCCGACGCCGACCTCGGTCTCCCACGGATCAAGGCGACCGTCCAGCCCGCGCCGTACGACAGCTACGCCCGCACGGAGTACCGCACGTCCTGAACAGGACGTCGGCCGCCCGTCGGAGGATCGACGGGCGGCCGGCAGGACCACGTCGTGAGATCTGTGACGGCTGGCTGACTTCCTCGAGCTCGGCCCTCCGCCGTCCCCGCACCCCCGCCGAGTCGCAGCCGCGATCCGGCCAGCCGCCTCGTTCTTCGGCCCCTGGAGCAGAACGGTGTCATCTCCCAGTTCCACACCCACACGTGGTCGCGTCGCCGTCCTCGGCGGCGGCCCGGCCGGCATGGCCACCGCCCTCTCCGTGCACCAGGCAGGTCACGACGTGGTCGTCTTCGAGCGCTACCACGAGGCACGTCCCGCCGGGAACGTGCTCAACCTGTGGCCCCCGCCGCTGAAGGCGTTGGGCCTCCTGGGAGTCGACACCACCGACCTGGGCGCCCCCTGCCAGTCGCAGTTCCGCAGCATCAGCGGCAGGGTCCGCGCGACCGTGAAGAGCGATCCCGACATCGAACGGGCCTACGGGCGCGGCGGCGGCTTCATCGGGCTCCTCCGACCGGAGCTCTACGAGCGGATGCTCGCCGCGTTGCCCCCGGGCGTCCTGCGCACCGACCAGCAGGTCGACCGGATCGAGCAGGACGAACGAGCGGTGACGCTGCACTTCGCCGACGGCAGCACCCACGAAGCCGACGTTCTTGTCGGCGCCGACGGGATCAACTCGCTGGTCCGCAGCGCGCTGTGGGGCGACACCCCCATCCGCGAGCACCGGCTGCACGCCATCGCCGGTTTCACCTTCGCCGACGACATCGGCGGGGAGACCGGGATGGCCGTCATCGGCCACGGACGGGAGGTGCAGGGCAGCTGGACGTCGATCCGGTACAAGGGTCGGGCCGGCTACCAGTGGTGGGTGCTGGAGGCGACCGACCCCCAAGCGCCGCCTCCGGCAGACCTCCTCGCCCGCGCGACGGAGCTCGGCCGCGACTTCCCCCACCCGCTGCCGGCGCTCATCGCCCGCACGGAGCCCGAGAACGTCCAGCGATGGGTCCTGCGCGATCGCGGCTACCTCGACCAGTGGTCCCAGGGCCGCGTCACGCTGGCCGGCGACGCGGCGCACGCGACCTCGCCCTACGCGGCGTACGGAGCGGGCATGGCGATCGAGGACGGCTACTTCATCGGCCGCGCGCTGCGGGGCGTCGACCTCACCGACCCCGCCGCGGTCACCCGGGCACTCCAGGCCTACGAGGAGCCCCGCAAGCCGCACGTCAACTTCCAGGTGAAGATGGCCTACCGCAACGGGCAGATGTTCCACCACGCGCCGCGGTTGCTGCAGCCGGTGCGCGACTTCGTCTTCGACCACACCCCCTTCCTGCAGAAGGTCGTCGGTGACACGAACCCGCAGGAGATCAACAAACAGCTCGCACTGATCACCGACTGACCCACCCCGCCGGCGAGAACCGGTCCGCTCCTGACCGACCTGGCCAGGAGCGGACCGGCCCGACCCGTCGGCCGGTGTGCACCGTCAGCGCGGCACGGTGCCCCACCGCGGTCGATGGCGCGGAGAGCACCGGCCGGAGAGCCGAGTGCCGGTCAGGCCCGGCAGGTGAGGGGCCGGCCGCCGTTGAAGGCGACCATGTCACCGAGGGCACCCGGGAAGTCGATCGGGCCGCCTCGTTCGCCGGCCGGCACCGCGAGGTCGGCGTAGGCCCGGTGCAGGTTGCCGACGATGCGTTCGGGGTCGCTCCACTCGGCGTACCGGCCGAGGTCGGTGCCGCGAGCCAGCTCGAGCGGGGAGACGCCCGAAGCGCGCCCGTCGGTCGCTGTGTCGCGGACGAAGCGGAGGTAGCCGAGTACTTCGTCGATGAGCTCGGGCCCGGCGACCGGGCCGTGACCGGGCACGATCGTCTGCGCGCCCAGGGGGCGGACAAAGTGCTCGAGGACGTCGATGGCACCCAGCACCGACCCGGACAGCAGGAACGGCGTCCCGCCGTTGAACAGCAGATCGCCGGCGAACAGCACCGACCGCTCGGGCAGCCAGGCCACCACGTCGTTGGTCGTGTGCGCCGGGCCGCCCGCGTACAGCAGATCGCACCGGAGTTCGTCCGACCACAGGGGGAGCCGCTCGGCGAAGGTGAGGAACGGGAGCGCCAGCTCCAGGCGCCCGTAGTCGACCTCGGTCCAGATGCTGCCGTTGTGCGGAAGGCCGAGCGCCCGCATCTCCTCCCGGGCGTTCTCGTGGGCCACGATGGTGGCCCCGGTGAACAGCCCGTTGCCGGCCGTGTGGTCGGGGTGGTGATGGGTGTTGACCAGCGTCCGCACCGGCGCGGCGGTGATCCCGCGGATGGCGCCGAGCAGGTCGCGGGTGCGGCGTTCGGTCGAGGACGCGTCGATGGCGCTCACGCCGTCCCGCCCGACGAGGAAGCCCGTGTTGTTGATCATCCAGCTGCCATCGGGCTGGACGTAGGCGAAGACGCCGTCGCTGACCTCCTGCACGGAGAACCGGACCGGTGCCTCGTCGCTGCGCAGGTGCACGCTCACTGCGCGGACTCCTTCCAGGGTCGGATCTCGTGGCGCTCGACGCCAGCAACGATCCGGTTGCTGGTGCCACCCAGCCCCTCGACCGACGTGGTGACCACGTCGCCGGGCTGCAACGGTGGGTGGAAGTCCATCCCGTTCCGGCCCCACAGCTCGGCCAGGCACCCGCCCTGGCACGTGCCCGAACCGAGCAGGTCACCGGGCCGGATCTCGGTGCCGCGGGACGCGTAGGCCGCCAGCGCCGGGAAGCTCCACGCCATGCTGTCCAGCCGGTCACTGCCCAGCAGCTCACCGTTCACGCGCACCTCCATCCGCAGGTCGAACGACGATCCCGACCGGCGCGCTGCCAGCTCGTCGGCCGTCACGAAGAAGGACCCCAGTGCCGTGGCGGTGTCCTTGCCCTTGGCCGGCCCCAGCCGGAGCCGCATCTCGTGGAACTGGACGTCCCGGGCGGAGAAGTCGTTGAGGACGACGAACCCGGCTATGTGGTCTTCCGCCTCGTCCACGGACAGGTCGCGGCCGGTCGGCCCGACCACCGCGGCGACCTCCAGCTCGTGGTCGAACAGCTCGCTGCCGGGAGACACCGGCACGTCGTCGCGCGGCCCGACGATGGCGTACGGATTGGAGAAGTAGAACGTGGGGATCTCCCAGAACTCCGGCGGGATCCCGCCGTCCGGATCGGCCACCTTCACGATGCCGGCGGTGTGCTCCGGGAAGGTCGAGAAGTCCCGGAAGGTCGGCGGATCCAGGGGCGCCATGAGCTCCGCGTCAGCCAACGCGCTGCGGGCACCGGATCGCATGGCCCGCTCGGCCAGGTCGGACAGCAGACCCTGTACGGCGAGCAGCTCCGGCAGTTCACGTCCGGGCGGGAGGTCGGCCAGCGTCTCCTCGTCGGCCACGACGGCCAGGGTCGGTCTGCCGGCAGTCCGGTGCCGCACGAACTTCATCGAGCCTCCTCGTCGAGTCGCCTGACCGTAGGCACCCGCGACGGCGGCGGGAAGTCCACCGTGCGGATGCCTCTCATCGACCCCAGGGATCCCTCGGATCCCGTATGCGCATCACCGCCACGAATGGCTGGCATCGCTGATCGGCGTGTTCCGGTGGCCGGACGCCCGCCCTAACGTGGCCGGCCTCACCGCCGTCGCTGAGGGGAGCCGCTGTGACCACTGCACCACCGGACCCGCCCGACCCCGTTCCGGCGGCCGACGGCGGAACGGGACCCGTCGCGGGGCAACGCCCCCGCCGCCGCTCACGGTGGTGGCGGGATTGGTGGTCCCGTCACCTGGTGGCCTCACTGGAGCAGTTGCTGGAGCGGGAGGCCTGCGGCCACGACGGCAGCGCCACCTGCTCGCTGTGCCGCGTCGTCATGGGGCTCGGCTTCCTGCCCGCCGCCGCGGCGGCAGGGCAACCCCGATCGCAACGTGCGTGAGCCCGTCCGACCCGTAGGGCACCGTGTCCCGACGTGCCGCTCCCCGAGGCTGCCGACCTCCAACCGACCGCCGTGGCGTCCGATGTGGGCCGCTTGGTCGGTCCTGCCGGGTCGGGAGGCCGTGCAGCAGCAGATGGGCCTGGCCGTCGGTGAGACCGTGGAGATCAGCAGCGGTCCGAGCTGGAGGCGGTGGACCGCCAGGAGCCGACGAGCTGGCCGGCGAAGGTGCAGTCCACCGAGCGCACGGTGCTGGTACGCACCCCGGCGTCGATGAGCGCACGCACCCGACGGGTGACGGCCACGGAGTCCTCGGCTGTCCGCGGATGTGGGCGGTCAGCCGACCTCGTCCCGCGCAAGAAACTGGTGCGCATCGGCTCATCGCCGTGCCGACGCCGGCCAAGGTGGCGCGGAGGGCCAGGAGAGGTGGTCGGCCACGGTCCGCGCTCGTGGCGACGATCGCCCTCGCGTCCGGGAGGTCCTCAGCGGTCGAATGTCCACAGGTCGCTCATGGCCCGGTCGACGAGGTCGGGCAACGACTGGTCGTCGAACCTGATGGCCGTCCGGCGGGCTGCCGCCATGCACGCGAAGGCCGCTCCCACGATTGCCTCGGGTGAGGGGTCCGTGGCCGCCCGGGGGCGACCGGCCTGCTCCTCGCGGTCGCGGACGATCGTGGCGAGGTCGGACTGCATCTGGTCCAGGCGCTGCAGGTAGGCGGCGTTCAGAGCAGGGCTCGCGGAGACGATCCGTTCCATCTCGTCCATCCGTGCACTGTTGCTCGTGTCCGCCGTGTAGGCGATGACGTCGTCGAACATGCGTCGCAACGCCGTCCAGACCGGCTCGTCGGCCGGCCGGGCAGTGAGCCCGGCCTGCAGCTGCTCCCCCATGAGGTCGTACTTCCCCATCACGAGGTCTTCCTTGGACGCGAAGTACCGGAAGAAGCTGCGCTTGCTCAGACCCGCCGCCTCGGTGATCGAGTCGACGGTCGTCGCCTCGTACCCCTGCTCGACGAACAGCCGCTGCGCCACGTCGACCAGCTCGGCCTGAACGGCACGACGCGTGCGCTCCCGCAGCGACAGGTGCGAGTCCTCTGACACGTCTTGCAGGCTACGCCCACACGCGCAAGTGGCACTTGGTGTCAACTTTGGCGTACGGTGCGAGGCGTCGTCAGACGAACTGACGTTGACAGAGGGAGTGACATGTCCAAGGTCTGGTTCATCACCGGCGCTGGCCGCGGGTTCGGCTCGGAGTTCGCGAAGTCCGCCCTCGAGCGGGGCGACAAGGTCGCGGCCACGGCCCGCAATACCGCCGCGCTCGACGGGCTCGTGACGGCGCACGGCGACGCGGTGCTGCCGTTGCAGCTCGACGTCACCGACCGCAACGCCGTCTTCGCCGCGGTCGAGCAGGCGCACCAGGAGTTCGGGCGGCTGGACGTCGTGGTGAACAACGCCGGCTACGGGCTCTTCGGTGCGGTCGAGGAGATCAGCGAGAGCCAGCTCCGCGACCAGCTGGAGGTCAACCTGTTCGGCGTCTTCCACGTCACCCAGGCCGTGCTGCCGATCCTCCGCGAGCAGGGAGCCGGCCACATCATCCAGATCTCCACCATCGGCGGGGTGGGTGCGTTCCCGACCCTCGGTGGCTACCACGCCTCGAAGTGGGCCCTGGAGGGAATGACCGAGTCCCTGGCGCAGGAGACTGCCGGGTTCGGGATCAAGGTCACCCTCGTCGAGCCCGGCGGCTACGCCACCGACTGGGCCGGCAGCAGCGCCACCCACGCCGACCCGCAGTCGCAGTACGAGCCCCTGCACACCGCGATGGCCGAGCAGCGCAAGAACACGGCACCGGGCATGGTCGGTGACCCGGTCGCCGCCGGTCAGGCGATCCTCAAGCTCGCCGACGCCGAGCAGCCCCCGCTGCGGGTCTTCTTCGGCACCATGCCGACCCAGCTCGCCCCGCGCCTCTACCAGCAGCGTCTGAAGACCTGGGAGCAGTGGAAGTGGCTCTCGGTCGAGGCCAACGGCGCCGTCCCCCAGCAGTAGCGAGCGACCCCGCCCCTCCTCCCCGGGCCCTCGCACCCGGGATCCAACTGCTCGCCGAACAGGACCCGCAGAGATGACACCGACCACTCCCGCTCTCGACGCCTCCTCCGAGGGCCGCTCCGCCCAGGGTCCCGCCGCGGCGGACGTGCGCTGAGCATGGAGGTGCTCCGGATCGTGCTCAGCGCCGTCCTGGCCCTGCTGCTGCTCAGCACCGGCGGCGGGAAGCTGGCCGGCATCGAGTCCTCGCGGACGATCCGCGACAGCCTGGGCATCGGGGCCGGGTCGTGGAAGGCCATCGGTGCCGCCGAGGTCCTCGTCGTCATCGGGCTGCTGGTGGGCATCTGGGTGGTTCCGGTGGGCCTGGCCGCCACCCTCGGCGTGATCGTGCTCATGGTGGGCGCGATCGCGGCGCGCGTCCGCGCGGGAGGGGCGCAACGGAGGGCTGGTGTCGCCGGCGACGCCGCCGTCCTCGTCGTCGCAGTGGTGGCCGCAGTCGCCTGCGCGGTCGGCCTCTGACCTCGTCGGCGGCCTCCCAGCGCCGCTCGACCGTGACGCCGGCAGCCGGGTGGCCACGAACCCACCCGGCTCCGGCGACATCTACAGCCACGTCGCACCGGAACAGCGGCGAGAGGCTGCCGACCGCCTCTTCGAGGCGCTCGAGTGGGGACCGGCGTTGTACAAGAGCGGGTTGCTGCACTCACGCGAGAGGCGGGCCGCCCACATGGGGTGACCCGCCTCTGACCTGCAGTTCCACTGTCGGGCTGACAGGATTTGAACCTGCGACCCCTTGACCCCCAGTCAAGTGCGCTACCAAGCTGCGCTACAGCCCGAGCTCCGAGTCCCCGGCGGTCCCGCCGGGCGCTCGATCGCTGCTGGAGCAGATTACCGCACGGCTTCCCAGCCCTGGCCGGGGCCTACTTCTTCAGGTCGCGGGCCTTCGTCTCGCGCACCTTGACCGACACGTCGATCGGCGTGCCGTGGAAGCCGAACTGCTCGCGCAGCTTGCGCTCCAGAAACCGCCGGTAGCCCGCCTCCAGGAACCCGGTGGAGAACACCACGAACCGCGGTGGCCGGATGTCCGCCTGGGTCACGTACTTGATCTTCGGTGCGCGGCCACCGCGGGCCGGCGGCGGCGTCTCCTGCACCAGCGCCCGGATGAACGTGTTCAGCTCGGCGGTCGGCACCCGCGTCTCCCAGCCGGCCAGCGCCTCCTTCAGGTGCCCCGCCAGCTTGTTCACCCCGCGGCCGGTCAGCGCGGAGATGTTGACCCGGCTGGCCCACTGGATCCGGGCCAGGTCGCGGTCGATCTCCTTCTCCAGCTGGGCGTGCCGGTCCTCGTCGAGGGTGTCCCACTTGTTGAAGGCGATCACCAGCGCCCGGCCGGCCTCGATCACCTGGGTGATCACCCGCTGGTCCTGCTCGCTGATCACCTCGTCGGCGGCGAGCAGCACGACGGCGACCTCGGCGGCCTCGATCGCGGCCTCGGTGCGCAGACTGGCGTAGTACTCGGTGCCGCTGGCGGTGTTCACCCGGCGGCGCAGACCCGCGGTGTCGACGAACCGCCACTCCTCCCCGCCGATCGTCACGATCGAGTCGACCGGGTCCACGGTGGTGCCGGCGACGGAGTCGACGACCGAGCGCTCCTCCTTGCTCAGCCGGTTGATCAGGCTGGACTTGCCCACGTTGGGCCGCCCCACCAGCGCCACCCGGCGCGGGCCGCCGACCTCCTCGGTCTCCCGCGGCGCCTCCGGCATCGCGTCGAGCACCAGGTCGAGGAGGTCACCGCTCCCCCGGCCGTGCAGCGCGCTGACCGGGAACGGCTCCCCCAGCCCCAGCGACCACAGCTCTGCCGCGCCGGCCTCGCTGCGCTCGTCGTCGACCTTGTTGGCCACCAGGATCACCGGCGTCGTGCTGCGCCGCAGCACCCGCGCGGCGGCCAGGTCGGTCTCGGTCGCCCCCACGGACGCGTCGACGACCAGCACGATCACGTCCGCGGTCTTCATCGCGTACTCGGCCTGCCGGGCGATCGAGGCGGCCATGCCGGTCGCCTTCGGCTCCCAGCCGCCGGTGTCCACGACGGTGAAGTTCTTGCCGTTCCACAGCGCCTGGTACGGGATGCGGTCGCGGGTGACACCGGGGACGTCCTGGACGACGGCGGCACGCCGGCCGATGAAGCGGTTGACCAGGGTCGACTTGCCGACGTTGGGCCGGCCGACGATCGCCACCACCGGCAGCGGACCGGTGGGCTCGTCGAGGTCGGGGATGTCGTTGTCGGTCATGCGGGCTCTCCTACTGCTGTGCGGGCCAGGTCGAGCACGCGCTCGACGACGGCCTCACGGTCCAGCCCGGTGCTGTCGACGACCACGGCGTCGGCAGCAGGGCGCAGCGGGCTGTCGGCCCGGCTGCTGTCGTACTCGTCCCGGCGGCGCAGGTCGGCGGCGATCTCGGCGATCCGGCCGGGGTCGGTGACCCCGAGCTGGCCGGCCCGTCGCTCGGCGCGCGCCTCGGGTGCGGCGGTCAGGTAGACCTTGAGGGTGGCATCGGGGAGGACGACGGTGCCGATGTCCCGGCCCTCGACGACGACGGCGTCGGCGGCGGCGATCAGCGAGCGCTGCCGGTCCACCAGCAGCCGGCGCACGGCCGGGACGGCGGAGACCGGCGAGACCGTGCGGGTCACCTCGGCGCCGCGGATCCGCTCGGCCACGTCCACGCCGTCCACGGTCACCGTCTCGGCGTCGGCCGCCGTCCCGACCTGGATGTCGGCGGCGCGGACGGCGCGGGTGATGCCCTCCGGGTCGTCGAGGTCCACCCCGGCGTCCAGGACGGCGACGGTCGCGGCGCGGTACATCGCGCCGGTGTCCAGGTAGGCCGCGCCCAGCCGGGTGGCGACGGCGCGGGCGACGCTGGACTTGCCGGTGCCCGACGGCCCGTCGAGGGTGACCTGGCCGCGGAAGACCTTGGCCCCGTCCAGAGGCCCGCGACGAGCCTGCGAGTCGTGCGGGGGACGGGGTCCTTCCATCACTGCGCGATGTCCCGGCGCAGCGCCACGGCTCCGCGCAGGTACACGTGCTGCACGTCGGCGCGGGCCCGCGGGGTGTCCACGTGCGCCATGAGCCGCAGCACCCGCGGCAGCGCGTGCGGCACCGCGATCTCGGTGGCGCACATCAGCGGTACGTCGCCCAGCCCCAGCTCCCGCGCGGCCAGTGCCGGGAACTCCGACACCAGGTCGGGGGTGGCGGTGAACAGGATGCTGATCAGGTCCGCTGGGTCGAGCTCGTTGCGCTCCAGGACGGTGCTGACGAGCTCGCGGGTGGCGTCGAGCACCTCGTCGCGGTCGTCGGCGGCCACCTGCGTCGCTCCTCGGATGGCTCGGACGGCCACAGCACTCCCCTTGATCGACGCGGTGCACGGGTCGCCGTGCACCTCGGTCGAGTCTACGGAGGCCCCGCCACCTGCCCCGCCGAGCGCCGGAGAGCCAGCGGCACCGCGGTGAGCGCGGCCGCCGCCGCGGCGAGCACCCAGCCCACCGCCGTCCCGGAGAACGGCCCGTACGAGCCGGCCGAGGCGACCAGGACCAGGACGGCGACCCCGATCGCCGTGCCCAGCTGCGCGCCGGTGTTCACGATGCCCGAGGCGCTGCCCTGGATCTCCGGCGCGACCGAGGTGCCGATCTGGTTGGCCGCCACGGAGGCGACGCCGAGGCCGACCCCCAGCACCACGCCCCCGGCCACGATCCCCGCCCGGCTGCCCGTGGTCGCCGCCAGCAGCAGGTCCCCGAGCGCGATGGCGCCCAGGCCCGCGGCGGCGACCCGGCGCAGCGAGGTACAGGCCGCCAGCGCGCGGGCCAGCGCGGACCCGGGGACCACCGCGGCGCTGATCGACATCAGCACCAGCCCCGCCTCCAGCGGGCTCGCACCGAGCTCGTCCTGCAGCACCAGGGTCGCCAGCACCGCCGCCGAGGTGGTGGTGGCGGTGTTCACGAACGACACCGCCGTCCCGGTGCGCAGGCCGGCCGACCGGGCCGCCGGAGCGGGGACGAGCGGGGCAGTGACCCGGCGTTGCTGCACCGCGAACAACAGCCCGAAGCCCAGTCCGGCCAGCACCAGCGCCGCTCCGGCGGCCCGGCTCGCGGGACGCTCCAGCAGCGAGGCACCGGCCACCACGCCGGTGGCCGCGGCCACCAGCAGCACCGCACCGGTGCCGTCCAGCGAGCGGTCGGCGTCCCGGGGCGGCGGCGCGGGCAGCGCCCGGACAGCGACGGCGAGCAGCAGGACGCCGACCGGCACGGTCCCCCAGAAGACCGAACGCCAGCCCAGGGCGTCGGTGAGCGCGCCGCCGACCAGGAAGCCGGTCGACCCCGCCGCGGCACCCGCTGCGCTCCACCACGCCAGCGCGGTGGTCCGTTCCCTCCCCTCGGCGCTCACGTGCAGGAGCAGCGCCAGCGCCGAGGGCACCGAGACCGCGGCCGCGGCGCCCTGCACCGCCCGCACCCCGACGACCTGGCCGACGTCGGCGGCGAGGCCCCCGGCGAGCCCGGCCACCGTGAACGCGACCAGCCCGGCGAGCAGCACCCGGCGCGGCCCGTACCGGTCCCCGAGCCGCCCGCCGAGCACCAGCAGGCCGCCGAAGGCCGTCGGGTAGGCGATGGCGATCGGCCCGGCGGCCGACGCGGGGGCGTCGAGGTCGGAGAGGACCGCCGGGATGGCGGTGGTCGCGCTGGTGACGACCAGCACGTCGACGAACTGCACGAGGCACAGCGCGGCGACGACTCCCCGGCGCATGCCGCGGACGCTAGCCCGCAGGGACGACAGTTCCTGGGTCAGCGACAGGGACGGGACTCATCCCACCCGCGGCGCGGTGAGCTCCCGGACCTCGGCGTACCGCGCGCGGACGTGCGGGACCGGGTCCGCCTCGTAGGTCTCGGTGCTGGCGGCCGGCCAGACCGGCGGGGTGTCCCCGCCGGCCAGCACCCAGGCGGCCTGCCGGGCGGCGCCGTCGGCGACGTACTCCCCCGGCGGCGGTACCAGCACCGGCACCCCGAGGACGGCGGGCGCCAGCCGGCGGACCGCCTCGGACCGGGCGCCGCCGCCGACCAGGAACACCCGGCGGACCGGGTTGCCCAGCGCGGCGATCGCCTCGAGCCCGTCGGCCAGCCCGCACAGCAGCCCCTCGACCGCTGCGCGTGCCAGGTACGCGGGCTCGGCGGTGGTCAGCGTCAGCCCGTGCACCGCGCCGGTGGAGTGCGGCCGGTCCGGGGTCCGCTCGCCCTCCAGGTAGGGCACCAGCACCAGGCCGCCCGACCCGGCCGGCGCGGACAGCGCCAGCCGGGACAGCTCGTCGTGGTCGACGCCGAGCAGCCGGGCGGTGGCGTCCAGCACCCGGGCCGCGTTCAGCGTGACGGCCAGCGGCAGGAAGTTGCCGGTGGCGTCGGCGAACCCGGCGACGGTGCCGGACGGGTCGGCGCTCGGCGTGGTCGAGACCGTCGAGACGACCCCGGAGGTGCCGATCGAGACGACGACGTCACCGGGCTCGGCGTTGATGCCCAGCGCGGCGGCGGCGTTGTCCCCGGTGCCCGGGCCCAGCAGCGCACCCCCGCCGGCCACCACCCCGGCCTGCTCGGCCGGGCCGAGCACCCGGGGCAGCACCGGGGTGCTGCCGAAGGCGCGTTCCAGCAGGTCGGGCCGGTAGTCGCCGGTGATCGGCGACCAGTAGCCGGTGCCGCTGGCGTCGCCGCGGTCGGTCACCAGCGCATCGAGCCCCGGGCGGCCGGCGAGGGTCCAGGTCAGCCAGTCGTGCGGCAGGCAGACCGCCGCCGTCCGGGCCGCGTTGGCCGGCTCGTGCTCCGCCAACCAGCGCAGCTTGGTCACCGTGAACGACGCGACCGGCACCAGGCCGACGGCGCCGGCCCAGGCCTGCCCGCCGCCCAGCTCCGCGGTCAGGTCGGTCGCGGCTTGCGCCGACCGGGTGTCGTTCCACAGCAGCGCCGGGCGGACCACCGCCCCGTCGGCGTCCAGGCAGACCATCCCGTGCTGCTGCCCGCCGACGGCGACGGCGGCGACGTCGGCGAGGCCACCGGCCTCGCCGAGCGCCGTCTCCAGTGCCGACGCCCAGGCGGCCGGGTCGACCTCCGTGCCGTCCGGGTGCGCTGCCCGGCCCTCCCTGACCAGGGCACCGGTGTCGGCATCCCGGACCACGACCTTGCACGACTGGGTCGACGAGTCGACCCCGGCCACCAGCGTCATGTCAGCGTGCGCCGAGCAGGTGCTCGATCATCAGCTGGTCAACCCGCACGACACCGGCACCGCGCTCAGCCACGGTCTCGGCGTCGAAGTCCTCGAGGGCCGAGCGGTCGGCCAGCAGGTCCTCGAAGGTCTCGCCCTCGGCCAGGGTGGGCTGGCGCAGCTCGGGGACCCGGGCCGCAGCCAGCGCCTCCTGCACCTCCGGGTCGGCGCGGAACGCCGCAGCCCGCTCCTTGAGCAGCAGGTAGGTGTGCATGTTCGCCGCGGCCGAGCGCCAGACGCCGTCCATGTCCTCGGTGCGCATCGGCTTGTAGTCGAAGTGCCGGGGCCCGTCGTAGCTGGGGCCACCGTCCGGGCCGCCGTTCTCCAGCAGGTCGACGGTGGAGAAGGCCTGCAGCAGGTCGCCGTGGCCGAACACCAGGTCCTGGTCGAACTTCGGGCCGTGCTGGCCGTTGAGGTCGATGTGGAACAGCTTGCCCAGCCAGATCGCCTCGGCGATGCCGTGGGTGTAGTTCAGGTTCGACATCTGCTCGTGGCCGGTCTCGGGGTTGATCCCCACGAGGTCCTTGTGCTGCAGCTTGGAGATGAAGGCGATCGCGTGCCCGATGGTGGGCAGGAAGATGTCACCGCGTGGCTCGTTGGGCTTCGGCTCCAGGGCGAAGCGCAGGCCGTAGCCGCGGTCCTCGGAGTAGGCGGCCAGGGTGTCGATCGCCTCGGCGTAGCGGTCCAGCGAGGCGATGAGGTCCTTGGCGGTGTCGACCTCGGTGCCCTCGCGGCCGCCCCACAGCACATAGGTCTTGGCGCCCAGCTCGGCGGCCAGGTCCATGTTGCGCATGACCTTGCGCATCGCGAAGCGGCGCACCTCGCGGTCGTTGGCGGTGAGGCCGCCCTCCTTGAACACCGGGTGGGTGAACAGGTTCGTCGTCACCATCGGGACGACCAGGCCGGTCTCGTCCAGCGCCGTGCGGAAGCGCTTGATGCGCTCGTCGCGGGCGGTGGTGTCGCTGCCGAAGGGGATCACGTCGTCGTCGTGGAAGGTGACGCCGTAGGCGCCCATCTCCGCGAGCTTGTGCACGGACTCGACCACGTCGACCTCGGGACGGGTGGCGTCACCGAACGGGTCGCGCGCCGTCCAGCCCACCGTCCACAGGCCGAAGCTGAACTTGTCCTCGGGGGTCGGCTGCAGGGTGCTCATCGATGAGTTCCTCTCGCGGGGTGCTGGGGGTGCGGGCGGGGAGCAGGAGTGCGTCGCCCACCCGGGCGATCTTTTGTTCTGTCTCGAAACATAAGGCAGGGAGCGGCTAACCTCAACCCGTGACGCAGCGACTGGCGGGGGCGCCGAGCAGTGCCCGGCAGTCCACCGTGCGGACGACGAACCTCGGGCTGGTGCTGCGCACGGTGTGCGCCGCGTCCGGGCCGCTGTCCCGCGCCGACGTCGCCGCCGTCACCGGGGTGACCCGGGCGACGGCTGCCCGGCTGGTCGACGAGCTGGTGGCCGGCGGGCTGCTCGACGAGGTGGAGCGCGAGGTGCTCCCCCGCCGCGGTCGCCCGGCGACGCCGCTGGTGCCCGGCGCCCGCTTCGCCGCTCTCGGATTGCAGGCCGACGCCGGGCTGCTCGCCGCCCGGGTCGTGGACCTCCGCGGCCGGGTGGTCGCCGAGCGGGTGGCGCCCGGTGACCTCCGGGGCAGCGACCCGGCGGCGACGATGGCCACCCTCGGCGCGCTGACCGCCGACGTCCTCGCCGGACTGCCGGCCGACCTCTGCCTGGTCGGGGCCGGCCTGGCCCTGCCCGGGGTCGTGGACGCCGAGGCCGGCGTGCTGCTGCGCGCACCCAACCTCGGCTGGTCCGACCTCTCCCCGGCGGGCCTGCTCGCGCCGTTCGTCCCGGCCGGCCTGGACGTCGTCCCCGGCAACGAGGCCGACCTCGCCGCCCGCACCGTCGCCGAGGAGGCGCCGGGCCAGGCCGGGCCGTACCGCGACTTCGTGTACCTGTCCGGCCAGATCGGCATCGGTGGCGCGGTCGTCCTCGGCGGCCGGGTCACCGGCAGCTCCGGCTGGGCCGGCGAGGTGGGCCACGTGTGCGTCGACCCGGACGGGCCGCCCTGCAGTTGCGGCTCCACCGGGTGCCTGGAGCTCTACGCCGGCCGGCACGCACTGCTGCGCGCCGCCGGGCTGCCGCTGGACGCACCCCCCGGCGACCTCGTCCGGCTGGCCGCGGCCGGCGAGCCTGCAGCGGTCGCCGCGCTCGGCACCGGCGCGTGGGCCCTCGGTGTGGCCCTGGCCGGGGTGGTGAACGTGGTGGGCATCCCGACCGTCGTGCTCGGCGGGCACCTCGCGGAGCTCGCCGACCTGCTCCGCCCGGCGCTGGAGGAGCACCTGGCCAGCCGGGTGCTCTCCGCCCGGTGGCGCCGACCACGGGTGGTCAGCGTCCCGGGACCACCCGCGGCCGGTGCCAGCGGCGCCGCTCTGCAGGCACTGGACGGCGTCCTCGCCGACCCGGCGCGCCTGCTGGGTTGACCCGGCCGTCACTTCTGGAAGCTGGCGGTGAGGCCGCTGAGCGGGTACCGGCGTCGGGTGCCCGCGAGGCGCCGACGTCGTCCAGCTGTACCTGTACGACCCAGTGGCCAGCGTGGTCCGCCGATGCGTCAGCTCGTCGGGTTCGCCCGGGTCCCGCTGGCGGCCGGCGCCGCGGCGCGGGTGACGTTCACCGTGCACGCCGACCAGACCTCGTTCACCGGCCGGGACCTGCAGCGTGTGGTCGACTGCGGGGACGTCGTCCTGCAGCTGGGGCGTCGAGCGAGGACCTGCGGCTCGAGGCGCCGCTGCGGCTGACCGGTGGCGACCGGGTCGTCGGCGCGGACCAGGTGCTGACGACGCCGTTCGAGGTCGCCGCGCTCTGGCGCGGCCGAGTCGGCGACTCGGCCCCGTACAGAGCCTCGTCCGAAGCGCGCGAGGGACGCGGGGACGGGGTCCTTGATCAGGCGCCGGTCGCGCCGTCGAGGCGCTCGCGCAGCAGGTCGGCGTGCCCGGCGTGCCGGGCGTACTCGGCGATCATGTGGCTGTAGACCCAGCGCAGGGTGACCTGCCCGCCCATGAACGGGCTGGTCTCGTCCAGGCCGCGCGCCGCGGTGGCGGTCCGGCTGCGCGCGACCTCGTCGTCCCAGGTGGCCCGGGCGGCGGCCAGGGTGGCATCGTCAGCGAGGTCGAACCCGCCGTCCTGGCCGGTGGCCTGGGCGGCCGGCCCGTAGATCTGCGGGACGTCCTCACCGAGCAGCACGCGGCGGAACCAGTTCCGCTCGACCTCGGCCGCGTGCTGCACCAGGCCGAGCAGGGTGAGCGGGGACGGCGGCACGGCGGCGGTGCGCAGCTGGTCGTCGGTGAGCCCGTCGCACTTGCCGAGCAGGGTGGCCCGGTAGAAGTCCAGCCAGCCCTCCAGCGTCGCGCGCTCGTCGGCCTGCAGCGGGGCATCGCCCGTTCGGTCACCCTCACAGCCCGACGAGCTCGTGCAGGGCGCCGACCTCCGACCGGGTGAGCTTGCGGATCGTCCCGGTGCGCATCCGAGCGAGCTCGATCGGGCCGACGGCGGTGCGGGTGAGCCGGGTGACCGGCAGCCCGACCTCGGCCAGCAACCGCCGCACGATGTGCTTGCGGCCCTCGTGCAGGACGATCTCCACGACCGACTGACCGGCGTGGGTGTCCACCAGGTCGAAGGAGTCGACGGCGACCGGCCCGTCCTCCAGCTCGACGCCGCTGCGGAGCCGGCGACCGATGTCCCGCGGCACCGAGCCGCTGACCTGCGCGAGGTAGGTCTTCTTCACCTCGTAGGAGGGGTGCGCCAGCCGGTGGGCGAGCTCGCCGTCGGTGGTGAGCAGCAGCAGGCCCTCGGTGTCCTGGTCCAGCCGGCCGACGTGCACCAGGCCGGCGGCGAGGTCGCCCATCATGTCGCCGACGGTGGGCCGGTTGCGGTCGTCGCTCATCGCGGTGATGACGCCGAACGGCTTGTTCATCGCGTAGGTGACCTTGTCGTTCTTGATGTCGATCCGACGGCCGTCGATGGCGATGACGGCGGTGTCCGGGTCGATGCGCATGCCCTGGACCGTGACGACCTTGCCGTTCACGCTGATCCGACCCTCGTCGATCATGTCCTCGCACACGCGGCGGGAGCCGACGCCGGCCCGGGCCAGCACCTTCTGCAACCGCTCACCCGGGCGGTCCTCGTCGGGCTCGGCGGCCTCGGCGTCGCGGGGGTGCAACGGTGCGAGCTCCATGTCCTCGGACCAGCCCTCGCCGCCCTCGGTGGTGGACTCGTCGTCAGGGAAGGTGTTCATCCCCGCCATTCTCCCACCTCGCCGCTGCGACGATCACCACGCTGCACGTGGCCTCCCGGCAGGGAGCGCCTCCCCACCGCGTGCTCCCTCCGCGACCGCTCACCCCTCGTCGCAGAAGGCACGCTTTGGCGTGGCTGCGGGTCTCGGGCGCCCTGTCAAGGGCTCATAGAAATCTGTGGACAGGCGTCTGACCTGGGGATTCATCTTGTCCGGCACCCTTTGCGGCGGTAGACTTCGCACACGTGTTCGAAGACGTGGAGGGGGTGTCCGGTGGGTGAGTTGCAGTCCGCATTGGATGCCCTGGCCGCTGAGGACCTCTTCGCCCTGGCTCCTGGCGCGGTGCTGGAGCGGACCACGGCGCTCCTGCAGGTGGTCAACCGCGCCAACGCGGAGTTGACCCGCACCGTCCGGCACGCCGACTCAACCGGCGCCGCCGAGCACGACGGCAAGAAGACGGTGGCCTCCTGGCTGCGTGGGCACGGGCACCTGTCGGCGGGGGAGGCCGGGCGGCTGGTGCGGTCGGGTCGGGCGTTGGAGCACCTGCCGGCCACCGCGGCCGCCTTCGCCGAGGGCACCGTCACCGCGTCGCAGGTGGCGGTGATCGCCCCGATCGCCGGGGAGGCGGAGCGGGCCGCGGCCGACGAGCAGGACGTCGACCTGGGCGTGATCGATCGGGCGCTGGTCGCCGTCGCTCACGGTGAGGCCCATGACCGGCTCGCCCAGGTGGTGCACCACTACCGCGAGGCCCTGGACCCCGATGGCACCGAACCCGACCCCACCGAGGGCCGGTCCTTCCGCATCTCCCGCAACGGGGACAGCGGCGTGTCCGGGGACTACCGGCTCGATGCCGTGGGTGGGGAGAAGGTCATGGCCGCGCTGGAGTCGATGGTGCAGGCCAACCGGCCCCAAGGCGATGACCGCACCCGCGCCCAGCAGCTCGCCGACGCCCTCGTCCAGCTATGTGACAACGCGCTGGCCTCCGGTGGGTTGCCGAAGCTGCGGACGGTGAAGCCGCAGGTGGTGCTCAACCTGGACATCGACGACCTGATCGACCCCGCCACCGGCCCGGGTGCGGCCCGGACCGGGTTCGGTGGGCAGATCTCGGCGGCCCGGGCCCGCTGGCTGGCCTGCGACGCGAGCATCTCGAGGATCGTGATGGGCCCCGACGGGGTGCTGCTGGACCTGGGCCGGGACCACCGGGTCGTCACCCCCGGCCTCCGCAAGGCCGTGGAGCTGCGGGACGGGCACTGCGTGTTCGCCGGTTGCGGCGCCCCGACCTACTGGTGCGACGTCCATCACCTCGTGCACTGGATCTTCGGCGGGGAGACCAGCCTGGAGAACTCCGGGCTGCTGTGCGAACGGCACCACACCAAGGTCCACCACGGGTTCCGGGTCGAACGAGATCCCGGCGGCAAGTGGCACACCTACCGCCCCGACGACACCGAGATCCTCATCGGACCACTCCTCGTCTGAGCCGGGACCTGCCCGACCCTCGACACGGACCTCGCCCGCCCTGAGACTGGCCATGGTGTGAGACAGGTCACCCACATCGAGGAGGACTCCATGGACCGACTGCGCTTCGGCACGTTCCTGGCCCCGTTCCACCCGGCCGGGGAGAACCCGACCTTGGCGCTCCAGCGGGACCTCGAGCTGATCGAGCACCTGGACCGGTGCGGCTACGACGAGGCGTGGATCGGCGAGCACCACTCGGCCGGCACCGAGATCATCGCCTCCCCCGAGATCTTCATCGCCGCGGCCGCCGAGCGGACCCGCCGCATCAAGCTCGGCACCGGCGTCACGTCCATCGCCTACCACAACCCGCTCTGGGTGGCCGAGCGCATGGTGCTGCTGGACCACCTCACCCGGGGCCGCGCCATGCTCGGCTGCGGGCCGGGGTCGCTGCCCACCGACTCGATGATGCTGGGGCTGAACCCGACCGACACCCGCGAGCTGATGGAGGTCGACCTCGACATCATCATGCGGTTGCTCCGCGGTGAGACGGTCACCGAGAAGACCCGGACCCACGACCTGGTCAACGCTCGCCTGCACCTGCGGCCCTACACCCAGCCGTGCTTCGACATCTCCGTCGCTGCGGTCGCCTCCCCCACCGGGCCGCGGCTGGCCGGCCGGCACGGCGTCGGCCTGCTCTCGATCGGCGCCACGCTCACCAAGGACGGCTTCGACGCGCTCGCCCACCACTGGAACGTGGTCGAGGAGCGGGCCGCCCACTTCGGGCAGACGGTGTCCCGCAACGACTGGCGGCTGGTGGGGCTCATGCACGTGGCCGAGACCCGCGAGCAGGCCTACCGCGACGTCCAGTTCGGCATCGAGACCTGGTTCCGCTACTTCCAGAAGACCGCCGCGTTCCCGCAGATGGCTGTCGAGGGCGGCGACGCCAAGGAGATGATCGACTTCATCAACGAGGCCGGCGTCGGCGCGATCGGGACCGTCGAGGACGCCCGCGCGCAGGTCCAGCGGCTCTGGGACCAGTCCGGCGGCTTCGGCTGCATGCTGCTGCTCGGGCACGAGTGGGCCAACCCTGAGGCGACGAAGCGCTCGTGGGAGCTCATCGCCCAGCACGTGATGCCGCACTTCCAGGGCGGGGCGGTCTCGCACGCGCAGCAGACGCTCGACGCCAAGGCCCACGCCACGGGCAAGCGCGAGGACTACGCGGCGGCGCAGATGCAGGCGGTGGCCACCATGACCGAGCGGTACGAGAAGGAGAAGGCCGGGTCGAACTGAGCGGTGCACCCGGACGCCGGAACCTCCCGCTCAGGCGTCCGGGTGCTCCTCGAGGAGGGAACCGGCGTCCGGGAGCAGCGGTGCGAGCTCGGGCAGCTCGTCCAGGCCGGTCAGCCCGAGCCGTTCCAAGAACAGTGGCGTCGTCACGTACAGCCCACCCCCGGTGTCCGGGTCGGAGCCCGCCTCCCGGATCAGCCCGCGCGAGGTGAGCGTGCGCACCACGGCGTCCACCCCCACCCCGCGGATGGCCGACACCCGAGCCCGGGTCACCGGCTGCCGGTAGGCGATGACGGCGAGGGTCTCCAGCGCCGCCTGGGTCAGCCGGTTGCGCTGGCCCCCCAGCAGGTGCCGCTCGACGACCGACGCGTGCTCCTCCCGGGTGTAGAGCCGCCACCCCTCCCCCACCCGGCGGAGCACGATCCCGGCGCCCCGCTCGTCGTAGTCGGCGGCCAGCGCGGCCAGCTCCCGGCGCACCCGGGGCACCGGGCACCGCAGCGCGTCGGCGAGGGTGACCTCGTCGACCGGCGCGTCGACGACGAACAGCAGCGCCTCCAGGCCGCCGCGCAGCACCACCGGGTCCGGGCCGACGTCGAGGTCGAGCTCCTCCTGCACCGGCGCGACGTGCGGTGCGGCCTCCTCCACCACCGCCTCCGGTTCGGGCAGCACCTCGAGCTCCACCGGCGGTGCCGCGGGTGCCCGGCCGAACGACAGCGCCGGCGCCTCCTCGACCGTCGCCGCCTCCTCCGCGGCCGCCGGGTCGACGGCGGCCGGGGGGTCCGCCGCGCTGCCCAGCCCTGCGGCCAGCTGCCGGGCGACGACGTCCCAGCCCTCCGCGGGCAGCGCCTCGTCGTCCTCCAGCCCGGCGGCCACCTCGGCGGCGATCGCGTCCCAGGAGAACGGACGCGGCTGCTCCGGCTCGTCGCTCACGAGTACTCCTCCAGGTCGTCCGCGATCGCGGCCTCGATCTCCTCCGGCAGCCGGCCGCCGACCAGCTGCGGGCCGGTCCACCGCACGTGCAGCTCGCCGAGCGGCGCGACCTGGTCGAAGGTCACCAGCTGCTGCCGGTACAGCTCCAGCAGCGCCAGGAACCGGGCGACCACCTCCAGCGTGTGCGCGCAGTCGCTGCTCAGCGAGCGGAAGGTGGCGGTGCCCGCCGCCGCGATCCGGCCGCGCACCAGGACCAGCTGCTCGGTGACGCTCACCGCCGGCGCGTGCAGGTGCGAGACGCTCACCGTCGGTGGCGGCTTGGGGGTCAGCGCCTCGTGCGCCAGCGCCGCGAACTGCTCCGGCGTCACCCCGAGCAGCACCTCGGGCAGCAGCTGGGCGAAGCGCGGCTCCAGCGCCACGTCCCGCGGGAACCGGCGCGCGGCCTCCGCCTCCCGCCGGCGCAGGAACTCCGCGGCCCGCTTGTACGCGCGGTACTGCAGCAGCCGGGCGAACAGCAGGTCCCGCGCCTCGAGGACGGCGAGGTCGTCCTCGTCCTCGACGTCGGCCGCGGGCAGCAGCCGGGCGGCTTTGAGGTCCAGCAGCGTCGAGGCGACGACCAGGAACTCGCTCGCCTGGTCCAGGTCCAGCTGGTCGCCGAGCGCGTGCAGGTGCGCGATGAACTCATCGGTGACCGTCGACAGCGCGATCTCGGTGACGTCGAGCTTGTGCCGGCCGATCAGCTGCAGCAGCAGGTCGAACGGGCCCTCGAAGTTGGCCAGCCGGACGGTGAACCGCCCGTTCCCGACCTCGTTGGGCTCGGCAGCGGTCACCCCCGCTGCTCGCAGTGAGGGCGCCGCTGACCCGGCCACTGCAGACCATCGGCGGTGATGAGCAACGGTTCGGAGCCGTCGCGGGTGGCGACGACCTCGTCGAGGTGCACGAGCAGCAGGTTGAACCCCGCGGACTCGACGCTCTCGCTGGGCCAGAGTTCGTCACGGCAGGACGTCCCGATCGATGTCACCGCCGCCTCGAGGTCCGGCTCGCTCACCACCACCACGACGGGATGGCCCCGGTGCTCAGGCGCTTGGGTGAGCCGCACCGTGCGGTGTGAGCCGTACTCGACGTCCAGCGGTTGTCCGTCCAGACGCAGCCGACGGATCAGCTCCTCGACATACGGCAACCGGCTCACACATCCAGCCTAGGTCCGCACGCGGAGCGTGACCGTCCCGCGAGGCAACCGACGACCGATCGCTCAGCGGCTCACTTGCGCAGCCGGCGGACCAGGACCGAGTCCTCGCCGTGCACTTCGAGGTCGGCCAGCACCACGGCGATCGCCTCGCGGACGATCCGGCCGCGGTCGGCGGCCACCCCGTGCTGACCGCGCAGCGCCAGCCGCGCGGTCTCCAGGGCCAGCAGCTCGTCGGCCGAGCAGTAGACGGTGATCTTCTCCTCGTGCCGGGCGCGCCCCTTCGAGCTGCTCGCCCGGGTCACCTGCTTGGGCGGTGCCGCCGGCAGCGTCGACCGGTGCGCGGCGAGCTCGTCGACGACGATCCGCGGCGCCCCTCCGGCGACGTCGGGCACCAGGGTCAGCGGCGGGTTGGCCGGCAGCTCGTCCTCGCCCGCCGCCCGGGACACGCCGTTGGTGCGCAGCGCGGGAGAGGACTGGGCGGCCGCGAGGGTCGACAGCTCGGTGACCGGCGTCGGCGAGGGCGCCGCGATGTCGGTCCGGCGGAACAGCTCTGCGGCGCCCGGGAGAACAGGACGACGAGTCACAGAGCGATGACCTCCTTGGCGAGATCGCGGTACGCCGCGGCGCCCGACGACGTGGGGGCCCACTGGGTGATCGGCTGCCCGGCCACCGTGGTCTCCGGGAACCGCACCGTGCGGCTGATGACGGTCTGGAACACGGTGTCGCCGAAGGCCTCGACGACCCGGCTGAACACCTCGCGGCAGTGCACGGTCCGCGTGTCGTACATGGTGGCCAGGATCCCGTCGATCTCCAGCGACGGGTTGAGCCGCTCCTTGACCTTGTCGATCGTGTCCACCAGCAGCGCGACCCCGCGCAGCGAGAAGAACTCGCACTCCAGCGGGATGATCACGCCCTGCGCGGCGGTGAGCGCGTTGACCGTCAGCAGCCCGAGCGAGGGCTGGCAGTCGATGAGCACGTAGTCGTACTCGTCGCGGACCGAGGCGAGCACCCGCATCAGGGTCTGTTCACGGGCGACCTCGCTGACCAGCTGCACCTCGGCGGCGGACAGGTCGATGTTGCTGGGCACCAGGTCCAGGCCGGGGATGTCGGTGGCCACCCGCACGTCGGCCAGCGTCGTCCGCGGCTCCATCAGCGCGTTGTAGATGGTCCGGTCCAGGTGCTGGGAGGGGATGCCGAGGCCCACCGACAGCGCACCCTGAGGGTCCAGGTCGACCAGCAGCACCTTGCGGCCCTGCTCGACCAGCGCGGCACCCAGGTTGATGGTCGACGTGGTCTTGCCGACGCCGCCCTTCTGGTTGCACATGGCGATGATCCGCGCCGGCCCGTGCTCGGTGATCGGCTTCGGGTCGGGCAGCTTGCGCTGCCGCGCCTTGGCGGGGTCGACGCGGCTCGTCGGGATGCCCATCTCGGCGTCGCCCGCCATGGCCCCTCCGCGCGGGAGCGCGACGGCGGAGGCCGCCGCCTCGGCTCGTGTCGACATCGTCTGTGCCTCTTCCCGGGTGCTGAGCGGACCGTGGACCGGGTGCGGTCACGGCAGGAGCCCGCACGACCGGCGGGGGAAGCCGCCGACCCGTTCTCCCACCTCTCTTCTCGGCAGGGTGCCCGGCGAGCGTGACCGAGACGACGAGGAAACTCGTCGACATGTTGCTGCTGGCCGTCCCCTACCACCTCGACGAGCGCCTCGACCCCTTCGACCTGGGCGTCCCCGCCGATCGCGAGGTGACCGCCGACCTCCCGGCGGGCGACCCGTGGACCCGGATGGCCGCGCTGTACGAGCAGGTCGCGGACGTCGTCGGCGAGGGAGCTGCCGTCGTCGCCTCCGGGGACTGCACCACGAGCCTCGGGGTGCTGGCCGGGCTGCAGCGGGCCGGGCGGGACCCCGCCGTCGTCTGGTTCGACGCGCACGCCGACTTCCACACCGTCGACACCACGACGTCGGGTTACCTCGGCGGGATGCCGCTGTCGCTGGCCGTCGGCCGCGGCGACCTGGCGCTGCCGACGGCGCTGGGGCTGCGGCCGGTCGCGGAGCAGCGCGTGGTGCTGGTCGACGCCCGGGACACCGACCCCGGCGAGCACCAGCTGCTCGCCGGCTCCGCCGTCACCCGCAGCACGGTCGCCGACCTGGTCGGCGTCGTCCCGGACGGCGACCTGTACGTGCACGTGGACGTCGACGTCTGCACGCCCGCCGAGGTCCCGGACCTGCTGTACCCGGCGGCCGGCGGGGTGCGGGTCGACGAGCTGCTGACCGTGGTCCGGGCGCTGGTCGCCACCGGCCGGGTCGTCGCGCTCGGCCTGGCCGCGACGTGGCACCACACGAGTCCGGCCCGTCCCGAGCACGCCGCCCTGGTCCGCGGGCTGCTGGCCGCCGCGCCCTGAGCTCAGCGCAGCGCGCGGGGGTGGCTGGTCGCGTAGACCTCGCGCAGCCGCTCGACGGTGACCAGCGTGTAGACCTGGGTGGTGGTCACCGAGGCGTGGCCGAGCAGCTCCTGCACCACGCGGACGTCGGCGCCGCCGTCGAGCAGGTGGGTGGCGAAGGAGTGCCGCAGCGTGTGCGGTGACAGCTCGGCGGAGATCCCGGCCCGCTCGGCGGCCTCGCGGAGGATCGACCAGGCGCTCTGCCGGGACAGCGGCCCGCCCCGGGCGTTGAGGAACAGCGCTCCCCCGCGCACCCCGGCGCGGGCCTTCGTCGCCAGCTCCGGCCGGGCCCGCACCAGGTAGTCCTCGACGGCGCGGACGGCGTAGCTGCCGACCGGGACGACCCGCTCCTTGCCGCCCTTGCCGGCCAGCCGCACCGCCGCGGAGGCGAGGTCGAGGTCGTCGACGGCCAGCCCGACCGCCTCGGAGATCCGCGCGCCGGTGCCGTAGAGCAGCTCCAGCAGCGCCCGGTCGCGGAGCCCGCGCGAGCCCTCGACCGCGGCGGCGGCGGTCAGCAGTGCCTCGACCTGCTCGACCGGGATCGCCTTGGGCAGCCGCCGCGCCGGCGCCGGGGGCTTGACCTGGGCGGCGACGTCGTCGGCCACCAGCCCGTCGAGCAGCGCGAACCGGTGCAGGCCGCGGACGGCGACCACCGCCCGGGCCGCCGACGTCGCCGACAGCGGCGGGTGCTCGTCGTCCCCGCTGCGCAGCGCCACCAGGAACGCGGCGACGTCGGACTCCCCCACCTCGCCGAGCCCCTCGACACCGCCGGCGGCCAGGAACTCCGCGTAGCGGCGCAGGTCGCGGCGGTAGGAGGTGATCGTGTTGCCGGCGAGACCGCGCTCGACGGTCAGGTGGTCCAGGTAGCCGGTGACCACCCGTTCGACGGCCGGGCCTGCCGGGGTGGCGGGGTGGGTGGCGGGACCTGACACCGCTGTCAGGACAGCACCTCCTGCCACGGGACCGACGGCAACCCGTGCGCCTCGGCGACGCCGGCGTGCACCAGCTGCCCGCCGGCGACGTTGGCGCCGCGGGCCAGCGCCGGGTCGGCGGCCAGCGCCGCCGCGGTGCCGGAGTCGGCCAGCGCCAGCACGTAGGGCAGCGTCACGTTGGTCAGCGCGTAGGTCGAGGTGTGCGGCACCGCGCCGGGCATGTTCGCGACGCAGTAGAAGACCGACCCGTGGACGACGAACGTCGGGTCGTCGTGGGTGGTCGGCCGGCTGTCCTGGAAGCAGCCGCCCTGGTCGACGGCGATGTCGACGAGCACCGAGCCGGGCTTCATCCGGGACACCAGCTCGTTGCTCACCAGGGTGGGTGCCTTGGCGCCGGGCACCAGGACGGCGCCGATCACCAGGTCGGCCTCCAGCACCGCCCGCTCGATCTCCAGCGCGTTGGAGGAGACGGTCTGCAGGTGCCCGCGGTAGAGCTGGTCGGCGGCCCTCAGCTTCTCCAGGTCGCGGTCGAGCACGGTGACCTGCGCCTGCATGCCCAGGGCGATCGCCGCGGCGTTCATCCCGGAGACCCCGGCACCGATGACCACGACCTTGGCCGCGTGCACCCCGGACACCCCGCCCAGCAGCACGCCGCGGCCGCCGGAGGCCCGCTCCAGCGTGTGCGCCCCGACCTGCGGCGCCATCCGGCCGGCGACCTCGGACATCGGTGCGAGCAGCGGCAGCGCGCCGCCGTCGGTCTGCACGGTCTCGTAGGCCACCGCGGTCGTGCCCGAGGCGAGCAGCGCGTCGGTGCACGCGCGCGAGGCGGCCAGGTGCAGGTAGGTGAACAGCGTCTGGTCGGCCCGCATCCGGCCGTACTCCTCGGCGATCGGCTCCTTGACCTTCAGCAGCAGGTCCGCCTCGCCCCACACGTCGTCGGCGGTCGCCACGATCTTCGCGCCGGCCGCGGTGAAGTCCGCGTCCGGGATGGACGACCCGACCCCGGCGTCGTGCTCGACCAGCACGTCGTGCCCGGCGGCCACCAGCTCGGTCACCCCGGACGGGGTGAGCGCGACCCGGTACTCGTGGTTCTTGACCTCTCGAGCGACTCCGACCTTCATCCTCAGATCCCAGCTCCCGGTTCGGCGGGCACCCCCGGGGTTGCCGGCGGCGCTCCAGTGACGGGCGGCCCGGTCAGGGCCGGCCTCGGCCGGAGTGTAGGCAGAACGGGAGTCACGCCGGTGTCCCGCCGGGACACCGGCCCGTCGGCGTCCCCCGGTCGGGTGTCAGGCGGGTGCCGGGCTCCGCTCGACGGTGTACCGCACAGCCACCAGCTCGCCGTTGCGGGCGACCTCCTGCACCGCCAGCTCGACCCGCCGCGGCAGCAGCGGTGCACCGCCGCCGAGGGTCACCGGGGCGATGCCGACCACCACGTCGTCCAGCAGTCCGCGGTCGGCGAACTGGCCGGCGAGGTCCCCGCCGCCGACGATCCAGACGTCCCGCCCGGCCGCGGCCGCGACCATGTCGGCGTGCACCCGCGCCGGGTCCTCGGCGGTGAGGCGGAGGTCGACGCCCGGCAGCAGCGGCAGGTCGCGGTGGGTGAAGACCCAGGTGGGCCGCTCGGGGGTCCACTCCGGCTCGTGCTCGCGGACCCACAGGTAGGTCGTCGCGCCCATCGCCACGGCGCCCACCCCGGCGATGAAGCCGTCGTAGCCCATCGGCCCGTCGGCGTCGGTCTGCCGGCTGAGCAGCCAGTCCAGCGAGTGGTCGGCGGTGGCGATGAAGCCGTCCAGCGACGTGGCGGTGTAGTACACGGTGCGGGTCACGAGGTCCTCCTGCTCAACCAGTCGATCGGGTCACCGGCGTCCACCGGCACACCCGCCTCCCGGAACCAGTGCCGGGCCAGCTGCCGGCGGTGCGCGCCGAAGGTGAGCACGTGGGCGACCACGCTGCCCAGCACGAACGTCTCCGGTGGGTCGCACAGCGCGTCGACCAACCGGTCACCCCAGGCGGCGCGCCGGGAGACGTCCCGGACGAAGGCCAGCCAGCGGGGCGCGGCCTCGTCGTGCCGGGCGAGCAGGGCGGCCGGGTCGTCCGCGCCGCGCGCCGGGTGGTCGGCGCCCTCGACCGAAGCCAGCCAGACCTCCGTCGTCCGGACCAGGTGCTCCAGCACCGCGGCGAGCGACTCCTCGGGGCCGTCCCAGCCCAGCACCTGCCAGCCCGGCGCACGGGTCCGCCGGTACTCGTCGGCGGGCACGCCCTTCGCCAGGTCCAGCAGCGCGCGGGTGTCCTCCAGCGCGTGGTGCACCAGCAGCGCGGTGACCTCGTCGCCGCCGCGGGCGCCCTGCTCGCCGGTCACCCACAGCGAGGTCGGCGGGTGGAAGTGCACGCCGTTGGGCGCCGGCAGCCAGTGCCCGTCCCGGGTGGTCGGTCCCGGCTCGGCGGGCCGGTGTCCGGGCGAGCGGCCGTAGGCCCGGGAGAACGCCCGGCTGAAGCCCTCCACCGACTCGTACCCGGCGGCGAACGCCACCTCGGTGACGCTGCGGCCCCCGTGCAGCTGCCAGGCCGCGCGCTCCAGCTCCACCCGCCGGCGCAGCGCCACCGGCGACTCCCCCGCACCCCGGGTCACCTGCCGGCTGAAGTGCCAGGGCGAGGAGAAGGCGTCCCCCGCCATCTCCGTCAGCGTCCGGTTGTCCTCGTCCAGGACCGCGTCGAGCAGCTCGCGCAGCCGGTCCCGTCCGGTGGGCACGTCCTCGGTCACGAGGTCGAGTCTCGTGGGTCGGACCCGCCCGGTGCCCGACCGTTCTTGCTCCGTCCGGATCGCCCCGGCCGCTGCGGTGCCGGACGATCCACAGGACCCGACCCCGCCGGTCACCCCACCCCGCCGATGGAGCTGCACCGATGCGCCTGTACGCCGACCGACCCGATCACCGCACCCGGCAGCTGGCCGCCGACGCCGGCCTGCTGGCCTGGGCGGTGCTCTGGGTGCTGGTCGCCCGGGTGGTGCACGGAGCGGTGCTGGTGCTGGCCAAGCCCGGCCGGGCCGTCGCCGACCTGGGCCGGTCGATCTCGGACTCGATGGACTCGGCGGCCGGCGCGGCCGACGGCGTGCCGGTGGTCGGTGACGAGCTCGCGGCGCCGTTCGGTGCGCTGAGCGACGCGGGCGGCTCGGTCACCGGCGCGGGCACCAGCGCCTCGGACGCCGTGCACACCCTGGCCGCGGTGCTGGCCGTCGTGCTGGTGGTGCTGCCGGTCGGCTGGCTCCTGGTGCGCTGGCTGCGCTGGCGGGCGGCGTGGCTGTGGGAGGCCACCGCCGCCGACCGGCTGCTGGCCTCCGGCGCGGACGGGCTCCCGGACCTCGAGCTGCTGGCCGCCCGGGCGATGGCGACCGCACCGCTGCCGCAGCTGGCCCGCCTGCCGGCCGGCACGGGGGCCGGCTGGCGGGCGGGCGACCCGGCGGCGCTGCGCGCGCTCGCCGGGCTGGAGCTCCGCCGGCTGGGCCTGCGGACGCCCGAGCCGAGCCGCCCCGGGGTGAGCCGCGCCGTCAGCTGACGAGCACCCTCGGTCCGCTCCTCGGTCGCCGGCGCTCCCGTCCGTCAGCTGACGGAGTACCCGCCGGCGGCCACCGCGGCGGCGCAGACGTCCTCGTCCTGCTGACCGGTGCCGCCGCTGCCGCCGAGGGCGCCGACCAGCTGGCCGTCGAAGTACACCGGCACCGCGCCGGTCTGCGGGGTGAACCGGCCGTGGGTCATCGCCGTCACCGCGGTGGCGAAGTTCGGCATCGGCTCCATCTTCGCCTTCTGCGCGGCGCTGGGCGCCCCGTAGGCCGCCGCCGTCCACGCCTTGCCCTGGGCCACGTCGGTCGAGATCCACGGGGCGCCGTCCATCCGGATCAGCGCCAGGAGGTGGCCGGCGGGGTCCATGACGGCGAAGGACATCGGCACGCCGAGCTTCGAGGACTCCTCGCGGGCGGCCTGCAGCAGGGACAGGGCCTGGTCATGTGTGAGCACCCGGCCACCCTCCACCGGGCCTGCCGTCCGCGGCAACCCGGGGTCGGCGGTCAGCCGCCGCCCGGGCCGCCGCCCGAGCCCCGGCCGGTCCAGTCGGTCGCTGGTGCGGACTCCTCGCCCTCCCACGGCGGAGCCACCGAGGAGCTCCCGGCGGAGGACGACGCGGCTGCCGAGGACGGCGTCGGCGCAGCCTCCGACGAACTCTGGTCGGGCGACGGGGTCGGCGCGGTCGAGCCCGCGTCCGGCGCCGAGGTGGGGGCCGCGCTGTCGCCGGCGGTCTCCGACGGGGCGGCGTCCGTGGGTGTGCTGTCGGTGGGCGTGCCGGTGGACCCGGCGTCGCCCGGGCCGCTCTCGACCGGGTCGCTCCCCGTGGGGCCGGTCGTGCCGGGGGCGCTGTCCGTCGCCGGTGCCGTCGCCGGTGCCGGGGTCGACCCGGTGCCGGTGGTCGCTCCGGTGCTCGCCCCGGTCGTCGCCCCGGTGTCCGGGACGGTGCCGGTGCCGGTGCTGGTGTCGGTGTCGGTCCCCGCAGCGGGCCGGGTGTCCGGCGCCTGGGTCGGCGGCGCGGCCGCTCCGGTCACCCCGGTCGCCGGGACGTCCACAGCGGGGGCGGACGTGTCGTCGGCGAAGAAGACCGTCACGGCGTCGCCGGCGTACAGGGGCCGGTCGCTCGGGTCCAGCTGCGTGACCTGCCCCGGGGCGACGTCGGGCGCGCTCTGCGCCTGCCGGTCCACCGTCAGCCCCAGCGCCGTCAGCTGGAGCGTGACGTCGTCGACAGGGCGCCCGACGTAGTCCTGACCGTCGAGCTCGATGGTCTGCTGCTGCTCCGTCGCGGTGCCCGACGGCGGCGGGTCGTCGTCGCGGAGCAGTCCCAGCCCGAGGACGCCGGCGATCCCGGCCAGCAGCGCGCAGACGACCGGCAGCACCGTCCGCAGCCGCCGCCGTGACCGGCCCGGGCCCGCCGGCGGCCGGCGTCGGGCGACCGCCGGACGTGCCACCAGCGGGACCGCCCGGGTGCGGGCCGGGTCGTCGAGCGGGTGCCCGGCCCGGACCCGGTCGATCGCGGCGACGAACGCGTCGCCGTCCGGGATCCGCTCGCCGGGGTCCTTGGCCACGGCTTCGTCGACCAGCTCGCGGAGCTCAGCGGGCAGGTCGTCGGGCAGCGGCTCGGGCTCCTCGTTGACCTGCTTGAGCGCGACCGTCACCGGGTTGTCCCCGTCGAAGGCCGGCGCGCCGGTCAGGCACTCGTAGCCGACCAGACCGAGGGAGTACACGTCGCTGGCCGGGGTGGGCTGCTCGCCGACCGCGATCTCCGGGGACAGGTACTGCGGCGTGCCGAGCACCTGCCCGGCCGCGGTGAGCGGGACGCTCCCCGCCGACCAGGCGATCCCGAAGTCGGTGATCTTCACCTGCTCGTCCGGCCCGACGAGGATGTTGCCGGGCTTGACGTCGCGGTGCACCATCCCGGCGTGGTGGGCCTCGGCGAGGGCGACGGCGGTCTGCCGCAGCACCGACAGCGTCGCCTCGGGGCTGAGCGGCCCCTCCTCGCGCAGCAGGGTGGACAGCGGCGCGCCCTGCACGAGCTCCATCACCAGGTAGGCCAGGTGCTCGCCGTCCTGGGACGACGTCACCTCGCCGTAGTCGTAGACGGCGGCGATGTTGGGGTGGCTGAGCGCCGCGGCGTGCGTGGCCTCGGCCCGGAAGCGGGCGAGGAACGTCGGGTCGCCGGTGTACTCGCTGCGCAGCAGCTTGACCGCGACCGGCCGGCCGAGCAGGACGTCCCGGCCCCGCCAGACCTCGCCCATGCCGCCGGAGGCGATCAGCGAGTCCAGCTCGTAGCGGTCGTTGAGCACCCGCCTGCCCGGCTCGTCCACGCTGCTGGTCCCCCGTCCCCTCCTGTGCGGCCGCGGCCGAGCCCGGGTCCAGGGACCCCCGCCGACCGTGCGCGCCGTCCTGCTGGGTCCCCACTCGGACCCCTCGCTACACCTCTCGGCCTGCGCCGAACGGCTCCGGCCGGCGGCTGACCGCCGGACCGGAGCCGCCCGGCTCAGGTGGCGTCGAGCGGACGCAGCCTCGGCGAGGTCGCCCGCACCTGCGCGGCGGCGAGCAGACCGATGACGGCGAGGGAGTTGCGGACCTTGCCGTCGAAGACCCACTGGACCGCTTCGGCCAGCGGCACCCGCTCGACGGTCATGTCCAGCTCCTCGTGCTCGACCACGAACCCGTCGGGTCGGGCGACGTCCGACAGCCCCTCGGCCAGGTACAGCAGCACCAGCTCGTCGCAGAACCCCGGGGAGGGGTGCTGGGTGGTCAGCAGCGACCACCGCTCCGCGGCCAGCAGGGTCTCCTCGGCCAGCTCACGCCGGGCGCTGTCCACCGGCGGCTCGCCGTCGACGTCCCGGAGCCCGGCGGGCAGCTCCCACAGGTGCTCACCGATGGCGTGCCGGTACTGGCGCACCATCACGACCCGGTCGGAGTCGTCGAGGGCGACGATGCCGACCGCACCCGGGTGGTGCACGACCTCCCGGTCGCTCGTCCCACCGCCGGGCATCGCCACGGTGTCCTTGCGCAGCGAGATGATCCGGCCGGTGTAGATCTCCTCGGAGGCGACGACCTCGTACTCGTGCGGGGCGTCCACGGTCTCGGTCATCGCCTCAGATGCCGATCGGCTCGGACTCGGGCACCGGCAGCCGGGCGGCGTCCTGGTAGCCGACGGCGGCCTGCACGAAGGCGGCGAACAGCGGGTGCGGCCGGGTCGGCCGGCTCTTCAGCTCCGGGTGCGCCTGGGTGCCGACGAAGAACGGGTGGACGTCGGCCGGCAGCTCGGCGAACTCGACCAGCATCCCGTCCGGCGAGGTGCCGGAGAAGACCATGCCGGCCTGCTCGAGCTTGTCGCGGTAGGCGTTGGCGACCTCGTAGCGGTGCCGGTGCCGCTCGGTGATCTCGGTCTCGCCGTAGGCGGCCGCGGCCACCGACCCCTTCTGCAGCTGCGCCGGGTAGCTGCCCAGCCGCATGGTCCCGCCCATGTCCCGGGTGCCGGCGACCACGTCGAGCTGGGTGGCCATGGTGGCGATCACCGGGTGGGCGGTGTCCGGGTCGAACTCGGTGGAGTTGGCGTCGGAGATGCCGGCCAGGTCCCGCGCCGCCTCGATCACCATGCACTGCAGGCCCAGGCACAGCCCCAGCGTCGGGATGCCGTTGACCCGGGCGTGCTTGATCGCGCCGAGCTTGCCCTCGATGCCGCGCACCCCGAAGCCGCCGGGGATGCAGACCCCGTCGACGCCGGCCAGCGCGGCCGCGGCGCCCTCGGGGGTCTGGCACTCGTCGGAGGGGACCCAGCGGATCTCCACCCGCGAGCGGTGCGCGAAGCCACCGGCCCGGAGCGCCTCGGTCACCGACAGGTAGGCGTCGGGCAGGTCGATGTACTTGCCGACGAGGGCGACGGTGACGGTCTGCTTCGGGGAGTGCACCCGGTCCAGCAGGTCGCCCCACACCGTCCAGTCGACGTCCCGGAAGGGCAGCCCGAGCCGGCGGACGACGAAGGCGTCCAGGCCCTCCCGGTGCAGCACCTTGGGGATGTCGTAGATCGACGGGGCGTCGGGGCAGGAGATGACGCCCTCGGCCTCGGTGTCGCACATCAGGCTGATCTTGCGCTTGAGGCCCTCGTTGATCGGCCGGTCCGACCGGCAGACCAGCGCGTCGGGCTGGATGCCGATGCTGCGCAGCGCGGCGACCGAGTGCTGGGTGGGCTTGGTCTTCAGCTCACCGGAGGGGGCGATGTAGGGGATCAGCGAGATGTGCAGGAAGAAGCAGTTGTCCCGGCCGATCTCGTGCCGCACCTGGCGGGCGGCCTCGAGGAAGGGCAGCGACTCGATGTCGCCGACCGTGCCGCCGATCTCGGTGATCACGACGTCGACCCGCTCGGCGCTCTCGGCGCCGGCCAGGATCCGCGCCTTGATCTCGTTGGTGATGTGCGGGATGACCTGCACGGTGTCCCCGAGGTACTCCCCGCGCCGCTCCTGGGCGATCACGTCGGAGTAGACCTGGCCGGTGGTCACGTTGGCCCGGCCGGTCAGGTCGGTGTCCAGGAACCGCTCGTAGTGCCCGATGTCCAGGTCGGTCTCGGCGCCGTCCTCGGTGACGAACACCTCGCCGTGCTGGAAGGGGTTCATCGTCCCCGGGTCCACGTTGAGGTAGGGGTCCAGCTTCTGCATGGTGACCCGGAGGCCCCTGCTGGACAGCAGGGCCCCCAGGGAACTTGCGGTCAGGCCCTTGCCCAGTGACGACACGACGCCGCCGGTGACGAAGACGAACTTCGTCGGCTGGGAGTTGGGGAGAAGAGGTCCGCGGTCACGAGGTTCTGCCAGTCGACCCACGGACGCCCACGTTAACACGGGGGTCCGCCGCCCCGGCCGCCGGACCGGGTGCACCCGGCGACCCGTCGTCCTCCGCGGGCCGGACGGGGGCGCCGGCCACCAGCTGCACCAGCAGCGGCACCAGCAGGGTCGCGGCGGTGGCCGGCAGCGCCACGCCGCTGTCGTTGACCAGCGCGCCGACGGTGAGGCTGAGCGCGATGGCGGTGAGCCCGGCGCGCAGCACGCGCACGTCCTCGGCCGGCAGGCCGGCGGCTCCCCGGCCGGCCCGGCTGCGGAGCGGGCCGCCGGGCCGCAGCAGCCAGCCCGCCGCCAGCAGCGCGACCAGCAGCATCCAGGCCAGCGGACTGCCGAGCAGGATCGCCAGGTTCGCCGCGGCCTTGCGGCTGACCACCGTCCACGCCTGCCCGTCGAGCAGCTGCCCGACGAACCGGCCCAGGTGGCTGCGCTGGTCGGCCGGGCGGAGCCAGTCGAGCACCGCGACGACGCCGACGACTCCGACGGCGGTGGCCAGCACGGCGACCAGCCGCGCGGCGGTGACCCGGATCCGGGCCAGCAGCATGCCGAGCACGGCGAAGCCCGGGACGGCGGCCAGCACGCCCCCGAAGTCCCGGCCCAGCGACGGGGTGCCGATCAGCACGGTGCAGACCACCCCGGCGACCAGCACCGGCAGCAGCCACGTCCGGCGGGTCGGCGCCGCCGAGCGGCGCACCAGCGCGGCGGCCCCGGCGGCGGTGAGCAGCAGGGCGCTGACCGAGAGCAGCCCGAAGGTGAGGTTGCCGTAGCCGGTGAACCGGCCGGCCACGATCGCGTCGTAGCCGAGCAGGCCGTCCAGCTCCAGGTGCGAGCCGGTGAGCACGTCACCGGCGAGGGTGCCCAGCGTGACGGCGAGGACGACGACCGGCGGGCCCAGCCGCCGGCGGCGCCACGGCCCGAGCGCGGCTCCCGCGGTGACGGCGAGGGCGGCGGCCAGCACCGAGCCGGCCAGCGCCCAGCGCGGGGAGCCGCTCAGCTCCCAGGGCACCAGGTTGGCCAGGTAGGTCGACACCGGCAGGGCGGCGACACCGAGGGCCAGCAGCTGCAGCAGCGGTGGACCGCGGCGTCCCGGGGTGCGGCGGCGCAGCCAGTCCCGCACCCGGCTGCGGCGTCCGGCCCGGCCGGGGAGCCAGCCGCGGTCCCAGCCACCGAGCAGCAGCGCGCCCAGCAGCACCAGGGCGCCGTCGAGCAGCACCAGCAGCCAGAAGGTCAGGCCGGTGCTGCGGTAGTGCACCACCGCCCGGGTGTTGGCCCGGTCCAGCTCGGTCAGCGCGTCGGCCAGCGCCGGCCGGCCGGCCGTCACGGTGACGGGCTGGCCGTTCATCGAGTCGGGGACGTCGAGGCCGAGCGCGCGCAGCACGGTGGGCGCGACGTCGATCAGCTGGACGAACGGCGCGCGGCCGGTGCTGGCCGAGGTGAGCCAGCCCGGGCTCGTCCCCGGACCCTCGGCCATCACCACGTGCAGCTGCGGCCGGCCGCCGTTGACCTCCGAGACGCCCTGCAGCAGGAGCAGCGTCTCGCCCGGGAGCCCGGCGGCCGCGGCCCGCAGCCGGCCCACGGCGGCGTCGACGGCCTGCACCGCGGCCTCGCGGGCGGTGGGCAGGGTGCCGTCGTCACTGGCGTCGGCCCCCGGTGCGGCGGCGTCGCTCAGCTGGCCGAGGGAGACCAGCGTCAGCGGGCAGTCCGCCAGCAGCCCGCTCAGCTCGGCGTCGTCGGTGGGGAGCGCGTCCCGGACGGTGAACCGGGCGCTCTCCCCCGCCACGGCCAGCGCCGCGGCCCGGCCGACCACGGTGCTGCAGGAGACGGTCTGCCCCAGCAGCCCGGGTTCGGCGCCGAAGCGGGTGGTGGCCTCGTCGGCGGCGACCCGGGCCACGGTCCGCTCCGGCTCGGCCAGCCCGACCGCGGCGACCTGCTCCTCGAGGCCGCAGTAGGACAGCCGGGCGTCCACGGCCGGCGGGGCGGGCGTCGGGGCGGGCGGCGCACCGCCGTCGGCCGCCGGCGCGTCGGGCGCGGGCACGGCCGGGATCGGCTCGACCGGGCCGGGGTAGCGGGCGCGGTTGCCCGCGCCCAGGCTGGCCCAGCCGTCGAGCAGGCAGGTGGTGGAGCGGCCGGCCCGCACCGAGAGCGAGCCGATGGCGGAGTCCTCGGCCAGCGACCACAGCTCCGGGGTGCGGTCGGGGTCCAGGTCGGCCCAGACCAGCCCGGGGACGCCGACGGTGAGCACCCGGTCGGCATGCCACGGGTCGTGCCCCGCGGCGGCGGCCGGCCCGGTCGACCCGGCGAGCAGCGCCAGCAGGACGGCGATCAGCACCCCGACCAGCGGGCGCCGGTGCACCCGGGTCATCGGGAGGGCCCGGCCGGCCCGAGCAGCTCGGAGTACAGCTCGACCAGCTGCCGGGCGGTGGCCGCCTCGTCCGGCCAGCCGGCCGCCTGTCGTGGGCCCGCGGCGCACAACCGCCCGGTGAGCCCGGGGTCGCTGAGCACGGCGGTCACGGCCGTGGCGAGGGCCGCGGCGTCGCCGACCGGGACCAGCTCGGCGGCGTCCCCGACGAGCTCCGGGATGCCGCCGACCGCGGTGGCGACCAGCGGCGTCCCGGCGCGCAGGGCCTCCTGGGCGGTGAGCGAGCGGGCCTCCCACACCGAGGGCAGCACGCAGACGTCGGCCGCGCCGAGCAGGTCGGCGACGTCGCTGCGCCGGCCGAGCAGGATCACCGGCAGCTGCTCGGCGTCGATCCGCGCGGCCAGCGCGTCGTGCAGCGGCCCGTCCCCGGCGATGGCCACCAGCGGTGCCGGCCGCAGCCGCCCCTCGGCCGTCCAGGCGGCGACCGCGTCGAGCAGCACGTCGTAGCCCTTCTGCGGGTGCAGCCGGCCCACCGCGACGACCAGCGCCCGGCGGTCGTCGTCCAGCCCGAGCTCGCGGCGCACGTCCGGCCGGGACCGCTGCGCCGGGGGCAGCGGCGGTGCGGCCACCGGCGCGACCCGCACGTCGCGGGCGCCGAGCCGGCGGGCGTTCTCGGCCAGGTCCGCCGACGCCGCCAGGACGACGTCGGCGCCGCGGATGGTGGCTGCCTCGGCGGCCTGCAGCACCTGGCGCCGCACCCCGCCGCCGCCGGGGAGCGCGTTGTGCAGGGTGAGCACCAGCGGGCGGTCGCGCTCCCCCGCCAGCCGCCGCGCGGCCGCGGTGACCAGGCCGGCGCGCAGCCCGTGCGCGTGGACCAGGTCCGCGCCCGCGGTGGCCCGGCGCAGCGCCAGCACCGCGCGCACGTCGGCCACCGGCGCCAGCCCGGCGGAGATGCCGACCTCGCGGAAGTCCGCGCCGGTGGCGGTGAAGGCGAACAGCTCCTCGGTGGACCGCGGCCCGCAGACCCGCACGGAGGCGCCCGCCCGGCCCAGCGGGACCAGCAGCGAGCGCAGGTGGGTGCCGACCCCGCCGGTGCTGGTGGCCAGCACCTCGGCGACCCGGCGGTCGGCGAGCAGACGCCGGTCCGGCTCAGACACCTGCCACCTCCGCCTTCCCTGCGTGCCGCAGCCCGGCCACGGCCGCGAGCAGCGGCCGCCGGGAGGTCCCCATCATGACCGCCGCCGCGACCACCAGCACCACCCCGGCGGCCAGCGCGCCGGTACCGATCGCGGCGAGCACCCCACCGCCGGGCACCGGGTCCGCGCCCAGCGCCCGGGCGGTCAGCAGACCGGCCGCCCCGGCCAGTGCCGCGGCGAGCAGCGCCGGCAGCCCGCTGCGGGCGACCCCGGCCAGCGCGTCGGCGCCGGCCTCGCGGGCGACGACGACCAGCAGCGCGAGCCCGGCGACGGTGACCCCGAGGCTGTGCCCCGCGGCCAGCGCCAGCGCCCGGTCCGCGGCCGGCAGCGCGTCGGCGAGCACGAGGTCGGCGACGACGGCGGCCAGCCAGCCCCCGGCGACGCAGACGGTGGGCGACCGCCACAGCCCGCGGGCGTACAGCGCCCGGGACAGCAGCGCCACCAGCCCGTAGCCGAGCAGGCCGGGGGCGAACGCGGCGATGGTCGGCGCCAGCGCGGCGGCCCGGTCGGCGTCCTCGGCGGAGGCCAGGAAGACCCGGGCCAGCGGCCCGGAGACGGCGACCAGGCCGGCCGCGGCGACCGCGCTGCCCACCAGGGTGAGGACGGCGGCCGGGGCCAGCGTCCGCGCGTACCCCGTCTCGTCGCCGAGCCCGGCGCGCTCGCTGAGGGCGGGGTAGACCGAGGTGGCCAGCGGCACGGCCACCGCCGCCCACGGCAGCAGGAACACCGTCATCCCGGCGAAGTAGACGACCTGGGTGCCGTCCGGCGCGCCGGCGTTGGCCAGCCGGATCGCCACCACGGCGACCAGCTGCTGCCCGGCCAGGGTGAGCACCCCGGCCAGCGCCAGCCGGCGCACCCGCGGGGCGGCGCCGACCGGGAAGCGCAGCGCCGGGCGCAGGCCCAGCCGCAGGCCGCGCAGCGGCGCCAGCAGCGAACCGGCGAGGGCGAGCACGCCCAGCGTCGTCCCGACGCCGAGCACCAGCTCGGCCGGGGTGGACAGGTCCGCGACGTCCCGGGCCCCGCCGATGCCGGCGAACACCAGGTAGGACGCGGCCACGACCAGGGTGGACAGCAGCGGCGCCAGCGCCGGTCCGGCGAAGCGGCGGTGCGCCTGCAGGACGCCGGTGAGCACGACCGCGAGGCCGTAGAGCACCACCTGCGGCGCGAACACGAGCAGGAAGCGGGCGGCCAGGTCGACCTTCGCCGCGTCGGCGGGGTCGCCGGGGTCGCCACCGAGCAACGCGGCGGCGATGGGCCGGGAGAGCACCGCGAGCAGCGCGGCGAGCGGCACGAGGACGAGCAGCGTCCAGCCGAGCAGCGCGTTGGCGGTGCGCCGGACCTGTTCCCGGTCCCCGGCCGCGATCCCACCGGCGAGCATCGGCACCACCAGGCTCGCCAGCGCGCCGCCGGCGACCACCTCGAAGACGATGTTGGGCACGTTGTTGGCGGCCTGGTACGTGTCGCCGGTGCTCCCCGCGCCGACGGCGTTGGTGAAGACCACGGTCCGGCCGAACCCGGCGACCCGGGACAGCAGGGTGAGCGCGGAGATGAGCAGCGCGGCACCGGCGGCACCGGCCACGACGCGCCGGGCGGTCACCGCCGTCCGCCGCGGGGGGAGCGGGTCACGCCGGGCGGCGGCCGAGCCGGTCGAGCTGCCGCAGTCCGCCGGTCGACTCGATGACCCGGGTGAAGCTGACCTTCTCGCTGGCCAGGGTGAGCGCGGTGACCACGCCGAGCAGCCCGGCCCGGCTGCCCCGGCCGGGCAGGGCCGCCAGCCGGAGCCCCAGCAGCGCGCCGACGGCGTTCGCGCCGCAGTCGCCGAGCATCACCCGCTCGCCCAGGTCGTCGGGGAGCACGCCGAGGGTCGCCCCGAGGGGGCCGGCGACCAGGCCACCGGCGGGACCGCCGACCGTCGACGCGGCCAGCAGCACGGCGACCTTGCCGGCCCGGCCGGGGCGGAGGTCGAGCAGGTTGAGCAGGTTCGCGGTGCCGGCGACCAGACCGGTGGTGAGCACGCCGTCGACCACCGCCGGCAGCCCGCTGCCCCGGCGGGTGAGGACCGCGGCGACGACGCCGGCGGTGCCGATGCCGGCCACCTTCACCGCACCGGCGGAGACCCGTCCTTCGCGGAGCGCCGCCAGGTGACCGGCCAGCCCCTTGTCCCCCGCCTGCTCGGGCCGGGCGCCGGCCAGGTCGTCGTACCCGCCGACGACCCCGACCACGGTGCCGACGACGGCCGCCGCAGCCCGCTGACCGGCCGGTGCGCCGGTGACCGCGGTCGCCGTGGCGGCGGCGGCCAGCACCGGCCCACCGAGCAGGCTGACCGGACGCCGGGCGTAGTTGGTGCGCTGCCAGGGGGCGCCGGCCTCCTGCGCGGCCAGACGTCCGGCAGCGGCCAGACCGGCCCGGGCGAGGAGCGCGCCGGCGGCGGCGAGCGCCGTGCGGCGTCCGGCCGTGCTGCGCCGCGGCAGGGCCCGGCTCACGAGGCCGGCGGCGGGACCGGCTGGGTGTCCTCGCCCACGCCGTACTCGCCCGACGTGCCGCGCTGCTCGGCCGCCACGGCCAGCACCGTGCTGATCCGGCCGGCCGGGGTGTCCACGTTGTCCACCGTCGACACGGCCGCCGCGGCCGTCCGGTCGCTGCGCACCGCCTCGACCAGGCCGCCCTCCCCGGCGGAGGCGAGGTCGCCGGCGACGACGACGCCCGAGCCCTCGGTGTCCAGCGCGGTGGCCAGCTGCACCAGGGCCGTCGCCCGGGCCTCGGCGTCCTCGGCGTCCTCGCCACCGGCGACCGTGCCGGAGGTGAGCACGACGGCCTGGTCGGCCGGGCTCACCGAGGAGGTGTCCTGGCTGAGCACGTCGAGCTCGGCCAGCCCGGCGAGCACGGTGGAGGTGTCCGTGGTGCTCGGCGGGATGCCGACGTCGGGGGCGCCCTCGCCGGGGACCATCAGCACCTGGGCGAGCACGGAGGCGACCAGCTCGCCGACGTCGTCGGTCGCCGGCCGGGTCACCGTCGCGGGCACGCCCGGGCCGGCCAGGTAGCTCTCCACCGTCCCGGCGGAGGAGGGGTCCGCGTAGGTGTCGGTGAGCCGGATGGTGCCGGTGACGGTGGCCCCCGCGCTGCCGAGCAGCGCGGTCACGCCCTCGACCACCTCGGCGTCCAGGTCGGGGCTGGCGACGACCAGCACGACGCTCTCGCCCGCGAGGGTGTTCTCCACCAGCGTGGGGCCGACCGCCTCGTCGAAGCTGCCCACGTCGTCCAGCTGGGTCTGCAGCAGCTGTGTCTGGTCCTCCAGCGAGCGCTTGTCGTCCTGGAGTGCGGTGACCTGGCCCTGCAGGTTGTCCGTCAGCGGGCCGTTGAGCTGGGTGGTGCCGATGACGATCCCCAACGCCACCGCGAGGAAGACCGCGATCAGCGAGACGAGGTGGTAGCGGAAGTCGATCACGTGAAGAGGTTCTCCAGCCAGAACACGAAGCTGTCCCATTGGTCGACGAGCAGGTCGAAGTAGATGTGGCTGGCCGTGGACACCGCCAGCGCGGCGACGATCGACGCCAGCGCGGCGAGCACCAGCAGCACGAGCGCCAGGGTGGAGATGCGGCTGCGGTACAGCCGGCTCACGCCCTTGGCGTCCACGAGCTTGCCGCCCAGGCGCAGCCGGGTCAGGAAGGTCGAGGCCATGCCGCCACGGCCCTTGTCCAGGAACTCGATCAGGGTGGCGTGCGTGCCGACCGCGACGATCAGCGTGGCGCCCTTCTCGTCGGCGAGCAGCATCGCGATGTCCTCGCTGGTCGCCGATGCCGGGAACGTGATGGCGTCGACGCCCAGGTCGGTGACCCGCTGCAGCCCGGGCGCGCGGCCGTCGGCGTAGGCGTGCACGACGACCTCGGCCCCGCAGCGCAGCACCGAGTCGCTGACCGAGTCCATGTCGCCGATGATCATGTCCGGCTGGTAGCCGGCCTCCTTCAGCGCGTCGGCCCCGCCGTCCACGCCGATCAGCACCGGCCGGTAGTCGCGGATGTAGGGCCGCAGCGCCTGCAGGTCCTCCTTGTAGTCATAACCCCGGACGACGACCAGCACGTGCCGGCCCTCGATCTGGGTCGCGACGTCGGGCACGCCCACGCCGTCGAGCAGCAGCGCGCGCTCGCGCTTCATGTACTCCATGGTGTTGGCCGCGAAGGCCTCCAGTTGCACCGACAGGCCTTCCCTGGCCTCGGCCATCGCGGTGGCCACCGTCTCCGGGGTCTGCTCGACGCCCTCGGCGACCACCTCGTCGGCGGAGAACACGCGGTTGCCCTCGACCCGGAGCTCGGTGCCCTCCTTGATCCGGGTCAGCACGTCCTTCCCGACGCCGTCCACCAGCGGGATGCCGGCCTCGACCAGGATCCCGGGGCCGAGGTTGGGGTAGCGGCCCGAGGTGCTCGGTCCGGCGTTGACGACCGCGCCCACCTTGCCGGCCACCAGCGAGTCGGCGCTGACCCGGTCGATGTCGACGTGGTCGATGACGGCGATCTCGCCGGGCCGCAGCCGCTTGGTCAGGTTCTTGGTCCGCCGGTCCACCCGCGCGGTGCCGGTCACGCCAGGTGCTGTCTCGGACGCTCGTCCGCGCCGCAGGGTGCCGATGCGCATGGTCGCGATGTTCCCACGGGCTCCGGGGCGGACGACCCCGACGCGCACCAGCGACGGACCGATCACACTCAGTGAACGACACCACAACAGGGAGGAAATCAGTCCTGTCGCGCCGGGTGTCGCTGACCGGTGACCGGACCGTCCCGTCACTAGCGTGACTGGTGTGACTGCAGGGGCCTCCGCGAGCCGGAGTACAGCGACAGTTCTCGCCGACGACCTGGTGGAGGAGCTCGCCGGTCGCCGCGATCCCGAGGCGGCTGCGGCCGCTGCAGTGGCTGGCGCGACGCCGTCCGGCGCCGACGCCCAGGCCCAGGTCGTTCCCCTGGCTGCGCGCCCCCCGGCGGAGGAGTCGGAGCCGCTGGTCCCGGAGCTCGCCGACCCCGCTGCCGTCCCGGACGCGCCGGCTGCTGCGGCCCAGCCGGCGGACGCCCCCGGACCCGGGCGGCGGCCGCGCCGCCGCGAGCGGCGCGGCCCCAGCCTGCGCGAGCAGCGGCGGCTGCGGACCCGGGAGGCGATCGTCGACGCGGCCGCCGCGCTGTTCGTCGAGCGCGGCTTCGACCACGTGAGCGTGATGGAGATCGCGCAGCGCGCCGGGGTGGTCGAGAAGACGGTGTTCAACCACTTCCCGGTCAAGGAGGGGCTGGTCTTCGAGGCCGACCCGCCGATCCGGGCCGCGCTGCTGGACGCCGTCCGCCGGCGCCCGGCCGGGGAGTCGGTCGCCGCCGCGGCGGGCGGGTTCGTGGTGGCCGCGGTGAGTCAGCTGGGCTCCCCCGCCGCCGCCGAGGGCATGACCGAGATGGCCCGGGTGATCCGCGGCAGCCGCACCCTGCAGGCCCGCGAGCGGGAGATCCTCGGCACGCTGACCGACACCCTGGCCGAGCAGATCACCCTGGAGACGCGGGCGGCGGCCGGCGAGCTGGAGCCGTGGCTGGCGGCCAACGCGGTCATGGGGCTGTACTCGTCGCTGCTGGAGCTGGCCCGCGACCGGGTGCTGGCCGGCGCCTCCGGCCCCGAGCTGGTGGCCATGCTGCGCACCCGCGGGCAGCGCGGCCTGGCCCTGCTCCAGTTCGGCCTGGCCGGCTACGCCAAGCGCCGCTGAGGAAGACCCCCCGGGCCGCGACGCAGCAGGGCCCCTCTCCCGTCGGGAGAGGGGCCCTGTGGCGTTCTAGGCCGCGTTCTGCAGCTGGCGGCGGACCTTGGGGCCGCCGGTGGTCATCTTGTAGAGCTTGACGACCTGCGCCGGCACGTTCGCCGGGGTGGTCTGGGCCAGCCAGCCGTTGGGCAGCGACAGCCGCAGCACCTTGTGCCAGGCCGAGCCGACCTGACGGGGCAGCGACGCCGAGTGGTAGCGCAGCCCGTAGCGGTCGAACAGGTCCTTCACCTTCGGCGCGATCTCGGCGTACCGGTTGCTCGGCAGGTCCGGGAACAGGTGGTGCTCCACCTGGTGCGACAGGTTGCCGGTCATGATGTGCATGGCCTTGCTGCCGGAGATGTTGGCCGACCCGAGCATCTGGCGCAGGTACCACTCACCGCGGCTCTCGCCGTCGATCGACTTCTTCTCGAAGGTCTCGACGCCCTCCGGGAAGTGCCCGCACATGATCACCGAGTGCGACCACAGGTTGCGGACGACGTTGGCGGTGAAGTTGGCCGCCAGGGTCGGCAGGAACGACGGGCCGGACAGCAGCGGGTGGACGACGTAGTCCTTCGTCATCTGCTTGCGGATCTTCCTCAGCACGGCCTTGCCGCGGGCCTTGAACTCCGGGTCCTTGCGGCGCTCCGCGGTGGCCAGGTTCTTGCCCAGCTCCAGGTCGTAGGCGGCGATGCCGTACTCGAAGAAGCAGGCGTTGACGAAGTTCCACACCGGCTGCAGCAGGTACAGCGGCACCCACTTCTGGTCCTCGTCGACGCGCATGATGCCGTAGCCGAGGTCGTTGTCCTTGCCGATCACGTTGGTGTACGTGTGGTGGAGGATGTTGTGCGAGTGCTTCCACTGCTCGGACGGGCTGGCCATGTCCCACTCCCAGGTCGTGGAGTGGATCTTGGGGTCACGCATCCAGTCCCACTGGCCGTGCAGGATGTTGTGCCCGATCTCCATGTTCTCCAGGATCTTGGCGACCGAGAGCCCCATGGTGCCCAGCACCCAGGCCGGCGGGAACTTGGAGAACAGCAGGACGGCGCGGCTGCCGAGCTCGAGCTTGCGCTGGACGTCGATCACCCGGCGGATGTAGGCCGCGTCGGCGTCCCCGCGGCTGTCCATGACGCCCTGCCGGAGGGCGTCGAGCTCCAGGCCGATGGACTCGATGTCCGCCTCGGTCAGGTGCGCGATCGGGTTGTCGGACTTCTTCTGCAGGACGGTCATGTGCAGCTCCTCGTGAGAGTCAGTGGTCGATGTCGCAGGCGCCGGCAGCGGCGCTGATGCAGGTCTGGATCAGGACGCCGTCACCGGGGGCGGCCGTGGTGACCTCGCCGGTGCGCAGGTCGCGGACGGCGCCCTCGCGGAGCGGGAGCACGCAGCCGTAGCAGATGCCCATCCGGCAGCCGCTGGGCATGAGCAGCCCGGCCTCCTCGGCGGCGTCGAGGATCGGCGTGGCGCCGTCCACCTCGAGCGAGCGCGAGGACCTCGCGAAGCTCACCGTGCCGCCCTCACCGGTGACCAGCACCCGGGGGCGGAACCGCTCGGTGTAGAGCTGCTCGGCGATGCCCGCGGCGGCCCAGTGCTCCTCGAGGGCCTCGAGCATGCCGACCGGACCGCAGGCCCAGGTCGAGCGCTCCGCCAGGTCGGGCACGAGCTCGGCCAGCGCGGCGGCGTCGAGCAGGCCGGCGGTCTCGGTGTGCCGCTCGACCAGCCGGATCTGCCCCGTGCGGGCCAGCTCGCGCAGCTCGGCGCCGAAGATGACGTCCTCGGCGGTGGGCGCGGAGTGGACGACCACCACGTCGTCGTGCTCTGCCACGTGGTTGCGCAGGATGCCCATCACCGGGGTCACGCCGGACCCGGCGGTGACGAACAGGCACTTCTCCGGCCGCTGGGCCGGCAGCACGAAGTCACCCGTGGCCTGGTCGAGCTGCACGATCGTGCCCGAGCGGGCCCGGCGCACCAGGTGGTTGCTGACCTTGCCGCCGGGGATCGCCTTGACGGTGATGGTGAAGCAGCCGTCGGCCCGGCCGAGCACCGAGGTGATCGAGTAGGCGCGCCACTGCCGGACGCCGTCGACGTCGATGCCGATCCGCACGTACTGGCCCGGCGTGTGCGGGAGCCAGTCCCGGCCCGGGCGGATGACGATCGTCGCGGCGTCCCGGGTCTCCGGCCGGACCTCCTCGATCCGGCCGCGCAGCGCGGCGCCGGAGCGGAGCGGGTCGACGAGGTCGAGGTAGTCGGCGGGCAGCAGCGGCGTGGTGACCAGCTCGGCGACCTTGACCACCCGGTCACGGAGCTTCCCCAGCACCGGCCGGGCCGAGGAGGGGCGCGAGACGGTTGCGGTCATACCCAGAGCTTTCCCAATTCCTGGACCAATCACCTGCTCTCTGGACGTGAATCGAGCGGTGGGTACTGTTCTCCACGAACAAAGGAGGTGGTGGCGACGAGCGAGCTCATCACGTTCCCACCCGCTGTGGTGGCGGCGATGCAGGCGGAGCTGCCCGCGGTGGCCGAGCAGACCGTGGCCACCATCGTGGTGGAGGTCCCCAGCTACGCCGACGCCTTCGGCGGGGAGATGGGCCGGGCCATCACCAGCGCCGTGGAGCTGGCCCTCGGCGGCTTCCTCGACCTGGCGACGGCGACCGGCGGCGTCGACCCGAGCCGGCCGATCGGGCCTGCGCTGGAGGGTGCCTACAAGCTGGGCCGGGGCGAGGCGCGCAGCGGCCGGTCGATGGACTCGCTGCTGGCCGCCTACCGGGTGGGCGCCCGGGTGGCCTGGCGGCACATGAGCGACACCGCCGTCGCCGCTGGGCTGACCGTCGGGTCGCTGGCCCGCTTCGCCGAGCTGGTGTTCGCCTACATCGACCAGCTGTCGGCCTCCAGCGTCGCCGGCCACACCGACGAGCTGGAGACGACCGGCCGGGTGCGCCGGCACCACCTGGAGCGGCTCGGTGCGGTGCTGCTGGCCGGCCGGCCGCTGCACGAGCTGACCGCCGCGGCCGAGCGGGCCGACTGGCCGACCCCGCGCACCCTGACCGCCGTGCTGCTGCCCGAGGTGCGGGCGCGCGGTGCCCTCGGGCTGCTCGACGCCCGGACCCTGCAGGTCAGCGACGACCCGCCGGGGCTGGACCCCTCGACGGAGCTGACCGTGCTGCTGGTGCCCGACGCCGGCGAGGGTGCCCGGCCCGCGCTGCTGCGCGCGCTGGAGGGGCGGTCGGCGGTGGTCGGCCCTGCCCGGCCGTGGGCGTCGGTGGCGGCGTCCTACGGGCGGGCGGTGCGGGCGCTGCGGCTCGGGCTCGCCGCCGAGGCGCCCGCGGCACTGGACACCGACCAGCGGCTGCCGGACCTGGTGCTGCGGGCCGACGACGAGGCGCTGGCCGACCTGCGCGCGGCCGCGCTGGCGCCGCTGGACGGACTCAACGGCGCGGCCCGGGAGAAGCTGGTCGCGACGCTGCGCTCCTGGCTGCTGCACCACGGCCGGCGCGAGCAGGTGGCCGCCGAGCTGTTCGTGCACCCGCAGACGGTGCGCTACCGGATGGGGCAGCTGCGCCAGCTGTTCGGCAACCGGCTCGAGGACCCCCAGCGGGTGCTCGAGCTGACCATCGCGCTCGGCGCAACTGCGGTGTGAGGCCCCGTCCCGAGGCTCACCCGAGCTTGCGAGGGAGGAGGAGGACGGGGTCCTTCATCAGCCGCGGCTCTCGGCGGCGACCGCGATCAGCTCCCGGGCGTGCGCCTGACCGGTGTCGCTGTCGGCCAGCCCGGACAGCATCCGGGCCAGCTCCCGCACCCGGTCCTCGTCGCGGACGGCGCGGATGTCGGTGGCCGTGACCCCCTGGGCGCTGTCCGGGGACTTGTCGACCACGAGGTGGGTGTCGGCGAAGGCGGCGACCTGGGCGAGGTGGGTGACCACGACGACCTGGTGCTCCCGGGCGAGCCGGGCCAGCCTCCGGCCGATCTCCCCCGCCGCCTGACCGCCGACGCCGGCGTCGACCTCGTCGAAGACCATCACCGGCACCGGGTCGGCGCCGGCGAAGACGACCTCGATGGCCAGCATGACCCGGGAGAGCTCACCGCCCGAGGCGCCCTTGTGCACCGGACGCGCGGGGGCGCCGGGGTGCGGGGAGAGCAGCAGCGCCACCTCGTCGACCCCTTCGGGGCCCGGCTGGCCGGGATCGCTGTCGATCCGGAAGGACACCTGGGCGTTCTTCATCGCCAGCCCGGCCAGCTCCGCGCCGACCTCGGCGGCGAACCCGTCGGCCGCGGCCCGACGGCCCTCGCTGACCCGGGTGGAGAGGGTGGCCAGCTGCTCGCGTGCGGCGTCCCGTTGCGCCTGCAGCGCCTCGAGGGCCTCGTCGGAGACGTCCAGCTGGGACAGTCGGGCCTGGGCCTCTGCTGCCCAGCCGAGCACCCCGGCCAGGCCCTCCCCGGGCTCGGCGTACTTGCGCACCAGCGCGGTGATCGCCGCCCGGCGGTCGAGCACCTCGGCCAGCCGGGCCGGGTCGGCGTCCAGGTCGGCGACGTAGCCGGCCAGCTGCACGGCGACGTCGGAGACCACGGCGACCGCGTCGGCCAGGTCCTGCGCGAGCAGCACCAGGGTGGGGTCGTCGGAGCCGGCCAGCGAGCGCTCGGCGGTGGACAGTGCGGTGGCCGCGTCCTGCGGGAGCTCATCACCGCCGAGGTCGCCGGTGACGTCGCCGACCAGGGCGAGCCGGGCGGTGTCGGCGACGGTGCGCAGCGCGTCGGCGTCCCCGAGCCGCCGGGCCTGGGTGTCCAGCTCGTCGTCCTCCCCCGCCTCGGGGGAGAGCGCCGCGATCTCGTCCAGGCCGTGCCGCAGCACGTCCGCGGCCTGGGTCAGCTCCCGGACCTGGCTGCGGCGCCGGTCCAGGTCGTCGGCCAGCTGCCGCCAGGTGGCGTACGCGGCCCGGTGCTCCTCCACCAGCGCCAGGTGCTCGACCCCGGCGAAGCGGTCCAGGGCGCGGCGCTGCTCGGCGGGGCGGGTGAGCCGCAGCTGGTCGGTCTGGCCGTGCACCGCCAACAGGTCCTCGGCCAGCTCGGCGACGACGCCGACCGGCACGCTGCGGCCACCGAGGTGGGCCCGCGACCGGCCCTCGGCGCTGACCGTGCGGGCCAGGATGAGGCTCCCGTCGTCGTCGGGCTCGGCGCCGGCATCGGCGGCCCGCACCCAGACCGGGGACTCCGGGGGCAGCACCAGCCGACCCTCGACGCCGGCCCGACCACCGGCCCGCACCCGCCCGGGGTCGGCGCGGCCGCCGAAGAGCAGCGTCAGGCCGGTGACGACCATGGTCTTGCCCGCGCCGGTCTCCCCGGTGACGACGGTGAGCCCAGGGCCGAGGTCGAGGGTGACGTCGTCGATGGCGCCGAGCCCGCGGATGCGCAGCTCGGTCAGCGCACCGTTGACCGCCGTCCCGGCCTCCCGGGAGCGGGACGGTGCCCGCGACGCCGACCGGGACGCCGACCGGGACTCAGGCCGCGCCGTCCTGGTGGCCACGGCGCACCTCCTCCGGGGTCCGCAGCACGCCGTCGCTGGTGTTCACGTCGCCGGTGAGCACGTTGACCCGCGTGGTCGGCGCCTCGTGCCCCGGGCCGTGCGACCGGGCGTCCCGGAAACCGCGCACCGGCAGCCCGAACTTGGCGACCAGCCGGTCGCCGAAGGACGTCGGGTTCACCCGGGCGATGCGCACCGGGCGGTCGGAGCGGCGCACCTCGACCCGTCCGCCGTCGGGGACCTCGACGATCCGGCGGCCGTCGGCGGAGACCCGCGCGCGGGTGCCGTCCGGCGGCACGGCGACGGTGAGCACCGAGGTCGGCGAGGTGACCAGCGGCCGGGCGAACAGCGCGTGCGCGTTGGTGGGGACCAGCAGCAGCGCCTCCACGTCGGGCCAGACCACCGGGCCACCGGCGGAGAACGCGTAGGCGGTGGAGCCGGTCGGGGTGGCGCAGAGGATGCCGTCGCAACCGAAGGAGGTCAGCGGGTGGCCGTCCACCTCGAGCACGACGTCGAGGACCCGGCTGCGCTCGACCTTCTCCACCGACACCTCGTTGAGCGCCCAGGTCTCCGCGCCGGTCGGCACACCCTCGGCGTCGAGGACCACGGCGTCCAGGGTCAGCCGCTCCTCGACCTCGTACTCGCAGTTCTCGACGGCGGTCAGCATCTCCTCGACGGCCTCGGGCTCGGTCTCGGCGAGGAAGCCGACCCGGCCGAGGTTCACCCCGGTGATCGCCGCGTCGGTGTTGCGGGCGAGCTCGGCGGCCCGCAGGAAGGTCCCGTCGCCGCCGAACACCAGCACGATCTCCACCCCGCTGGACGCCGCCGGCCCGAAGGCGCAGACCTCGGCGCCGGGCACGGCCATCGCCTCGGCCTCGTCGTCCAGCAGCCGGACGACGATCCCCGCCGCGGCCAGCCGTGCGGCCGCGGACCGGGCGAGCTCGACGATGTCGGACCGGCCGGTGTGCACGGCCAGCAGGACGCGCCGGGTGCCCGTGCCGGACCCGCAGGCCGTGGTGCCGTCGGTCACTGTTCCTCCTCGCTGACGCTCGTCGAACCGGTGCACCCGGGTGCGGTGCTCCCGGGGGCGCTCACGGGCTCGCTCACGTGGGTCCTTCCTGAACTGCTCGGTCGATGGCGGTGCGGTCCGCCGGCGGCGCGTCCTGGCGCAGCCAGAGGAAGAACTCGACGTTGCCGGCCGGGCCGGGCAGCGGGCTGGCCACCACCCCGGCGGTGCCCCAGCCGAGGTCGGCGGCGGCCTGGGCGACGGTGGCCACGGCGTCGGCCCGGTGGGTGAGGTCCCGGACGACGCCGCCCGCGCCCAGCCGGTCCCGGCCGACCTCGAACTGCGGCTTGACCATCGGCAGCAGGTCGGCGCCGGGCCCGGCGCACGCGGTGAGCGCCGGCAGCACCAGCCGCAGCGAGATGAAGGACAGGTCGGCGACGACCAGCTCGACCGGGCCGTCGATGGCCTCGGGGGTCAGCTCGCGCACGTTGGTCCGCTCGTGGACCACGACCCGCTCGTCGGTGCGCAGCGACCAGGCGAGCTCGCCGTACCCCACGTCGACGGCGACGACCTCGCGCGCGCCCCGGCTGAGCAGGACCTCGGTGAACCCGCCGGTGGAGGCGCCCGCGTCGAGCGCCCGGCGGCCCGCCACGACGACCGGGAAGGCGGTCAGCGCGCCGAGCAGCTTGTGCGCGCCGCGGGAGACCCAGCTGGGCTCGTCGGGGTCGGTGCGGACGACGACCGGGGTGCCGGCCTCGACCCCGGTGGCCGGCTTGCTGGCCGCCTGGCCGCCGATGGTGACCCGGCCCTCGGTGATGAGGGTGACCGCGTGCTCGCGCGAGCGGGCCAGTCCGCGGCGCACGAGCTCGGCGTCGAGTCGGCTGCGTCGGGCCATCAGAGCTGGTCGATGGTGGAGAGCTCGCGCTGCAGCCGGTCGTGCTCGGCCTCGAAGACCGCGACGTGGTCGGCCACCGGCCGCTCGGCGAGCGCGGCGAAGCGCTCCGCCGGGGGCACCGGGACGGTCCCGGCGGGACCCGCCGGTGCCGGAGCAGCCGGGGCGGCGGCCGGACGCGGTGGGCCCGGGACCGGACGCGGCGGGCCGGGGACCGGGCGCTGAGCGTCGGGTGCGGTCACGGTCTCCTCCTCCACGTCCTGCGGTCACGGGCTCGTCCCCGCGTCCATCTCGGAGGTTACCGGCCGGTGCCGACGGACGACGGTGCGCTGCAGGAGGCGGTGGACGCAGCGACGGACGGGCCGGGCAGGACTGCGGGCTGTCCCGGGACGGCGGTAGCGTCCCGCTCCGGACCGCACGGCCGGGACGAGCCCGGCCCCCTGGCTGATGGAGGCGACCCGCCCGTGGCGACGCTCGAGCAGTGCATGACCGCCCTGGACGGTTTCGTCAGCAAGCTGGCCTCCGCCGAGGGGGCCCGCGACCTGGACCGCAGCGTCTCGTGCCGGCTCACCGACCTGGGCCAGGTCGTCGCCGGCCGGCTGGCCCGCGGCGCCGTGCACGACATGACCGCCCAGGCCGACGGGCCGTCGGTGCCCAAGGCCGACATCCGGCTGACCATGAGCAGCGACGACCTGCTGGCGCTGACCTCCGGGCAGCTGTCCTTCACGCCGGCCTGGGCCAGCGGCCGGGTCAAGCTGGAGGCCGGGCTGCGCGACATGCTGCGCCTCCGCTCGCTGCTCTGACGTCCCCGCCGGCCGGGCCGCCACCCCACCGGCTCAGTCAGCGGACAGGCCCCACCCGGCCAGCGCCGCCGCGGCCTCGTCGTCCCCGGCGCGGACGACCGGCGGGCTGCCCTCCTCGGGGTGCCGCGCCCAGTTCGCGACCGCCAGCGCGCGCAGGCCGTCGAGCCCGTCACCGGGCTCCCGCTGCGGACCGGTCGAGCGGAGCACCAGGGCCTCCCCCGCTGCCTCGGCCTGCCAGCCGCCGCAGCGCCAGGCGCCCTCGACCGCCGTCACGGCCGGGTGCGGAGTGAGCACCCCGGCGAGGTCGGGGGCCAGCAGGTCCGGCCGGTGGTCCGGGACGGCCGCCAGCAGGTCGGCGGGCCGGGCCACCCCGGTCAGCACCAGGAGGCTGGCCGCCCCGGCGCGACGCGCGCCCTCGATGTCGGTGTCGAGCCGGTCACCGACGACGAGTGGTCGGCGGGCCCCGGTCCGGCGGACACACTCGGCGTGCATCGCCGGGTCGGGCTTCCCGGTGACCAGCGGCTGCTGACCGGTGACGGCGCTGACCACGCCGACCAGGGCACCGTTGCCGGGGAGCACACCGCGCGGCGACGGGATGGTGGCGTCGGTGTTGGTGGCCACGTGCCGGGCCCCGTTCCGGACGGCCACGACCGCCTCGGCCAGCTGCGCCCAGCCGACCCCCGCGCCGTAGCCCTGGACGACCGCGACCGGGGTGTCCTCGGCACGGTCGACGACGGCGAGGCCGGCTGCGGTCAACGCCGCCGCCACGCCCGGGCCGCCGACGGGCAGCACCGCGGCGCCGGCACCGAACAGCTCGGCCACCACCGAGGACGCCGCCTGCGAGCTGGTGATGACGTCGGCGGGTCCGGCCGGGACACCCAGTGCGGTGAGGTGCTCGGCCACCTGCTCGGGTGTGCGCGCGGCGTTGTTGGTGACGTAGCCCAGCCGCATGCCGGCTGCCACGGCCCGGGCCAGCGCCGCGGGCACGCCGGGCACGGCATCCGGCCCGACGTAGACCACGCCGTCGAGGTCGAGCAGCGCGACGTCGTAGGTGTCCGCCGGGGGCACGTCCGCGCCGGCGGACAGCGGGAGCGCGGCCGGGCTCACGGGGCACCGGCCGACGTTCGGGCGGGCCGGACCGGAGGTCCCTGGACGGCGTTCATGGCAGCTCCTCTGCGAGGCCGCGGCGGGCTCGGACGCCGCGCAGCGCTCGTGCGTAGTGACCCAGGTCGGGGCGCATGGCCACCGCCAGCGCGAGGTGCTCGGCGGCGGTCTCCAGGTCACCGGCCCGGCTGGCGGCCAGACCGAGCCCGAACTGGGCGTAGTCGTCGGTGGGGTTGACGCTGATCAGTTCGGTGAAGCTGTCCATCGCGGCCCGGTACCGATGGGCGCCGTACTGGGCGCGGGCCAGGGCCTCGAGCACGCTGCGCGACCCGGGTTCCGCGGCGAGGGCGCGTTCCAGCAGGGTGGCCGCGGCGTCGGGGTGGCCGTCGCCGAGCAGCTGGAGTCCGCGCTGGTACCACTCGTAGACCCCGCCGTCCGGCTGTCCTGGCCCGGTCACCGCCGCTCCTCTCCTGGTGCCGTGGCCGACCGGTGGCCCCGGGCGGGCTGCACCGGCAGACGCCGCCGCTGCTCCCGGCCGGCGCGCTCCTACGATCGACCCGTGCCCTCGACGTCGGCGGACGCCCCGCCCCCTGACGCTACGGGTCTCGACGTCCGACCGTTCCGTGCTCTGACCTACCGGGAGCACGACCCGGAGCACCTGGCCCGGGTGAGCTCGCCGGCCTACGACCTCGTGACCACAGCAGGCCGCGACCGCCTGGCCGCGGCTGATCCGCACAACATCGTCCGCCTGATCCTGCCGCACGTCGACCCGGTGCCGGGGCAGGACGCCGGCCGGCCGGCGCGCGACCGCCGTTCCGCCGACGCCGCAGCGCAGACGCTGCACCGCTGGGTCGCCGACGGCGTGCTGCGGCAGGACGACGCCCCGGCACTGTGGCGCTACGAGATGGCGGGGTCGGACGGAACGCTGACCACCGGGTGGCTCGGTGCTGTCACACTGCCCCCGCCCGGGTCGGCGGCCGTGCTGCCGCACGAGGACACCTTCGCCCCCGCGGTGGCCGGCCGCACCGCCCTGCTGGCGGCAACGCACACCGACCTGGAGCCGATCGTGCTGGCGCACGACCCCGATCCGGCAGTGGCCGAGCTGACCCGGCTGACCCGGATCGGGGCGCCGTCCCTCGAGGTCGCCGACCCCGACGGGGTGGTCCACCGGCTGTGGCGGGTCGCCGATCACGACACGGTCGACCGGCTGACCCGGGCGCTGGCCGGGACCCGGTCGGTGATCGCCGACGGCCACCACCGGTTCGCGGCGGCCCGCGAGCACGTCGCCACCGGCCGGCACCTCGGCGACGAGGACGGCGGTCACGGCCGGATACTGGCCCTCCTCACCCCGATGGGCCCGGGCGGCCTGCGGCTGCGCGCCATCCACCGGGTCGTCCCGGACCTCTCGCTGACCGACGCCCTGGCCGCCGCTGAGCACGGCTTCCGGGTCCGCGACGTCACTCCGGTGGGCGGCGACCTCCGGGCGACCGCGCAGGACTGGACCGACCAGGCAGGCGGTCCGGCGTTCCTGCTCACCGACGGGGTGCGGATGGCCGAGCTGTCCGCCCCCTCGCCGGAGATGACCGCCGCCGTGCCCGCGGAGGCACCGGACGCCTGGCGGGGGCTGGACGTGGTGCTGGCCCACTCCGCCCTGCTGACCGGTCTGTGGGGCCGGTCGGACGACCCGTCGTCGGTGCTGGTCGCCCACGACGTCGACGAGGCGCTGCGGCTGGTCGACGATCGAGCCGGGGTGGCCGTGCTGCTGCGGTCGCCCTCGCCGGCGGACGTGGCTGCGGTCGCCCGGGCCGGGGCCCGGATGCCCCGGAAGTCGACGCTGTTCGTGCCCAAGCCCAGGACCGGGCTGGTGCTTCGGCCGCACGGCGACTGAGCTCCAGACCCGGCTCAGGCGGACCGGGGCGCCGCGCGCTGACCGCTCTTGGCGATCCGCCGACCGCGGCGGCAGCTGACCTCGTAGGCGACGGCGGTGCCGGTCGGGGTGCGCCAGAAGCGTCGCTGCAGCGAGCCCTCGACCTCCACCACGTCGTCGGGAGCCCAGGCGGCCGCGTGGCGGTGCAGCCCGCGCTGCAGGCTGACGCAGGTGAAGACGTCGGACCTCGGGCCGCCGGGACGCGGTTTTTCCCGTCGCACGACGAGCTTGAGGACGAGCAGTGTGTCGCCGCTGGGCAGCGGACGGAGCTCGGGAGGTGTCGACAACCGTCCACGCAGGACGACGTCGTTCCGGTCGATGACGGCGAGGCTCATGCGGCCAGCCTCACCGCCGCCCCGCCGCCCAGCCAGGGCCGCCACTGATCTGTGGACGGCCCTGGCGGGTGTGGATGGCGGAGGTCAGTCCGTCGGAGGTCGCTGCTCCTCGTCGGTGCTGGCCTCCTGGAACAGCCGGGTGTGGTCCCGCTCGACCGGGGGTGGGACCTCCCCGAGCAGCTCGGCGACCTCGGCCTCGATGTCGTCCTCGGTCACGTCGCCGCCGACCTCGTCCGCCAGCGCGCGGCCCAACTCGTCGTCGGCGGACTCGGCCGTCGCGTCGGCCGAGCCGCCGACCGCCGTGTCGGCGTCGGCCTCGTCGTCGTCCTCGTCGGCGTCGTCGGCGGCGTCGTCGTCTTCGTCGACCGACAGCTCGTCGAGGTCCTCCGCGAACAGCTCGGACACGCCCGTCAGGTCGTCCGGATCGGCAGCGGCGATCGCCGCGTACCACTCACGGGCCAGCTCGGAGTCACCCCGGGCGTCGAGCAGGTCCCCGTAGGCGGTGGCCAGCCGGAGCTGCCCCAGATCGGGATGACCGAGGCCGGCCGGGGTGGGCCGGCCGCCGAGGGCTGCCTCGAGGACCAGCGCCGCCGCGGGCAGCTCGCCGAGGTCCTGCCGGGCGCCGGCCTCGACCAGCCGGAGCTCGACGAGCTCCTCGGCATCAGGCTGCGCCTCGAGGCCCTCCTGCACCAGCCGCAGCGCGTTCTCCGGGCGACCCAGCGCGCGCTCGCAGTCGGCGAGGACGGCGCGGTAGCTCTGGTCACCGCTCATCCGGGCGTAGGCGCGCAGTTCGCGCGCCGCCTCGGCGAAGTCGCCGGCGTGGTACGCCGCGACCCCGACCGCCTCCCGCACGGGAGCCAGCCGGGACGCTCGGTCCCGGGCCGCCCGGGCGTGCTCGAGCGCGAGCTGCGGGTCCTCCTCCAGCAGTCCACCGGCGGCCACGAGGTGCCGGCCGACGGTGTCGGCGTTGCGGGTGTCGAGACCACGGAGCGCGATCCGCACCGACGGGTCGAGCTCGCGGGCGTCGGCCCAGTCGGGCAGCTCAGGGCCCGGCGCCCGGCGCGGAGCCGCATCGTCGCGGCCAGGCGGGCGACTGTCGGGCGCGGACGGGCGGCCGGCGGCGGACCCGCCCCGCTCCGGTCGGCGTTCGCGCCAGTCGCTGCCACCACCCGCGTCACCGGCGGGGCCACCGGCGCGCTCCGGGCGACGGTCCTGCCAGGCGGGACGGTCGGGCGCGGCGCGGTCGCCCGCAAGGCGCCGGTCCTGACCCGCCGGACGACCACCGGCGGAGCGGTCGCGGGACGAGCGGTCACCGCCGCCATGACGGTCCTGCCAGGCGCGCTGGGCCACCTCGGGGTCAGCCGTCCGCTCGGTGCGGGGTCGGCGCTCCGGTGCCGAGTCGCGCTCGCCCGCCGGACGGTCCTGCCGCGGGCGGTCCGCCTGCGGTCGGCCTCCACCCGAGGGGCGACCGGCACCCGGGCTGCGGCCCTGCCACTCACGACGCGGTCCACCCGAGGACTGCGGACGGTCCCCGGCGGGACGACGGTCCTGCCAGCTCGGCCGGTCACCCGACGGTCGGCCGCCGCCCTGCGGACGGTCCCCGGCGGGACGACGGTCCTGCCAGGCCGGCCGATCACCCGACGGTCGGCCGCCGCCCTGCGGACGGTCCCCGGCGGGACGACGGTCCTGCCAGGCCGGCCGATCACCCGACGGTCGGCCGCCGCCCTGCGGACGGTCCCCGGCGGGACGACGGTCCTGCCAGCTCGGCCGGTCACCCGACGGTCGGCCGCCGCCCTGCGGACGGTCCCCGGCGGGACGACGGTCCTGCCAGGCCGGCCGATCACCCGACGGTCGGCCGCCGCCCTGCGGACGGTCCCCGGCGGGACGACGGTCCTGCCAGGCCGGCCGATCACCCGACGGTCGGCCGCCGCCCTGCGGACGGTCCCCGGCGGGACGACGGTCCTGCCAGCTCAGCCGGTCACCCGACGGGCGGCCGCCACCCTGCGGGCGACCAGCACCCGGTCCGCGGTCCTGCCCCTCACGGCGCGGACCGCCCGAGGACTGCGGACGGTCCCCGGAGGGACGCCGGTCCTGCCAGCTCGGCCGGTCACCCGACGGACGACCCCCGCCCCGCGGACGCTCTCTGGCCTGCGACCGGCCACCGCCCTCTGCGCGGTCCCCGGACGGGCGGCGGTCCTGCCAGCTCGGGCGGTCACCGGACGGGCGGCCACCACCCTGGGGGCGACCGGCACCCGGGCCGCGATCCTGCCCCTCACGGCGCGGACCGCCCGAGGACTGCGGACGGTCCCCAGAGGGACGACGGTCCTGCCAGGCCGGGCGGTCACCCGACGGACGGCCCCCACCCTGCGGACGGCCTCCGCTCTGTGCACGGTCCCCAGAGGGACGCGAGTCCCGCTGCGGGCGGTCGCGCTGCGGACGGTCGCCGGTCGGTCCCCGGCCCCACTCGCCGCCAGACGCACCGCCCTGAGCCCGGTAGCGGTCGTCACGTGACGATCCCTCGCGAGGCGCGGCGCCCCGGCCACCGTCGGCGGGACGGGAGCCACGGTGCCCAACAGGGCGCTGTGGGCGACCGCCGGTGCTGCCCTGCCGCGGCCCGCCACTGCTGCTGGCTCGGGAGCCGCCGGTACCCCGGCCTCGGTCTGAACCAGCCGGCCCACGTCGCGGAGAAGTCATGATGCTGTACGTACCTCACTGGTGAACGGCGCACGCCCGATGGGGGCACCTCTACGGCATCGCACCCACCCGGTACCGCTCACGCAGAGCAGCACCGGTCGGTCGACGAAAGTGGGACGAACACACAAAACGGGGGCCGGAGCAAAAGCTCCGACCCCCGTTTCGTTGAGTTATGTCCGGCGGCGTCCTACTCTCCCACCCGGTCCCCCGGGCAGTACCATCGGCGCTGAAAGGCTTAGCTTCCGGGTTCGGAATGAGACCGGGCGTTTCCCTTTCGCCATGACCGCCGTAACACTGTGAAGATGTCACCCACCCCCGCCACACACCCCGCCCCCGACCAGCGGGGAAAGGGCAGTGTGGGGT
>NZ_SJEW01000060.1 GCF_005930475.1 Modestobacter altitudinis
CCCTGGAGGAGAACCCGTGACGAGCACCCCCACCCCCCTCACCCCGGTCGACCCGGCACGGCTGCAGGAGGTGCTCGACGGCCGCTGGGCGCAGGTCCGCCGCGATGCGCGGGAGCAGCTCGGCGGCGCGCAGTACGCCCCCGTCTACGGCGAGTCGATGGCCGAGGCGCGGGAGCGCGTCACCGCGCTGACCCAGGAGCTGGCCCGCACCGGCCGGGTCTCCCTCGGCTTCCCCCGGGAGTACGGCGGCGCCGACGACGCCGGCGGCTCGGTGGTGTCGGTGGAGATGCTCGCCTTCGCCGACCTGTCGCTGATGGTCAAGGCCGGCGTCCAGTGGGGGCTGTTCGGTGGTGCCGTCCACGCGCTCGGCACCAAGCGCCAGCACGACGCGTACCTGCCCGACATCATGAGCTTCGCCCTGCCGGGCTGCTTCGCCATGACCGAGACCGGGCACGGCTCCGACGTCCAGCAGCTGCGGACGACGTGCAGCTACGACCCGGCCACGCAGACCTTCGACCTGCACACCCCGCACCAGGCCGCCCGCAAGGACTACATCGGCAACGCCGCGCAGGACGGCCGGATGGCGGTCGTCTTCGCGCAGCTCGTCACCCTGGGCGAGGGACGCGGCGTGCACGCGTTCCTGGTGCCCATCCGCGACGAGCAGGGCGACCCGCTGCCCGGGGTGACCATCGGCGACGACGGCCCCAAGGCCGGGTTGCTCGGCGTGGACAACGGCCGGCTCAGCTTCGACCACGTGACCGTGCCGCGGGACATGCTGCTGGACCGCTACGGCCAGGTCGCCGCGGACGGCACCTACACGAGCTCGATCGCGAACGAGACCCGCCGCTTCTTCACCATGCTCGGCACGTTGGTCCGGGGGCGGGTCAGCGTCGGTGGCTCGGCCGGCTCGGCGACCAAGGTGGCGCTGGAGATCGCCGTCCGCTACGGCGACACCCGCCGCCAGTTCGCCGCCCCCGGTGAGGACCGGGAGGTCGTGATCAACGACTACCGGGTGCACCAGCGCAAGCTGCTGCCCGCGCTGGCGACGACGTACGCGCTGCACTTCGCCCAGGAGGAGCTCGTCTCCCGGATGCACGACGTGCTGGGCGCGGCCGAGGTCGACGAGGCCGCGCAGCGCGAGCTCGAGTCGCGGGCCGCCGGGCTCAAGGTCGCCAACACCTGGCACGCCACCCGGACGATCCAGCTGGCCCGGGAGGCCTGTGGCGGCGCCGGCTACCTGGCGGAGAACCGGCTGCCGGCGCTCAAGGCCGACACCGACGTCTTCACCACCTTCGAGGGCGACAACACCGTCCTGCTGCAGCTGGTCGCCAAGGGCCTGCTCACCGGCTACCGGGACGCCTTCGGCTCGCTCGACGGCTGGGGCCGCGCGCAGTTCGTCGCCGAGCAGGTGCGCGAGACGGTGCTGGAGCGCACCGCCGCCCGCGGGCTCATCCAGCGGCTCGTCGACGCCGTCCCCGGCCGGGACGACGACGTCGCCCTCACCGACCGCGGCTGGCAGCTCCGGACGCTCGAGGACCGCGAGAAGCACATCCTGGACGGCGCGATCAAGCGGCTGCGCAAGGGCGCGGCGACCCCGGGGGCGCGGCCGTTCGACGTCTTCAACGACGTGCAGGACCACGTGCTCGAGGCCGCGCAGGCGCACATCGACCGGATCGTGCTGGAGGCCTTCGTCGCCGGCATCGAGCGCACGACCGACCCGGCTGCCCGGGCGCTGCTCAGCCGGGTCTGCGACCTGTACGCGCTGAGCACGATCGAGGCGGGCAAGGGCTGGTTCCTCGAGCACGGCCGGCTCACCCCGACCCGCGCCAAGGCGGTCACCAGCACGGTGAACGACCTGCTCGGGGAGCTGCGCCCGCACATGCGCACGCTGGTCGACGCCTTCGCCGTCCCCGAGGCCTGGCTCAACTGCGCCGTCCTGGCCGAGGAGCCGGGCCGCCAGCAGGCGATGGCCGAGCACGACGCCGCCCTGCGCGCGGCCGGCGTCGAGCCGCAGCAGGCCGCCACCGCGACCGCCCTGCAGATGGCCCCCGCCCAGTAGGAACCGCCCGTCACCAGGTTTCGGCGCCGAAACCGGATAGCTCAGGCGGCGGGCGGGGTGGGGAAGCCGCCCACCAGCTGCTCGAAGGCGTGCGCCACCTTCAGGCAGGTGGTGTCCTCGAACTGCCGGCCGACCAGCATCATCCCGACCGGCAGCCCCTGCGACAGCCCGGCCGGGACGCTGGTCGCCGGGTGCCCGCTGACGTCGAACGGCGCGGTGTTGACGATCATCTCCAGCGCCCGGGCCACCTGGACCTCGAGCGGGTCGTCGGCGGCGGGGAGCGGCGGAGCGACCATCGGCACGGTCGGCATCACCAGCAGGTCGACGTCGGCCAGCGCCCGGTCGTACTGCGCCCGCACCTCGACGGCGAGGTTGCGGGCCATCGCGTAGTGCCGGGTCTGCTCCTGCCGCGCCGACCACCGCCCGGCCAGCGCCACCAGTGTCACCGTGGGCGACCACTGGTCGGCCACCTCCCGGCTCTGCCGCCCGTAGTGGGCGATCAGCTCCGGGTCGTAGAGCCCGTCCCAGTTGTGGCCGTAGCCGTTGCCCTCGACCATCTGCACCGCCGCGCCGTCGGTGGCGATCACGTTCCACACGTGCAGCGCGTGCCGGTGCCACGGCAGGTCGACCTCGACCACCTCGATGCCCAGCTCCGCCAGCCGGGCCGCGGCGGCGCGCACCGTCTCGTCGACGCCGGGCTCGGAGAGCCCGTCCCAGCCGAAGCCCTGCGTCACCACGCCCACCCGCAGCCCGGCGACGTCCCCGCCGAGCGCGGCCGCGTACTGCTCGGGCACCAGGTCGGCCGGCTGCCGCGGGTCGAGGCCGTCCCGGCCGGCCAGCACGTCGAGCGCCACGGCGGCGTCGGCGACGGTGCGGGTGATCGGGCCGAGGTGGTCGATCGTCACCTCGATCGGGAAGGCGCCGGTGTAGGGCACCAGCCCGTACGTCGGCTTGTGCCCCACCACGCCGCAGAAGGCGGCCGGCATCCGGATCGAGCCGCCCTGGTCGCCACCGAGCCCGAGGTCCACCTCGCCTGCGGCGACCAGCGCGCCGCTGCCGCTGGAGCTGCCACCCGTCGTCCGGCTGGTGTCCCAGGGGTTGCGGACCGGGCCGGTCACCGAGGTGTGGCTGCCGCCGGAGAAGCAGAGGTCCTCGCAGACGGACTTGCCGGTGACGGTGGCGCCGGCCGCGAGCAGCCGGCTCACCACCGTGGCGTCCCGGGAGGGCACGAAGCCCTCCAGGGTGTGCGAGCCGTTCATCATCGGGACGCCGGCGACCGCGGTGTTGTCCTTGACGGCCACCGTCCGCCCGGCCAGCGGGCCGTCCGGGGCGCCGGTGACCTCGGTGCGCACGTACCAGGCGCCCAGCGGGTTGTCCGCGTCGTCCGGCCGCTGCCCGGACCGGCCCTCCGGTGCCTGGGGGGCGATCTCGGCGTAGAGCTCCTCGACCGCGTCGTAGGAGACGAGCGAGCCGTCGATGAGCGCCGTGTAGGTGGCCACCGCGTCCTCGCCGGGGTGCATGCCGTAGCTCTCGGCGAGCGCGGTGACGTCCTGGGTGTCCGGCCGGCGGATGGCCATGCGTTCTCCTGGGGGAGGCCGGGCACCGCGGTGACCGGTCGGGGCGTGCGGTCGTCGGCGAAGCTAGCCGGTCGGGCGGCCCTGCCGCCAGCACTGCCGGGAGGTCCGGGAGGATGAGCGGTCGTGGAGATCCTGGTGGCCGCGGAGGCGTTGCGGGTGCCGAGCGCGGTCGACCTGGCCGCGATCGTCATCGGCGCGCTGACCGGTGGGCTGCTCGCCGCGCGCGAGGGGTTCGCCGTCTCCGGCGTCCTGCTGCTGGCGGTCAGCGGGGGGCTCGGCGGGGGCCTGATCCGCGACGTCCTGCTGGCCGACGGTCCGCCGGTCGCGATGACCAACCCCGCCTACCTGCCCACCGTCGCGGTCACCGCGGCGGTCACCTTCTACTTCTCCGGCTGGCTGTCCCGGCTCACCCGGCTGCTGGTCGTGCTGGACGCGATCACGCTGGGCTTCTTCACCGTCATCGGGGCGCAGAAGGCCCAGCTGGCCGGGCTGCCCAGCGCCTCGGTGGTGTTCATCGGCACGGTCACGGCGGTCGGCGGCGCCGTCATCCGGGACGTGCTGCTGGCCCAGCGGGCCGACATCGTGCAGCCGGGGCCCTACAACGCGGTCGCCGCCCTGCTCGGCGCGACCGCGCTCACCGTGCTCGCCGGGCCGCTGGGGCTGCCGCCGCTGCCGGTCGCCGCGCTGGTCATCGTCCTGGTCGCCGCGCTGCGGGTGCTGTCGGTGTGGCGGGGCTGGGAGGCGCCGGTCGCGCTGGACCTGCCCGAACGCGCGCGCAGCCGGCTGGTGGCCCGCCCCCGTCGGCGGCGACGGCGGCGCTGACCCCGCTCACCGCCGGTCGGTGCCCGCCCCGGGGATGACGTCGGGGGCCGGCGCGATCCCCGGCGGGACCCGCTGTGGCCCGGCCTCGGGTGGGCGCGGCAGGTCCTGCGGGTGCAGCCGCACGGCCAGCAGCGCGACGTCGTCCTCGGTGTCGGGGAGGTACATGCGCTCGAGCAGCCGGTCGCACAGCTCCTGCAGCGGCAGCTCGGTGAGCCCACCGAGCACCCGGACCAGCTCGGCGATGCCCGCGTCGAGGTCCCGGTCGCGCCGTTCCACCAGGCCGTCGGTGTAGAGCAGCATCGTGCCGCCCCGGTCGATCGTGGCGACCCGGTCGGTGCGCGGCCGGTCCGGCTCCACCCCGAGCAGCAGGTCCGGGGCGTCGCCGTCGAGCAGGGTCACCGTGCCGTCGCTGCTGATGAGCACCGGTGGTGGGTGCCCAGCGGTCGACCAGCGCACCCGGGTCCGGGAGGCGGCCACCTCCGGCTCGTCCTGCTCCAGCCGGGCGACCAGCGCGGTGGCCATCGCGTCCAGGTCGAGCCCGGCGCCGGCCCGGTCCAGGCCGGTGAGCACCTCGGCCGGCGTGCCACCGGTGTGGTGGCCGATGCCGCGCAGCAGGCCGCGGAGCTGCCCCATCGCCGCCGCCGCCCGGCTGTCGTGGCCGACGACGTCGCCGATCACCAGCATGGTCGCGCCGTCGGGCTGGACGAAGGCGTCGTACCAGTCCCCGCCGACCTCCGCGCCGGCCGCCGCCGGCACGTACCGGACGGCGATCTCGCAGTGGTCCGGCGCCGGCGGGGCGGTCAGCATGCTGCGCTGCAGGACCTCCGCCAGCTGGCGCTGCTGGCCGAACAACCGCGCCTGCTCCAGCGCGACCCCCGCCCGGCGGCCCACCTCCACGGCCGTGTCGATCTCGGCCTGGGTGTGCCGACCGCGGTCGGTGGCGGTGTAGAGCCCCAGCACCCCCAGCGTCCGCCCCCGGGCGACGAGGGGGACGGCGAGCCCGGCGGTCGGGTCGAGCCTGGTCAGGGCCCGGCGGGCGACCGGGTCGTCCAGGGCGCGCTCGATGAAGTCGGCGTCCGGGTCCGGCAGCACCACCGGCTGCCCGGTGCGCAGCACCGCCCGCGCGGCGGCGTGCTCGGTCATCCCGGCGACCATGATCCGCACGTACTGCTCCAGCTCCGCGGCCCGCTGGGGATCGCGGTGCGCGCTGGCCATGTCCCGCATCCGGCCGCGCTCGTCGTCGACCAGCACCCAGCACCAGTCGCCCAGCGCCGGCACGACCAGCTGGGCGAGCTGCCCGATCTGCTCGGCGATGTCCAGCGTCCCCGACAGCACCCGGCCGGTCTCGGCGAGCAGCTGCAGCCGGGCGTTGGCCGCGGTCATCTCGGCCACCGCCGCATCGCGCTCGGCGTCGGCCTGCAGCCGGGAGACGCTCAGTGCGATCTGCGCGGTCAACGCCTCCAGCACCTCGATGTCGTCGCCGTCGAAGGGGTGCGGCTCCGCCCACACCGCCACGAACACGCCCAGCAGCCGGCCCTCCACCCGCAGCGGCAGCGCGGCCAGCGCCTGCGCGTTCAGCACGCGGGTCAGCTCGGCCATCGGCGGGAACCGCTCGGCGGCCTCGTCCGGGTCGCCCAGCAGCACCCGCTCGCCGTGCCGGGCCACCCACTGGGTGGGCAGCTGGTCGTCGAGGGCGATCTCGACGCCGTCCGGCGGCAATTCCACGCCCGCCTCGGCCGCCGCCGCCTCAACGACGTCCATCAGCCGCATCCCCATGTGCAGCCGCAGGGCACCCGACCGCGGGTCGAAGACGGCGAGCGCGCCGGTGCTGGCGCCCAGCACCTCGGCACCGCGCAGCGTGATGGGGGCCAGCTGGTCGATCCCGGTCGCGCCGGCCAGGGACGCGGCGACCTCGGCGATGGCGGTGGTCCGCTGCAGCGAGGCCAGCCGGCGTCCCGACTCCTCGCGCGCGTCGGTGACGTCGACCGTCGTCCCCAGGAACCGGACCGCCTCGCCGCGGGAGTTGCGGACCACCCGCCCGCGGGACACCGCCCAGCGGACCACCCCGTCGGCGCGCAGCACCCGCATCTCCGCGACGAACTCGCCGCTGCCGGTCAACGCCGCGCGCATGGCCGCGCCCAACGACGCGTGGTCGTCCGGGTGGATCTGCGCCATGAACTGCGTGTCGTCGCCGGCATGCTCGAGCGGGCCCTCCAGCCCGAAGATCGCCGCGTTGCGCTGGTCCCAGTACACGGTGCCGGTGCGCAGGTCGCGCTCCCAGATGCCGACCGACCCCGCCTCGAGCGCGACGTCCAGCCGAGCCAGCGAGGCCCCGACGGCCGACCGCGCGGCGGCGAGCTCGAGCTCGGCGACCACCGAGGCGGACAGCTGCCCGAGCAGCTCGGCCGCGTCCGCGGACCAGCTGCGCGGCTCGGGGTCGTACACCGCGAGGACCCCGACGACGTGCCCGGACGCCGCCACCAGCGGCGCACCGAGGTAGGCCTGCACCTGGCCGGAGGTCACCGCGGGCAGCTGCGCGACGTGCTCGTCGCGGCGCGCGTCGGGGACGTCGAGCGGCGCTGCCCGGCGCACGGTGATGGCCGACAGCGCGCCGGTGAGCAGGGCGGGGCCGCCCACCACACCGGCCGGGAGCCCGTGGCCGCCGACGACGACGTCGTGGTCGGTGAACAGGGTGACCTTGGCGTGGCTGGCGCTGACCAACCGGGCGGCGAGCGCGGACAGCCGGTCGAAGGCGGCCGGTCCGGAGACCTCGTCGAGCAGGCGGCGGGCTGCTGCCACCCGGTGCGGGTCGCTCAACGGATCGGGCGCTGCCGCCGTGCTCGTCGCGGGCACGCTGGCCGACCTCCCCTGTCTCCGCCGGCCTCGGGCCGGACGCGCTCCCGGCCCGAGGCCGCCACCACCGGGCGGTGGGTCGCTCCATGCTGACACGCCCCGCGCCCCCGGACCGGCACCGCGCGGTGTGCCCCTCAGGGGTGGAGCGCTCAAGCTCGACGGGAGGACGGCCGATGGACGACGTGTGACCGCGACCCTCCCCGACCGCTGGGACTGCCGCCCGCTGCTGGCCGGCGAGGACGACCTGACCATCGTCTTCCAGCCGATCGTCGACCTGGCCACGGCCAGCATCGCCGGCTACGAGGCGCTGGCCCGGTTCCCCGGGACCGCGTCCCCCGACGTCTGGTTCGCCGCCGCCGCGGAGGCGGGACTGGGCGCCGAGCTGGAGGCGCTGGCCATCCGGCGCGCGCTGGCCTCCCTGCCCGACCTGCCGCCGCACACCTTCCTCAGCGTCAACGTCAGCCCGCACCTGCTGGGCACCGCCCCGGTCACCGCCGCCTTCGCCGAGCCGGTCACGCTGCGCCGGGTCGTCGTCGAGCTGACCGAGCACCTGCCCGCGCCCGACCTGGCGGCGCTGCGGGAGCAGATCGCCGCGCTGCGCGGCCGCGGCGCGCTGATCGCCATCGACGACGCCGGGACCGGTCACGCCGGCCTGCAGCAGCTCGCCGAGGTGCGCCCGCAGCTGGTCAAGCTCGACCGTGCGCTGGTCACCGGGGTGGACACCGACCCGGTGAAGGCCGCGCTGGCCGAGATGGTCGGCACCTTCACCCACCGGGTCGACGCCTGGCTGGTCGCCGAGGGCATCGAGACCGTCGGTGAGCTGGCCGTCTTCGCCGGGCTCGGCGTCCCGCTGGCCCAGGGCTGGCTGCTCGGCCGGCCCGCTCCGCACTTCGCCCCGCTGAGCCCCGAGGTCACCCAGCTGGTCCGCAACCAGGTCGCCCGCGCCCAGCTGGCGGGCAGCGTCGTCGGCCTGCTGCGGCCGATCCGCCAGCGGGAGGCCGTCGACGGCGACGACGGCCCGGCGCCCTACGTCGTGCTGGACCGGACCGGGGTGCCCACCGAGCTGGTGCTCGCCGACCTGCGCACCGGCGGCTCCTACCGCGCACCCGTGTCGCTGCGGGTGCCCCCCTCCGCCGGGGTCACCGAGACCCTGCAGCGCGCGCTGGCCCGCCGACCCGTGCACCGCTTCGACCCGGTGCTGTGCACCGACCGCAACGGCGCCGTCCGGGGCGTCCTGCGCGTCGAGGACCTGGCCGCCGCGGCCGCCACCCGCTGAGCCCCCGGGGCCGTGAGCCCGCCCCGGTGCACCACCCCCGCTGCCGCCGGCAGCGGGGTCCCCGCACCACCCGAGCACATGGAGTCACCATGAAGGCGTTCGCCTGCGGGGACGTCGTCCCCGGCTGCACCACCACCTTCACCGGCCCGGACGACGACGCCGTCCTGGCCCAGGTGGCGGCCCACGCGACCGCCGACCACGGGCTGGGCACCGTCCCGCCGGAGCTCGTCGAGCAGGTCCGCGCGGCCATCGTCCTGGTCTAGCGCGTTGATGGAGTGCCACGGGCGCGTTCTCCGCGCCGTGGCACTCCATCAGCCACTCATGCGCTGGCGTCGGTGAGGCGCTGGCGCTGGTCGTCGGTGAGCACCAGGTCCAGCATCGGCAGCAGGTCGGCCAGCTGGTCGACCGAGCGGCCGCTGGCGATCGGCGCGGTGACCGTCGGCTGGTCGGCCAGCCAGCGCAGCGCCACCGCGGCGCCGGTCACGCCGTGCGCGTCGGCGACCTCGGACAGCGCGGCCAGCACCCGGTCGCCCTTCTCGCCCACGTACTGCGAGGCGCCCTTGGCGCGCGGGGAGTCGATCGTCTCGCCGGCCCGGTACTTGCCGGTCAGGAAGCCGCGGGCCAGCCCGAAGTAGGGCATCGAGCCCAGTCCGTGCTCGGCGACGACGTCGGCCAGCTCCGCCTCGTACGCCGGCCGCTCCATCAGGTTGTAGTGCGGCTGCAGGCCCACGTACCGGGCCACGCCGAGCCGCTCGGAGGTCTCCAGCGCCTCGGTCAGCCGCTTCGCCGAGTAGTTCGACGCCGCGATGTACCGGACCTTGCCCGAGCGCACCAGCTCGTCGAACGCGGTGAGCGTCTCCTCCAGCGGCGTCGTCTCGTCGTCGTAGTGGGCGTAGTAGAGGTCGATCGTGTCGACCTGCAGGTTGCGCAACGACCGCTCGGCGGCGTCCCGGACCTCCGGCGCCGACAGCGGGTGGTCCTTCTCCCCCGGGCTGGCCTTGGTGGCCACGACCACCCGGTCGCGCATGCCGCGCTCGGCCATCCAGCGGCCGAGGATCTGCTCGGACACCCCGTTGCCGTACATCTCGGCGGTGTCCACGAACGGCGACTGGGTGCTCGGGACGGCGTCGACGAACCGGTCGAGCAGCGCGAACGACGTCGGCTCGTCCGCCGTCCAGCCGAACACGTTCCCGCCCAGGCAGAGGTCGCTGACGGTCAGATCGGTCCCGGGGAGCTGAGGCATGTCCCCCACGCTAAGTCGGTCGGCTGTGCCCCGCTCGCCGGGCATCCGAACGTGCGTACGACCCCGAGATGCGTGACGGTTGGGACGAACGAGCACGAAATCCCCGGGAAACCGGGGTCCCGGCTGGCCAGGAGTGATCTCGGCATGGCAACGTGCCCGCCATTGCCGGTCGACAGCGTGGTCGACCGGATCCGCCCGCCGCACCCCCACAGCGCACCTGCTGCGCACCGGGACGGCACGACGGAGGCCCCGGAGTCCGTCAGGACGACCGGGGGAGCGGCCGGTCTGCCGGTCGCGACACCAGACTGCGTCCGCTCCGCACGGGGCGGGCAGCTGACATCCAGTGGGAGGAACCCAGATGAACAAGTCCGAACTCGTCTCCGCCATCGCCAAGCGCGCCGACGTCCCCTCCGCGACCGTCGACCAGGTGCTCAACGGCCTGCAGGAGGAGCTCGTCGAGGCCATCACCCGTGGCGACAAGGTCGCCGTCCCCGGGTTGATCACCGTCGAGCGCTCGCAGCGTTCGGCTCGCACCGGCCGCAACCCGCAGACCGGTGAGTCGATCGAGATCGCCGCGGCGCACACCGCCAAGGTGACCGCCGGCTCCAACCTGAAGAAGGCCGCTGCCGCCGTCCCGGTGAACTGAACTGAAGGACCCCGCTGCCCCCCACCACTCGCAGGCTCGTGGCGGGGCCCTGCAGCGGGGCCGTTCCAGTACGTCACCACGCCCCCGTCGCGCTCCTGGCACACCGTGTCAGGATGCGCGGTGGGGGCGCCGGTCATCGGGGAGCGGGCCCACGACGCGGGGGTGTCCGTGACCGCTGTGCAGACCGACCTGTCCGTGACCACCGACCCGGCCGAGGTCGGGCTGGACGCCGACCGGCTGCAGCGGGTGGACCGCCGGCTGGCCCGCTGGGTCGACGAGGGCCAGCTGCCCGGCTTCCTCGTGACGGTGGCCCGGCACGGCCGGCTGGTGCACGTCGGCCGGTACGGCTCCGCGGACGTCGAGGCGGGCCGGCCGGTCACCGACGACACCCGCTGGCGCATCTACTCGATGACCAAGCCGGTGACCTCGGTGGCGGCGATGTCGCTGTACGAGGAGGGCGCCTTCGAGCTGAACGACCCGATCAGCCGCTGGTTGCCGGAGTTCGCCGAGACCCGGGTGTACGCCGCCGGGCCGGCGCAGAAGCCGGTGACCGTGCCGCTGATGGCGCCGATCCGGGTCCACCACCTGCTCTCCCACACCTCGGGGCTGACCTACGGCTTCCACCACGCCCACCCGGTCGACGCGCTCTACCGGCTGCGCGGCCACGAGTGGGGCACCCCGCCGGGCGCCGACTCCGCCGAGGTCACCCGCCAGTTCGCCGCGATGCCGCTGCTGTTCCAGCCGGGCAGCGAGTGGAACTACGGGGTGTCCACCGACGTGCTGGGCCGGCTGGTCGAGGTGATCGCCGGCAAGCCGCTGGACGAGGTGTTCGCCGAGCGGGTGTTCGGGCCGCTGGGGATGACCGAGACGTCGTTCGGGCTGCGCCCCGAGGACGACGTGGACTCCCTCGCCCAGCTCTACGGTCCCGGCGTCGTCCCGCTGCCGGCAGCCTTCGCCCAGGCCGCGCACGCCAAGCCGGCGTTCCTGTCCGGCGGCGGCGGGCTGGTCTCCACCGCCGGGGACTACCTGAAGTTCGTCGAGATGCTGCGCGCCGGTGGCTTGACGCCGTCCGGGGAGCGGGTGCTCGGCCCGCGCACGCTGGCGCACATGGTGCGCAACCACCTGCCCGGCAACGCCGACCTGGAGACCTTCGGCCGGCCGCTGTACGCCGAGGTCCCGCTGCGCGGGGTCGGCTTCGGGCTCGGGTTCTCCACGGTGATCGACCCGGTGCGCTACGGCGGGGTGGCCAGCGTCGGCACCTACAGCTGGGGCGGGGCCGCTTCGACCGAGTTCTACGTCGACCCGGTCGAGGACCTCACGGTGAGCTTCTACACGCAGCTGCTGCCCTCGAGCACCCTGCCGATGCGCAACTACCTCCGCCCCCTCGTCCAGCAGGCCCTCGTCTGAGGCCCGGGGCAGAAGTGGCCACTCCTGCCCCGGAAGATGGGCGCATGGAGACCCTGCTGCCCGACGCGCGCACCCTGCACGGCTCCTGGGACCAGGACCGCCCGCCGGCGCTGACCGTCGAGCCGGGGACGACGGTGCGCTTCGGCACCCTGGACTCGGGCTGGTGGACCGGCCCGCACGACCACACCGACCCCGGCGCCCGGCAGCGCCACCCGCTGCACGACCCGGCGCACGGGCACGCGCTGACCGGTCCGGTCGCCGTCCGCGGCGCCGAGGTCGGCCAGGTGCTCGGCGTGCGGATCGACGACGTCGTCCCGGGACCGTTCGGGACGACGTACGTCGGCCTGCGCTCGACGCCGTTGAACGAGCGGCTCGGCGTCACCGCCGCTCCCACGGTGCACGCCTGGGACCTCGACCCGGTCGCCGGCATCGGCCGCAACCAGGCTGGGCACTCGGTGGCGCTGCGGCCCTTCCTCGGCGTGATGGGCGTGCCCCCGGCCGAGCCCGGCCAGCACTCGACCATCCCGCCGTACTGGCACGGCGGGAACATCGACTGCCGGGAGCTCGTCGCCGGCGCGACGCTCTACCTGCCGGTGACCGTGCCCGGGGCGCTGTTCTCGATCGGCGACGGGCATGCCGCGCAGGGGGACGGCGAGGTCAGCGGGACGGCGATCGAGTGCCCGATGGACCGCGTGGACCTGACCCTGGACGTGTTGCCCGACCTGTTCGGGGCACCGCTGCGCACGCCGGTGGCGAGGACCCCCGCCGGCTGGGTGACCATGGGCGTGGCCGACGACCTGGACGAGGCGATGGCGATCGCGCTGGACGCGATGCTGGACGTGATGGCCGCCCTGCACGGCATCGGCCGCTCCGACGCGCTCGGTCTGGCCAGCGTGGTGGTCGACCTGCGGGTGACCCAGGTGGTCAACCAGGTGGTCGGCGTGCACGCCGTCCTCCCCTGGGGCGCGATCCACTGAGGCCCCCGGGGCCTCAGCGGGTGTGGCCCCGTCGCAGGGGCCCGCCGCGAGCCTGCGAGTGGTGGGGGGCGACGGGGTCCTTTCAGTCGCCGGTGACGCCGTCGATGCGCTCGCGGAGCAGGTCGGCGTGGCCGTTGTGCCGCGCGTACTCCTCGATCATGTGCAGGAAGACCCAGCGCAGCGACACCTGCTGACCGTGCCGCAGCCCGGCGCCGACGTCGTCGAGCGAGTCGTGCACACCGGCCAGGGAACGGCTGACCTCGCACTCGGCGGTGAAGGCGGCCAGCTCCCGGGCCACGGCGGTCGCGCGGTCGGGGTGGTCGGTGTCGCGGCCCACGGCGTCGAAGTCGCCGTCCTCGTCGTCGGGTCCGTAGTACAGCGGCGGTGCCTGCTCGCCGGCGACGACCCGGCGGAACCAGCTCCGCTCGACCTCGGTCATGTGCCGCAGCAGCCCCCGCAGGCTCAGCGACGACGGCGGGACCGAGCGCTCGCCCAGCTGCTCGGGGGTCAGCCCGGCGCACTTGGCCAGCAGGGTGGCGCGGTGGAACTCGAGCCACGCCTCCACGGCGGCGCGCTCCCCGTCGCGGTAGGGCGGGTCGACGCGGTCGGGCGCGGGCGGGAACTCGGTCACCAGGACAGCATGCTTGGCTGGTCCAGTGCTGCGACTGGGTGCCCTGGACGTGCCGGACGGCGGGCTGGCCGTGATGGCCATCGTCAACCGCACCCCGGACTCGTTCTTCGACCGCGGCGCGACCTTCGAGCTCGACGACGCGCTGAGCCGGGTGGACCAGGTGGTCGCCGAGGGGGCGGACATGGTTGACGTCGGCGGGGTCAAGGCCGCCCCCGGCGCCGAGGTGGACGCGGCCGAGGAGATCCGGCGCACCGTCGACCTGGTCGCGGCCATCCGCGCGGCCCACCCCCTGCTGCCGATCTCGATCGACACCTGGCGCGCCGAGGTGGCCCGGGAGGCGCTGGCCGCCGGCGCCGACGTGGTCAACGACGCCTGGGGCGGGGTCGACCCGCAGCTGGCCACGGTCGCCGCGGAGGCCGGCGCCGGCATCGTCTGCACCCACGCCGGCGGCCTCCCGCCGCGGACCCGGCCGCACCGGGTCACCTACGACGACGTCGTGGTCGACATCGTCGAGCGGACGACGGCGCTCGCCGAGGCCGCGGTCGCCGTCGGGGTCGACCCCGAGCGGGTGCTGGTCGACCCCGGGCACGACTTCGGCAAGAACACCCGGCACTCGCTGCAGGCCACCCGCCGGCTCGACGAGCTGGTGGCGACCGGCTGGCCGGTCCTGGTGGCGCTGTCGAACAAGGACTTCGTCGGCGAGACCCTCGACCTGCCGGTGGAGCAGCGGCTCACCGGCACCCTCGCGGCGACCGCGGTCAGCGCCTGGCTGGGTGCCCGGGTGTTCCGGGTGCACGACGTCGCGGCGACCCGGCAGACGCTGGACATGGTGGCCTCCATCCGCGGCGACCGGCCGCCGACCCGCACCACCCGCGGCCTCGCCTAACGCCCGGCGGCGTCCTCGGCGGCGGCCTGCACGCGAGCGCGGTGCTCGCCCCACCGGACCGGGTCGTCACCGGTCGAGCTCCCGAACTCGGCCAGGTCCCCGACGGTGCCGTCGACCAGCTCCCGGACGACGTCGGCGTGCCCGGCGTGCCTGTGGGTCTCCGCGATCAGGTGTACCAGCACCCGCTGCAGGGTCGGGTGCCGCCGCTCCTCCGGCCACCACGGCACCAGCCCGGTCGCCTCCAGGTCCAGCGCAGCGACGGTCGCGTCGCCGTGCGCCCACACCCGACGGTAGAGCGCGACCAGCTCCTCCCGGGACTCATCGGCGGTGGCCCACATGTCGGCCTCGGGCTCGGCGTCGTCCTCGATCCAGGGGAACGGCTCGGGGAACGGCCGGCCGAACACCTCGCCCAGGTAGCCGGCGTCCACGGCGGCGAGGTGCTTCACCAGCCCGAGCAGGTTCGTCCCGGTGGGGGTCAGCGGCCGGCGGACGTCGTACTCGGAGGCGCCCTCCAGCTTCCACGCCACCACGTCGCGGCCGCGCTGCAGGTAGCCGAGCAGGTCGTCCTTCAGGTCGCTCATGCTCCGGAGGATGCCCGCCGGGGTCGCCGCGGGCCAGCACCTTCTCAGGTCCACCAGCCGGGACCAGACTGTCGCCACCGGGGGACCGTCTGCACCGGGAGGAGCCGTCATGAGCGGTCGTGTCGTGCACTTCGAGATCCCCTTCGACGACGGGGAGCGGGCCCGGGGCTTCTACCGCGAGGCCTTCGGCTGGGACCTGCAGTCGATGCCCGAGATGGGCTACACGCTGGTCAGCACCGGCCCGAACGGCGAGCAGGGTCCCAGCGAACCGGGGTTCATCAACGGCGGGATGATGAGCCGGACCGACAGCCCGTCACCCGGCCCGATCCTGGTCGTGGACGTCGAGGGCATCGACAAGGCGCTGGCCCGCATCGGTGAGCTCGGCGGCACGGTGCTGGTGCCGCGACAGCCGGTCGGTGACATGGGCTTCAGCGCGTACGTGCGCGACCCCGAGGGCAACGTCGTCGGGCTGTGGGAGACCGCTCGGTGACGTGCGGCCCTTCCGCGGGTGCCCGCGCCGAGCCTGTGCTGCGCGGGAGGGCAGAGGGCCATCTAGTTTCACCGGCATGGCCGCCACCGGGTTCCTGACCGCCGACGAGCTCAACGCGATGCTGCCCGGGACGCTGCCGGGCCTGCTCGGCATCGTCGTCGACAGCCACGAGCCGGGCCGGCTGACCAGCCACCTCGACGTCCGGCCCGACCTCCTCGCGCCCAACGGGTACCTGCACGCCGGCACCGTGGTCACCCTGGCCGACACCAGCTGCGGGCTGCCCACCCGTGCGCTGCTCCCGGAGGGGTCCAGCGGCTTCACCACCCTGGAGCTGAAGAGCAACCACCTGAGCACCGCGCGGGAGGGCCGCATCTCCGCCGTCGCCACCAACGTGCACGCCGGCCGGACGACGCAGGTCTGGGACGCCGTGGTCACCGACGCGGCGACCGGGAGGACGATCGCGCTGTTCCGCTGCACCCAGTCGGTGCTGTGGCCGCGCTGACCGCGGGTCCGGGAATCGGACCTACCCGCCGGTAACCCGCATGTGTCGCGCGCCACGCCGGGTGTGAGACTGGCGTCACCGCACCTGATCGAGGAGGACCCCATGGCGCTGGCCAGCCGCTTTCCCGACGTCGAGATCCCGGAGCTCTCCGTCCCGCAGTTCGTGCTGGCCGGTGCCGCCGAGCGCAGCGACCGCCCGGCCCTGGTCGACGGGCTCTCCGGCGAGACCATCACGCACGGCGAGCTGGCCTTCTACGTCGAGCGCATGGCCGCCGCGCTGGCCGCCCGGGGCATCGGCAAGGGCGACGTCGTCGCCGTCTTCAGCCCGAACACCATCTGGTACCCGGTGGTCTTCCACGGCATCGCCGCGGCCGGCGGCGTCATCAGCCCGGTCAACGCGCTGTACACGCCCGAGGAGATCGCCTTCCAGCTGAAGGACTCCGGGGCGAAGATGCTGATCACCGTCTCGCCGTTCCTCGAGCGGGCGCTGGCCGCGGTGCACAGCTCGCCGGTCGACGAGGTCATCGTGATGGACGGCGCCGAGGGCCACGCCTCGCTGCGCGACCTGCTCACCGCCGACGTCCCCGCCGTGCAGGTCGACATCGACCCCGCCGAGGACCTGGTCACGCTCCCCTACTCCAGCGGCACGACCGGACTGCCCAAGGGCGTGATGCTCACCCACCGCAACCTGGTGGCCAACGTCAGCCAGTCCCGGCCGATGGCCGCGGTGCAGGACGACGAGCGGATCATCGCCGTGCTGCCGTTCTTCCACATCTACGGGTTGACCGTGCTGATGAACCAGGGCCTGCAGTGGGGCGGCACCGTGGTGACGCTGCCGCGCTTCGACCTCGAGCAGTTCCTCCGCGCGATCCAGGACCAGGAGATCACCCGGGCCTTCGTGGCGCCGCCGATCGTGCTGGCGCTGGCCAAGCACCCGCTGGTCGACTCCTTCGACCTCTCCTCGCTGCGCTCCATCACCTCCGGCGCGGCTCCGCTGGACGCCGACCTGGCCCAGCTCGCCCAGGACCGGCTGCGCAAGGGCGCGGCCGAGGGGGTCACCGTCGCCCAGGGCTACGGCATGACCGAGCTGTCGCCGGTCTCGCACACCACCCCCGAGGTCGGCCACGAGCCCGAGGGCGCCGGCCCCACCCCCAAGGGCACGGTCGGCTACGCGCTGCCCAACACCGAGTGCCGGCTCATCGACCCGGCCACCGGCGAGGACGCGGCGCCGGGTGAGCGCGGTGAGCTGTGGGTGCGCGGACCGCAGGTGATGAAGGGCTACCTGAACAACGCGCAGGCCACCGCCGAGACGCTGGACGACGAGGGCTGGCTGCACACCGGCGACGTGGCGATCGTCGACGACGAGGGCCGCTACACCGTCGTCGACCGGGTCAAGGAGCTGATCAAGTACAAGGGCTACCAGGTCGCACCGGCCGAGCTGGAGGCCGTGCTGCTGGGCCACCCGGAGATCGCCGATGCCGCGGTGATCGGTGTGCTGGACCGGGAGAGCGGCGAGGAGCTGCCGAAGGCGTTCGTCGTCCGGGCCCCCGGCTCGTCGATCAGCGAGGACGAGGTGAAGGCGTTCATCGCCGGGCGCGTCGCCCCGCACAAGAAGATCCGGCTGGTCGAGTTCATCGAGCAGGTGCCCAAGTCGATGGCCGGCAAGATCCTGCGCAAGGACCTCAAGGCCCGTGCCTGAGGCCGGCGTGAGCACCCCCCTCGACCTCCGCGTCCGGCTGGCCGGTCGAGCCTTCGGCCGGTTCTCCGTCGCCCGGATGGACGACGCCCAGCTCGCTCGCGTCAAGCAGCAGCGGATCGGCCACAACCCCCTGACCGACCTGTTCTTCGGGGCGGTCGCCCGCGGCGTGGAGCTGGCCGACGAGACGGCGGCCGGCGCCGAGGGCCAGCTCCCGGTACGGGTCTACCGGCCGCACCGGGCGGTCACGGAGCCGTTGCCGCTGGTGGTCAACTTCCACGGCGGGGGGTGGACGGTCGGTTCGCTCGACGCGGCGGACTGGTTGTGCAGCAACGTCGCCGTCACCCTGCCGGCGGTCGTGGTGTCCGTCGACTACCGGCTGGCGCCCGACCACCGCTGGCCCGCAGCCGCCGAGGACTGCTACGCAGCGCTGGTGGACCTCGTCGGGCATGCCGGCGCGCTGGGCGCCGACCCCACCCGGGTCGCGGTCATGGGCGACAGCGCCGGCGGCAACCTGGCGGCGGTCGTGAGCCTGATGAGCCGCGACCGGTCCGGTCCGTCGATCCGGTTCCAGGGTCTGCTCTACCCGGCGACGGACCTCACCCTGGGCAGCCCGTCGATCGAGCGGAACGCGGACGCGCCGATCCTGACCCGGGCCGACGTGGTGGCCTTCCGCGACCACTACCTGGGCGACCAGGACCCCCGCCAGCCCTACGCGTCACCGCTGCACGCCGCCGACCACGGGGGGCTGCCTCCGGCGCTGGTCCAGGTGGCCGAGCACGACCCGATCCGGGACGACGGCGTGCGGTACGCGGACGCGCTCCGGGCGGCCGGGGTGCCGGTGCGGCTGACCGAGTACACCGGGATGCCGCACGGGTACCTCAGCTTCCCCCGGCTGTGCCGCAGCGCCCCGCAGGCGCTCGCCGAGCTCGTCGCCGAGCAGCGCGCCGCCCTGGGCTGACCGGGGACCCGGTCAGGTGACCTGGTCGCGGGAGGAGCCCCGGACCGGGTCACCGCTGGCGTCCGTGCGGGGGGCAGGCGGCTGCCAACCCGGCGGGGGACCGGCCGTGGCCGGCGGCGCCGCCGGTGGCAGCTCCCCGCGCGCCCGTGGCCGGCGGATCGCCAGCAGGACGATGGCGACGGCGACCAGGGTGAGCAGCGCGCCGCCGATCAGCACGCCCCAGGCGATCCCGGTCAGCGCGGGCAGCTCCGCGCCGACCCGCAGGTCGGCGGAGACCCCGGCCGACCCGTCGGCGTTCATCACCACGACCGTCCAGTCGCCGTCCGCCGGCTCCCAGGTCAGCTGCTGCCGGCCGGGTCCGCTGGTCTGCTCGGTCCAGAGGGGCTGGGCTCCGGGCGGGCCCGCGGGCGCCCCGCCGGCCACCTCCCGGTCGATCACCGCGCCGTCCTCGCCCAGGTCGTCGAGGACCGCATGCTGCACGTCGCCCAGGTAGGAGGCGACCTGGTCGCTGGGGCCGATGCCGATGAAGAGGTCCGGCCCGCTGCCGTCGGCCCGCACCATCGTCGTCCCGAGCGCGGCCGAGACGGGCACCCAGTCCGCGTCGGTGCCGAGGTCGATCCGGTCGCTGGTCAGCGCGTACCCATCGGTCGAGACGTCGCCCGAGGGGGACAGCAGGAAGCCGTCACCGGTCCGCTGGGACTGGTCGGCCCACAGCAGCACCCCGCCGCCGGCCAGCAGGCCGAGCGCCGGGACCAGGAGCAGCAGGCCCAGGACGAGGGCCACCACCCGCCCAGGTCCCCAGCGGTTCTGAGGCGGTGGGGGTGTCCAGGCAGCGGCCGGGGCAGCGGACATGGTGGACCTCCGGTGGCCCGCCGTGCCGCGGGACCGCGGCTGACGCCGGCGGACCCGTCCAGCGTGGCACCGGCACCCCGCCAGCACCAGCCTCTCGGCCCCCGTGCAGAGGCCCGCCGCGAGCCCGGCCTCGTCCAGAGGCCCGCCCTGAACCTGCGGACGGGTGGGGAGGACGAGGTCCTCCTAGGGTCGGGCCATGCGTGCAGTGACGATCAGCGAGCCCGGCGGCCCCGAGGTCCTCGGCTGGGGCGAGGTGCCCGACCCGGTGTGCGGTCCGGGGGAGGTGCTCGTCGACGTGGTCGCCGCCGCGGTGAACCGCGCCGACCTGCTGCAGCGGCAGGGGCACTACCCGCCGCCGCCGGGCGCCTCGGAGGTCCTGGGCCTGGAGTGCAGCGGCGTCATCAGCGAGGTCGGCGAGGGTGTTCCCGGCTGGTCGGTCGGGGACGAGGTGTGCGCGCTGCTGGCCGGCGGTGGCTACGCCGAGCGGGTCGCCGTCCCGGCCGGGCAGCTGCTCCCCCGCCCCGCCGGCGTGGAGCTGGCCACCGCGGCGGCGCTGCCGGAGGTCGTGTGCACCGTGTGGTCCAACGTGTTCATGCTCGCCGGGCTGCGCGCCGGGGAGGTCTTCCTGGTGCACGGCGGCGGCAGCGGGATCGGCACGATGGCCGTCCAGCTGGCCGCCCGGGCCGGCGCGCGGGTGGCGACCACCGCCGGCAGCGCCGCGAAGCTCGCCTTCTGCCGCGAGCTGGGCGCCGAGATCACCGTCAACTACCGGGAGGAGGACTTCGTGCAGGTGGTGCGGGACGCCACCGACGGGCACGGGGCGGACGTCGTCCTGGACATCATGGGTGCTGCCTACCTGGCCCGGAACGTCGACGTGCTGGCCACCGGTGGGCGGCTGGTGGGCATCGGCATGCAGGGCGGCACCCGGGCCGAGCTCGACCTCGGCAAGCTCATGCGCAAGCGCGCGTCGGTGGCCGCGACGACGCTGCGCTCCCGCCCGGCGACCGGCCCCGGCGGCAAGTCGGAGATCGTCGCCGCGGTGCGGCACGACGTCTGGCCCGACGTCGAGCGCGGCGTCGTCCGGCCGGTGGTGGACCGCCGGCTGCCGATGTCCCGCGCCGCCGACGCCCACGCCCTCGTCGAGGCCAGCGACCACATCGGCAAGGTCCTGCTGCTGCCCGACGCCTGAGCGGAGTCCCAGCGCTCGGGAGATGATGCGCTGGGACTCCACGTCACCGCAGGGCGGCGACGCTGTCGATGACGTGGTCGACCTCGTCGACCGTGTTGTAGTGCATCAGCCCGAGCCGGACGGCGCCGCCGTCGTCGTTGGCCCCGATCGCGTCGAAGAGCTCGCGGGAGTAGAAGTCGCCGTCCCAGGCGCAGACCCCGCGCCGGGCCAGCTCGCGGGCGACCTGGCGGGGGCGCATCCGCGGCAGGGTGAACGACAGCGTCGGGGTGCGGTACTGCGGCGAGCCCAGCACCTGGACGTGGGCCATCGAGCGCAGCGCCCGGTCCAGCCGGTCGAACAGCGCGTCCTCGTAGCGGCCGACGGCGGACAGCGAGACCGCCAGCCGCTCCCGGCGGGTGCCCGGGGTCTCCGGGCACAGCGCCGCGAGGTGGTCGACCGAGGCGGCGACGCCGGCGTACAGCTCGTAGGGCGGGGAGCCCTGCTCGAACCGGTCGGGCACCCGGTCGGGTGCGGGCACCAGCTTGTCCGGCCGCAGCTCGTCGAGCAGCCCGGGGTGGGCGACCACCGCGCCCACGTGCGGACCGCCCCACTTGTAGGCAGACAGCGCCACGAAGTCGGCCTCCAGCCGGGTGATGTCCAGCAGCATGTGCGGCGCGGCGTGCGCGGCGTCGACGTAGACCAGGGCGCCGGCCCGGTGGGCCCGCAGGCCGATCGCGGTGACGTCGGGGCAGGTGCCGATCGCGTTGCTGGCCGCGGTCACCGCCACCAGCCGGGTGCGGTCGGTGAGCAGCTCGTCGTACTGCCAGTCCGGCAGCTCCCCGGTCTCGATGTCGACCTCGGCCCAGCGGACGACCATGCCGATCTCGTCGGCGATCTGCAGCCAGGGCCGGATGTTGGCGTCGTGGTCCAGCCGGCTGACCACCAGCTCGTCGCCGCGCCGCCAGTGCTTGCCCAGCGCGCGGGCCACCGCGTAGGTCAGCGAGGTCACGTTGGCGCCGAGCACGACGCCGGCCGGTACGGCGCCCACCAGGTCGGCGACGGCCGTGCGTGCACCGGAGACCAGCTGCTCGGCGCGGGCGGAGGAGGCGAACACCGCGCCGCGGTCGGCGATCGGCACCCGCATGGCCTGGGACACCGCGCGCACCACGGACTCCGGCACGAGCGCGCCGCCCGGGCCGTCGGTGTGCACCAGCCCGTCGGACAGCCCCGGGAACAGCCCCCGGACGCGAGCCACGTCCAGCTGGCCCGCCCCCGACGACATGCCGGGAGCGTAGTCAGTCCCCCTGGGTCGCCCGGCGCGGGCGCGGGCGCGGCCGGGCGGGCCGCCGCCCTCCGCGCGGGCCGGGGCAGGATGGGGGCATGACAGCACCCCGTCCCGGTGAGCAGCACCCGCAGCAGGTCCTCGTCGTCGGTCCCGACGGTCAGCCGGTCGGCGCGATGGCCATGCCGCAGGGCGACGCCGCGGACGGCGGGCCGACCGGCATCGGCGACCTCGTCGAGCAGCCTGCCAAGGTCATGCGGATCGGTACGATGATCAAGCAGCTGCTGGAGGAGGTGCGGGCGGCGCCGCTGGACGACGCCAGCCGCAACCGGCTCCGCGACATCCACGCCTCCTCGATCCGGGAGCTGGAACAGGGGCTCGCGCCGGAGCTGCGCGAGGAGCTGGAGCGGATCACGTTGCCGTTCAACGAGGAGGAGACGCCCTCGGACGCCGAGCTGCGGATCGCGCAGGCGCAGCTGGTCGGCTGGCTGGAGGGCGTGTTCCACGGCATCCAAACGGCGCTGTTCGCCCAGCAGATGGCTGCCCGCGCGCAGCTGGAGGAGATGCGCCGCCGGGCGCTGCCGGCGGGTTCGTCGGACCAGGGCCAGCCCGAGGCGCGGCACGGCGGCGGCCAGTACCTCTGACCCCGGCTCAGCCGAGCGGGAGGTTCTTCACCACCCGCGCGCCGGTCCGGCCGATCCGCCGCCGGTCCGGCGCGGGAGCGTCGGCGCCCAGCGTCGCCGGGGGGTGGTCCAGCGGGAGCTTGCCGTGGTGGACGGCGGCCGCCCCGGCCGCGTCCACGCCGATCCCGACCTCGAGCCGGGAGGCCTGCGCCGCGGCGTGCGCCAGCCCGGTGGCGGTCAGCCCGTCCGGGGCGTCCACCACCTCGGCCGGCACGCCCTCCTCCTCCACGCCGGCGCACACCTCGCGCACCACCGCCGGCGGGGCGCCCGGGTGCCGGTACACCAGCACCGCCGGCGGCTCGTCCGTCCTGCTCACCGGACCGGGGCTGCCGGCCCGGACCGCACCGGTTCGGCGGCGTAGGCCCGGACCAGGCCGGAGGCGACCGCGTTGCGCGGCCCCTCGGTGCCCAGCACGTTGCCCGTGCCGCAGACGATCCCGTACGGCGCGAGCGCGTCGGCGATCATGTCCGGGATCTCGAAGTCGAGCGCCGAGCCGCCGAGCAGGACGACGAACTCCAGCGCCCGGATGTTGCCGCCCGGGGCCACCTGCCGGAGCGCCCGCAGGGCGTTGACCACGAACACCCGCCGCTTGGCCTCCCGGCGCAGCCGGCGGACGTGGTCGAGGCCGTGCCGGGTGGGCACCGGCGCCGGTCCCTCGGGGCTCAGCACCACCACCCGTGCGTACACGTGCGGCGGCAACGGCTGATCGAAGAACTGCACCGTGCCGTCCTCGTGCCGGACGTGGAAGAAGCTCTCGACCTTCGCCAGCGGGAACCGCTTGACGCCCTCGGCGACCTCCCGGTCACCCAGCGCCAGCTCGGAGTCGATCAGCTTGGTGACCAGCTCGCCGGCTCCGGCGACGTGCACGGCGGTGCACTCGCCCTCGCGGGTGAGCAGCGCGGCGTCGGTCGAGCCGCCGCCCAGGTCCAGGACGGCGACCGGCCGGTCGACGCCCGGCGTGGTCAGCGCACCGTTGACGGCCATCTCCCCCTCGACCCCGCCGATCACGGCAGCGGCGCCGAGACCCTCGGAGACGAGGTCGGCCACCAGCTGCATGCGGCTGCGGCTGGTGCGCACCATCGCCGCCAGCGCGACGGCGTTCTCGAGGGCGACCTCCCCGGCCAGCCCGCCGCGCACCTCCGCCGGCACGAACGTGTCGACGGCGAGCACGTCCCGGATGGCGATCTCGGACACCGGGACCGCAGGCTGCCCCGGGGTGTCCATGACGTCGGCCATGGTGTCGCGGACCTGGGCCAGCATCCCGCCGACGTGGGTCCCCGGTTCACCGTGCGCGTCGTCGAGCGGTTGCGCCCGGGCGACCGCCTCCATGATCGCCTCCGCCCCTGCGTCGACGTCCACCCGCAGCGTCTTGCCCGCACCGCGCAGCACCAGCTCGCCCACCGGGATCCGCCGGTCGGTGACGTCCCCGGACGGGGTGCGGACCACCACCGCCGAGCGGTTGCCGGTCAGCGCGCGAGCCACCGGGGAGACCTGCCGGGTCTGCGCCGGGTCCAGCTCGAAGACCGTGGCCAGGCCGTAGGAGTTCGACAGGGTCCGGATGGTGCGGCCCGGCGGGGCGACCTCCACGGCGGCCAGCATCCCCAGCGGGACCTTCTCCACGGCAGCGACCTCGTCGACGACGGGCACCGGCCGGGTCAGCCGGTTGGTGACCAGGACGGCGTCGTCCCCGGCCAAGATCGCGGCCACCACCTCGGCACCGCCGGCGACCGCGGTGTTGATGGCCGCCGCGGCGTCGTCGAAGTCCCAGCCGGGCGGCACCACGCAGACCACCGGCTGCCCGGGCTCGGCCGTTCCGAGCCCGGTGATCGACACGGTCGTGCCCACCCCGAGGCCCTCTCCGCCCGGGGTGGTCGGGTTGTGGCCGATCATCGTCGACTCGGTGATGATCGTCTCGGTGATCGTCTCCATCGCCAGGCCGCTGATCACCGGCGTCGCCTCGTTCAGCAGGACGGTGGCCACCCGGTCCGCGCCCCGACCACCCCGCGCGAGCGCGCCCCGGATCGCCGTCAGGGCACCCGCCGTGTTGGCGGGGGTGCCCTTGACGCCGGTGGTCCGGGTGAGGTCGGTGCCGAGGTAGGAGACGGACCCGTCGGGTGCGACCTCCGCCAGGCACGCCTCGGTCGTGGAGTTGCCGATGTCGACGCCGACGACCAGCCGGGTCCCCGTGGGTCCGTCGTCCCGCGTGCTCACCTCAGCCAGCGGTGCCCGGTCCGAAGACGGCCTCGACCTCCACCGGCCCGCGGTCGGCCTCGATGCACTCGAACTCCTTCAGGTGCAGCAGCGCGGCCTTGGCCTGCCACCGGGGGCGCGCCATCTGGTCGTTGCGGGTGGGCACCGGCTGGGGCGACTCCCCCTTGGCGTACTGCGCGGCGTTGGAGCCGATCATGCGGAACACCGGTGCGTCCAGCAGTGGCGACTGGGGGAACAGCTCCAGGTTGCTCAGCCGAGCGAGGTCCTTCTGGTGGATCATCGTCGTCCCGCGGGACAGCATCCCCACCGAGATGCCCGACCCCGACAGCCTCGCCGCGATGTGCGAGATGGCCGCCAGGTCCGCGGTGTCCCGGACCCGGATCAGCCGGGCGGTCACCCCCTGCTCCTCGATGCCGGCCATCAGCTGGCGCAGCACCTCGGCGTGCGGGACGTCGACGATGGTCTTGCTGAAGTGACCGGCGAACGCCGGGGACAGGGCCACGACGACCTCGTCCGGTCGGCTACCGCGTCGGGCCGGCCCGATCTCCCGGAGGGTGACGGTGCGCTCGGGCGGGGCCGTCGTCGTCGGGGTCGTCATGGCTCAGCCCACCTCGGTCTCGGGGTTCGTCGAGGACGTGACGTGACGCAGCTTCTTCAGCTGCTCCCAGCGCTCGCCCTCGAGCCGGTAGCCGGTGCCCGGACCGGCGTAGTCGTTGGGGTCGTTGATCGCCGACAGCGGCACGAAGTCGGCGGTCAGGATGGCGGAGGTCTGCAGCAGGTCCCCCGACACCCGCTGGCGCAGGACGGTCAGCAGGTTCTCCGCGACGTCGTGGAACCCGGAGGACTCGAGCGCCTTCACCAGCTCCAGCCCGGTGATCCCGCGCTCCATCACCGACTGCGCGCCCTTCAGGTCCGAGAGCACGTCGCGGAACGGGTAGTCGTTCGAGGAGTTGGCGTAGGTGGCCGCCACGACCTCGTCGTCGGTGATCGGCGGCAGGTCCAGGTGGGCGAAGACCGCCTGCAGGGCCCGGGCCGCCTTCTCGCGCGCCTGCAGGATCTCGTCCTCGCGGACGTGCCGGAGGCCCCCGTCGACCTGGAAGTCGCGCTGGATGGTGTTCCAGTCGTCGAAGTCCTCGGTGTCGAAGTTCGAGCCGGCGAACATGTTGTCCGCGTTCGGGACCGAGGAGTACCCGGAGCACACGAAGTCGGTGCCGGGCAGCAGTTGCGGCATCGCCCGGGCGGTCCGGCGCATCGCCGAGTGCGAGAACGACTGGTCGTTGCCCGACGCGCACTCCAGGTCGACCATGCTGGCCACCAGGTTCTCCGCGGCCACCGCGCGCAGCCCGCCGGGCACCGCACCAGGCACGCCGATGCAGCTGATCGAGCCGTTCTGCAGCCCCTGGACCCCGGCTCCCTTGGCCATCAGGATGCAGCGGATCTCCAGGTACAGCATGGACTTGCCCTCGGCGTTGCCCATCTGCACCTCCGACCCGGTGCCCGAGGTGAAGCGCATCTTGATCCCCCGGGATGCGTAGGCCCCGGCCAGGAACGCCTTGGACCACGGGGTGTCGTCCCCGTCGATGAACACCGACTCGGTGCCGTAGATCGAGATGGTCTCGGCGTAGGCCGTGATGCCGCGCATGCCCAGCTCGAGCTCGGTGGCCTCCTCCAGCGCGCACTGGGTGAGCACGCCGCCCCGGCCGACCTGGGCGCCCACCTGCAGCGCGATGGCCACCAGCGGGGCGTACCGCAGCACACCGAGCGTCGTCTCCAGCTCCGCGAACCCGCGCAGCGCGCCCTCGGCGGCGTCGGCGGCGACCTGGATGGGGTTGTCCCGCGCGCTGGTCGAGTGCCCCTGGTTCGCCGGGGTCCGCCGGGCGCGCATCTTCTGCATGCCCTGCATGATCTCGACGACGTTCATCAGCTTGACCACGTCGAGGACCTTCGCCGGGGTGAGCCCCCGGGTCACCGCGAGCACCTCGTCCCGGGAGACGCCCGGGTCGATCAGCATGCGCGCGACCTGGGCCGAGGGGAGGGCGTTGGACTCCTCGGCGGAGGCCACGTCGATCGCGTGGTTGGCGATGAAGGTGTCCATGAAGTCGAAGTCGTCGCGCAGCTTGCCGTCGAGCTCCACGATGCGGCCGTCCTCGACCCGCACGCTGGGTACGGGGTCGAAGTCGCTCTCCATGGCGACGAGGCCCTTCTCGGGCCACTCCTCGACGAACCCGTCCAGGTTGACGGCACGGGCCTCGAGGATCTCGGTCCGCAAGGACTGCTGGTGCCCGGTGGACTGCCGGGGCGCGGTGCTGGTCATCGGGTCTCTCCTCAGTCGTCGTCGCCGGTCGGGCGGGCGAGCAGGTCACGTCGCTCGTACACCTCGGCGGCCTCGCGGACCAGCGCCGCGCAGACCGGCGCCGAGTAGGTGGTCTCCAACCGGTCGGCCAGCTCGGCCAGCGCAGCCCCGGTGGAGGCCCGCGGCCGGAGCGCGTTGTACATGGCGAGCACCTCGGCGTCGGGGATCGCGGTCATCTCCGCGGCCCGGCGGAAGTTGCCGGCCAGCTGGGGCCGGCCGCTCGCCTCGGCGAGCTCGGCCTGCAGCATCAGCGTCTCCGGCGAGATGCGGAGGTCCTCGGCGGACAGCTCACCGGAGACGACGGCGTCCATCGTCAGCGCCGTGATCGGCTTCCCGGTCGGGGTGTGCAGCAGGTCCGGCCGGTTGATCGACAGCGGGTAGTCGTCCCGGGTCAGCGCAGTCATGCGGAGAGCTCCCTCGGTGTCTCGACGGTCGAGGTCACCGTGACACGGGTCACGTTGCCTGTTCGTTGCCTGCCGTCGGGTCGATGTGCCGCAGGCCTTGTCCGCGGCCCCGACCACGCGGTTTGCTGCCGCCATGAGCACCTCTGTGAGCCACGAGCAGGCGCGTCGGATCCTGGACGCCGGCATCGCGAAGGCCGACGAGATCGGCCAGCCGATGAACATCGCGATCGTCGACGACGGCGGGCACCTGGTGGCCTTCGGCCGGATGGACGGCGCGATCCGGGCGAGCATCGACATCTCCACCCGCAAGGCGGTGACGTCGGTGCTGATGAACGCTCCCACGGCGGCGCTGACCGACCTGGTCCAGCCCGGCGCCGAGCTCTACGGCCTCGAGCACACCGCCGGCGGCATGGTCGCCTTCGGCGGCGGTGTCCCGCTGCACCGCGACGGCGAGCTCGTCGGTGCGGTGGGCGTGAGCGCCGGCTCGGTGGCCCAGGACGTCGAGGTGGCCACCGCAGCGGCTGCGGCGCTCGGCGACTGACCGGGCGCAGCCGGTTGCCGTGAGCGGCGTGGCTGGGCCAGGATCCACCTCGGAGAGGCGGCGCCGCGACGAGGCGCCGGACGACGATGTCAGCAGAGCGGGTACGGCACAGGGGCTCCCCGGCGCCCGAGGCCCTCGGTGACCAGCGGGCGCACGCCCGTGAGCTGGCCGAGGTCTTCGACGCGGTGCTCGGCGACCGCCCGAGCCGGCGGGCACCGCGCCCGGTCGTCTCGGAGTCCTGGCGGCGCAGCCTCGCCGCGCACGTCGACCCCGACCACCGGACCCCGCCGGTGGTGTTCGCCGCCGACCAGCTGCCCGACCTGCGGGCGGCGCACCCGCTCAGCGCCTGCCTGCCGGTGCTGCGCAGCACGCTGGGCGGCATCGCCGACGACGCGATGCACGTCATGCTGGTGACCGACGCCGACGGGCACATCCTGTGGCGGGACGGTGCCGCAGCGGTGCTGTCGCACGCCGACGGGGTGGGGCTGGTCCCGGGGGCGCGGTGGAGCGAGAGCGCCATCGGGACCAACGCGATGGGCACCGCGCTGGCGGTCGACGCGCCGGTCCAGATCCACTCCGCGGAGCACCTGGTCCGGACCTACCACGGCTGGACCTGCGTGGCCGCCCCCGTGCACGACCCCGAGACCGGCGCGATCCTGGGCGCGGTCGACGTCAGCGGCCCGCTGCACACCGTGCACCCGGCGCTGCTGCAGCTGGTGTCGGCCACCGCCCGGCTCGCCGAGGCCGAGCTGCGGGTCCGGCTGGCCGTCGCCGACGAGCAGCTGCGGATGCGGCTGCTGCCACACCTCACCGGGCTCGGTGGCACGCCCGGGGCGCTGGTCGGCCCCACCGGCCGGGTGCTCGCCGGGCAGCCCTGGGGCTGGTGGCCCGACCGCGTCCCGCTGCCCGCGGTCGACCGCCCGGTGCAGGTCAACGGCCGCGAGGTGGTGGTCGAGCCGCTCGACGGCGCCTCCCTGCTGCACGTCGTCACCCCGACCGCCAGCACACCGCGCGGCCCGCTGCCCCGGCTGGCCCTCCGACTGCTCGGCAACGGGGTGCCGAACGTGGCAGTCAACGGACGGGCGGTGCCGCTGACGCTGCGGCTGGCCGAGGTGCTCACCGTCCTCGCGCTGCACCCCGCTGGCCTGACCGGCGAGCGGCTCGCCCACCTCGTGTACGGCGACGCCGGGAACCAGACGACGGTGCGCGGGGAGGTGCGCCGGCTGCGCGCCCTGATCGGCCCGGAGCTGCTGCAGACCCGGCCCTACCGGCTGGTGCCCACCGTGGTCAGCGACGTCGCGCAGGTGCAGGCCGCGCTGCAGGCCGGCCGCGCCGAGGCGGCACTGGCCGCCTGCCCCGGGCCGCTGCTGCCCGGGTCGGACGCCCCGGCGATCCGGGAGCTGCGCGACGAGCTGGTGGCCGGGCTGCGTCGCGCCGTGCTCGCCACCGGTGAGCTGGAGCTGCTCCAGGCGTTCACCGCGCACCCGCTGGGCCGCAACGACCTCGAGGCCCACGACCGGCTGGTGGCCGACCTCCCGGTGCACGACCCGCGCTGGCGCCGGGCAGCAGCCCGGCGCCAGCGACTCCAGTCCGAGTGAAGGACCCCGCTGCCCCCCACCTGGCCCCGTCCAGAGGCTCGCCCTGAGCTCGTGAAGGGTGAGGAGGACGGGGTCCTCACACCGTGAAGCGGCGGACGGCGTCCTGCAGTTCGTCGCTCATCCGGGCCAGGTCGGCCGCCGAGCGCTGGGCCTCGGCCACGCCCTGGTTGGTCTGCTGCGTGCCCGCGGCCAGCCCGGAGATCGCCGTCGCGATGCTGCGGGAGCTGCTGGCGGCCTCGGCCACGTTGCGGTTCATCTCGTTGGTCGTCGCGGTCTGCTCCTCCACCGCGGCGGCGATGGTGGCCTGGTAGTCGTTGATCTGGCCGATGACGGTGCTGATCTCACCGATCGCCGCGACGGCGCCCGCGGTGTCGGCCTGGATGGCCTCGACCCGCTGGGAGATGTCCTCGGTGGCCCGCGCCGTCTCCTGCGCCAGCTCCTTGACCTCGCTGGCCACGACGGCGAAGCCCTTGCCGGCCTCCCCGGCGCGGGCTGCCTCGATGGTCGCGTTGAGCGCCAGCAGGTTGGTCTGCTCGGCGATCCCGTTGATCAGCTTCACCACGGTCGCGATCTCCTGCGACGAGTCGCCCAGCTTGCCGACGGTGCGGGTGGTGTTCTCCGCGACGCTCACGGCCTGGCCCGCCACCCGGGAGGCCTCGCTGGCGTTCTGCGAGATCTCCCGGATCGCTGCCTCCATCTGCTGCGAGCCGGTGGCCACGGTGTCCACGCTGAAGGCGACCTCCCCGGCCGAGGCGACGACGACGTCGGCCTGACCGGTGGCGGCGCGGGCGCTGTCGGCCATCCCGGCGGCGCCGGTGTTCAGCGCCTGCGAGGCCACGGCCAGCCGGCCGGCGGAGTCGCCGACCAGGCTCAGCACGCTGCTCAGCGCCACCAGGGTGCCGTCGAGCGAGCGGGCGACGTCGTTGAGCTCCGCGCCGCCGGTCTCCCCGGCCCGCGCGCTGAGGTCGCCGCCGGCCACCCGGTCCAGCACGTCCTTGATCCGCCCGACCGGCCGCATGACCGACCGGACGATGAGCAGCGCGAGGACGACCGACACCGCCAGGCCGACGAGGACGATCGCGATGGTGAGGGTGCGGGCCGAGGAGTAGGCGTCCCGGGCCTCCTGCACGGTGGTCTCGGCGCTCACCGAGGCGGCGTCGGTCGCGGTCACGATCGAGCTCTCGATGGTGGCCTCGGCGACGTCCATGGCCTGCAGCAGTGCGGGGCTCTGCGCGGGGTCGGCACCGGCCTGCAGCTGGCCCAGTGCGGCGAGGTAGCTGGTCACCGAGTCCGAGAACTCGGTGAAGGCGGCCTGCGCGTCCGGGGAGAGCGGCATGTCGGCGACGGCGGCCTGGTCCGCGGTCAGCTCCTGCGCGGCAGCGGCGGCGGCCTGCTGCTCGTTGGCGATGGTGGCCGGCGGCAGCGCGACGATCGCGGCCCGGGCGGTGTGCGCGCTGAGCGTCCACCAGTCGGCCTGGAGCTGGCGGAGCCCGTCCAGCGGCACCGCGCCGTCGCTGTAGACCTCGTCGGCCTGCGTGGCCAGGTGCGACATCCGGGCGATGCCGACTGCGCCGACGGCGACGGTGGTGAGGGCGACCAGCAGGATCGCCACCAGCAGCCGGCCGCGCAGGCCGACCCGCTCGGCGAGGCGGGCGGGGGAGCGCTCGGGGTCAGGGG
>NZ_SJEW01000061.1 GCF_005930475.1 Modestobacter altitudinis
GCCGTGGGGTGGAGTTGCGGGCCGGGGCGGAGGGGATGGCGTCGGTGACGGCGTTGCTGACCGGCCCGGAGGGGCAGGCGCTGTACGCCGCGCTGGGCGCCTACGCCGACGCGGTGGAGGACGAACCCGGGGCCGAGCCGCGGACGCGGGGGCAGAAGATGGCCGACTGCCTGCTGGACCTGGTGCTGCGGCCCGGTGCGGGTGGTCGGCCGCCGCTGCAGGTGGCGCTGACCCTGGTCGCGGCGGTCAGCACCGTGCTGGGCGGTGATGCGCCGGGGGAGTGCAACGGGCAGGTGGTCCCGGCGGAGGTGGTGCGCCAGCTCCTACGGCTGCTCACCGGCACCCCGACCACCGACCCCACCGACCCCGCCGACACGGTCCCTGCTGATGACACTGATCCGGCGGATCCCGAGGTCGCCCGTGACGTGTGCGCTGTCCCTGACCCTCACGCCGTCCGTGATCCCGACGCCGTCCCTGACCCTCACGGCGACCCCGTTCCTGACCCCGCCGAAGTGACCCTGTTCATGGCCACGGAAGAGGCGCTGCGGGCGGCGGAGGAGCGCTGGTGGGCGGACTTCGAGCGTGGCCTGATCACCGATCCCGATCCACCCGAGAACCGCTGGCCGGGCGGGTCCGCACCACCGGGATCAGCGCCGGGATCAGCACCGGGATCAGCACCGACCGACCCCGCGGCGACCAGTGGTCCGCTGCCGGGTGCCGGCTGGTGGGCGGCGGCCGATCGCGCCGTGGACGACGCCTCCCGGGCGGGGTACGAGGCGCAGCAGGCGCTGGCCCACGCCCAGCGGATGGTGCACACCGCCGCCCGGGCCGACGCCGCCGACGAGGCCGCCTGGCGGGCCGGCCCGGCCGGTCGGGTGGACGCCGCCGGGGACGCGCTGGCGGCGTTGGCCGCCGCCGCCCGCACCGACCGGGAGGCGCTGGCGGGGTTGTTGGCCCGGACCGCCGGTGGCGGGCTGGCCGACCGGCCACGGATCGCGCTGGTCGACGCGCTCACCGGTGCCCTGGTGTCCCTCACCGACCTGCCCGAGCTGCGCCGCACCGGGCAGTGCGGGCAGCCCACCTGCCGCCGTGATCGGGCGGGCTGCAGCCACGACCTCACCGGCCGGCCCGGGCTGGGCGCACCCGGCCCGACCGCCAGCTACCGGCCCGGGGCGGCACTGGACCGGTTCGTGCGCGCCCGGGACCGGCGTTGCCGGTTCCCCGGCTGCCGCCGGCTGGTCGCCGCCGGCGAGCTCGACCACCGGATCCGCCATCCCGATGGACCCACCGCGATCACCAACCTGGCCGGGTTCTGCACCACCGACCACCGCGGCAAGCACCAGGCACCGGACTGGGTCTTCCACCTGGCTCCCGATGCCACTCTCACCGTCACCACCCCCACCGGCCTGACCGCGGTCACCACCCCACCACCGTTCTGAACGGCGCAGCCGCCCACCCGCCCCGAGCCGGCTGTGCCGGCGAGGGGCGGGGTGGGCCAGCCAGGTCAGTTCACGACGTGCAGCTGGTCGATCCACCGGATCTCCCAGACGTGGCCGTCCGGGTCGGTGAAGCTGCCGGTGTGGTCGGAGGCGGTGTCCCGGGCCGCCAGCCACGGTCCACCGCCGGCGCCCAACGCCCGCGCGACGAGGTCGTCGACCTCGGAACGGCTGTCCGCCGTGAGGCTGAGCAGCACCGTGGGACCGGAGCGGGGATCGCCGACCTCGCCGGTGACCAGCTCGGCGAAGCGGTCCCGGGCGAGCAGGCGGACGACGATGCTCTCGTCGACCACCATCGACGCCGACCCCTCGTCGGAGTCGAGCCGGTGGAAGGTGAACCCGAGCGCCTCGTAGAACGACCTCGCCACCGCGACGTCGCGCACCGGCAGGTTGACGAACAGCATCCGCACGGTCAGCCCCTCGCCAGCTCGGCGAAGGTGTCGGCCACCCAGTCGGCGATGAACGTGCTCACGTGCGGCAGGTGGTCTAGCCCGATGTGCTCCGTGGCGCCCTCGTCGGGTGTGAACACCCGCAGCTCGCGCTTGGGGCTGTTGACCGCCTGGTCGTAGGAGCGGTGCGCCATGGCCACCGGGATCTGCCGGTCGCTGGCCCCGTGCGCGATCAGGAACGGCACGGTGATCTGCTCGACGACGCCGTCCAGGTGCACCCCGTCGGCGAAGTCGAGGAAGGCGTCGAGGTCGTTCTCGTCGCCGTCGTGACCCCACACCCACAGCACGTGCTCCCAGTAGTGCGGGACCGGACGCTCGCCCTCGCGCTCCTTGCGGCGACGCTGCACCGCGCCCCAGTTGTGGTTGGCCCCCCACGCCACCACCAGCGCGAAGCGCTTCTCGAACGCGGCGGCGCGCGGGGCGTAGTAGCCGCCCAACGACCAGCCGACGATCCCGATCCGTGCGGCGTCGACGTCCTCGCGCTGCTCGAGCCAGTCGACGCAGGCCCCGGCCCAGGCCTCGGTGTCGATCCGCGCGGTGAGCCCCTGCAACCGCAGCGCCTCGCCGGTGCCGGGCTGGTCCAGCATCAGACAGGAGATGCCCCGGGCGGCCAGCTCCTCCCAGTGGTTGGAGGCGTACATGTGCTCCTTGGTGGAGTCCAGCCCGTTGACCAGGACGACGACCGGAGCAGGACCCTCGTCGGTCGCCGGCGCCTGGCTGAAGTAGGCCGGCAGCGTGGTGCCCTCATAGGGCACAGCCACCCGGGACACCCGCGGGCTGTGCAGCTCGAACGCCTTCTGCGCCAGCTCCAGCAGCCGTCGGTAGGTCGGCACCCGGTTCGGGTCGGAGTGCGCCAGCATCCGCTCGGCCTGGGCCAGGTAGTTGCTGGCCCGGAAGTACAGCTGGCCCGCGGTGCGGACGTGCCCGGCCTTCTCGGCCTCCTCCGCCTGGCCGACCAGCTGGTCGGTGAGCGCCGTCCACGCCCGCAGGAAGTCCGGCGTCCCGGCGTCCTCCCCGGCGTTGGCCGCCTCCTTGATCGGCCGGCAGGCGCGGTCGACCTCGTCGATCAGCCCGCCGGAGTTCAGCGTCGCGACGACGCTGAGGTTCCAGGTGTAGGGCCCGGTGGGGAAGTACTCGAACACGGGTGGTTCCTCTCGGTGGTCAGGGGTTCAGGAAGCGGTGCGGACGGCGTCGCTGATCGACTTCACGCCGCCGTGCGCGGTCATGCCGCCGTCGACCGGGATCTCCGCGCCGGAGATGAACGAGGCGTCGTCGCTGAGCAGGAAGGCGACGAGCGGGGCGACCTCGTCGACGGTTCCGGTGCGGCCGAGCGGGGTCTCGGCGATGTTCGCGTCCCGGAACGCCGGCGAGGCGGAGGCGGTCATCGGCGTCTCGATGTGGCCGGGGTGCACCGTGTTGACCCGGATGCCCCGCGGGCCGAGCTCCAGGCAGGCGGCCTTCGCCAGCCCGCGCAGCGCCCACTTGGACGCGGTGTACGCGACCGGGAAGTGACCGGTCAGCGCGGCCACGGACCCGACGACGACGACCGAGCCGCCGGCCGGCATCAACGGGGTGAGCGCCTGGATGGCCAGCAGCGTCCCGGTGACGTTGACCTCGGACACCCGGGCCAGGTCGGCCGGGTCGAGGTCGGCCAGCCGGGCCCGCCAGGTGACCCCGGCGTTGGCGACCAGGCCGTCGACGGAGCCGAACCGGTCGCGCAGGTCGGCGGCCAGCGCTGTCCAGCCCGCCGCATCGGTCACGTCCAGCTGCCGGTACTCCGCACCCGGCAGCTGCTCGACCGGCGCGGGTCCCAGGTCGCACCCGATCACCGTGGCGCCGGCCGCGGTGAGCAGCCGGGCCTCGGCAGCGCCCTGCCCCTGGCCGGCGCCGGTGACGACGACGACCTTCCCGGCCACCGTCACGACCGGCGGGTGCGGTCCCGCGACCGCTGCCGGGCCGGCTGGACCGGCGGCAGGTCGACGCCGGCGACCACCCGGTTGCGGATGGTGCCGATGCCCTCGACGGTCATGTCGACGACGTCGCCTGGCTGCAGCGGCGGGGGAGCGGCGTTCCCGCGGGTGCCCCACAGCTCGGCCAGGCAGCCGCCGTTGCCGCAGGTGCCCGAGCCGAGCACGTCCCCGGCGCGCACGACGGTGCCGCGGGAGGCGTAGGCGATGAGCTCCTCGAACGGCCAGCCCATGTTGGACAGCAGGTCCTGGCCGATCTCGGTGCCGTTGACCGAGACCCGCATGTCCAGGGCCAGGAAGCCCTCGTCGTCCCGGTAGGGCTCGAGCTCGTCGGCGGTCACCAGCCAGGGGCCCAGCGTGGTGGCGGAGTCCTTGCCCTTGGCCGGGCCGAGGCTGACCCGCATCTCCCGTGCCTGCAGGTCGCGGGCCGACCAGTCGTTGAGGACCGTGTAGCCGAAGATCGCCTCCCGGGCCTGCTCGGGGGTCAGCGACGCGCCGTCCCGCCCGACGACGACGGCGACCTCGAGCTCGAAGTCGAACCGCTGCGAGCCCGGCGGGACGGCGACGTCGTCGTGCGCGCCGACCAGGGCGTAGGGGTTGGTGAAGTAGAACGTCGGCGCCTGGTACCACTCCGGCGGCACGCCGGCGACGCCGTCGATCGCCTTGCGCACGCCCTCGACGTGCTCTTCGAAGGCGACGAAGTCGCGCACCGTCGGAGCCTGCAGCGGTGGCAGCAGCCGCACCTCCGCCAGCGGGACCGGCGTCGCCGAGAGCGCCGTCAGCCCGATGTCCAACGCGGCCGGCAACCCGGCGCGGACCAGGTCCAGCACGGTGACGTCGGGGGGCAGCGCGTGCAGCCCGTGCTCGCCGACCACCCCGGCGGTGATGACCCCGCCGTCGTCCCAGGTGGCGAACCGCATCAGACCGGGGGGGCCACGAACAGGCCCTTGTCCGGGTCGTTGAAGGACCGCTGCGCGACGAACTCGTTCATCGCGTTCGCCGTGCCCCACTGGTCGGAGACCTCGGGGTCGCTGAAGTCGTACATGTGCGGGTGCCAGGTGTCCTCGTCCAGGACCTCGAGCTCGGTCGTGTACTCGACGGTGTTGCCGTGCGGGTCCAGGAAGTAGCTGAAGGTGTTGTTGCCGGCCTTGTGCCGGCCCGGGCCCCAGATCTTCTCCACGCCGGCCCGCAGCAGCCGCCCGGTGCCGCGCATGTACTCGTCGATGCCGCGCAGCTCGAATGACGCGTGGTGCAGGGAGGGGTGTGGGCCGCGGGCGATCGCCAGGCTGTGGTGCCAGGCGTTGATCCGCATGAACCACATCATCTCGCCCATCCGCGGGTGCATCAGGGTGTCCGACAGCGCGAAGGCCAGGTGCTTCTCGTAGAAGGCGCGGGTGCCCTCGGGGTCGGCGGAGTTGAGGACGACGTGGGAGAGCCGGACCGGGATGGACTCGCCCTCCTCGATGGCCCGGTGCTCCCGGACGGCGACGTCGGCGCTGATCTCGACGGTGCGGCCCTCGTTGTCGAAGAACCGGAAGCCGTAGCCGCCGCCGGGGGTCTGCAGCGTGTCCGGCTCACCGACCAGCGTCACGCCGTCGGCGGCCAGCTGGCCGGCCAGGGTGTCGACGTCGGCCGGGGTCGCGGCCCCGAACGAGATCAGGTCGATCCGCTTGTCGGTCGCCTGCCGCAGCCGGACGACGTACTGCTCGGGCGAGCCCTCGGCGGCGAGGAAGGCCAGCCCGGAGTCGCTGTGCTCGGCGGTGAGACCCCAGGTGCCCGAGTAGAAGTCGAGCTGCTTGGCGAAGTCGGGCACGGCCAGGTCGACGTGCCGCAGGTGGGTGATCAGACGCTGCTGGGTCATGGGAGGAGTCCTGTTCTGCTATGCGGGCTGGCTGGTGAGCACGGCGATCGAGCGCATGAGGCCCGGGATGTCGCCCTGGACGTGGTCGATCTGCCACTGGGCGAGCTGGTTCGACGCCTCGACGACGGTCTTCGCGCGCTGGTACCGGCGCGCGGTGAAGACGTCCCACAGCTCCTGGTCCAGCGTCTGCCGGTCGGTCAGCAGCTCGGCGAGGACGACGGCGTCCTCGAGGGCCATGGCCCCGCCCTGGGCGATGGTCGGCGGGCAGGTGTGCGCGGCGTCGCCGATCAACACGACCCGACCGCGGTTCCACGGCTCCTCGAGCACGTGGGTCTCGAACCAGGTGTAGTTGACCCGCGACGGGTCGGTCAGCGTCTCGCGGATCTCGTCCCACGGGCCGTGGTAGGCCTGCGACAGCTGCTTCATGGTGGCCAGCTGCTCGTCCGGCGAGAGCGCGCTGCGGTCCTGCGCCGGCTCGACGATGTAGGCGTAGAGAGAGTCCTCCCCGGTCGGGCAGTAGCCGGCGATGAACGACGGGCCGCCGTAGTACAGGTCGGTGCGGGTGACGCTGGCCGGGCGGGGGCCGAACGCGCGCCAGATGCCCATGCCGACCGAGCGCGTCTCCAGGTTGATGCCCAGCGACCGGCGGGTCCACGACCGGAGGCCGTCGGCGCCGACCACGACGTCGTAGCGCCCGGTCGAGCCGTCGGAGAAGGTGACGTCGACGCCGTCGTCGTCCTGGGTGAGCTCGGTGAACGTCGTCCCGAAGCGGACCTTCACGCCGACCTCGGCCGCCCGGTCCAGCAGGATGCGCGCCAGCTCGGGGCGCGGCATGCCCATGGCGGCCGGCAGGTCGGGGCCGCCGGTCTTCGCGTCCGGGATCTCGGCCACCACGGTGCCGGCCGGGTCCGGTGCGCGGATCCCGGTGACGTCGAACGGGTAGCCGGCGGCCTGCACCTGCTCCCAGACGCCGAGCGAGCGCAGCTCGCGCAGCGCGTTGCCCTGCAGGGTGATGCCCGACCCGAGGGCTGCGACGTCCGGCTTGATCTCGATCAGGTCGACGGCCACGCCGCCGAGAGCGAGGTGGACGGCGGTCGCCGAGCCGGCGAGGCCGCCGCCGACGACGAGGGCGCTGGTGACTGCGGGCATGTCGACTCCTACTTGACGGCGATCGGGTTGACCGGGGAGCCGACGGCGCCGGTCACGGGCAGCGGGGCGGCGGTGAGGAAGAAGTCCCACCGGCCGTCGGCCGCGCAGTCGGCGGCGAGGGCGTCGAGGTCCCACATCTCGCCGAGGAACAGGCCCATGTTGGGGATGGCGACCTGGTGCAGCGGCTGGAAGGCGACGTCGAACTCGTTGGGCCGCACCTCGAAGCCCCAGGTGTCGGTGGCGATGCCGGCGATCTCGCTGCCGTGCAGCCAGTCGGCGGTGGTGAAGGACAGGCCCGGGGCGCCGCCGCCGGCGTAGTCGCCCCAGCCGCGGCCCTCGGCGATGTCGCGGCGGGCGCGGGTCAGCCGGCCGGTGCGCACGCACAGCAGGTCGCCGCGGCCGACCCGGGCCGAGGCACCCTGCGCGGCGATGGTCGCCTCGAGGTGCTCGGGGGTGATCGCGAACCCGTCGGGCAGCTCGCCGTCGGTGCCGATCACGCTGCCGACGTCGAGCAGCACGCCGCGGCCGGTGATGTGCGCGGCGGCGGTCTGGATGCCGGTGACCAGGTCACCCTCGCTGGTGACGACGTCGCCGGCGCGCCGGCCGTTCCAGGCCATCCCGTGGTCGAAGATGTGACCCAGGCCGTCCCACTGGGTGGAGCACTGCAGCGGCATGGCGATCACGTCGTCGGCGCCGCCGATGCCGTGCGGGAAGCCCTGGTTGCCGCGCTCGGCGTCGGTGCCGGTGTCGGTCATCGTGTGCACCGGGTTGGTGCGCCGCCGCCAGCCCTTCTGCGGGCCGTCGGTGTCGAAGGCCTGGGACAGCGAGAAGCTCACCCCGCGCCGGACCAGCCCGGCGCCCTCGACGCGCTTGTCCTCGGTGAGGAAGTTGAGCGTGCCGAGCACGTCGTCGGCACCCCAGCGCCCCCAGTTGGAGCAGCGCTCGGCGGCGGCGGCGATGGCGGCCTCGGGGTCGGTGCGGTCGAGCTCGTCGGGCATGGGGTTCCTCCTCGGTGCGACGCACACCACAGTCGGGCACTCCGGACGAGGGGGGAAGACGAGATGTCTGATGACCGGCATCACCGCCGTCGATACGGTGGGCCGGTGAACCTGGCCAGCCTGGACCTCAACCTGCTGGTCTCGCTGGACGCCCTGCTGCAGCAGCGCAGCGTCACCCGGGCCGCGGCGCAGATGGGGTTGTCCCAGCCGGCGCTGTCGGCGTCCCTGGCCCGACTGCGCCGGCACTTCGGCGACGAGCTGCTCACCCGGGTGGGCAACGACTACCGGCTGACCCCGCTCGCGGTCCAGCTCAAGGAGCTGGCCCGGATCGCGGTGGCCGGGGTGGAGCGGGTGTTCACCGCCCAGCCGGAGTTCGACCCCGGCTCCTCCACCCGCGAGTTCACCCTGCTGGTGAGCGACTACGTGGTCGCCATCCTCGGCGACACCATCGCCGAGTTGCTGGCCGAGGAGGCGCCGCACACCCGGCTGCGCTTCACCCCGCACTCACCGGCGATGGTCGAGCGCGCCGACCAGGTGCTGCTGACCGCCGACGTGATGCTGCTGCCGCACGGCTTCATCACCGACCTCTCCCACCGCGACCTGTACCGCGACGAGTGGGTCTGCGTGCTCGCCGCGGACAACCCGCTGGCCGACGAGGGCCTGACCATCGAGCACCTGGAGACCCTGCCCTGGGTCGCGACCTACCACGGGCAGACGGCGTCGACCGGGGCGGCCCGGCAGTTGCGGACGCTCGGCATCGAGCCGCACGTGCAGGTGGTCAACGAGCACTTCCTCACCGTGCCCGCGCTCATCGCCGGCAGCGACCGCGTCGCGCTGCTGCAGCGCCGGCTGATCGACCTGCTGCCCCTCAACAGCGGCGTCCGGGCGCTGCCGTGCCCGTTCGAGGTCAGCCCGCTGATCGAGGCGATGTGGTGGCACCCGGTCTTCGACGACGACCCGGAGCACGGCTGGCTGCGGGACCTCGTGGTGCGCGCGGCCGAGCTGGCCGTCGGCACACCCGTCGCGACCGGTATCGACCTCGGTGATGTGCTCCCTCAGCAGAAGTGATTTCCGCTCGGCCCGGCTGCTGCTGACACTTCCGCTCCAGTGATGCCGGTCACCGAGGCCGGCACCTCGTCAACGGAGACGCCCGTGTCGGAAGTCGTGAGTCCCCAGTCGCTCGCCGAGGAGCCGCTGGCCGGCGAGGTCGCCGTCGACCCGGCGACCGGTCGCCCGGCCGGGCGGGCCCAGGCCGTGGTGCTGATCCTCGCCAGCTGCCTGGGCGTGCTGGGGGCGGTGCTGCTGGCACCGGTCCTCCCCGCCATCGAGGACGCCTTCGCCGGCACCGCCGGGGTGCAGGCCCTGACGCCGGTGGTCCTCACCGCGCCGGCGCTGGTCATCGGCCTCACCGCGCCGTTCGCCGGCCGGGTCGTCGACCGCATCGGCCGCAAGCGGCTGCTGGTGATCGCGCTGGTGGTCTACGCCGTGGTCGGCACCGCGCCGCTCTGGCTGCCCTCGCTGCAGCTCATCGTGGCCAGCCGGGTGCTGGTCGGCCTCACCGAGGCCGTGATCATGACCTGCTGCACCACGCTGCTGGCCGACTACTTCCACGGCTCCCAGCGCGAGCGGTACTTCGGCATGCAGGTCGTCAGCACCACGGTCGCCGCGACGCTGTTCTTCGGCATCGGCGGGGCGCTGGGCTCGCACAGCTGGCGGACGCCGTTCTGGCTCTACCTGGTGAGCCTGCCGCTGGCCGTGGCCGCCGCACGGCTCGTGTGGCAGCCGGCGCCGCACCGGTCGGGTCGGGTCCTGACCCTCCCCGCGCTGCCCTGGCGGCAGCTCGCCGCCCCGGTGGTCACCTCGTTGGTCGGTGGCCTGGTCTTCTACGCGCTCATCGTCGAGCTCTCCTTCAGGCTCGACGACGTCGGCGTGGACTCCACCGGCGCCATCGGTGCCGTCAGCGCGATCGGCTCGCTGGGCACCGCCATCGGCGCGCTCTCCTTCAGCCGGCTGGCCCCCCGCGGCCCCGCGGTGACCGTCCCGCTGGCCTTCGCGGTCTCCGGGGTCGGGCTGGTCGGCCTCGGCCTGGCACCGAACGTGTCGGTGATCGTGCTCTTCGCCGTCGTCACCGGCCTGGGCAACGGCCTGCTGCTGCCCTCGCTGCTGACCTGGGCGCTCGGTTCGCTGACCTTCGAGCAGCGCGGTCGGGGCACCGGCTGGTGGACCGCCGCGGTGTTCCTCGGCCAGTTCGTCTGCCCGCTGGTGGTGCTGGCGCTGTCCGGCGCGATCGGCGGGCTGGGCTCGGCGCTGGTGGTGCTCGGCGTCGTCTCGGTGCTCGCCGCGGTCGTCGTCCGCTCGTCGCGTCAGGCCCGGGTCGCGGCGCCCGCGAGCGGCTCCTGAGCCGTCCGGGCGGTCGCGAGCAGCCGCTCGACCAACGGCGAGCGGAGCACCCGGACGGACCGGCCGGCGCGCTCGGCGACCTCGAGGTGGTCCAGGACGAGGTCCAGGGCCGGCGGGGACAGCGAGGTCACCGATCCCGCGTCGATGCGGTCGACCCGCGCCGGCTCCCGGCCGTAGCGCTGCAGGAACGCGGCGACGACGGCCTCGTCGACCTCGCCGGCCAGGCAGAGCACACCTCCGTCGGAGGTGTTGAGCAGCCGGACGACGCCCCGCGCTGCGGAGCCGGCGGACAGCGGCGAGGTCACGCCGACAGTCTGCCGCCCGCCCGCGCGGGGCGCCGACCTCAGCCGACCGGGACCGGGTCCTCGCTCGTCCGGGCGGGCGGGCCCTGCTGCAGCGCGGCGCCCTCCACGTCGAGCTGGGGGAGCCACCGCAGCCAGCGGGGCAGCCACCAGGCCCGCTCGCCGAGCAGGGCCAGTGCCGCCGGGACCAGCACCATCCGGACGACGAAGGCGTCGAACAGGATGCCGCTGGCGAGTGCGAACGCGATCGACTTGATGGTCGCCTCGTCGCCGGTGAAGAAGCCGGCGAAGACGGCGAACATGATCAGCGCGGCCGCGACGACGACCGGGGCCGCCTGCCGGAAGCCGGTGCGGATCGCGTCCAGCGCCCGCGCGCCGGAGCTGTGCGCCTCGTGCATCCGGGACACCAGGAAGATCTGGTAGTCCATCGCCAGCCCGAAGAGGATGCCGATCACCAGGATCGGCGTGAGGCTGATCAGCGGTCCGGTGCTCGGGATGCCCAGCAGGTCGGACAGCCAGCCCCACTGGAACACCGCGACGGTGGCGCCCAGCGAGGCGCCGATGGTGAGCAGGAAGCCCAGCACGCCGACCAGCGGCACCAGCAGCGACCGGAAGACCAGCACGAGCAGCACCAGCGCCAGGCCGACGACCAGCACCAGGTAGACCGGCAGCGCCGCGTCGAGGGACTCGGAGACGTCGACGCTGACCGCGGTGGAGCCGGTGACGTAGGCGTCCACGCCGTCGACGTCGGCGAGCTGGTCGCGCAGGTCGGCCACCAGCTGCTCGGTGGCCTGGCTGGTGGGCCCGGAGTCCGGGATGACGGTGAGCAGCGCCGCGCTGTCGTCGGCGTTCGGGACGGCCGGCGCGACGGCGGTGACGTCGGCGAGCTCGGCGATCGGCCCGCTGGCCGCGGTGGCGGCCTCGGTGGCGCCCTGGCCCTGGAACAGCACGGTGAGCGGGCCGTTGAAGCCCTCGCCGAAGCCGTCGGCGAGCAGCTGCTCGGCCCGGGCCTGGGTGCTGTCCTCCGGCTGGGTCTGCACCAGGGTCGTCCGCATCGAGAAGAACGGGATCGCGATCGCGCCGAGGGCCACGACGGCCAGCAGCAGCGACAGCACCCGGTGCCGGGTCACCCTGGCGACCCAGCCGGCGAGGAAGCCCTCCCGGACTGCCGCGTGGTGGGTCACCGTGGGGGCGGTGCGGTCCTTGCGGGGCAGCGCGCGGCGGCCCAGCAGGCCGAGCACGGCCGGCACCAGCGTGAGGGCGACCAGGACGGCGACGACGATGGTCCCCGCCGCGGCGATGCCCATCTGGGTCAGGAACGGGATGCCGACGACAGCCAGCCCGACCAGCGCGATGACCACGGTGAGCCCCGCCGTGACCACGGCCGAGCCGGCGGTGCCGACGGCGGTGGAGACCGCCGTGCCGACGTCCGAGCCGCGGCGCAGCTCCTGCCGGAACCGGCTGACGATGAACAGGCCGTAGTCGATGCCGACGGCCAGGCCGAGCATCCCGGCCAGCGCGGAGGTGGTCGAGGAGAGGTCGAGGAACCCGGTGGCGATGGTGATGCCCAGCACCCCGGTGCCCACCCCGATGACCGCGGTCAGCAGGTTCATGCCGGCGGTCACCAGCGTGCCGTAGGTGATGGCCAGCACCAGCAGCGCGACGACGACGCCGGCCAGCTCACCGACGCCGGCGACCGACGGGGTCTCGTTCAGGGCGTCGCCGCCGATCTCGACGGTGAGCCCGCTGCTGCTGCGGGCGTCGTCGACCGCGGCGACGAGCGCGTCCTGCTCGGCCACGGTGACGCCGCCGACCGCGGCGTCGTAGGTGACCGTGCTGTAGGCGGTGGTCTGGTCGGCGTTGACCGCCGGGGCGGCCGGGTCGAGCGGGTCGCTCGCCGACACCACCCCGGGCAGCCCGCCCAGCTCGGCGACCAGGGACTGGACGGCCGCGGCGTCCTCCCCGCCGGTGAGGGCCGAGCCGTCGGCGGACTGCACGACCACCCGGGCGGTCGCCCCGTCACCGCCGGCGCCGAAGTCCTGCTCGATGAGCCGCAGCGCGGTGGTCGACTCCTGGCCCGGGATGGAGAAGGTGCTGGAGGTCTCGCCGCCCAGCGTGGCCGCGCCGACCCCACCGCCGACCAGCACGACCAGCCAGACGAGCACGACGGCCCAGCGGTGCCGGGCCGAGAAGGACCCGAGTCGGGACAACAACAGAGCCATGGGGGATCAGGCCTCCACCTGGTCGGAGCGGGTCGGGGGAGCGTCGGGACTGCGGTGGCCGAGCGCGTCGAAGCTGGTCGCGATGATGTGCGGCCGCAGGACGGCGGCCTCGCCGCCCTGCTGGGCACCGAGGGCGAGGACGGCGAGCGCGACCAGGGCGCCGGCGACCCGGACGCAGCGCTCCCGCTCGGCGGTCCGGGGGTCGACGCCGAAGGCCGCGAAGGCCCAGAGGCCAGCCGGGTCGGTGTCCGCCTCGGCCACCGCGACGCCCTGGGTCGCCGGCGTGAGCAGGAGGGACACCAGCCCCGGGTGCGCGAGCGCGGTGTCGACGAGCACCTCGACCGCGCGGTGGTCGCGCGCGGCGCCCAGCGGGAGGTCGCGCACCTGGTCGAGCGCGCCGCGCCCGAGGGTGTCGACCTGCGCGCGCACCGCCTCGTGCAGCGCGTCCTTGCTGGGGAAGTGGTGGAGCAGGCCGGCCTTGGACAGCCCGACCGCGTCGGCGACCGCCTGGACGGAGGTCTGCTCGTAGCCGTGGCGGGCGAACAGCGCCGCTGCCCGGTCGAGGATGCCCGCGTCGATCTGCTGACGGAACGGGCGGGCCACAGCACGACGGTAACCGCCGACCGACCGATCCGGTCGGTGAGCCGACCAGATCGGTCGGTGCGGTTGCTCACAGCGGCTCAGGCAGACTGCACGTCGGCACGACCACCGACCCAGCAGGAGGCGCTCCGATGACCGAGCCGGCTACCGAGGGGACGCTGCCCTCGGGCCAGTACTGGGCCGGGTGGGCCGTCGACGACCCGGGCGGGGTGGTCGTGCTGGTGCACGGGCTGCACGAGCACGGCGGGCGCTACGCCCACGTGGCGCAGCGGCTGGCGCGCGCCGGCTACGCGAGCTACGCCGTCGACCACCCCGGGCACGGCCGCTCGCCGGGCGTGCGCGGCAACATCGGCAGCATGGCGGCCACCGCCGCGGGGGTCGGCCGGTTGGTCGCGCTGGCGGCCGACCGGCACCCCGGCGCACCGCTGTTCGTCTACGGCCACAGCCTCGGCGGGCTCATCGCGCTGCAGTACCTCACCGGCACCCCGTACGCCCGCATCCGCGGCGCGGTCGTCTCCGCCCCGGCGCTGGACACCGGTGCGGCCACGAAGCTGCAGCAGCTGGTGGCGCCGGTGCTGTCCCGGGTGCTGCCCGACCTCGGCGTCCTCACCCTGGACGCCGAGACGATCAGCCGCGACCCCGCGGTGGTGGCCGCCTACCGCGCCGACCCGCTCAACCACACCGGCAAGGTCCGGGCCCGCACGGGCGCGGAGATGATGACCACAGCCGCGGCGATGCCGGCACGCCTGCCCTCGCTGGCCATGCCGCTGCTCGTCCTGCACGGCGGCGCGGACCGGCTCGTGCCGACGGCGAGCAGCGAGCTGGTCCCCGCCTCCGCCGGCTCGACCGACGTCACCCGGACGGTCTACCCCGGGCTGTACCACGAGCCGCACAACGAGCCCGAGCAGCAGCAGGTGCTCGACGACGTCGTCAGCTGGCTGGACGCCCACCGGGGCTGAGCGTCACTCCGGGGAGCGCGGGTCGCGCCGGCGGCGCCGTGACTTGGCGCCGTACATGGCGTGGTCCGCCCGGGCCACCAGCCGGTCCGGGGCCTCCCCGGGCTCGCCGACGGCGTGGCCGATGCTCACGCCGATGATGAGCTCGCCCGCCGGGTTGGTGAAGGGGCGCCGGAAGGCGGTGGTGACCTCGGCGGCCAGCATCGCCAGCCGCGCGCTCGCCCCGCCGGGGCAGACGACCACGAACTCGTCACCGCCCAGCCGGGCCACCAGGTCCGACGGCCCGGCCAGGGCCAGCAGGCGCGCCGCCGCATCAGCCAGCAGCCGGTCGCCCACCGCGTGCCCGTGCCGGTCGTTGACCTCCTTGAACCCGTCGAGGTCGCAGAACAGCAGCCCGCAGCCGGCGCCGCGCTCGGCGTCGAGGTGCTGCTGGAGCGCGTCGAACAGGGCGCTGCGGTTCGGCAGGCCGGTCAGCACGTCCGTGTGCGCCCGGCGGCGCAGGGCCGCCTCGCGCTCGCGTTCCTCGGTGACGTCGAGCCCTAGGCAGGCCAGCGCCCACGGGGTGCTGTCGGCGTCCCGGAGCACGTCGATCGTCATCGAGACGCGGCGGCGCACCCCGCCGGCCGCCAGCCAGTCGCCCTCCTGCGGGAACGCGGTGCCCGTCGCCATGGAGCGGGCGACGGCGTCCTGGGCCAGCAGCCGGTGCTCGGGCACCACGTAGACGTCGTGGAACAGCTGGCCGACCAGGTCATCGGCGGACCTGCCGGTGAACCGCTCCATCGCCGGGTTGACCAGGAGCAGCCGGTTGGCCCCGTCGATGACGCACAGCAGGGCGCGCGAGGACCGCAGCACCTCGACGGCCAGCTCGTGCTCGGCCCGGCCTGTCCGGATCACCGTCCGACCCTAACCGGGCGGCGGTCGTCCGCCGCGGCGAGCGCCACCGGCGAGCTCCCCTTGGTCACCCGCTGTCGCTGGTCTGTGGCCACGCCGTGAGCGGCCTGTGCGCTGCCATTGACACCGCTTCGGCCGTCTCCCTACGGTCGGGGTCGTTCTAGGACTGCACGGGGGGCACACCCTGCACGTCCGCCGGCGCCCGGAACTGCCGTGCCCCCGACCACCGCGCGACGACGCCGGTGGACCGCAACGGACACGGAGTCCCCCATGCCTGGACGTCTGGCACCACCTCCTGCCCTCCCGCCGGCCGCGGCGTCGCCGACGCCCCGCCGGCGACGGCGCCGCTGGCCGCTCGTCGCCACGCTCAGCGCCGGCCTGCTCGCCGGCACCGCCGCCACCCCGGCCGGCGCCTCCGGCGGTCACGGGGACGGCGGTCAGTGGGACGGCGGCCACCACGGCCACGCGAGCACGACGGTGGAGCCCTTCGGCAGCACACCCGACGGCACCGCGGTGGAGCGCTGGACGCTGACCAACGGCGACATGACCGTCCGCGTGCTCACCTACGGCGGCATCGTGCAGTCACTGGAGGTACCGGACGCCCGCGGCGAGGTGGACAACGTCGTCCTCGGGTTCGCGGACCTGGCCGGCTACATCGAGAACAACAACCCGGGCCCGTACTTCGGCGCCCTCATCGGCCGCTACGGCAACCGGATCGCCGGTGGCACGTTCGAGCTGGACGGCCAGACGTACCAGCTGCCGCTGAACAACAACGACGTCAACACCCTGCACGGCGGTACGCAGGGCTTCGACACCAAGGTCTGGTCGGCCACCCCGGTCGGCGACCGGGACGTGGCCGCCCTGGAGCTGACCCTGGTGAGCCCGGACGGCGACATGGGCTTCCCCGGCACGCTCACCACCACCGTGACCTACTCCCTCGACGACGACGAGCGGCTCTCGGTCCACTACGAGGCGACGACGGACGCCCCGACCGTGGTGAACCTGACCAACCACACCTACTGGAACCTGTCGGGCGAGGGGTCGGGCACCATCTACGACCACGAGCTGCAGCTCAACGCGAGCGGCTACACGCCGGTCGACGAGACGCTGATCCCGACCGGGGAGATCGCGCCGGTCGCGGGCACGCCGTTCGACTTCCGCGAGCCGACCCCCATCGGGGCACGCATCCGCGAGGACGACCAGCAGCTGCTCTACGGCCAGGGCTACGACCACAACTGGGCGCTGGACCGCGTGGACAACGGTGTGCGGGAGGGCTCGGACAGCGAGGACGCCCTGGAGCCCGCGGCCCGGGTGTTCGACCCGGACAGCGGCCGGACGCTGACGATCGAGACCACCGAGCCCGGCATCCAGTTCTACTCGGGCAACTTCCTGGACGGCACGCTGGTCGGGACCAGCGGTCGCATCTACCGGCAGAGCGACGGCCTGGCCCTGGAGACCCAGCACTTCCCGGACTCCCCGAACCAGCCGCAGTTCCCCTCGACCGAGCTGCGCCCGGGGGAGACCTACGACAGCACCACGGTGTTCGACCTGTCCTCCTGATCCGCTCGGGAGCCAGCTGACGAGGGGCCCCGGCCGTCGCCAGACGGCCGGGGCCCGCTCGGGCATGCACCACACTGACCGCGTGACCCCCACCCTGGCCGCGCTGGTGCTGCCCGACCGGCACCCGGTGTCGGTCTTCCTCGCCGAGGTGCAGGAGGCCGAGCAGGCCGGGGTGCGCCTGGTCTCCACCTACGACCACCTCACCTGGCCGCTGCTCGCCGAGGGGCCCTGGTACGGCGCCGTCCCGCTGCTGGCCGCGGCGGCGGTGGTGACCGAGCGGGTGCGGCTGGGCACCCAGGTGGCCTCGCCGAACTTCCGGCACCCGGTGCCCTTCGCCAAGGAGCTGATGACCCTCGACCAGCTCAGCGGCGGCCGGCTGGAGCTGGGCGTCGGCGTGGGCACCGAGGGCCCGGACGCCCTGGTGCTGGGGGAGGCCCCGCTGTCCCGCCGGGAACGCGCCGACCGCTTCACCGAGTGGCTCGGGCTGCTCGACCGGTTGCTCCGCGACCCGGTGACGACGGCGCACGGCGAGCGGTACACCGCGGTCGACGCCCACCAGCTCCCCGGGTGCGTCCAGCAGCCGCGGCTGCCGTTCACGGTCGCCGCCACCGGGCCCCGAGCGCTGCGGTTGGCCGCCCGGTACGGCCAGCGCTGGGTCACCTACGGTCCCTTCGGTGCCGAGGTCGGACCGGAGGAGTGGTTCGCCGCCGTGGCCGAGCAGTCCGCGCGGCTGACCGACGCGCTGGCCGAGGAGGGCCGGGAGCCCGCCGCCCTGCGGCGCAGCGCCCAGCTCGGGCTGGAGACGTCCTGGCCGTTCGAGAGCGCCGGCCGCTACGCGGACACCGTCGGGCGACTGGCCGAGGCCGGCATCGACGAGGTCGGCGTGCACTGGCCGCGGCCCGACGGCCGGGGCGTGCCCCGGGCGGCGCTGCCGTTCCTGGCCGAGACGCACGGCGGCTGAGCGGCCCGTCCGGGACGATGGGGGCGTGCGACAGGTGCTGCGGACGGCGAGGGCCGTGGTGGTCGTGGTCGTCGTCGGGGTGGCCGTGCTGACCGGGCTGCTCTGGGCGCTGCAGCGACGCCTCGTCTACTTCCCCGACGACGGCCCGGTGCCGGCCGCCGCCGACGCCCTCCCCGGCGGCCGGGACGTCCGGCTGACCACGGCGGACGGTCTCGAGCTCGGCGCCTGGTGGGTCCCCGCACCCACCGCCGACGCCCCCACGGTCCTGGTGGCCGGCGGCAACGGCGGCTCACGCGCGGTGCGGGCACCGCTGGCCCGGGCGCTGTCCGAGGCCGGGCTGGGGGTGCTGCTCGTGGAGTACCGCGGCTACGGGGGCAACCCGGGCAGCCCGAGCGAGGAGGGCCTGGCCCTGGACGTCCGGGCCGCGCGCACCCACCTCCTGGAAGCCGGCGTCCGCCCGGACCGGCTGTTCTACTACGGCGAGAGCCTGGGTTGCGCCGTCGTCACGGAGCTGGCCGTCGAGCACCCACCGGCGGGCCTGGTGCTGCGCTCCCCGTTCGTGGACCTCGCGGCCGTGGGCAGCGGCCACTACCCGTACCTGCCGGTGCGGCAGCTGCTGCGCGACCGCTACCCGGTGGCGGAGCAGATCGCCGAGGTCACCGCGCCCACCACGGTCGTCTACGGCACCGCCGACACGATCGTGCCCCCGGCGCAGAGCCGGCAGGTCGCCGAGGCCGCCGGCCGGCTGCACCGGCTGGTGGAGGTGCCCGGCGTGGAGCACAACAGCGCCCTGCTGCTCGACGGCGACCAGCTCATCGACGCGGTCGTCGAGCTGACGGCCCGGACGGTGCCGTGAGCCCTCAGGTGCCGCAGAAGGTCCGGTAGACGCCGAAGTCGACCGGGGCCGGAGCGGCGTACCGCGCCAGGCCGGGGCGCTCGGTGTACGGGGAGGTCACCGCGTCCAGCAGCCGGTGCAGCGGCTCGAGATCGCCCGCGGTCGCCGCGCTGAGCGCCTCCTCGACCAGCTGGTTGCGCGGGACGTAGACCGGGTTGACCCGGTCCATCGCCTCGGCGTCCGGGGACACGGCACGCCAGCGGGCCAGCCAGCCGTCGATGCCGGCGAGGTCGAGGAACAGCACCCGGGCGGGCTCGGCATCGCCGCGGGCGGCTGCGCCGAGGGCACGGAAGAACGAGGTGAGGTCGACGTGGTCGGCCTGCAGCAGGGCGAGCAGGTCGTCGACCAGCGGACCCACGACGCCGTCGTCCAGCCCCGCCGGCAGGCCGAGCTTGGCCCGCATGCCCGCCGTCCAGGCCTCCCCGTACTGCGGGCGGAACCCGTCGAGGGCGGCCACGGCGAGCTCGACGGCCTGCTCCTGGTCGTCGGCGAGGAGCGGCAGCAGCGCCTCGGCCAGCCGCGCGAGGTCCCACTCGGCCACCACCGGCTGGTTGCCGTAGGCGTAGCGGCCGCCGTGGTCGATGGAGCTGTAGACCGTCGCCGGGTCGTAGGCCTCCATGAAGGCGCACGGGCCGTAGTCGATCGTCTCGCCGGAGATGGTCATGTTGTCGGTGTTCATCACGCCGTGCACGAACCCGACGAGCATCCACCGGGCGACCAGCTCGGCCTGGGCGGTGACCACCGCCTCGAGGAGCGCGAGGGCGGGGAGCTCGGCGTCGGCGGCGGCCGGGTGGTGCCGGGAGACGGCGTGGTCGGCCAGCCGGCGCAGCAGGTCGACGTCCCCGGTGGCCCGGGCGTACTGGAAGCTGCCGACCCGCAGGTGGCTGCTGGCGACCCGGGTGAGCACCGCGCCGGGCAGCGCGGTCTCCCGGCGCACCTGGCGTCCGGTCGCGACGACGGCCAGCGAGCGGGTGGTCGGGATGCCGAGGGCGTGCATGGCCTCGCTGACCACGTACTCGCGCAGCATCGGCCCGACCGCGGCCAGCCCGTCGCCGCCGCGGGCGAACGGGGTGCGGCCGGAGCCCTTGAGGTGCAGGTCACGGAGCCGGCCGTCGGCGTCGGTGAGCTCGCCGAGCAGGAGGGCGCGGCCGTCACCGAGCCGGGGGACGAACCCCCCGAACTGGTGCCCGGCGTACGCCTGGGCCACCGGCGTCGCGCCGGCCGGGACCTCGTTGCCGAGGAGCAGCCGCACCCCCTCGGCGGTGCGCAGCTGCGCCGGGTCCAGGCCCAGCTCGCCGGCGAGCGGCTCGTTGAGCACGAGCAGCTGGGGAGCCGGGGCCGGGTCGGCCTGCCAGGCGGCGGTCATCTCCGGGAGCTCGCGGGCGAAGCGGTTGCCGAGGTGGACGCTCAGCTGCGGGGCGACGGTCACCTCTCGAGGGTAGGAGCAGCTGCGCTCGCCCGCGCCCGCTCGCGGGCACGCCGCATGGCGCGACGGCGGACGGCCCGCTGCGCCCGGCGAACGTAGAGGCCGACGAGCTCGCGGCCGGCCGGGACCCGGGCGGCGCGGACCGCCCACGGCGACACCCGGTGCTGGACGGCGAACCCGTTCGCGGTGATCCAGTACCGGTCCGCGGCCAGCACGTCGGCCGAGGGTGGCCGCATCGTGCGCTTCTGCAGGTGCACCAGCAGTGCCGTGCGCCGGACGACCTGCCCGTGGTCGAGCCGGTACTCGCAGACCTCGCCGTCCTCCCAGGCGTACCGGCGGGGATCGCGCCCGGGCGGGTGCTCCGCCCGGGTGCGGTAGCGGGCGAAGGAGAGGTCGAAGATCGTCTGCTCCTGCCAGATCGGCACGTCGAGGTCGCGCAGCAGGTGGAAGACGCCCGCCCACTCGTCGAAGTGCCGGGCCGCCGGGTCGGTCAGCACGTCCCGGTAGCTGACCCCGTCGATCTCGTGGCGGAACCAGCCGGCGGCCGCGGGGGTGTTCCGGTAGAGCGCGAAGTTGCCCTGCACGAGCACCTTGTCGGCGGCGAAGGCCTCGGCCGGGAGGTGGTCGCGGACCCGGCCGAACACCACGTCGAGGTCGCAGTGCCCCCAGAAGTCGCAGCCGGCCAGCTCGTCGGCGAAGACCTCGCCGAACGCCGGCCGGAGGTCGCACAGCTTGTACGGGCCCTCGACGGCGAGCGGGAAGTCGAAGTGGCGCTGGAACCGGGCCACCAGGTCGGGGAGGTGCCAGCGCTGCACGGTCAGGTTGGGCGGCGCCCCCGGCACCGGCTCGTCGGTGAGCAGCAGCCAGTCGACGTCGGGGTTGGCGGCCATGCTGCGGACGACGAGCGGGAAGTACGACGGCCGGCGGCCGAAGTAGGGGACGACGAGTCGGATCGAGGGCCCGGCCACCCGCCGGACGGTAACGACTGTCGGCCGGTCGTGGCACCCGCGCGGCGGCGTCGCGGTTTTGCCGGCACCCGGAGGGGGGACCACCGGGTCGTGCCCCAGACGCCCCCCGACCGTGCTCGCGCCGCTGTCCCCCCGACCTACCTGGACGCCAACCGGCTCTGGGTGGACTCCCGCCCCCGCGCCCTGGCGCAGCGGCGGTTCGAGGCCCCGGTGCTGCTGCGGCTGGGCGGCCGGTTGTCCGGCGGCCGCGCCCTGGAGCTGGGCAGCGGCCGCCGCGGCACCGGCCTCCGGCTCGCGCTGGACCTGTTCGGCGCTGCCCGGGTCGACGGCGTCGAGCTGCACCAGGCGAGCGTGGCGGCATCCCGGGCCGCGGTGCGGGACCTCGGCGACCGGGTCGCGGTGCAGGCCGGCGACGCGACCGCGCTGACGGCGGCGGAGGGGACCTACGACGCCGTGTTCGGGTACCACGTGCTGCACCACGCCGAGGCCTGGCGGGACGTCGTCCGGGAGGCGGCGCGCGTCCTCCGCCCGGGCGGGCGGCTGTTCTCCTGCGAGATGACCGCGCGGATCGTCGACAGCCGGCCGCTGCGGGCCGTCTCCCGCCACCCCTCCGACGGCGACCGGCCCACCCCGGCCGGGCTCGCCGCCGCCTGCTCGGCGGCCGGGCTCACCGTCATCGGCCAGGAGACCCGGTTCGCCGGGTGCTGGACCGCCCTGGCGGCGACCAAGCGGTGAGCGACGCCGGCCGGCCGGTCCCCGTGCTGCGCGCCGCGGTGCAGCTGCTGCGCAGGCACTGGCGGGCGGCCTACCTGACCTCCCTGGCGGCCACGCTGGTCAACACGGTGCCCGACGTGCTGCGCCAGGTGCTGGTCTGGGACGACCCCCGGGTGTCCGCCGCCGTGGCGGTCGACGTGCTGGGGTTCGCGACCGCGCTGGTCGCCCAGCTGTGGGTGACCGGCGCCCTGGCCGAGCTGCCCAGCACCGGTCGGCCGGCTCCGGCGGGTGCGCTGCCGCGGGGGACCGGCCTGGCCTGGCGCGCCGTGCGCACCGCTCCGGGGACGGTGCTCGCCGGGGTGGTCTGCGGAGGAGCGGTCTCCGCGGTGCTGACCATCCCCGCCTCGGTGGCCGCGCTGGGGCTGCAGCGGGTCCTCGGCCCGCTGGACGCCCCCGGCGTCGGGGCGTTCACCGTCGCCACCGTCAGCGACCTGGTGGCCAGTGCCGTGACGTTGCCGTTCCTGGCCCTCGTCCTGGTCCTCGTGGCCACCGGGGGCCGGTTGGGGGCGCACCCGGCCGGGCAGTGACCGGCCATGGCCGGCGAATGGGACGTCACCCGCAAGGGCATCGGGACACTGTCGATCTGGTTGGGCACCGGCGCGCTGTTCGCGCCCCGGGCGATCACCAGCGTGCTGGGCGTGGACGACACCGCGGCACGGACCGACCGGGCGCTGCCGCTGCTGGTCCGGTTGATCGCCGCCCGGAACATCGCGATGGGAGCAGCGCTGCTGGTCACCCCGCCGCCGCAGGCACGACGCACCACCGAGGTGACCCTGCTGCTCACCCTCCTGGACGCCGCCGCGGTGCTGGTGGCGCGCCGTGGCGGGGACGTCGCACCGCGCAGCGCCGGCCTCTCGCTGGCCGTGCTCGGCACGACGGCGGCCGGAACGCTGCGCTGGCACCGGCGCTGACCGCTCACCGGCCCTCGAAGGTCGCCTTCCCCGGGCCCTCCCGGAGGAAGCCGGCGACCGCCGCGCGCAGGTCGGCGGTGCCGAACAGTGCGCCGGACACCGCCGGGGTGAGGTCGTCGGCGGCCCGCACCCCGTCGCGGACGGCGGTGGTCACCAGCTGCTTGGTCACCGCGTGGGCCAGGGTCGGGCCGGCGGCCAGGTCGCGGACGTAGGCGTGCACGGCGGCGGTGAAGCCGTCCTCGGGCAGCACCTCGGTGACCACGTCCCACCGCTCCAGCGTGGCGGCCGGGTACCGCTTGCCGGTGTAGACCAGCTCCTTCGCCCGGGCCGGGCCGGCGCGCTCGGCCAGCCGCTGCGGGCCGCCCATCGAGGGGGAGAGCCCGACGACCCGCTCCACCAGGCCGAAGGACGCCCGCTCGGAGGCGAGCAGCAGGTCGCAGGCCAGCGCCAGCTCGAACGCCGCCGTCAGGGTGAGGCCGTGCGCGGCGAACACCGTCGGCACCGGCAGGTCCTCGACCGCCTGCGTGATCCGCAGCAGCCGTCGCCACAGCGCCGCGCCGTGCTGGGCAGCGTCCTCGCCCTCGGCGATCGCGGCGAACAGCGCGACGTCGACCCCGCCGGAGACGACCTTCCCGCGCGCCTCGACGAGGACCGCGCGGGCGCGGTCGGGCGCACCGGGGTCGGTCAGATCGCGGAGCTGCCCCGCCACGTCCTCGAGCCCGGCGAAGACCGCCTCGTCGAACAGGTTGAGCGGCGGGTGGTCCAGCACCACCACGGCGACGTCCCCGTCGCGCTCGAGCCGGACGGGGGAGGAGTTCCTGGTCATCTGGGCATCCTGGCCCTCGAGGCCTGGTGCGGCCATGGGCACCGCGCCACCATCAGCTCATGGACGTCGACACGCGACTGCGAGAACTCGGCATCGAGCTGCCGACCCCCCGGGGCCCGGCCGGCAACTACGTCCCCGGCCGGGTCGCCGGGGAGCTGTTCTTCCTCTCCGGGATGGGCCCCGTCCAGCCGGACGGCGGCCTGGTCACCGGGAAGGTGGGCGAGGGCGGCCTGGACCTGCAGACGGCGCGGGGCGCCGCCCGGCTCACCGGGTTGCAGCTGCTCGCGGCGATGCGGGCCGAGCTGGGCGACCTGGACCGGGTCCGCGGGGTGGTCAAGCTGTTCGGGATGGTCAACTGCCGGCCGGGCTTCACCCGGACCCCAGCGGTGATCGACGGGTGCTCCGACGTGCTGGTCGAGGTCCTCGGCGAGCGCGGTCGCGGTGCTCGCTCGGCGGTCGGCATGGCCGAACTGCCCTTCGACATCGCGGTGGAGGTCGAGGCGGTCGTGCACGTGGCCGGGTGAGTCAGTCGGGAGCCTGGTCGTCGGCTGCCCGCTGCCGCTCGATCTGCTCCAGCACGGTCTTCCGCCCCTTCCCGAGCTCCCGCTCGGCCTGCTCGGCGCGGTCGAGCTGCGTCCCGCCGTGCATCGACCGCACCTGCTCGCGAGCCTCCGGGGCCGCGGCGTCGACCAGCTCGGCGGCCTTGCGCGCCTCCTGAGCCGCCGCGGTGTTGGGCACGTGCTGGGTGTCGCCCTGCTGCTTCTGGCGGTCGGTGGCCTGCTTCTCCTCGTCGCTGAGCAGCTGCCACGCCGCGTCGGGGAGGTAGCGCTCGGTGCCGTCCTCGCCGCGGGCACCGGTGCCGCCGTCGGCGGTGTGCCAGTCCTGGCGCGTCCACTCGGTGAGGTGCTGCTGGGACGCGGTGCGCTCACCCTCGTGCCGGTAGCCGCCGCCGGCCGCCTCGTACTCGTGGGTCAGCAGCTGGCTCTTGCGGGCGCTCCACTGACCCGGCCGGCCGCCCCGGTCCCCGGCCTGGATCTCGTCCTTGAGCCGGGCCCGCAGCTCCGGGTCGGTGTAGTCGTCCGCGTAGTCCGCCGCCGTCTTCCCGCTCATGGTCGTGCGCTACCCGGTCCGGCGGCCGCCCACGCCCCGGGCCGGGCAGCGCCCGGCCTCAGAGGTCGCGGCGGACGAAGGAGACCGCGGCCAGGCCCCAGACCATGGCCACCCACAGCGCCGCCCAGGCCAGGTACGTCGGCGTCAGCGGCGCCTCGCTGAGGAACGGGAAGCCGTCGAAGGCCGGGCCCAGCTGGGTCAGCACCGACGGGTCCTGGAAGGCGTGCATGGCGCCTCGCCACAGCCCGTCGGTGGGCAGCAGCACCCGGGAGATCGTGCCCACCCGGGCCACGCCGTCGTTGCCCAGCGCCTCGCCGATGCCCCCCACCACACCGGCGATCCAGGTGGCGCCGAACAGCCCCACCGCGACCACGCCCGAGGCCATCGGCGAGATGACGGTCGACAGCAGCAGCCCCAGCGTGAGCAGCACGACCGTCTGGGCGGCGAGCAGCGCCAGCGCCCCGGCCGGCTGGGGTGGCCAGTAGTCGACGGTCAGCCGGACGACGAGGCACAGCGACAGCCCGGCGACCACGATGAACCCGGCGCCGAACGCGACCAGCCCCAGCCACTTGCCCAGCAGCACCGTCGACCGGCGTACCGGCCGGGCGAGCACCGACAGCGCGATGCCGGACTCGACCTCGCCGGACAGCGTCGGGCCGGCGAGGAACGCCGTGCCCAGGGCCGCGATCAGGCTCAGGCCGAACATCACCAGGTTGAGCAGCTGCGAGGCCACCAGCCGCGCCTCGCCGCTGGTCAGCGTGCCGAAGTCGTTGGTGGCCGTCAGCCGGGAGAAGCCCCAGGCGCTGAGCCCGAGGAGGGCGAGGGTGAGCACCGCCAGCGCCCGCAGCACCCGGCGGCGGGCGGCCTCCCGCAGCGTGAGCCCGGCGAAGGCGAGCACCACGCGGGCGGTCACAGGGGCTCCTCGGCGCCGGTGCGCAGGATGCCGAGCAGCCGCTCCTCCAGGCTGATCCGCCCGGGCTCGACCGCGTGCACCCGGACGCCGAGGGCGACCAGGTCGGCGACCAGGTCGGGCACCGCCGTCCCGTCGTCGTCGGCGGGGAGCGCGACGGTGACCCAGTCGCCTGCGGTGTCGACGACCCCCGCCGCCGCCAGGCGTGCCTGCGCGGCCGGCGGCACCGCGGTCAGCTCCAGCCGCACCTCGCGCTGCCCGAGCAGCTCGGCGAGGGTGCCGGCGGCCGCGACCCGGCCGCGGTCCAGGATCACCACCCGGTCGCAGACCCGCTCGACCTCGCCGATCAGGTGGGAGTTCAGCAGCACCGCCACCCCGCGGGCCTTGAGCGCGAGCACCAGGTCCCGGACGTCGACCCGGCCCAGCGGGTCCAGCGCACTGGTCGGCTCGTCGAGCACGACGAACTCCGGCCGGGCCACGAGCGCGACGGCCAGCCCCAGCCGCTGCTGCATGCCCTTGGAGAAGCCGCCCACCCGGTCGGCCGAGCGGCCGGCCGCGTGGTCGGCGAGGCCCACCAGCGCCAGGCACTCCCGCTGCTCGGCCGTCGGCACCCGGACGCCGGCCAGCCGCACGTGCAGTGCCAGCACCTCGGTGGCGGTCAGCCACGGCTGGTAGCGGAAGAGCTCGGGCAGGTAGCCGACCCGGACCCGCGCGCGGGGGTCGCCGGCCGGGCGGCCGAGGAGCATGACCTCACCGGCGTCGGGGCGGACCAGGCCCAGCAGCATCTTGATGACCGTGGTCTTGCCGGCGCCGTTCGGGCCGAGCAGTCCGAGCACCTCGCCACGGGCGACCTGGAGAGACACCCCGTCGACGGCCTGGTGCCGGCCGTACCGCTTGCGCAGCCCGGTGCACCAGACCGCCGCCGTCGGTGGCAGCCCGGCCACCAGGTCCGCCGCGGCGCGGACGGCGCCGTCCCCGAGGGTCGTGGAATCGGTCGTCACGGTCAGTCGAGGTCCTCGGCGACGGTGAGCACCTCATCGGGGCCCAGGGACCCGGCGACGACGGTGACGACCCCGTCCTCGACCCACAGCACGGCGGCGAGCGCCTGGTCCCGGGTCTCCAGCACGGTGGCCGGCACCCCGTCGACCTCGGCGGACTCGGTGGTCACCCGGTCCGAGGGCACCGGCAGCGGCAGCGTCGACCCGTCGGCGGCGAAGGTGCGCAGCTGGTCGGCGACGTCGTCGGGCAGCCCGGGCAGCGACAGCAGGTAGTCTCGCATCGTCTCGAACGGGACGCCGGAGGAGCTGTAGGCGGTGGGCGCCACGGCCCGGCCGACGACGAGGGCCGGGACACCGGCGGACTGCCCCCAGATCGCGGCGACGCCGGGGCCGGCCACCAGGCGGACCTGGCTGCCGTCCAGCCCGGCCGGCGCCGGGGGTGCCGGCTCACCGCTCTCGGCGGCGGCCCGGGCGGCCCGGTCGGCCGAGAAGGTGAAGGTGGCCCCCAGCTCGCCGACCACCTGGTAGTCGGGCTCACCGGTGACGCCGCGGGGCAGCGTGGTCACCGCCGGGACGTCGAGCCCGCTCTGCGCGGCAGCAGCGGCCGCGTCGGGGACCTGCTGCGGACCGTCGCCGCCGGTCACCTCGACGTCCCCGTAGGCGCTCAGGTCGGGGAGGGCGACCAGGTCCGCGGTGTCCAGGCCGACCGGCTGCAGCTGCTCGGTGCGGAACACCGGCAGCCAGTCGTTGGCGGCGGCGGTGCCGGCACCGGCCAGGACGACGCCGAAGGCGAGCGCGGCGACGACCGGCCGGCGCAGCGCCGCCCGGGCCCGCCGGGCGCGGGCCGGGACCGGGGCCGGTTCCACGCCGCCCGCCGGGAGCGCGGTGGACAGCCGGTGCCAGGCGGCGGGGAGGTCCACGGTCCCCTCACCGGCCGGCTGCAGCGCGGTGCCGACGGCGTCGGCGTCCTGGCGTGCGGCGGCCAGGCCGCCCAGGCACACCGGGCAGCCGGCGACGTGGGCCCGGTCGGGCTCGGACACACCGGCCGGCTCGTCGAGCAGCCGGCGCAGCACGCCCTCAGTCGGATGACGCATGACGGATCAGCTCCTTGCGCAGGGCGGCCTCGGCACGACGGACCGTCGTGCCGACGCTGCCGGGGGACATGTCGAGTGCCGCGGCCACCTCGGCGTAGCTCAGGCCGCTGTGCCGCAGCACCAGGGCCACGGCGTGCTTGCGGGGCAGCCCGGCGAGCGCTGCGCGCACCCGGCTGCGGTCCTCACGGGTCAGCACGGTCTCCGCGACGTCGGGGGCGACGACCTCGGCGGTGGCGGCGACGGTCTCCTCCCGGGACGCCCGGCGGCGTCCTGAGCGGATCAGGTTCAGCGCGGTGTGGGCAGCGGCGACCGACAGCCAGCCGGGTGCCTCACCGGCCGGGACGGCCGACCGGCCGAAGGCCAGGAAGACCTCCTGGGCGACGTCCTCGGCCTCGTCCCGGGAGCCGAGCACCCGGGCGGCCACGCCGACGACCCGCTGGTAGTCGCGGCGGAACACCTCGGCGAGGTCGGCCCGCACGGCGTCCCGCGTCGCCCGACCCGACACCGCCACGCCCTTCCTCCCCGCCCGCCCGATGACCGTGGCGGGCAGGGGCAGCGGCAGGTCCGCCGTGGCCGCCGACCGCCCGTGCTGAACCAGGTCCATGTCCGGATAGCACCGCCGGTCCCCTCGATGTGACACCCCGCGTCCACGGTGCACCCGGGACGACCTTGAACTGCTCGCCGGGAGGGCGCACAGTCGGGGTCCACCCCCGATCCCGTGGAGCGCCGGATGCTCGAGTTCTTGATCGTCGTCGCTCTCGTCGGCCTCGTCCTCGCCGGGCTGCTGGTCGGCGCCGCCGTGTACCTGCTGCGCCGCGTCCTGCGCAGCCGGCTGGTCGTCGCCGCCACCGACCTCGTCACCGACGGCGTGCTCGCCGTCAGCGCGTGCCGCCCCCGGGCCACGCCCAACCGGGCCGCTGCGCTCCGGGCGCTGCGGGTGTCCCGGGCCCACCGGCTGCTCCGGGAGCGGGTCGCCGTCGCTCAGCGGGCCGGTGCGCACCTCGGTGACGTGCCCGCCGTGCTGCCCCGGCTGGAGGCCGAGGGACGCCGGCTCCGGGCGGCACTGGGCCGGCTCGTCGGTTCCACGGCCGCCGCCCAGGACCTCCTCGACCGCGCCGACCAGCACCTGGCCACGCTGGCCGACCTCACCGAGGTCGTCGACACGGCGGCCGACGCGCCCGCGTCCGACGACACGCTCGCCCGGGACGCCGAGGAGGCCGCCCTCGGGCTACGGCTGCACACCGCCGCCTACCGCGAGCTGATGGGCAGGGACCCGCAGGACGCCCAGCAGGCGGAGCGCCGGCCGCGCCGGGCCGCCTCCTAGGGCCACCCCGGCCACCTCCTCAGCTCGGGGACGCGGTGGTCGTCGTCGTGCCCGTTGCGCTCGTGCTCGTTGCGCTGGTGCTCGTTGCGCTGGTGCTCGTTGCGCTGGTGGTCGTTGCGCTCGTGCTCGTGCTCGTGGCGCTCGTGCTGGTCGCGGTGGACGGCGCGGCGCTGCTCGTGGCAGGCGGTGTGCTGGTCGTGGCCGGCGGTGGTGCGCTGGTGGTGCTGGGCGCCGCGCTGGACGTCGCCGGTGGTGGTGCGCTGCTACTGGGCGGCGGAGGTGCACTGGTCGTCGTCGGCGCTGCGCTGGTCGTGGCCGGTGGTGGTGCGCTGCTGCTCGGGGGTGGCGGTGCGCTCGTCGTGGCCGCCGGTGGTGGTGCGCTGCTGCTGGGCGGCGGGGGTGCGGTGGTCGTCGCCGGCGCTGCGCTGGTCGTGGCCGGTGGTGGTGCGCTGGTGCTCGGTGCTGGTGGTGCGCTGGTCGTGGTCGGCGCGGCGCTGGCGGTGGACGTGGCGCTGGTGGTGGACGTGGCGCTGGTGGTGGACGTGGCGCTGGTGGTGGACGTGGCGCTGGTGGTGGACGTGGCGCTGGTGGTGGACGTGGTGCCGGTGCCGGTGCCGGTGCTCGTGCTCGTGCTCGGGGGAGCGCTGGTGGGCGGGGCGGCGCTGGTCGTCACGGGG
>NZ_SJEW01000062.1 GCF_005930475.1 Modestobacter altitudinis
CGGCGGCGGGGACGGCGGCGGCTCGGCCGACGGGCCGACGACGGCTCCGCGCGGCGAGGGGGGCGGGCACACCGAGGCCGCGCCCGCGCCGGAGAAGGCGGCCGTGGCCCCGGATGCCCCGTTCCGCGTGCAGCGCCTCGAGGCGCCCGGGATCGGCGCCGGCGCGGCCGGACGACGGTCCCGGGCGCGCAGCGAGCGTGGTCGGGTGGTCGGTTCGCGTCGTCCCGAGGGCGCGGTCACCAGGCTGCACCTGGTCGACACCGTGCTCGCCGCGGCACCGCACCAGCGGGCGCGGGGGCGCAGCGGCGCCGGGCTCCGCGTCCAGCGGGAGGACCTGCGCCAGGCGTCGCTGGAGGGCCGCGAGGGCAACCTGGTGCTCTTCGTCGTCGACGCCAGCGGCTCGATGGGGGCCCGCTCCCGGATGGCCGCGGTCAAGGGCGCCGTCCTCTCCCTGCTGATGGACGCCTACCAGCGACGGGACAAGGTCGGGCTGATCACCTTCCGCGGCGGCGAGGCCGAGCTGGCGCTGCCGCCCACCTGGTCGGTGGAGGCGGCCGCGGCCCGGCTCACCGGCCTGCCCACCGGCGGCCGGACTCCGCTGGCCGCGGGTCTGCTGCGGGCGCACGAGACGCTGCGGCTGGAGCGGGTCCGCGATCCGCAGCGACGGCCGTTGCTCGTCGTCGTCACCGACGGCCGGGCGACCGGCGCCCGTGGCGGCGACCACCTGGGCGACGCCCGGCGCGCGGCCGGGCTGCTGGCGGCCGGCGGGGTGGCCAGCGTCGTCGTCGACTGCGAGTCCGGGCCGGTGAAGCTGGGCCTGGCCGCGGCCCTGGGTGTCCAGCTCGGCGCGCAGACGCTGCGGCTGGAGGACCTGGGCGCCGAGTCGCTGGCCGGGGTCGTCCGCGGGTCGAGGGCCGCCTGATGCCGCAGGGCCAGGTGACCGCCGTCCCGGCCGACGGGCTCACCACCCGCCAGCGCCGCAACCGTCCACTGCTGGCGGTGCACACCGGGGAGATGAAGGGCAAGTCCACCGCCGCGTTCGGGATGGCCATGCGGGCGTGGAACCAGGGCTGGTCGGTCGCGGTCTACCAGTTCGTCAAGAGCGCCAAGTGGAAGGTCGGCGAGGAGAACGCGCTGACCGCGCTCGGCCGGCTGCACGCCGAGACCGGCGAGGGCGGCCCGGTCGTCTGGCACAAGATGGGGTCGGGCTGGTCCTGGTCGCGCAAGCACGGCGAGGAGACCGACCACGCAGCCGACGCCGCCGAGGGCTGGGCGCAGATCAAGCGCGACCTCACCGCCGAGGCACACCGGTTCTACGTGCTCGACGAGTTCACCTACCCGCTGAAGTGGGGCTGGGTCGACGTCGAGGACGTGGTGGCGACCCTGACCGACCGGCCCGGCAACCAGCACGTGGTCATCACCGGGCGCGACGCCCACCCCCGACTCGTCGAGGCCGCCGACCTGGTGGTGGAGATGACCAAGGTCAAGCACCCGATGGACGCCGGCCAGAAGGGCCAGCGGGGGATCGAGTGGTGACCCCCTCCCCGGCCATGTCGGCCAACATGGCCCTCACGACGCGACCGCACCGGTGCTGCGGTGCGGCCATGTTGGCCAACATGGCCCCCCGAGGGACGGCGTGAGCGCGCACCGGGTGCCGCGGGTCGTCGTCGCCGCGCCGTCGTCCAACGCCGGCAAGACCTCGATCACCACCGGCCTGATCGCCGCGCTGACCCACCGGGGCCTCACCGTGAGCCCGCACAAGGTCGGCCCGGACTACATCGACCCCGGCTACCACGGTCTCGCCGCCGGCCGCCCCGGCCGCAACCTGGACCCGTGGCTGGTCGGCGACGACCGGATCACCCCGTTGTTCCTGCACGGGTCCCGCGGTGCCGACGTCGCCGTCGTCGAGGGCGTGATGGGCCTGTTCGACGGCGCTGCGCACGCCAGCGTCGAGCCCGGCTACGGCTCCACCGCCCAGCTGGCCACCCACCTGCGGGCCCCGGTCGTGCTGGTCGTGGACGCCGCCTCGCAGGCCCGCAGCGTCGCAGCTCTCGTCCACGGGTTCGCCACCTTCGACCCCTCGGTGCGGATCGGTGGCGTCGTCCTCAACCGGGTCGGCACCGACCGGCACGAGGCCATCCTGCGCGAGGCGCTCGGCGCGGCCGGGGTGCCGGTGCTGGGCGCGGTCCGCCGGATCGAGGACCTGCACACCCCGTCCCGCCACCTCGGGCTGGTGCCGGCCGCCGAGCGGTCCGCCGAGGCGCTGCGCACGGTGCGCGCGCTGGGCGCCGTCGTGGAGGCGAGCATCGACCTGGACGCTGTCCTCCGGCTGGCCCGCAGCGCCCCGGACCTGACCGGCGAGCCGTGGGACCCCGCCGCCGAGGTCACCCCGGTGGCCGGCCGGCCGGTCGTCGCCGTCGCCGGCGGCCCCGCCTTCACCTTCGGCTACGCCGAGACCGCCGAGCTGCTCGGCGCCGCGGGCGCCGAGGTGGTGACCGTCGACCCGCTGCGCGACTCCGCCCTGCCCGCGGGCACCGCGGCGCTGGTGGTCGGCGGCGGGTTCCCGGAGGTGCACGCCGGCGCGCTGAGCGCGAACGTCGGCCTGCGGACGGCGATCGCCGACCTCGCCACCCGGGGCGGGCCGATCGCCGCCGAGTGCGCCGGGCTGCTCTACCTGTCCCGGGAGCTGGACGGCGAGCCGATGTGCGGCGTGCTGCCGACGACGACCGCGATGCACCCGAAGCTGACCCTGGGCTACCGGTCGGCGGTGGCGCTCACCGACAGCGCGCTCGCCCCCGCGGGCACCCGCGTCCGCGGCCACGAGTTCCACCGCACCACCGCCTCCCCGGCTGCGGGGGCGACGCCGGCGTGGCAGTGGAACGCCGACGGCCCCGAGGGCTTCGTCACCGGGAACGTGCACGCCTCGTACCTGCACCTGAACTGGGCCGGGTCCCCCATGATGGCCTCGCGCTTCGTCGCAGTGGCCGCACGCCAGGAGGTGCTGAGTGCACATCGCTGAGGGGTTCCTGCCGCCCGCGCACGCCATCGGCTGGACCATCGCCGCCACCCCGTTCGTCGTCCACGGCGCCCGGGCGGTGGTCAAGGAGGTCCGGGAGAACCCGGAGTCCACGCTGCTGCTGGGCGCGGCGGGGGCGTTCACGTTCGTGCTGAGCGCGATCAAGCTGCCCTCGGTCACCGGCAGCTCCAGCCACCCGACCGGCACCGGGCTGGGCGCCGTCCTCTTCCGGCCCCCGGTGATGGCGCTGCTGGGCACCGTCGTCCTGCTCTTCCAGGCCCTGCTGCTGGCCCACGGCGGGCTCACCACGCTGGGTGCCAACGCCTTCTCCATGGCCGTCGTCGGGCCGTGGGCCGGCTACGGGGCCTACCAGCTCACCCGCCGGCTCGGCGGGGGCCTGCTCGGCGGGGTGTTCGCCGGGATGGCGATCGCCGACCTGGCCACGTACGTGACGACGGCGCTGCAGCTGGCCTGGGCGCACCCGGACGCGGAGAGCGGCTTCCTCGGCGCGGCGGTCAAGTTCCTCGGCGTCTTCGCGGTCACCCAGGTCCCGCTGGCCATCGGCGAGGGGCTGCTCGGCGTCCTGCTGTTCCGGGTGCTCACGGTCAACGCCCGCCCCGAGCTCGAGCGCCTCGGCGTCCTCACCCCCGAACCCGACGACCCACGCGAGGTCTCGCGCGATCAAGTACGCGAGGTCTCGCGCGATCAAGTACGCGAGGTCTCGCGCGCGAGAGCACCTGACGAGCCGCCGCGGAGTGAGCGGTGAGGCGGCACGTGGTGACGGCGCTGCTGGTGCTCGCCGTGGTCGCGCTGTTCGCGCTGCCCCTGCTGATCGACGGTGGGAGCGACTACGCGGGCACCGACAGCCAGGCGACCGAGCTGATCGAGGAGTCCGACCCCGGCTACGAGCCGTGGTTCTCCTCGGTGTTCTCCCCCGGGTCGGCCGAGGTCGAGTCCGGGCTGTTCGCACTCCAGGCGGCCCTCGGCGGCGGCGTCCTCGGCTACGTGCTCGGCCGGCTCCGCGGCCGTCGCACCGCCGGGAAGGCCGCCGAGGAGGCCGGCGGGTCGTGACCGGACTCGCGATCGACGACGCCGCCTGGGCCAGCGCCTGGCGCCCCCGCTCCCCGGGGGACAAGGTGCTGATCAGCCTGGGCCTGGTGCTCAGCGCGCTGCTGCTGCCGGTGTGGCCGGGCAGCGTGCTGGTCGGGCTGGTCGCGGTCGGGCTGGCGCTCGGCCCGGCCCGGGTGCCGGCGCGCACCTTCGGCCGCGCGGTGCGGGCACCGCTGGCGTTCATCGCGATCGGCGCGCTGACCACGGTCGTCGAGGTCGGGAGCGACGGGGTCGGCTGGGCGCCGGACGCCGCAGCGCAGGCGGGGTCCCTGGTCGGGCACGCGATGGCCGGCAGCGCCGCCGTCCTGCTGCTGGCGACCACGACGCCGCTGTCGGACCTGCTGCCGGCGCTGCAGCGGCTGCGGGTGCCCGCCGCCGTCATCGAGGTCGCCTCGGTGACCTACCGGATGCTGTTCGTGCTGCTCACCAGCCTGCGCACCATCCGCGAGGCGCAGACCGCACGGATGGGCTACGCCAGCATCCGCGGCTCCTACCGCTCCTCGGGGGCGCTGGCCGCCGCGGTGCTGACCCGTTCCTGGGACCGTGCCCGACGGCTGCAGGACGGGCTGGCCGGCCGCGGTCTGGAGACCGGGCTGCGGGTGCTGCCGGAGACGCTGCCCGCCTCCCGCCGCTTCGAGGCCGCCAGCGTGCTCGGCCTCGCGGCACTCGCCGCCGTGAGCCTGGTCGTGGCATGAGCGAGCGCGCGAGCTCATCGATGGGCGCAGCGTCTCTTCGCTCACCGCTGACGAGCGCCGGCGAGGAGGCACTGTGAGTCACCTGATGCTGGCCGCCGCCGGGCTGGTGGTCGGCTACGACCGGTCGCGGCCGGTGCTCGACGGCGCGTCGCTCACCGTGCCCCCCGGCCGGCGACTCGCCGTGCTCGGCGCCAACGGCTCGGGCAAGACCACGCTGCTGCGCTGCCTGTCCGGCGCCCTCGCCCCGGCCCGCGGCCGGGTGACCCTGGACGGCGCGGAGCTGCGGCACAGCCGCGCCGGACTGCGCGCCCACCGCCAGGCGGTCCAGCTGGTGCTGCAGGACCCCGACGACCAGCTGTTCAGCGCCTCGGTCGCGCAGGACGTCTCCTTCGGGCCGGTCAACCTCGAGCTGACCGACGCCGAGGTGCGCGCCCGGGTCGCCGAGGCCCTGGACCTGCTGTCCGTCGCGCACCTGGCCGGCCGGCCCACCCACCAGCTCTCCTACGGCGAGCGCAAGCGCGTGGCCATCGCCGGCGCGGTCGCGATGCGCCCCTGCGTGCTGCTGCTCGACGAGCCCACCGCCGGGCTCGACCCCACCGCGGTCGGTGAGGCGCTCGCTGCGCTGAGCCGGCTGCAGGAGGCGGACTCCACCGTCGTGATGAGCACCCACGACGTCGACCTCGCGCTGCGCTGGGCCGACGAGGTCGCCGTCGTCGTCGACGGCGGGGTCGTGCAGGGCCGCCCGGACGTCGTCCTCGGCGACGACGCGCTGCTCGCCCGCGCGCGGCTGGACCGGCCCTGGGCGCTCAGCGTGGGTGCCCGGCTGCAGGCCCTCGGGCTGCTGCCCGACGGTGCCCTCCCCCGCGACGCCGATGCCCTGATCGCCGCCCTGCCCGACCACCCGGGGGTCCGGGCGTGATGACCGTCGGGGTCGGCGCATCCACCGGGGTGACCGTCGAGGAGGTGCTCGCCGCGGTCGACGCGGTGCTGCCCGCGGTGCAGGGCCCGGTGCGGCTGGCCACCCTGGACGCCCGCAGCACCGAGCCCGCGCTGCGCGAGGCCGCCGCCCGCCGCGGCTGGCCGCTGACCGGGCACCCGGCAGCGGCGCTGGCCGAGGTGGCCGTCCCGACGCCCTCGGCGCGGGCGGCCGCCGCCGTCGGCACCCCGTCGGTGGCCGAGGCCGCCGCGCTGCTCGACGGCGGGCAGCTCGTCGTCGGCAAGACCGTGCACGGCCGGGTCACCGTCGCGGTGGCGGTGGCGGTGGCCCAGAGCGACGTCGACCTCCGGCACCACGACATCGACCTCCGGCACCACAACATCGACCTCCGGCACCACGGGGACGTCGAGGCCACCCCCGGCCTGGTCGACCTCGCCGTCAACGTCCGGGCCGGCGCCCCACCGGACTGGCTGCGCGCGGTCCTGCACGAGGCCGTCGACGCCAGCGCCGGTTACCCCGACGCCCGGGCGGCCCGCACCGCCGTCGCCGCCGCGCACGGGCGGGCCGAGGCCGAGGTGCTGCTGACCGCGGGTGCGGCGGAGACGTTCACCCTGCTGGCCCGGGCGCTGCGACCCCGGCGGGCGGTCGTCGTCCACCCCTCGTTCACCGAGCCGGAGGCCGCGCTGCGCGCCGCCGGGCACCCGGTCGAACGGCACCTGCTGGCACCTCCCGGGTACCTGCTGGCCGAGGTCCCCGAGGACGCCGACCTGGTGGTGCTCGGCAACCCGACCAACCCGACGTCGGTGCTGCACCCCGCCGAGACGGTCGCGGCGCTGGCCCGGCCGGGCCGGGTGCTGGTCGTCGACGAGGCGTTCGCCGACACCGTGCCCGGCGAGCCCGCGTCGCTGGCCGGGCGCGCCGACCTCCCGGGCCTGCTGGTGGTGCGCAGCCTGACCAAGACCTGGGGCCTGGCCGGGCTGCGGGTCGGCTACGCGCTGGGCCCGGCCGAGCTGGTCGCCGCGCTCGCCGCCCAGCAGCCGCACTGGCCGGTGTCCACCCCCGCGCTCGCCGCGCTGTCGGCCTGCACCACGCCCGCGGCCCGGGCCGAGGCCGACGCGGTCGCCCGGCAGCTGGTCGGGCACCGGGCGGCGCTGCTGGCCGCGCTGCCGGCGGGCGTGCAGGTGGTCGGCAGCCCGCGCTCCTCGTTCGTGCTGCTCCGCGTGCCCGGCGGCGCGGCGGTGCGCGAGCGGCTGCGCGACCGGGGCTGGGCGGTGCGCCGCGGGGACACCTTCCCCGGCCTGAGCGGGGACCACCTGCGGGTCGCCGTCCGCGACCCGGACACCTCGCGTGCGTTCGGCGCCGTGCTGGCTGAGATCCTGTGCGCCGAGGACGAGACCCCCACCTCCGAGGAGACCCGTTGAGCCCCTTCGCCGGCACGCTGCTGGGCGAGACGATCGCCGCCATCCGCCCCCGGGACCCGGCGGCGGAGCGGGCAGCCCGGCAGCGGCTGGACCGGATGACCAAGCCGCCGGGCTCGCTCGGCGTGCTCGAGGACGTGGCCGCCCAGCTGGCCGGGACCGCCGGTGAGTGCCCCGCGCCGCTGCCCACCCCCGCGGCCGTCGCCGTCTTCGCCGGTGACCACGGGGTGCACGCCCAGGGCGTCACGCCGTGGCCGCAGGAGGTGACCGCCCAGATGGTGGCCAACCTCGCCGCCGGCGGTGCGGTGGTCAACGCCTTCGCCGCAGGCCTGGGCGCGGACGTCCTCGTCGTGGACGTCGGGGTGGCCTCGCCGGTCGGCCCGGCCGCAGGGCTGCTGGAGCGCAACGTCCGCCGCGGCACCGCCGACCTGGCCACCGGCCCGGCGATGACCCTGGACGAGGCCCGGTGCGCCGTCGAGGTCGGCATCGAGGTGGCCACCGGGCTCGCCGCCGACCACGGCTGCCTGGTCACCGGCGACATGGGGATCACCAACACCACCGCCTCGGCCGCCCTGGTGTGCGCCTTCACGGGCGCGAGCCCGGCCGCCGCCACCGGCCGCGGCACCGGCGTGGACGACCCCACGCTCGCCCGGAAGGTCGCCGTCGTCACCCGCGCGGTGGCCCGGGTGCCCGCCCCGCCGACGACGCCCGAGCAGGGGCTCGCCGCGCTGGCGGAGGTCGGCGGGCTCGAGCACGCCGCGCTGGCCGGCTTCCTGCTCGGCGCCGCCGCGGCCCGGGTGCCGGTGCTGCTCGACGGCGTCATCGCCGGCTCGGCCGCGCTGGTCGCCGCCGCGCTCTGCCCGACGGCGCTGGAGCACGCCCTCGCCGGGCACACCTCCGCCGAGCCCGGCGCCGGCCTGGCGCTGCGTGCACTGGGGCTGCGCCCGCTGCTCGGGCTGGACCTGCGGCTGGGCGAGGGCACCGGCGCGCTGCTGGCGTTCCCGCTGGTGGCCAGCGCGGCCCGCGCGCTGCGCGACGTCGCCACCTTCGACTCGGCGGGCGTCACCGAGAAGTGAGCTCCCCGACCGATCCCGCCACCGTCTACCCGGTCGGCCTGCGGCTCGCCGGGCGCCGTGTGGTCGTCGTCGGCGGCGGCCAGGTCGCCCACCGGCGCGTCGCCGGTCTGCTCGAGGCCGATGCCCTGGTGACCGTGGTGAGCCCCGAGCTGACCCCCGCGCTGGAGGCCCTGGTCGCCCCCGGGTCGGTGACCTGGCACCCGAGGCGGTACGTCGCCGGGGACCTGGCCGGCGCCTGGTACGCGGTCGCCGCCACGGACGACCCGGCGGTCAACGCCGCCATCGGCGCCGAGGCCGAGCGCGGCCGGGTGTTCTGCGCCCGCGCCGACGACCGGTCGACCTCGACCGTGTGGACCCCCGCCGTCGGCCGCCAGGGCGACCTGGTCGTCGGCGTGCACGGCGGCGGCGACCCGCAGCGCGCCGTCGGCGTCCGCGACGCGGTGCTGGCCGGGCTCACCGACGGCTCGATCGTCGACCGGGCCTCGCGGGCCCCGTCGGTCGCCGTCGGCAGCGTGGTGCTGGTCGGTGGCGGACCGGGCGACCCGGGGCTGGTCACCGTCCGCGGCCGGCAGGCCGTCGCCGGTGCCGACGTCGTCCTGGCCGACCACCTCGCGCCGCAGGGGCTGCTCGCCACGCTCCCGCCGGAGGTGGAGGTCATCGACGCCTCCAAGCTCCCGCGCGGACGGGCGATGGCGCAGGAGCAGATCAACACCCTGCTCATCGACCGGGCGCGGCGGGGCAAGCGGGTCGTCCGGCTCAAGGGCGGCGACCCGTTCGTCTTCGGCCGCGGCTACGAGGAGCTGGAGGCGTGCACCGCCGCCGGCATCCCGGTGGAGGTCGTCCCCGGGGTGACCAGCGCGATCGCCGTGCCGGGGCTGGCCGGGATCCCGGTCACCCACCGCGGCATGACGCACGAGTTCGTCGTCGTCTCCGGGCACGTCCCTCCCGACCACCCGGCGTCGCTGGTCGACTGGGCGGCGCTGGGCCGGCTGCGCGGCACCGTGGTCGTGCTGATGGGCGTCGACACCGCCCCGGCGATCAGTGCCGCGCTGGTCGAGCACGGCCGGGACCCGCAGACCCCGGTCGCCGTGGTCAGCGACGGCGCGACCCCGGCGCAGCGGACGCTCCGCACCACCCTGGCCGGGCTGGCGGCGACCATCACCGAGGAACAGGTGCGCCCGCCGGCGGTCTGGGTCGTCGGCGACGTCGTCGCGCTCGGTGGCTGAGCTCCACTGCGCATTCTCGTAGTACTGGTGCTGTCCATGTAGCACTCGTACTGTCTCCGGCATCAACTCCGTCCTCGCGTGGGGAGTGGTGTCCATGTCCGGCGACGAGCCCGCCGTCCGGGTGCGCGGCCTCCGGATGAGCTACGGCACCCACGAGGTGCTCACCGGGGTCGACTTCGACGTCCGGCAGGGCGAGGTGGTGTGCCTGCTCGGGCCCAACGGCGCGGGGAAGACGACGACCATCGAGGTCCTGGAGGGCTTCCGGTCGCCGTCGGCCGGCGAGGTGCGGGTGCTCGGCGTGGACCCGGACGAGGGCGACGACGCCTGGCGGGCCCGGGTCGGGGTCGTGCTGCAGTCCTGGCGCGACCACCCGCGGTGGACCCCCCGGCGGCTGCTGACCTACCTGGCCGGCTACTTCGAGCCGTGGTCGACACCCGCGCACCCACGCCCCTGGGACGTCGAGAAGCTGCTGGCCACCGTCGGTCTCACCGACGACGGCGACCGGAAGATCGCCACCCTCTCCGGGGGCCGGCGCCGCCGACTCGACGTGGCGGTGGGGCTGATCGGCCGGCCGGAGCTGCTGTTCCTCGACGAGCCGACCGCCGGCTTCGACCCGCAGGCCCGGCGCGACTTCCACGACCTGGCGCACCGGCTCTCCGACATGGAGGGCACCAGCATCCTGCTCACCACCCACGACCTGGGCGAGGCCGAACGGCTGGCCGACCGGATCCTCGTGCTGGCCGGCGGGACGATCGTCGCCGACGGCAGCGCCGAGGCGCTGACCCGGCAGGTCGCCGCCACCAGCGAGGTCCGCTGGGCCGAGGACGGCGAGCGGTTCGTGCACGCCACGGAGGAGCCGATCCCGTTCGTCCGCCAGCTGCTCGCCCAGCACGGCGCCGAGCTGACCGACCTCGAGGTGCGCCGGGCGAGCCTGGAGGACACCTACATCGCCATGGTCGCGCGGTACGAGTCCGCGGCCCCGGGCACCCGGCACCTCGCCGGGGTGACCCGGTGAACCCGGCCACCCGGCGCGCTGTCCGGCAGGGCCTGCGCCGCGGCTGGACGGAGTTCCTGCAGAGCGTCCGCAGCCCGCAGGACCAGGGCTTCTACCTGTTCACCGGCGTCGTCACGCTCGCCGTCCTCTGGTTCAACCGTGACAACGAGGTCGGCGAGACCGGGCTCCGGTACCCGACGTACGCCCTGCCCAGCATCCTCGGCGCCCTCCTGGTCTTCGGGGTGCTGATCGGGCCCGCGTACTCCCTGGCGATGGAGCGGGAGGACGGCACGCTGCTGCGGCACAAGGCCCTCCCGCACGGGATGTCCGGCTACGTCACCGGGCAGCTGACCATGCAGTCGCTGTCCCTCGTGCCGAGCCTGCTGGTGGTGCTGGTCCCCAGCCTGCTCCTCTTCGACGACGTGATGTCCCGCGGTGCGGCCGGCTGGCTCGCCGTCGCCGGGCTGATCACGCTCGGCATGCTCGCGACGCTGCCGTGGGGCATGGTGCTCGGCTCGGTGGTGCCCGGGGTCCAGAAGGTGGGCACCTGGGGGATGCTGCCGGTCCTGGTGATCGTCGCGATCTCCGGGATCTTCACGCCGGTCCAGGCGATGTGGGGGTGGGTCCAGGCGGTCGCCCAGGTCTTCCCGGTCTACTGGCTCGGGCTCGGGCTGCGCTCGGCCTTCCTCCCCCCGGAGGCCGTCGTCGGCGAACTCGGCGGCTCCTGGCGGACCGGCACCGTGGTGCTGGTCCTCACCGCCTGGGCGGTGGCCGGCCTGGTCGTCGCACCGCGGGTGCTCCGGCGGATGGCCCGGCGGCAGTCGGGGTCGGTGGTCGAGGCGGCACGGGAGTCGGCGTTGCAGTGGGTGCGGTGAACGAGGGCGTCTTCAACCGGATCGCCCTGCTCCGGGCCGAGCAGGGGGTCAGCCGGCGGGAGCTCGCCGATGCCCTCGGGGTGCACTACCAGACGGTCGGCTACCTGGAGCGCGGCGAGTACAACCCCAGCCTGCACCTGGCGCTGCGGATCGCGGAGTTCTTCGGGCTGCCGGTCGAGACGGTGTTCTCGACCCGACCGTTCCCGCGGATCAGCGACGCCCCGCGCGACGAGCTGGGTCGCGCGGCCTCCGGCTGAGCCGCCCGCGACCGTTCCGGTGGCAGGACGCCGCCGACCCGGCGAGGCTGGGGTGGACCGGACGCCGCCCCGACGGCAGCGACGAGCAGAGTCGGCCCCTGGTCACGCACGAAGGACACCCCCCATGCCTGGTCCTTGGCTGGTCCGCGCAGGCGGCACCGACCTGCTGTCCGCCGACGACCATGCTGCCGCCCAGGACGACGGACCCCGCGCCGTCCTGCTGGGACTGGAGGCACCGGACGGGACCGCCGGCGGTCTCGACGAGCTGGAACGCCTCGCCGAGACCGACGGGGTGACCGTCGTCGGCCGGCTGACCCAGGCACGGGCCAAGCCCGACCCGACGACCTACCTGGGCTCGGGCAAGGTGGCCGAGCTGGCCGTCCTGGTGCGCGAGCGCCGCGCCGGCATGGTCATCGCCGACGGCGAGCTGAGCCCCGCGCAGGTCCGGGCCCTCGAGGAGCGGCTGGCTGCGCGGGTCGTCGACCGGACGGCACTGATCCTGGACATCTTCGGTCAGCACGCCCGCAGCAGCGAGGGCCGGGCGCAGGTCGAGCTGGCCCAGCTGGCCTACCAGCTCCCGCGGCTGCGCGGGCAGGGCAACGAGATGTCCCGGGTCGGCGGTGGGCGGGTCGCCGGCGGGGCCGGGATCGGCGTCCGCGGGCCCGGCGAGCAGCGGCTGGAGACCGAACGACGGCACCTGCGGCGGCGGATGTCGCTGTTGCGCCGGCAGGTGGCCGAGACCGGCCGCCGCCGCGAGCGCACCCGCTCCCGACGCCGGCGCAACCAGGTGCCCTCGGTGGCGATCACCGGCTACACCAACGCCGGGAAGTCCGCGTTGCTGAACCGGCTCACCGGCGCCGACGTCCTCGTCCAGGACGCGCTGTTCGCCACCCTGGACCCGACGGTCCGCCGGACCCGCTCCCCCGGTGGCCGCGAGTACACGCTCACCGACACCGTGGGCTTCGTCCGGCACCTGCCGCACCAGCTGGTCGACGCGTTCCGCTCGACCCTGGAGGAGGTCGTCGACGCCGACCTGGTGCTGCACGTCGTCGACGCGTCGGCACCCGACGCCATGGCGCAGGTGACGACGGTGCGCGGCGTGCTGTACGAGATCGGCGCCCGGGACCACCCCGAGCTGCTCGCGCTCAACAAGGTCGACATCGCCCCGCCGGAGTGGGTCGCGGCGCTGCGCTCCGCCTACCCCGGCGCCGTCGCGGTCTCGGCGCTCACCGGGGAGGGCACCGAGGAGCTGCGAGCCGCGGTGGAGCGGGTCCTGCCGCCCGGCTGACACGGGGCCCCGGGCGACAGCTGTCTTGGAGTGATGACGAAATCACTCGAGGTGAAGGGCTCGGCTCGTCGCAGGCCCCCGGACTCCGATCCCTGTGCGTGCCCTGTACGTCACGCCCCGTCCAGGTCAGGCTCCCGGGATCGCACTCACTCCGGTGGACACCGTCGTCCGCCGGCCGGGACGAGGGGGAGCACATGCGCGAACACCGGGCGAGGTCCACGAGGAGGACGGCGCCACGAGCCGTCGCCCTGGGAACGGGCGGGCTGATCCTGGCCGCCCTGCTGCCTGCCACCGCCGCCCAGGCGGGGTCGGGCGGCGGCTGCGCACACCGGGCCAACAACACCTACGACAAGCTGCTCGAGTGCGTGACGCTCGAGGGCGTCCAGGACCACCTGGAGGCGCTGCAGAAGATCGCCGACAACAGCACCGACCCCGTCTACCCCGGCACCCGGGCCGCCGGCACGGACGGCTACGCGGACAGCGTCGACCACGTCGCGGGGCTGCTGGAGGACGCCGGGTACCAGGTGACGCTGGACCCGGTCGACATCACGTTCCAGTTCCCCGCGACCCTGCGGCAGCTCACGCCGGTCGCGGCGGAGTACGAGACCGGCGTCTTCACCGGCAGCGGCTCCGGCAGGGTCGAGGGCACCGTCATCCCGGTCGACATCAACCGGGAGCGGGGCGAGGCCGCGGTGTCCACCAGCGGGTGCGAGCCCGCGGACTTCGCCGCCGCCGACTGGTCCGGTCCCGCCGACATCGCCCTCGTGCAGCGCGGGACCTGCTTCTTCGGCACGAAGGCCTTCTACGCCCAGCAGGCGGGCGCCGAGGCGGTCGTCGTCATGAACCAGGGCAACACCCCGGAGCGCGAGGAACTGATCGTGGCCGATGCCTCGAGCGTGGACGCGCCCATCCCGGGCGCACCCGGCCCGGTCACCCACGGCATCCCCGTGGTCGGCGCGAGCTCCGCCGACGGCCTCGCACTGGCGCAGCCGGGCTCCACCGCCTTCGTCGAGGTGCTGCCGGCCGAGACCCGTGTCGACCACAACGTGATCGCCGAGCTGCCGGGCAAGAACGCCGGCAACGTCGTCATGGCCGGCGCACACCTGGACAGCGTCATCGAGGGCCCCGGCATCAACGACGACGGCTCGGGCACGGCCGCCCTGCTCGAGACGGCGCTGCTGATGGCCAAGTCGAAGCCGGAGAACACGTTGCGGTTCGGCTTCTGGGCCGCCGAGGAGCAGGGACTGGTCGGTTCGACCGACTACGTCGAGGGGCTCTCGCAGGCTGAACGCGACCGCATCGCGCTCTACCTGAACTACGACATGATCGGCTCGCCCAACTACATCTTCATGGTCTACGACGCCGACCAGTCGACGTTCCCGGCGCCCGAGGGGATCACCATCCCGCCGGGCTCGGAGGCCATCGAGGACGTCTACGAGTCGTACTACACCTACGTCGGCGAGCCGTACGACGACACCGAGTTCAGCGGCCGCAGCGACTACCAGGCGTTCATCGAGGCCGGGATCCCGGCGGGCGGCCTGTTCACCGGCGCCGAGGAGGTCAAGACCGAGGAGCAGGAGGCGATCTGGGGTGGCACGGCCGGGGAGCAGTTCGACCCCTGCTACCACCTCGCCTGCGACACGCTGGCGAACGTGGACGAGCACGCGCTGGACGTCAACAGCGACCTGGTCGCGTTCGCGATGCTGACGTTCGCGTACTCCACGGAGCCGGTGAACGGGGTCGTGGGCAAGCGGGTCCCCGGCAAGCCGGTGGTCCTGCCGGCACCCGCCGGCCCTGAGGGCACCTTCGTCACGGCCGACGGCGGTGCAGCCGCCGAGCGCGCCGCGGCCTGACCGCAGGCGGGAACGGGGCCGGCCGACGACCGGCCCCGTTCCCGCTCACCGAGCGGTCGCGTCGTCCGGCGTCGGCACCGGGTCGACGTCGGCTGCCGGCTCGTCGGCCGGCCGCTCGCCCAGCCGGACCAGCACGATCCCGCCCAGGACGACGACGCCGCCGACGAGCTGGACGGGCCCCGGCTGCTGCCCCAGCGCCAGCCAGGCGGCGGCCACCGCGAACAGCACCTCGCTGAGCCCGACGAACGAGCTCAGCCGCGATCCCAGCCGCCGGACGGCGGCGATCCCGGTGGCGTAGGCGAACGCCGCCGCGAGCAGCGACAGGCCGAGGACCGGCACCAGCCAGCTGGTCGACCGCCCGGCGAACACGACGTCGGACGACGTCGTCCGCCACGGGACGGCACCGACCAGCGCGGCCGCACCCAGCAGGACCGCGCCCACGGCCAGCCCCAGCCAGGCGTTGACCAGCGGCGGCAGGGCGTCCTCGGTCCGGGCCGAGAGGACGAAGTAGGCGGCCAGCCCCAGCGCGGCCACCAGCCCCCAGACGACACCGACCGGGTCGATCCGCGCTCCGCTCACCACGTCGAGCACGAGCACCAGCCCGACCAGCGCGACGACCACCCCGGCGCCGGTGACCGCACTGGGCCGCTGACCGAGCCGCGCCCAGGTCCACAACACGACCAGCAGGACGGCGGAGTACTCCAGCAGCAGCGCCACGCCGACCGAGAGTCGGGAGACGGCGTTGAAGTAGGCCAGCTGGGGCAGCGCGACCGCGAGCGCGCCGAAGGCCAGGACGGCGCCGGCGTTGGGCCGCAGCAGCTGCCACCGCCCGCGCAGCTGGAGCAGGGCCGGGACGGTCAGCGCGAGCGCCGCGACGCCCATCCGCACGACGACCGCGGACCCGGCGCTCCAGCCGGCGTCCAGCAGACCGGTGGCGAACACCCCCGCGGTGCCGAAGGCAGCGGCGGAGGCCACCGCCAGCAGCAGTCCGACCAGTCCGGTCCGGCGGTCGAGCACGGCAGCCACCTCCTCGTCAGGAGTCAACGGACGTACGCTCCTGACAGCAGGACGCTAACAGAGTCAGGAGTCACATGCTGTTTGCCCATGACACCGAGATGGCGCTGGCGGCCGCGACCGCACTGGTGAACACCGCGGTGGACGGCGAGGAGCGGTTGCCCGACCCGGCCGCCCTGGCGGCCTTCCTGGACACCTGGGAGTTCACCGGCAGCCGGGCCGGAGACGAGGCCGAGCTGACCGAGGTGCACCAGCTGCGCGCGGTGCTGGCCGGGATCTGGGACGCCGACGAGGACGGCGTGGTCGCCGTGGTGAACCGGCTGCTCCGCGACGGGCACGCGCTGCCGCAGCTGGTCCGGCACGACGGCTGGGGCTACCACGTGCACGCCACCGAGCCGACCGCGTCGGTGGCCGACCGGATGGGTGTGGAGGCGGCGATGGCGCTGGCCGACGTCGTCCGCGCCGGGGCCCTCGACCGGCTGCGGCGCTGCGCGGCCTCCGGCTGCGACGACGCGCTGGTCGACCTCACCCGGAACGCCAGCCGCCGGTTCTGCGACAGCAGCTGCGCCAACCGGGAGCACGTGGCCGCCTACCGGGCCCGCCGCGCCGCCGGCTGACCCCGGCTCAGCCCCAGCGCTCGGCGGCGTCCTCGAGCAGCACCTGCCGCGTCGCGGGGTCCCGGTGCGGGCAGGAGGTGCACATCGCCTCGTGCGGCACCCGGTAGAGCAAGCAGCACGACGCCCGCCGGGTGAACCGCACCCCGCCGACGTCGACGTAACGCGGCGGCGGCAGCGGGTCACCGATCGCCGCCGCCAGCGGTCCGGCCAGCGCCGTGGCCGCCGCGACGTCCCCGACCGCGCGGCCGACGGCGAGCAGCCGGTTGGCCAACGAGTCGGTGGCGACCGCCCACAGCGGTCGCTCCCGCATCCCGCCGGCCTCGGCCACCGCGCCGACGACCGCGCCGAGCGTCGTCCGCAGGTCCTCGACCAGGTGGGCGGCGCTGCGGCCGGTGGTCGTCGCCGCGATCGGCACGTGGCCGGCGAGCGCGTGCACGGTGGTGTCGGCGAGCCGCGCGGAGAGCCCGACCCCGGACACCAGCCCGGCCAGCACCGGACCGAGCAGCACGCTGGACACCGAGTACCACCACACGGTGGCCTGCACCCGGCGGTCGTCGGTGCGCTGCCGGGCGGCGCGGGCGGTGAGCACCTCCGCGGTCCAGGCCGCGTCGGCGAGCAGCACGCCGGGCACGACGGCCGCCGACGGCGGTGCGACCAGCCCGAGCGCGGCCGCGCCGGGCACCCGGGCGACGACCACTGCCTGGGCCGCGTCGTCGGTCACCCGGCCAGTCTGCCCAACCGCCGGCCTCCCGTCGCGCACCGACCTGTCGCAGCGGTGACCGGGGCCATAGGTTGTCCCCGAGAGACAGCGCCGCGAGCGGAGGCGGCGCCCTGATCCGGAGGTGCCGCATGAGCGAGACGACCGAGGCCCACGGCCTGACCAACCCCGAGGGCGGCTTCCCGCCGCCGGAGGCGCTCGCCGCCGCCGCGAACGTCGGGCCGGACGTCTACGACCGTGCCGCCGCCGACCGGGTGGCCTTCTGGGAGGAGGCCGCCCGGCGGCTGGACTGGGCGCAGCCCTGGGACCAGGCCCTGGACTGGAGCAACCCGCCCTTCGCGAAGTGGTTCGTCGGCGGGAAGCTCAACGTCGCGGTCAACTGCGTGGACCGGCACGTCGACGCCGGCCACGGCGAGCAGGTGGCCTACCACTGGGTCGGCGAGCCCGGCGACACCCGCACCCTCACCTACGCCCAGCTCAAGGACGAGGTCTGCAAGGCGGCCAACGCCCTCGTCGAGCTCGGGGTCCAGGCCGGGGACCGGGTCGCGATCTACCTGCCGATGATCCCCGAGGCCGTCGTGTCGATGCTGGCCTGCGCCCGGATCGGCGCCGTCCACATGGTCGTCTTCGGCGGCTTCTCCCCCGACGCGCTGGCCAGCCGGATCACCGACGCCGACGCGAAGGTCGTCATCACCGCCGACGGCGGCTACCGGCGCGGGGCGCCGAGCGCGTTGAAGCCGAACGTGGACGAGGCGCTGACCAAGACCGAGGGCGTGCGCAGCGTCCTGGTGGTCCGGCGCACCGAGACCGACGTCGAGTGGACCGAGGGCCGCGACGTCTGGTGGCACGACCTCGTCGAGCGCCAGTCGGCCGAGCACGAGGCCGAGGCCTTCGACGCCGAGCACCCGCTGTACATCATGTACACCTCGGGAACGACGGCGAAGCCCAAGGGCATCCTGCACACCACCGGCGGCTACCTGACCCAGGTCAGCTACAGCCACTGGGCGGTCTTCGACATCAAGCCCGACACCGACGTCTTCTGGACCGCGGCCGACGTCGGCTGGGTGACCGGCCACAGCTACATCGTCTACGGGCCGCTCTCCAACCGGACCACCTCGGTGATGTACGAGGGCACGCCGGACACCCCGCACCAGGGCCGCTGGTGGGAGATCGTCCAGGAGTACGGGGTCACGGTCCTGTACACCGCCCCGACGACGATCCGCACGTTCATGAAGTGGGGCGACGACGTCCCGGCCGGGTTCGACCTGTCCTCGCTCCGGCTGCTCGGGTCGGTCGGTGAGCCGATCAACCCCGAGGCCTGGCTCTGGTACCACAAGAACATCGGCGGGGGCCGCTGCCCGATCATGGACACCTGGTGGCAGACCGAGACCGGGGCGCACATGATCACCCCGCTGCCCGGCGTCACGAACCTGAAGCCCGGCTCGGCGCAGGTGCCGCTGCCCGGCATCAGCGCCAAGGTGGTCGACGAGGAGGGCAAGCCGATCGAGCCCGGCGCAACCGGCTACCTGGTGCTCACCGAGCCCTGGCCGGCGATGCTGCGCACCATCTGGGGCGACGACGAGCGGTACAAGGACACGTACTGGAGCCGCTACGGCGAGGGCATCTACTTCGCCGGGGACGGCGCCAAGCTCGACGAGGACGGCGACATCTGGCTGCTCGGTCGGGTCGACGACGTCATGAACGTCTCCGGGCACCGCATCTCCACCACCGAGGTGGAGTCCGCGCTGGTCAGCCACCCGACGGTCGCCGAGGCGGCCGTGGTCGGGGCCACCGACCCGACGACCGGCCAGGGCATCGTCGCGTTCGTGATCCTGCGCGGGGACGCCGTCGACTCCGGTGAGGACCTCGTCAAGACGCTCCGCCAGCACGTGCGCAAGGAGATCGGCCCGATCGCCAGCCCCCGGCAGATCATGGTCGTCGCGGAGCTGCCCAAGACCCGGTCGGGCAAGATCATGCGCCGGCTGCTCCGGGACGTGGCGGAGAACCGGGACCTCGGCGACGTCAGCACGCTCACCGACTCCTCGGTGATGGACCTGATCAGCTCGAAGCTGCCCTCCTCCGCCAGCGAGGACTGAGGAAGGACCCCGTCCTCCTCAGCCCTCGCACGCTCGGGCCGAGCCTCAGGACGGGGCCTGACCGCTCCAGCACCTCACCACACGACGCTTGTGCTCTGCTCACCATGGTGAGCAGAGCACAAGCGTGGGCAGGTGCACGGTCCGGCCGCGGACTCCCCAGACGGAGCCTGTCCACAGGACCGTCCCGACGACGCCCGGGGCGGCGCGGAGGACGGCATCCTCGCGGGGGTGGACGAGCAGACTGCCGCCCGGAGGCGACTGGGCGCCCTCGTCCGGCGGATCCGCCGGACCGCTGACCTGTCCCAGCGGGAACTGGCCCGCGCCCTCGGGGTGAGCGCCGGCGCCGTCGCTCAGGCGGAGAGCGGCGCGCGCGACCTGCCGGCGACGGTGCTGGGGCGCGCCGCGGAGCTGGCCGGACTGCGCTTCGCGCTGCTGGACGCCTCCGGCGGTGAGGTCCCGGCCATGGACGACGCGGCCGTCCGGGACCGCGGCGGCAGGCTCTTCCCGGCCCACTTGGACCCGCGGCACGGTGACGTGGCGTGGTGGCACGGTCCCGAGCGCTACAGCCGCGAACGCCCCGAGTACACCTACGACCGGGACCGACGGGAGCGCGACGAGCTCCGGACGGCGGTCGGCGTCCCGCCGGACCACCACGTGCCCCGTCCCGGGGACTCCCTGGAGGAACGGGCCCGGGCCCGAGCCGAGGCCGCCGCGGCCGCCTGGGCCGCCCGGCAGCGGCTGGCGTTCGCGCACCACCTGCTGCGGCAGCGGGAGCGGCTCGAGCTCGGCCTGCCGCTCTTCCCAGACCCCACGTGCAGCTGCCCGCCGGCGTGCGACGACCTGCTCTTCGCCGACGGACCTCAGTCGCCGCGACAGCGGGCGGTACCGCACGTCGAGGACTGCCCCTGTCGCTGCGACATCGCCTGAGGGCCCGGCGCACCCGGCACTCTCCCGGGTGACCCGGACCGGCGGGCGTGGCGATCATGCGGCACGATCACCCGAGGAACGCGCCGATCCGGGCGCCGATCAGGGAGGAGCCACCCGTGGCCCACAGTGTCTCGACGACCCCGCTGGCGGGCCGGCCCGCGGGCCCCGCCGAGCCCTCGGTCGGCACGCTCGCCAAGAGCGCCATGGCCGACATGTCCACGCTGATCCGCTCGGAGATCGAGCTGGCGAAGACCGAGGTGACCGTCTCGGCCAAGCGTGGCGGGATCGGCGCGGCGGCCTTCGCCGCCGCCGGGGTCATGCTGGCGTTCGCCGCGATCTTCTTCTTCATCGCGCTGGCAGAGTTCATCACCTGGCTGGGCCTGTCTCGGTGGATCTCCTACCTCATCGTCTTCGCCCTCCTGGTCCTCATCGCCGCGGTCGCCGGGTTCATCGGCTACCGGCAGGTGAAGAAGATCAAGAAGCCGGAGAAGACCCTCGAGACGCTGTCGGACCTGCCCGACCTGGCCCGCCGCGAGGCCCCTGGCCAGCGCCAGCATGACCTGCCCGTCGTCCGCAACGGCCAGGTCGTCCGCCAGGACCCGCACACCCGCCTGCGCTGATCCCTGCATGACCGAACCCCAGGACGGGCAGCCGGACGCGACCAGCGTCCTGCTCCCCGGTCCCTGGGCCCACCGTGACGTCTCGGCCAACGGGGTGCGGCTGCACGCCGCCGAGGCCGGGGACGGGCCGCTGGTCCTGCTGCTGCACGGCTTCCCGCAGTTCTGGTGGACCTGGCGCCACCAGCTGACCGGCCTGGCGGCGGCGGGGCTGCGCGTCGTCGCCCCGGACCTGCGCGGCTACGGCGCGAGCGACAAGCCGCCGCGCGGCTACGACCTGCCCACCGCCGCCGCCGACGCCGCCGCGGTGATCCGCGCGCTCGGCGAGACCGACGCGGTCGTGGTCGGCGCGGACTGGGGCGGGCTGGTCGGCTGGACCATGGCTGCGCTGCACCCGCGCAGCGTCCGCCGGCTCGTCGTCGTCGGCGCCGCGCACCCGCGGCGGCTGCGGTCCTCCGTCGCCGACGCGCGGCAGCGCCGGGCGCTGGCCTACGCGCTGCACTACCAGCTCCCCCGACTCCCCGAGCGACGGCTCACCCGGGCCGACGACGACCCCGTCGCCGACCTCATGCGCCGCTGGGCAGGGCCTGCCTGGGTGCAGACCCGGGACTTCGCCGATGCGGTGTCGCGCTACCGGGCGGCCTCACGGATCCCGCAGGCCGCCTACGGCGCGATGGAGTACTACCGCTGGGCCGGCCGCTCCCAGCTGCGGCCCGACGGGCTGCGCTTCGCCCGCCGGATGGCCGCACCCGTCACCGCGCCCACGCTGCAGCTGCACGGCGCCCTCGACCCCTACGTGCTGCCGCGCACCGCCCTGGGCTCCGACCGGTACGTCGCCGGGGCCTACGAGTGGCGCGAGCTGCCCGGCGTCGGCCACTTCCCGCAGGAGGAGACCCCCGCCGAGGTCACCGCCGCCATCGCCGCCTGGGCACGGTGACGTCCTTCATTCACAGGGCCCGGTGTCGACGGCGGCGACCGCGGTGGTCCCGGTGGTCGCCGCACCGGCGACCTGGGCCGCGGTGAGCGCGTAGCCGGTGTCCGGGTCGTCGATCGCGGAGGCGAAGACGACGCCGAGCACCGAGCCGTCGGTCGCCAGCAGCGGACCGCCGGAGTTGCCTGCCCGCACCTGCCCGAACAGGGCGTAGACGTCACGCTGCACGGTGTGGGTGGAACGGAAGTCCGGCCCGCTGATCTCCCCGCGGTCCCGGACCCGGGCCGGGCCCACGTAGAAGCCCCCGCCACCGGGGTAGCCCATGACGATCGCGTCCGCGCCCGTGTCGACCGGGCTCGGGGTGAAGCGCAGCGGCACCTGCGGCAGCCCCGGCACGGCGAGGACGGCGATGTCGGTCTCCTCGTCGACGTACACCGGCGTCGCGTCGTAGGCCGCGCCCTCGGCGGTCACCTGCGGGTCGGTGACCCCGGCGAGCACGTGCGCGTTGGTCATCACCCGCTGGTCGGCGAAGACGAAGCCGGAGCCGTCGATCTGCCGGGAGCAGGACGTCGCGATCCCCCGAATCTGCACCACGGAACCCTGCACGCTGCCGACGACGGGGCTGTCCAGCAGCGCCTGGTCCGGCGCCGGGACGTCCCGCGCCTCGGTCGGGGTGAGCGGGTCCAGCACGTCGGGCAGGCCCTGCCGGTCGATCGCCGTCCGAAGCGAGTCGTAGAGCGAGCGCACCTGCGAGGGCACGGCGCGGTCCACGACCTGCACCAGCGCCGACTGCCGCACCTGCCCGGCGACGCCGGGGAACGGCGAGCTGGCCAGCGGGGTGGCCACCATCCACGCGACCAGCAGGACGGCGGCCGCCGAGACGACCGCCCCGGCCACGGCGTCGACCATCTTCGCCGGTTCCCAGGTGACCCGGGTGCGCACCGCGCGCCCGATCACCCCGGCCAGCAGCTGCCCCAGCAGCGCGCCGGCCAGCACCACGACCAGGGCGACGAACACCCGGGTGACCGAGGAGTCGGCGACGTCGTCGGCGAGCGGCCCGGACAGCTGGGCGCCCAGCACCGCACCGCCGAAGAAGCCGACGAAGGAGGCCGCGGAGACGATCAGCCCCTGCCGGAAGCCGGACAGCGCGAAGACCAGCGCGAGGACGATCAGAGCCAGGTCGACGAGGGACATCACCCGCTCACCGTCATGGTGCCCACCTGCCCGAGCGCGGCGTGGAAGCTGCACTCGAAGGGGTAGTCGCCCGGCGCGCTGACGGTGAACTCGATGGTCTTGCTCTCCCCCGGCGCGAGCACCGGGATCTTCTCGGCGATCGGCACGGGGCCCGTGTCCGCCGTGAACACGAAGTTGTGGGTCAGCTGGTCAGCGGTGTTCCGCACGGTCAGCCGCACCTGACCGGGCGCGACGGTGAAGGTGTCCGGGGTGAACACGTAGTCGTCGCCGGTCTCCAGGGTGATCTCCTGGAACCCGTCCGCAGCGGTGCTCACCGACCCGACGTCGCCGCCGGCCGAGCGGGTGGCCTCGGGCAGGGTGGGCTCGGAGTTGCCGCACCCGCCGAGCGCGACCAGGACGACCAGCAGCAGCCCGGCCAGCAGCCCGCCGCGCGGGGCCGGGCGGCCGCTTCCGGGTACGCGCACAGCGCGGGACCGAGCCGGGCTCATGGTCCGGGAACGGTACGCGGCGAACCTGGCCGGTCGGCGTCGTCGGCCACCGTCGGCGCGGCGCGGTCGGCGACGTCGGAGTCCACCGGCTCCTCCTCGGAGTCGGCAGGCGCCGCCGCGGCCAGGCCGCTGAGCGGCCGGACGTCGCCGGCGTCCCACGGCAGGCTGAGCCCGGAGGCCTGCAGGACGGCGTCCAGCAGGCCTGCGGTGAAGCCCCAGACGACCATGCCGGCGACCCCGAACGCGGGTCCGACGTACCCGGACGGGTGCCGTACCCGGAACCGGTTCGCGGGGTCCACCAGCTCGGCGAGCGGCACCCGGGCGACCTTCGCCACCTCACGGGGGTCGGCGGTCGCGATCTCCCGCGGGTCGTCCCACCAGCCCACCACCGGGACGACGACGTTGTCCGACGGCCCGAGGAACAGCGCCGGCAGCGTCGCCAGCACCTGCACGCTCGCCGGGTCGACACCGACCTCCTCCTGCGCCTCGCGCAGCGCGGTGCCGACCGGGTAGTCCTCCCCCGGGTCGGCGCCGCCGCCGGGGAAGGCCGGCTGCCCGGCGTGGCTGCGCAGGTGCGCCGACTTCTCGATCAGCAGCACGTCCGGGCCGGCGGGGCCGTGCCCGAAGAGGATGAGGACGGCGGAGCGGCGGGCGGTGGACGAGGGCGCGCCGTGCCGGTGCCACAGCGGCAGCTCGCCGGCGTGCGCGACCAGCCGCTGCACGTGCTCCGGCAGCCCGGCGAGCCCGTCGGCGGGGATCGTCACAGCTGCACGCCCAGGTGGTCGGCGACCAGCTGCTCGAACTCCGCGAGCGAGTGCACCTGGCCGACCTGCACGTGGGCGATGGAGCCGTCGGCGGTCAGGAAGACGGTGTGCGGCAGGGTGTTGACCCCGATCGCGGCCATCACCTCGCCCTCGCCGTCGAACGCGCTGGGGAAGCTCACCGCGGCGTCCTCCGCGAAGGACGCGGTCTGCGAGGCGCCGTCCAGGCTGGCCACCCCGAGCACCCGCAGCTGCTGCCCGCCGGCGTCGGCCAGCTGCTGCACCAGCGGCAGCTCCTCCCGGCAGGGACCGCACCAGCTGGCCCAGAGGTTCACCACGGTCGGCACGCCGGGGGCGCGGCTGAGGTCCAGGGTGCCGCCGCCGAAGCAGTCGAAGACGGTGGCGGGCAGGTCGCTGTCGGCCGCCGGCTGGTCGGGCTGCTCGGGGCAGGGCTGCATGTCGCTGTCGAGGGAGTCCAGGTCGCTGCTCGCCGGGGTGGGCGCGGGCTCGTCGGGGTCCGTCGACGTACAGCCGGCCAGCAGCCCGAGCAGCAGCAGGAGGGCGCCGGCCGCGCGCAGGGCGCGGCTCACTCGGTGTCCGAGGCGGCGGGGGTCTTGACCAGCTTGTCGGCGACCTCGGGGTCCAGCGGCCCGATGCCGTAGGAGGGGCACCAGGCGGCCAGCCCGCAGGCCCCGCACGCGGGCTTCTTCGCGTGGCACACCCGTCGGCCGTGGAAGATCACGCGGTGGGAGAACATCGTCCACTCCTTCTTCGGGACGATCGCCGCGATCTCGGTCTCGACCTTGACCGGGTCCTCCTCCGCCGTCCAGCCGAAGCGGCGCACCAGCCGGCCGAAGTGGGTGTCGACGGTGAGCCCGGGGACGCCGAAGGCGTTGCCCAGCACCACGTTGGCGGTCTTGCGGCCGACGCCCGGGAGCGTGACCAGGTCGACCAGCCGGCCGGGCACCTCCCCGTCGAACCGCTCCACCAGCGCCTGCCCCAGGCCGATCACCGAGTTGGCCTTCGCGCGGAAGAAGCCGGTCGGCGTGAGGACCTGCTCCAGCTCCGCCCGGTCGGCGCCGGCGTACGCGGCGGCGTCCGGGTAGCGGGCGAACAGCGTCGGGGTGACCTTGTTGACCGTCCTGTCCGTGGTCTGCGCCGACAGGACGGTGGCCACCAGCAGCTCGAGCGGGGTGGTGAAGTCCAGCTCGCAGTGCGCGTCCGGGTGGATGGCCGCGAGCTCCCGGGCCATCCGCCGGGCCCGCCGGGTGCGCCCCAGCGGGGTCTCCTCGGGGTCGAACGGGGAGACGCCCAGCCGCGCGGCGCGACCCGGGCGCCGGGGCGGGGCGGGGCGCGTGTAGGCCGGGAGGGCGTCGGGTGCGGTGGCGGGCCGGGACACGCGTGTGAGGGTAGGCGTCGCTCCTGCCAGGCCCTGCCGCACGTACGCTGCCGGGCGCCGGCCGTCATACTCGACGACGGTGCGCAGCCGACCGGGCCCCGCGCCGCCAACCGACCGCACGACCGACGTCGTCCTCACCTGGGCACCCCCGCCCGCAGACGTCGCCGAGGAGGTGCACGTGGTCGCCCTCATCGTCATCCTGTTCCCGCCGTTGCTCATCGCCTTCCTGCTCGTCATGGAGCGGGTCGAGGAGCCGTTGCGCCGTCCCACCTCGCAGCGCGAGGTGGAGGACTTCCTGGGCACCGCGACCGAGGCCGAGGTCGGCACGCTCGCCAGCTCCGGCATCCGCCGGGCGATGTCCCGGTGGCGTGCCCGCCGCCGGGGTCGCGGCCGCCGGGTGCCCGGTCCGGTGCTCACCGACCGGGTCACCGAACCCAGCGAGTCGGCCCAGCGCGTCGACTGAGTGCATGCACACCTGGCAGGCTCACCAGGAGGGGCGACGCCTCGGAGCCACTCAGAGTGGGCAGCCCAGTGACTGAGTGCACTGGTGAGGTCAGCCACAGGCCCTAGACTCACCTGGACGCGGGTCGCCATCGCACCCGCGAGGACGTTGCGAGAGGTGCACGTGGACGAGGTCCTTGCCCAGTCCGGTCTCTTCCAGGGACTGTCGGAAGAGGCTGCCGAGCCGGTGGCCAGTTCGCTGGAGACGGTGACGCTGCCCCGGGGCCGCGTCGTCTTCAACGAGGGCGAGTCGGGCGACAGCCTGTACGTCGTCCTCTCCGGCAAGATCAAGTTGTCCCGGCGCGCGCCCGACGGGCGCGAGAACGTGCTGGCCGTGATGGGCCCGTCGGACCAGTTCGGCGAGCTGTCGGTCTTCGACCCGGGCCCGCGGACGGCGACCGCCACGGCGGTCACCGATGTCCGGCTGGCCAAGATGCCGAACAACATGCTGCGGCCGTGGATCACGGCGCACCCGGAGATCGGCGAGCAGCTGCTGCGGGTGCTGGCTCGTCGGCTGCGGCGCACGAACGACTCCGTGGCCGACCTGATCTTCACTGACGTCCCCGGCCGGGTGGCGAAGGCGCTGCTGCAGATGGCCGACCGCTTCGGCAGCCGGGAGAGCGACGGCCTGCGGGTCAAGCACGACCTGACCCAGGAGGAGCTGGCCCAGCTGGTCGGCGCCTCCCGGGAGACGGTGAACAAGGCGCTGGCCGACTTCGTGCACCGCGGCTGGATCCAGCTGCAGGGCAAGTCCGTCGTCGTCCTCGACGAGGACCGCCTCCGCCGCCGCGCGAGGTAGCAGAAGGACCCACCTGCCCCCCACCGCTCGCAAGCTCGCGGCGGGCCCCTGCAGGTGGGCCGGGTACGGATCCGAGCGCAGCGAGGGTGGACCGGGGACGGGGCCCGCAGGGTCCCTCGCCGGGACACGGCCAGCGGCTCAGCGCGGCTCGCACCGGCACCTGGCCGCGGTGTGATCCGGAGGATCACGATGTGCACAGATCACGCAGGCAACGGCACGACCATCCGGATGCGGGTGCCGTCGGGCAGCACCGCGTAGTTGCCGTCGGGCGTCTGCTCGAAGGTCGGGCTGATCGGCTCCAGCGGGGCGGGCGGTGAGCCGACGAGGGCGGCAGCGGCGTCCGGGAAGGGCGCGAGCTGGCCGAGGGTGTGGATCGTCGGCGGCAGCATCGGCCGGCTCCCGCCGGCGTGCTCCTGCAGCGCCGCGCCCGGCGTGGTCCAGACCGCCTCGTCGGCCTCGCCGGACACGTCCCGCGCCTCCTGCCCGGCGGGCAGCAGCGCGGTGAAGAACTTGGTGTCGTAGCGCCGTCGTTCCGGTGGCGGGGTGATCCAGTGCGCGAAGGGCCGCAGCAGGTCCGCCCGCAGCGCGAGACCGCGGCCGGCGAGCAGCTCGGCCAGCGAGAGCTCGCGGGCCAGCAGGGCCTGGCGCTGGGTCTCCCAGTCGTCCCCGGAGACGTCCGGGACGACGCCCGACCCGTCGGCCGGACCGGCCAGCAGGACGCCGGCCTCCTCGAAGGTCTCCCGGACGGCGGCGCACACCAGCTCGCGGGCCAGCCGCTCGTCGCAGCCGAAGGCCGCCGCCCAGTCCGCCGGCGGGGGCCCGACCCAGGCCAGGTCGGTGTCCCCGTCCCGGTCGTCGACGCCGCCACCGGGGTAGGCGCTCATCCCCCCGGCGAAGGGCATGCCCTTCGTGCGGCGGAGCAGGTAGACCTCGAGGCCCACCGCGCCGTCGCGCAGCAACAGCACCGTCGCCGCCTGCCGGACCGCAGTCACACCGCCACCCCCCGGGCGGCACCGCGGCCAGGAGCCGGTGCCAGCTGCACTGAGCCGCTTCCCGTGTTCCCGCCGGGGAGCCTCCGGCCCCCACGCCGGGCCCGCCGCCTGCTGCGCAGGCGACCCGTCATCCCCTCAACTCCACCGTGAGCTCGACCTCGACCGGCGAGTTCATCGGCAGCTCGGCCACGCCGACGGCGCTGCGGGCGTGCTTCCCGGCCTCCCCGAAGACCCGGCCGAGGAACTCGCTCGCGCCGTTGACCACCCGCGGCTGGCCGCTGAAGCCCTCGGCGCTGGCGACGTAGCCGACCACCCGGATGACCCGGGCGATCGAGTCCAGCCCGACCAGGTCGTCGACGGCGGCCAGCGCGTTGAGCGCGCAGACCTTCGCGTCGGCGGCGGCGTCCTCGATGTCGACCGCGCCACCGACCTTGCCGGTGCGGCGCAGCCCGCCGTCGACGAACGGCAGCTGACCGGAGGTGAAGACCAGCTGGCCGCTGCGGATGGCCGGCACGTAGGCCGCCACGGGGGCGGCGACCGGGGGCAGCCGGACGCCGAGTTCGGCCAGCCGGGCGGTCCAGCTCTGCGCGGGCTGCGTCATCAGTTCGTCGGGCGCTTCAGGTAGGCCACCAGCTGGTCGCCGCCACCCGGACCCGAGAGCACGGTCACCAGCTCCCACCCGTCGACGCCCCAGGAGTCCAGGATCGCCTTGGTGTTGTGGATCAGCAGCGGGATGGTCGCGTACTCCCACGTGCGGCGGGCCGATTCGGTCATGGCGCGACGCTAGCGCAGCCGCGAGGAGCCGGAGTCGGCCGCCGCTCGTAGGCTCGCAGGGGTGACCCCTGCACCCGGAGAGCCGCTGCCCGTGCGGTGCCACGTCGTGACCGGCAAGGGCGGGACCGGGAAGACCACGGTCGCCGCCGCGCTGGCCCTGTCCCTCGCCGCCGACGGCCGCCACGTGCTGCTCGTCGAGACCGAGGGCCGGCAGGGCATCGCGCAGCTGTTCGACACCCCGCCGCTGCCCTACGAGGAGCGCCGGGTCGCCGTCGCCCGGGGCGGTGGCGAGGTGAAGGCGCTGGCCATCGACGTCGAGGCGGCCTTCCTCGAGTACCTGGACATGTTCTACAACCTCAAGCGGGCCGGCCGGGCGCTGCGCAAGATGGGCGCCATCGACTTCGCCACCGCCATCGCCCCGGGCCTGCGCGACGTGCTGCTGACCGGGAAGATCAAGGAGGCGGTCACCCGTCGCCGCGACGGCCGGTTCGTCTACGACGCCGTCGTCGTCGACGCCCCGCCGACCGGCCGGATCACCCGGTTCCTCAACGTGACCGGCGAGGTGGCCGGGCTGGCCCGCTCCGGGCCGATCAAGGCGCAGAGCGACGGGGTGATGGCGGTGTTCCGGTCGGGGACGACGGCGGTGCACCTGGTGACCCTGCTGGAGGACATGCCCGTGCAGGAGACCGCCGATGCCATCGCCGAGCTGACCGCGGCCCGGCTGCCGGTCGGGTCGGTGATCGTCAACATGGCGGCCGAGCCGCTGCTGCCGGCCGCCAGCCTGAGCCGCACCGCCGAGGGCCGGCTCACCGGCGCCGACCTGCTGCCCGCGCTGACCGCGGCCTCGGTCAGCGGCGCCGCCGAGGTCGCCGACGGGCTCGCCGCCGAGGCGGTCGAGCACGCCCAGCGCTGGGTCGCGCAGGACGCCCTCCGCGGGGACGTCGAGGCGCTGGGCCGGCCGGTGGTGGAGCTGCCGCTGTCGGTCACCCCCATCGACCTGGGCACGCTGTTCGAGCTGGCCGACCGGCTCGAGGTCCTGCTGGCCACCGAGGCCGCCGCGTGACCGCCCCCCGCCGCCCGGCCCCCGCCCCGGCGCTGGAC
>NZ_SJEW01000063.1 GCF_005930475.1 Modestobacter altitudinis
GGCGGGGGCACGGGCGCCCGGGTGGCGGAGGTCGCCGCCGGCGTCGGGGCCGGACGGCCGGTTGCCGGGGTCGGCCGCGCCGCGGCCGTCGGTGTGGGTTCCGCGGTCGGTGCAGGTGCTGCGACCGCCGAGTGGGCGGCCGGGGCCGGTGCCCGGTGCGTCGCGGCGAGGTGGGAGCCGACCGTGCCGCCGCTCACCGCGAGGGTCACCGTGGTCGTGGCGAGGAGCCATCGGCGCAGGCGCGGTCCGGAGCGGCGGAGGGTGTGCTTCACGGCTTGATGCCAGCTGTGAGTGAGTGCCCAACTACGGCCAGGCACGAGCCGGGCAAGGGTCGCCGCAGCTGACCGGCCGGTCACCTGGCCTGCGGAGACCCCCGCGCGGCCCGGTCGGGGTGGGCCGCCGGGTGCCGGCCATCGAGGCCGCGGTCACCAGGCCCCACCGCCCCGTCCGTCCCACCGGACACGTGCGTCCCGTCCGGGGTGGACGGACCGGTGCGTCACGCGACGGGCAGCGGCTCCCGCAGCACCGGGCACGACATGCACCGCGGGCCGCCGCGCCCGCTGCCGAGCTCGGAGCCGGAGATGGCGACGACCTCGATCCCGGCCGCCTCCAGCGCGGCGTTGGTGACGGTGTTGCGCTCGTAGGCGACGGCCAGCCGGGGCGCGAGGGCGAGGGTGTTGTTGCCGTCGTCCCACTGCTCGCGCTCGGCGGTCACCGGGTCCAGGCCGGTGTCGATCACCCGCAGCCGGTCGATGCCCATCGCGGTGGCTGCGGCGATCAGGAACGGTTGCGGGCCGGACACGGACAGCTCGGTGGTGTCGGCGTCGTCGGGGCGGTCGGGAGCGGTGACCGTCCAAGCCTGCAGCGAGTCGGCGACGGCGGGGTACATGACCATCGCGTCGACGTCGACCATCGTGCAGATGGTGTCCAGGTGCATCGTCGCCCGCTCCTGGGCGATCGGGACGACGAGGACCGTGTGCGCGAGCCCCCGGGCGAACACCCGGCGGGCCAGCCGCTCGGCGCCTCCGGCCGTCGTCCGCTCGCCCACGCCGACGGCCAGCACGCCGGGGGAGAGCAGCAGCACGTCCCCGCCCTCCAGGTGCTCCAGCTGGGGCCCGTAGAGCTGGTCGACCCCGGCGAAGCGGGGGTGGTGGGCGTAGAGCGCGGCGGTCAGCGCGCTCTCCCGGTCGCGGGCCGGCATGGCCAGCGAGGTCACCGCGACCTGGTCGCCGACCCAGACCGACGAGTCGCGGGTGAACATCAGGTTGGGCAGCGGCGGGACGACGAACTCACCCCGGCCCATCAGCTGGTAGGCCAGGCCCCGGCCGCCGCGCAACTCGTCGTGGGCGACCCCGGTGATCAGCGCGGTGGCGAGGTCCTCGGGGGCCAGGCCCGCCAGGTGGGCGGTGGTGGCGTGCCGGAGGGTGGCGCCCAGCCGCGGGTCGTCGACCGCGGCGGCGATCACCTCCGCCCGGGCGACGGGCACGCCCATCACCTCGGCCAGCAGCCGGTCCAGGTGCAGCACCTCGACGCCCCGGTCGGTGAGCGCGGCCGCGAACGCGTCGTGCTCCTCCTGCGCGCGGGCGACCCAGGGCACGCCGTCGAACAGCAGCTGGTCGTTGTTGCGCGGGGTGAGGCGCCGCAGCTCGGCTCCGGGGCGGTGCAGCAGCACCGTGCGCAGCCGCCCCACCTCGCTGGTCACGCCGGTGCGCGCGGCGGAACTGGTCATGCCCCGAGCCTCGCCGATCATGGGCGGGTCGGCCAGCTCGGGCGGGGGGCGTGGTCCACTACGTCGGTGAGCCGCCCCGACCCGCGCCCCGGCGCCCCGGCCGGTCCGCCGCGATGGCTGCTGGTGATGCTCGCGGCCGGCACGTCGTTGCTGGTCGCCGCGGTCCTGGTCATGCTGCTGGCCCTCGGTGGCGTCGACCAGCTGAGCCGGGGCGGGTTCCTCGTGCTCGTCGTGGTGTCGGCGGTGATCGGCGGCTCGCTGGTCCGGCTGCTCGCCCCGCGGCTGCCCCCGGTCCGCCGTCCGCCGCGGAGCTGAGCCGGCCGGGGTCGCCCGCGATCAGGCGCTGGTCGGGGTGCCGTTCGTGCGGGGCGCCAGCGTGGCGAGCCCGGCCCGGGCCAGCACCGGCCGCAGGTGCTCGGGCAGCGCGGTCAGCTCGAGCTCCCCGCCGCTCCGGCGCGGTTTGCGGGCCAGGTGCACCAGCAGCTCGAGCCCGGCCGCGCTGAGCGCGGTCACCGCGCCCAGGTCGGCGCGGGCCGGCCAGGTGGCCGGGGGCATCAGCAGCCGGAACCGGCGCACGGCCTCGCGGTCGATGGACCCGCTGAACCGCAGCAGTGGCCCGGTGGCGTCCTCCGCCCAGACGACCTCGCCGTCCGGACGTGGTTCGGTGTCCGGGGCCATGTCGGTCCGATACCCCGACTGAGGTGCCGAAACGTCAGTCGGGCAGCAGCACGCCCGGGTTGCAGATGCCCTGCGGGTCCAGCCGGGACCGGACCGTGCGCAGCAGGTCCACGCCCAGCGGCCCGATCTCCTGCGCGAGCCAGGGCCGGTGGTCGACGCCGACGCCGTGGTGGTGGGTGAGGGTGCCACCGGCGGCGAGCAGGGCGTCGGTGGCCGCGCGCTTGGCGGTGAGCCACTGCTGGATCGGCAGGTCGTCGTCCCGGTCGGCGAGCACCGTCAGGTACAGCGAGGCGCCGGTCGGGTAGCCGTGGGACACGTGCGTCATCACCAGCGGGCGGCGGCCCGAGCCGGTCAGCGCACCCCGCAGCGCCCGGCGGACGGCGTCGTAGACCCCGGGCAGCGCGCTCCAGGTGGCCGCCGTCTCCAGCGTCTCGACCAGCAGCCCGTTGTCCAGCAGCCGGTCCCGCAGGTAGGGGGCGGCGAACCGGTGCCGCACCCAGGACCTCCCGACCCGGCTCCCCAGCCGCACCGCGCCGCCGTCCCGCAGCACCGAGGAGGCCGCGGACCGGCGGGCGCGGACGATCGTCGGCAGCCCCTCCCAGCCGACGACCAGCAGGCAGCCGTCGCCGCGCCGCCGGGCGCGCAGCGTGCCGCGCAGCGCGCGGGCGCCCAGGCCGCCGGACTGGCGCAGCGAGACCCGCGTCTCGTCGGGGTCGGACAGCCGGACGACGTCGGGCAGCAGGTCGTGCCGGGCCAGCCGCTGCAGCGCCGCCAGCCCGGCGGCCCAGCTGCGGAACGACCAGCCCTCGTAGTGCGAGCTCCGCGGTCTCGGCCGCACCCGCAGCCGCAGTTCGGTGATGACGCCCAGCGTCCCCTCCGACCCCAGCGCGAGCCCGAGCAGGTCGGGGCCGGCCGCCGACGCCGGGGGCCTCCCCAGCTCGAGGACCCCGGAGGGCGTGGCCAGCGTGAGCCCGGCGACCAGGTCGTCGAAGCGGCCCACGCCGGTGGAGGACTGCCCGGCCGACCGGGTCGCCGCGTACCCGCCGAGCGTCGCGAACTCCCAGCTCTGCGGCAGGTGGCCGAGGGTCAGGCCCTCCGGCGCCAGCGCCTCCTCCAGCGCCGGCCCGCGCATCCCCGGGCCGACGGTGACCAGCGCGGAGGGCACGTCCAGCGCCCGCACGTCGGCCATCCGGCGCAGGTCGACCGCGACCACGGGCCGGTCGTCGGCATCGGTGCCGGCCAGGCCGCCGACCACGCTGGTGCCGCCGCCGAAGGGGACGACGACCACGCCGAGGTCACCGCAGGTCCGCAGCAGGGCGGCGACCTGCTCGGTGCCGTCGGGCAGCAGGACGGCGTCCGGGGCGTCGCTGGCGTCCCCGCCGCGCCGGCGCAGCAGGTCCAGGTAGCTCTTGCCGCCGGCGTGACCGAGCCGGGCGGCCCGGTCGTCGAGCACCGCGTCCTCGCCCAGCAGCGCGACGAACCGGGCGCGGACGTCCGCGGGCAGCCGCGAGGGGGCCAGCCGGATCTCCCGCACCGGCACCGGGGGTGTGGGCCGCGGCGTCCAGCCCAGCTCCCGGGCCAGCAGCTTGCGCGCGGCCCGGGGCAGCCCGTCGCCGGCGTCCGGAGCGAGCTCCAGCACGCCGTCGTCGGGGGAGACGGCGCCCTCCCGGGCGGCCACCGTCGCGACGCGGTCGCCGGAGGGGCCCCAGCCCTGGACGGTGAGTTCGGGGAGGTCAGCCACGGCTACAGTCTGCCGGTGCCCGAGCCGGAGCTCCGCCTGCCCGGGGTGCTGGACGCCCGGCAGCGCGACCGGGACCTGGCCGCCCTGGCCGGTCCCGGCGTCGACGTGCTGGTCGTCGGCGGGGGCGTCACCGGGGCCGGCGTGGCGCTGGACGCCGCGGCCCGGGGGCTGACCGTCGCGCTGTGCGAGCGCACCGACCTGGCCGCGGGGACCAGCCGCTGGTCGTCCAAGCTGGTGCACGGCGGGCTGCGGTACCTGGCGCACGGCGAGCTCGGCCTGGCCCGGGAGAGCGCCCGCGAGCGCGCCGTCCTGATGGGGGTCACCGCGCCGCACCTGGTGCGGCGGCTGCCGTTCCTGGTGCCGGACGCCGCCGGCCGCGACGTCACCGCCCTCGCCGCGCTCGGCGGCCGGCTGGGCGATGCGGTGCGGGTGTCGGTGCCCGGCGGACGCCGGTCGCTGCCCGGCACGTCGCGGGTCCCGGCCCGGACCGTCGCCCGGCTGGTGCCCGGCGTGCGACCGGGCCGCGGCGGGGTGGTCTTCTGGGACGGCCAGCTCACCGACGACGCCCGGCTGGTGGTCGCGCTCGCGCGGACCGCCGCGGCGTACGGCGCCCGGGTCCTCACCGGGGCGACGGTCACCGGGGTCGACGGCGACCGGGTGCAGCTCACCGTCGACGGCACCACGACGACCGCGCGGGCCGGGGTGGTGGTGAACGCGGCGGGGGTGTGGGCGCAGCGGCTGGCGCCCGACGTCCGGCTGGTCCCCTCGCGGGGCTCGCACCTGGTGCTGCCGGCCGCGCTGCTGGGCTCGCCGACGGCTGCGCTGACCGTGCCGCTGCCCGGCTCCCGGTCCCGCTACGTGTTCGCGCTGCCGCAGGAGCGCGGGCTGGTGTACCTGGGCATCACCGACGAGCCGGTGACCGGGCCGGTGCCCGACGACGACCCGGTGCCCGGCCCGGCGGAGGTGCAGCAGCTGCTGGCCACGGTCAACCAGGTGCTGGAGGTCCCGCTGACGCAGCGGGACCTGGTCGGTGCCTACGCGGGCCTGCGTCCGCTCGTCCTGCCCGCGTCCGCGGGGGCGGGACCCGGCGACGCGACCGCCGACCTGTCCCGCCGGCACCTGCTGAGCTGGGACGGCCCGGTGCTCACCGTGGTCGGCGGGAAGCTGACCACCTACCGCGCGATGGCGGCCGACGCCGTGGACGCCGTCGTCGCCCGGCTGGGCCGGGGTGCCCGCCGGTCGCCGACCGCCCGGCTGCCGCTGGTCGGCGCCGCGCCGGCCGCGGTGCTGGCCCGGGTCGGCGCGCCCGCGCGGCTGGTGCGCCGGTACGGCACGGAGGCGCCCGTGGTGGCGGGCCTCGGGGGAGAGCCGGTGGTCGAGGGGCGTCCGGAGACGGTGGGGGAGCTGAGGTTCGCGGTGCGCGCCGAGGGTGCACGCTCCGTGGCCGACCTGCTCGACCGCCGGACCAGGATCGGCCTGGTGGGAGCGGAGCGGGCGGTGGCGGCGACGGTCGCGGCGGCGGTGATCCGCTCCGAGGAGTGACCGATCCGGGTCAACCCCGGCGGTGTGGTGCCGATGACAGCTCTGCAGGGGGACGAACCGGCGTCACTGCAGGCGGGGGTGGCGGCGTGAGTCTGTCGAGTGGGCACGGTCCGGGTCGGGTGGCGGGGACGACGGTGCCGTCGGCCTGGTGGTTGGTCGACGCGGACCAGCGGGTCCTCGCCGGGCCGTTCGGCAGCCGGCTGGACGCCGCGCTGGCCGAGCTCTCCTCCCCGGGCGTCGAGGTGGCGCCGCTGTACCCGGCGCACGGCATCCGCCGCGACGACGGCACGCTGGCCTCGCGGTTCTCCCCGGACGACCGGGCCTGGCTCGCGCACCTGTCCGACCAGCTCGACCGGCTCGCCGACGACTGGGACGCCCTCATCGACGACGCCGACCCGCTGACCGGGCTGGTCTGCGAGGTGGCTGCTGCGGTGGCCGAGGCCGGCCTGCCGCTGCACGACTGCGCCGGTCGCACCGACAGCCGGCAGCTGGGCGGGGTCTGCCTGACGCCCGCGCCGGGCGGGCACGGCGTGCTCGTCTCCTGGACCCAGCACGACCGGATGGCGCTGGGCCGGGTCCGCGGGCACGCCGCCGACCTCGCCGCGCAGGAGGTCATGAACCACGCGATCGCCGGGGTGCTGGCCGCCTTCGGCTTCGAGCTGGAGCAGTTCGGCGAGGCGTCCGGGCACCTCGTGCGGGGCGCGGGCTCGCCGTCTGGTCTCACCGAATGGGAATGATTTCCCACTGAGTAAACCAGTGCGGGAGCATCGGCCCGTGGACACCTACACCCACGGGCACGCCGAACCGGTCCTGCAGTCCCATCGCTGGCGCACGGTGGAGAACTCCGCCGGGTACCTCGCCCCGCACCTGCGGCCCGGGCTGGACCTCCTCGACGTCGGCTGCGGCCCGGGCACGATCACCGTCGACCTGGCCGCGCGGGTGGCGCCGGGACGGGTCGTCGGACTGGACGTCTCAGCGGCCCCGCTGGACGAGGCCCGGGCGGCGGCCGACCGCGCCGGGGTGCAGGTCGAGTTCGCCGTCGGCGACGTCTACGCCCTGGCGGCTGCCGACGGCTCCTTCGACGTCGTGCACGCCCACCAGGTGCTGCAGCACCTGACCGACCCGGTCGCCGCGCTGCGGGAGATGGCCCGGGTCTGCCGGCCCGGCGGCCTGGTCGCCGTCCGGGACGTCGACTACGCGGCCACCACCTGGTTCCCGGCGAACCCGGGGCTGGACCGCTGGCTGGCGCTGTACGGGCAGGTGGCCCGCCGCAACGACGCCGAGCCGGACGCCGGCCGCCGGCTGCTCGCCTGGGCGCACGCGGCCGGCCTGCGCGAGCTGACCGCCACGACGTCGGCCTGGTGCTACGCCACCCCGGCGGAGCGCGAGTGGTGGGGGAGGTCCTGGGCCGGGCGGGCGACCGCGTCCTCCTTCGCCGAGCAGGCCGTCGCCCACGGCCTGGCGTCCGCCGGCGAGCTGGACGCGATCGCCGCCGCCTGGCTCGAGTGGGCGGCCGCCGACGACGGCTGGCTCGGCATGCTGCACGGCGAGCTGCTCATCCGCGTCTGAACAGGGACGCGCCCGTGGGCAGCCATTCGCGCGCGAAAGGCTGCACTTCCAGACGGCCTTTCGGGCGCGAAAGGCCGCCCGGGGTCAGCGGGCGGGGAGGCTGCGGGCGACGTCGCGGCCGGTGGTCACCCAGTGGCGGAGGGCGTCCTCGTCCTCCACGACGTCGGCGGCGACCCGCAGCCAGCCGTCCATCTCCTGGCCGCGCATGACCATCCGCGCCACGCCGTCGGCGGCGACCAGCTCCTCGGACTCGGCCGGGTCGCAGCGCACCATCAGGCCGCCCTTGCCGCTCACCGCGATCGCCAGCGAGCCGTCGACCAGGAAGGCCAGCCCGCCGAACATCGCCTTCTCCGTCACCCCCGGCTCGGCGGAGAGCGCGGCGCGCAGTCGGTCGGCGAGTTCCCGGTCGTAGGCCATGCGGCAGCGTCCCGCCCGCCGGCGTCCGAGGCAAGGGTCAGGCCGGCGCCGGCAGCTCGTCGGCGTGCGCGACGTGCCGCAGCGAGCGCCAGATGAGCACGACGAACACCGCCGAGCCGGCGAAGGCGAACCAGAACGGGGCGGTGACCCCGCCGTGCTGGGCGAGCACCCCGCCGATCCCGGACCCGACGACCAGGCCGCCGAAGACGCCGACCAGGTTCACGCTGCCCACCCGGCCCTGCAGCGCCTGCGGGACGGCGCGCTGCCGCACGGTGATCGACGTCGTCCCCCAGACGAAGGCGTGCGCGCCGAAGACGAAGAACACCGGCAGCGCCACCCAGGGGCTGGAGGTGAGCGCCAGCGCCAGGTGGGTCAGCGTCTCGATGACCAGGCCGATCCGCATCAGGTCGCCGAGGCTGACCCGCCGGGTGATCCAGCCGTACGCCACCGTCCCGGCCACCCCGCCGGCCGCGCTGACCGTGGTCACCAGCCCGAAGCCGATCTCGCCCAGGCCGAGCCGCTCGGTGGCGTAGAGGACCAGCACCGACCAGGCCGCGCCGAAGGTGACGTTGAAGATCGTGATGGTCAGCACCAGGGTCCGGACCGCGGCGTGGTGCCGCACCCAGCGCAGCCCCTCGGTGATGTCGTGCCGCAGCGCCGGCCGCGGCCCCTCGTCGGGCGCGCGCGGCGGCAGCACGACCCGGGTCACCAGCACCGCCCCGAGCAGGACGACCACGGCCTGGACGCCCAGCGCCCAGGCCGCGCCGACGGTGAACAGCGCGGCACCCAGCGGCGGGCCGGCGAGCTGGTTGACCGTGACGAAGCCGGTCTGCAGCCGGGAGTTCGCGACCGCCAGGTCCTCGCGGGCCACCAGCATGGGCAGCAGCGTCTGCGAGCTGTTGTCGGCGAACACCTCCGCGGTGGCCAGCACGAACAGCGCCGCGAGCACCGCGACGATGGAGACCGAACCGGTCGCCACGGCCAGCGTCAGCACGGTCAGGACGACGGCCCGGCAGACGTCGACGGTCGCCACGATGAGCCGGCGGTCCAACCGGTCGGTCAGCGCGCCGGCCAGCAGCCCGAACAGCAGCGGCGGGAGCCACTGCACGGTCGCGGCCAGGGCGACCAGGAACGCGTCCCGGGTGAGCGAGGCGACCAGCAGCGGGCCGGCGGCCAGGGCGATCCCGTCGCCCAGGTTCGACGTCCAGGACGACGCCAGCAGCCAGCGGAAGCCGGTGCCGAGCCGGGCCGGCACGAGGACCTCACCGATGCGGCTCACGAGGAGGAGACCTTAGCCGGGCTCACCGTGTGCCGCGGTCAGGCGGGCTGCGGGAACCGCACGCGGGCCTCCAGCGCCTGCAGCGACCGCTGCATCCCGACCGTCACCGCTCCCAGGGCGAAGAAGCCCTCGTCGTCGGCGATGTCCGAGGTGCGCAGCAGCGTGGTGAGCCGGCCCAGCGCGTCGACGGCGGTGTCGATGGCGGCGTCGCGGTCGTCCGGCTCGGTGTCGGTGGCGTGGTAGGGGGTGCGGACGACGCCGGCCAGCCCCTCCAGTGCGTCGGCGAGCACCCAGCCGGTGGCGCCGTCCACCCGGTCGAGCCCGTGGCGGTGCGGCTGGAACTGCACGACGAGCGTGGTGAGGTCGTCGACCAGCACCGCGACCCGGTCCAGCGCCCGGGACTGCTCGCGGATGCTGTCCGCCGTCCCGTGCCAGCGGCGGGCACGCGGGTTGGCCCGGCGGGCCCGCTCGACCACGGCCTCCGCGGCCCGCATGCGCTCCAGGGCGAGACCGAGGTCGTGGGCGGCCAGCTCCCACTCACCGGGCTCCGGCAGCTCGCTCCGGCGCAGCCCCGCGGCGATCCGGTCCAGGTGCTCGGCCAGCAGCGCCCGGACCGCTTCGACCTGCCGGACGGCGACGGTGAGCTGCATGGGCGGGAAGAGCAGCGTCGTCACCAGCACGCCGATCGCGGCACCGAGCAGGGTGAGCCCGGCGTACCGGACCGCGTAGGCCGCCGGGTCACTCGCCCCGACGGTCAGCATCAGCACCGCGGCGAAGCTGACCCAGCTGGCCGCCTCCCGCCACAGCCGCCACTGCTCGACGGCGATGGCCAGCGCCACGATCAGCGCGATGGTGAGTGCGTCGGCCACCCCCCGGGTCAGCTCGGAGACCACCACCGCGAGCGCGAAGCCGGCCAGCATCGCCAGCACCGTGCGCCAGGCGGCGGACGCCGAGTCGACGACGGTCGGGTGGACGGCGATGACCGCGCCCAGCGGGGCGTAGTAGGCGTAGCCGGCGAACGCCGGGACGAGCACCGCCACCTGCCAGGCCAGCCCGGCGGCCAGCGCGGCCCGCACCGCGCGCTGCACCCACGGCTGCCGCAGCAGCTCCATCGCCTGCCTCACCCCGCCAGGATGCGGGTCCCCCGCCGGGGCGTCGTCGGCGGGGTGGGGCCGGACGGCCGACCGGTGAGCCGGGTCAGGGCCCGGCTCACCGGTCGGTCCGGCGGCTCAGCCCTGCCGGGCGGCGTTGGCCTGGACGGCGGTGCTCACGTACTGCGCCAGGCCCGGTGCGAGCTGCTCGTAGTGCGCGGTGAACCGCTCGTCCTCGACGTACATCCGGCCGAGGCCGGCGTGCATCTCCGGCGGGCAGTCGTAGAACCAGCGGCTGATGTGCCGACGGTGCTCCTCGGCCAGGTCCAGCGCCCGCGGCGAGTCGGCCGGGACGCCGTCCCGCAGCGCCTCGGCGAGGCGCCGCTCGACGTCGGCGGCCTCGGCCTTGATCCGCAGCCAGTCGTCCTTGCCGTAGCTCGACACCCGCCGCCGGGACTCCGCCCAGGCCTCGGTCTCCCCCCACCGCTCCTCGGCCTCGGCGTCGTACTGCGCCGGGTCGACGTCCCCGAACACCTCGAACCGTTCCTCCGGTGTCAGCTGGATGCCCATCTGTCGTGCCTCCATCTCCTTCTCGACGGCCGCGACCATGGCCTGGGTGCGCTCGAGCCGAGCACGGAGCAGCTGGTGCTGCCGGCGCAGGTGCGCCACGGGGTCGGCGTCGGGGTGGTCCAGCAGGGTCGCGACCTCCTCGAGGGGGAAGCCGAGCTCGCGGTAGACCAGCACCTGCTGCAGCCGGTCCAGGTCGCGCCCGTCGTAGCTGCGGTAGCCCGCCGACGTGCGCGCGCTGGGTCGGACCAGCCCGATCCGGTCGTAGTGGTGCAGCGTGCGCACCGTGACCCCGGCCAGCCGGGCCAGCTCACCCACCGTCCAGCTCATCGCCCCTCCCCTCCTTGACACCGACCACGGAACAGCCTGACGCCACGTCAGGGTCAAGCTCCTGGGGCAGAAGTGGCCATTTCTGCCCCCGGGCGGTTGGGACGACGGGACGGCGGGGCACTGCCGGGGCATGGCCGACCGCTCTCCCGTGCCCGCCGAGGACCCGTTCCCCCGATCGCGCGTGCGGCTCGGGGAGCAGGAGATGGCCTACGTCGACGTGGGGACCGGCGACCCGATCGTCTTCCTGCACGGCAACCCGACGTCGTCCTACCTGTGGCGCAACGTCATCCCGCACGTGCAGCACCTCGGACGCTGCCTCGCCCCGGACCTGATCGGGATGGGGGAGTCCAGCAAGCTCCCCGACCCGGCACCGGGCAGCTACTCCTTCGCCCGGCACGCCGGGTACCTCGCGCAGTTCCTGGAGCACGTCGAGGCGGACGAGCGGGTCACGTTCGTACTGCACGACTGGGGCTCGGCGCTGGGCTTCGACTGGGCCGCCCACCACCCGGCGGCGGTGCGGGGCATCGCGTTCACCGAGGCGATCGTCAACCCGTTGATCTGGGCCGACTGGCCGCGGGACGCCAAGCGGGTCTTCCAGGCGATGCGGGGGCCCGACGGGGAGCGGAAGGTGCTCGACGAGAACGTGTTCGTGGAGAAGGTGCTGCCGGCCTCGGTGCTCCGCGGGCTGTCCGCCGAGGCGCACGACCGGTACCGGGCGCCGTTCCGGACCCGGGAGGACCGCTGGCCGACGTTGGAGTGGCCGCGGCAGATCCCCATCCAGCACGAGCCGCCGGACGTGCACGACGTGGTCGACCGCTACGGCCAGTGGCTCGCGCACTCCGACGTCCCGAAGCTGTTCGTCAACGCCGATCCGGGGTCGATCCTGGTCGGCCGGCAGCGGAAGCTGGTCCGGCGCTGGCCGGCGCTCACCGAGGTGACGGTGCCGGCGGCGCACTTCGTGCCCGAGGACGCACCGGACGAGCTCGGCGCCGCGCTGGCGGCCTGGATCCCGACGCTGGCCTGAGGAAGGGGGCCGGGTCAGCCGTGCCGGCCGGTGCCCTGCCGCTCGTGCCGGACGGCGGTCATCGCCTCGTCGGCCGCCGCGATCAGCGACTCGGGGGACGACGCCCGGCCGGAGAGCGCCACGCCGGCGCTGAGCCGCACCAGGGCACGGACGCCGGGAACGGCCTGCAGCGGCTCGTCGAAGGCCACCGAGACGCGCTCGGCGATCCGCTGGGCGTCGGTCGCGTCGCCGATCCCCGGGCACAGCAGGACGAAGGTCTGGGCGCTGATCCGGGCGACGACGTCGCCCTGGCGCACCGCGGCGACCAGCCGGCCGGCGGCCTCGGCGCGGGCCGCGTCGGCGACGGCCGGGCCGTGCTGGTCCTCCAGCGCGGTGATGCCGTCGAGGGTGCAGCAGAGGACGGCGAGCCGCCCGCTCTCCGGGCCGGCGGCCGCGAGGGCGAGTTCCAGCCGGTCGATGAGCAGGCTGCGCACCGGGAGGCCGGTCAGCGGGTCCGGCACCGTCCGCTGGCGCAGCCGCTGGGCGAACTGGCGCTGCGCGGCGATGACCGCCGCCGACTGCACCAGCACGTCCTGGGACTCCTCGACCCTGATGGTGTCCATGTCTGCCTCCGGTTCTGCATCGGGGCCGTCTGCCGGCCTCGTCCAGGACGTCGGCAGCACGGCGGGGGAGCTTGAGGGGTCACCCCCGGAGGGGCAGCCGGACTCAGCGATCGCTGCGCCGGCTCTCCTTGACCCGGTACATCGCCTCGTCGGCGGCGGTCAGCAGGGTCTCCGGGGTGGCGCCGGGCGCGGACAGCGCGAAGCCGACGCTGATGCCCACGGCGTGCGTCGTCCCCGGGCCGGAGTTCAGCGGCTCGGTCAGCGCGTCGGTGACCCGGGCGGCCAGCAGCCCGGCGGCGACCGGCCCGTCGACGTCCGGGCACACCAGCACGAACTCGTCGCCGCCGATGCGGGCGACGGTGTCGCCGGGACGCACGGCCGCGGAGAGCCGCCCGGCGGCCTCGACCAGGACGGCGTCCCCGGCGGAGTGGCCCCAGCCGTCGTTGACGGCCTTGAAGCCGTCCAGGTCGCAGTAGAGGACGGCGAGCGGGCTGCCGCTGCGGCCCGCCGTCGCCAGGCCCAGCTGCAGGCGGTCCACCAGCAGGCTGCGGTTCGGCAGGCCGGTGAGCGGGTCGTGCAGCGCGGCCGTGCGCAGCTGGGCCTCCAGCTCCCGCTGGGCGGTGACGTCGACCATGGTGACCACGGCGCCGAGCAGCCCGCCCGCGGCGTCGCGCACCGCGTCGCCGCTGCAGGACACCAGCCGCGACGGCAGCCCGTCCGGCGCGATCGTGATCTGGACGTCCTCCAGCCGGCCCTCGCGGAGCAGCCGGATGAGCGGCACCTCGTCCGGCGGCAGCGGGTCGCCGTCGACGGTCCGCAGGTCGTAGCGCTGGGGCAGGTCCTGCGGGGTGAGCGTCGGGTCGCCGTCGCTGCCGTGCCAGAGCCGGCTGACCCGGTTGAAGGCGGTGATCCGGCCCTCGGCGTCCACCGCGGCGACCGCCACGGGCAGTGACTCCAGCAAGGCGGTGTCGAAGGCGCGGGCCGCGCTGAGCTCGGCGTGGGCTGCAGCCAGCTCGACCCGTGCGGCCTCGCTCGCCCGGGCCAGCTCAGCGGTCTCCTGGCTGTGCCGGTGGCGCTCCAGCAGGGCGACCACGACGCGACCGAGATCGGCCAGGCGCTGCAGCTGCCCGTCCTCGAGCTGGTGGACCTCCCGCGACTGCACGCACAGCGTGCCCACCAAGGCGTCGGACAGCTGCAACGGGACCATGGCGTAGCCGCGGACCCGGTCCCGGCGGCCGTCGACCCAGGGGCTGTCGGTGAACCGCGGGTCGGTCTGCAGGTCCGCGGAGTGGAAGACGCCGCCCACCCGCAGCGCCCGGTCGCACAGCGACTCCGCGCGCGGGGTGACCAGCCGGTCGAAGCCCTGGCTGGCCAGCTGCACCTGCGAGGCGGCGTCCAGCAGGTTGATCGTCGCCATGGGCATGCCGGAGACGGCGGTGGCCACCCGCACGACGGCCTCGAGCTCGGCGTCGGCCGGTGCGGTGTCCAGGTCCAGGACGGCGGTGCCCGTCGCCCGCAGCAGGGAGGCGGCCGTGGAGACCGCACCCAGGTGGAGCGGCAGCGCGTCAGTGCCCTGCAGCGTCGTCACGTCGTTCCCGTCCTCGTCGAGCGGGCCGGGGGTCCGGCGGCTCCACCCAGCAACGGTCCGACGGGTGACGATCTTGACCGTTGTCGTTCCGCATCACCCCGAGGGGTCAGCCCGCGGAGGGTCAGCCGGCGAGGGCGCGGACGGTCTCGACGACGGCGACGACGGCGAAGACCAGGAAGAGGCCGGCGGCGACCCGGTGCAGCAGGGCGACGGGCAGCCGGTCGGCGAGCTTGCGGCCGAGGAACGCGGCGAGCCCGGAGATCACCAGCAGCGCCGCCCAGGACCCGACGAAGACCGACAGCGGCTCGGCGTAGCGGGCCGCCAGACCGGCGGTGGCCAGCTGCGAGAGGTCGCCCCACTCGGCGGCGAACAGCACGCCGAAGGAGATGGCGGCGGCCCGGACGAACGAGGTGCTCTCCCGCGCCTGCGCGGCCGCCTCCTCGTCCTCGCCGCCCTTGCGGGACTCGCGCCACAGCAGCACGGCACCGATCAGGAACAGCACGGCGACGACGGCGCTGACCAGCGCCTCGGGCAGCAGCGAGAGCAGCGACCCCGCGGTCACCGCGATCGCCACCTGCAGGCCGAAGGCGGCGCCGACCCCGACGAACACCGGCAGCGGCGGGAAGCGGGTCGCCAGCACGAGGGTGGCGAACAGGGTCTTGTCCGGCAGCTCGACGGGCAGGATCAGCACGAAGGCGGCCAGGACGACGGAGGGGACCACGGGATCTCTTTCTTCCTCGCGCCACCGGGCGGGAGCGGGGGGCGCCTCCGACCGGCAGCGCACCAACGGGTGGACTGCGGGGCGGAAGGTCTCGCCCACCCGCGGCGGCGCGGGCCCGCTGACCGGGCGCGCGGGCGCGCCAGCATGTCGACCAGCGGTCGGGGGGCTACTCCCCTTCTCGGTCCAGGAGCCTAGCTGATGCCCCCGGGTGGGCCCGGTGCGCCGCGGCCGTGGCGGCCCGCAGCACCTCCTTGACCGGCAGCCGCAGCTCCCCGGCCAGGGCCGCGACGTCGTCGAACTCGACGCTGACGTTGACCACCTGCCCGGCCGACCGGGCCACCTTCACCCCGACCCGCCCGCCGAGCACCGGGACGCTGTCCTGCACGCGGTCGAGTGCGACCTTCTGCACCGGCTGCACCCGCATCCCGATGGTCGAGGTCGCGGCGACCACGACGTCGGCGACGGCGGACCGCACCGCGGGCCGGCAGAGCACCGACAGCGTGTGCGCGGGCCGGCCCTTCTTCATCAGGATCGGGGTCAGCCACGCATCCGACGCCCCGGCGGCCAGCAGGTCGGCGAGCACGCCCGGCCACAGCCGCGGGTCCAGGTCGTCGACGTTGGTCTCCAGCAGCAGCCCGGCCGCCGACGGCTCCTCGACCGCGTTCTCCACGGCGTCGCCGAGCACCAGCCGGACGACGTTGGGGTGCTCCTCCGGGTCCCGCCCGCCCGCGCCGCTGCCGACCCGCCGGACCCGCATCGCGGGCAGCGTCGTCCACTCCTGGACGTGCGCGGCCAGCAGCGCGGCGCCGGTCGGCGTGCACGTCTCCGCGGGGACCGGCCCGGCGACGACCGGCAGGCCGGTCAGCAGCTCCAGGACGGCGGGCCCGGGCACCGGGACGACGCCGTGCGCGCCGCGCGCCGACCCGCTGCCCAGCGCGACGGGGGAGGCGGTGAGCCGGTCCAGGGCGAGGGAGGCGAAGCCGGCGACGACACCGACCACGTCGGCCAGGGCGTCCAGCGCGCCGACCTCGTGGAAGTGCACCTCGTCGGCCGGCACCCGGTGCACCCGCCCCTCGGCGACCGCGAGCCGCTCGAAGACCGCCAGGGCGCCGTCCCGGACGACGGGGGCGAGAGCCGCGGCGGCGAGGATGCCGCGCACGTCGGCCCAGGTCCGGTGCACGTCGCTGGCCGGCGCGTGCACGTGCACCCGGGTGGCGCCCAGGCCGTGCCGGGTGACCTGCTCGGTGCTGAGGACGACCGGCTCGACCGGCAGCGCGGCGACCGCGGCGCTCAGCACCGCCAGCGGCACCCCGGCGTCGACGAGCGCGCCGAGCAGCATGTCCCCGCTGGCCCCGGCCGAGAGGTCCAGCCACCCGATCGTCACGTCCGCCATTGTGGCCACAAAGGCGGAGGGGTCCGCGGTGTGGTCGGAGGGGACGAGGTGGCGGAGTTCGACGAACCCGGGGCGTGGAGCAGGTACAACGCGACGCAGGGGGACCGGCCGCCGCGCCCGCTCGCGCTGACCCTGCTGCAGCACGCGGGGGAGGGCGCGGGCCGGCTCGCCCTCGACCTGGGCTCCGGCGCCGGGGTGGAGTCGGCGCTGCTGCTGGAGCACGGCTGGCGGGTGCTCGCGGTCGACGGTGACCCGGCCGCCGCGGACCTGCTCCGGGCGCGGCTGTCCACGGAGCAGGCGCAGCGGCTGACGACCCGGACCACCGACTTCGCCGACCTCGACGCGCTGCCGGCGGTCGACGTGGTGCACGCGGCCTGGTCGCTGCCCTACGCCGGGGTGCACCTCGAGCGGCTGTGGGAGCTGCTGCTGTCCGCCCTCGTCCCGGGCGGCTGGCTGGCCTGCCAGCTGTTCGGCGTGCGGGCGACGGCGGACGCCGCGGACGTGGCCCGACTCAGCACCGCCGACGTCGACCGGTTCCTCGACCGGCTCGACGTCGTCCACCGTGAGGAGCAGGAGGCCGACGGGACGGCGTCCGGTCGGCCGACGCACTGGCACGTCCACTCGGTGGTCGGCCGCCGCCGGCCGGCCTAGGGCTGGTGCCGGGCGGTGCGGCGGGCGATCCGGGCGGCGAAGACACCGGCCGACCAGCCGTTGTCGATGTTGCTGACGACCACGCCGGGCGCAGCCCAGTTCAGCATGGTGAGCAGCGCGCTGAACCCGCCGAAGGAGCTGGCGCCCTGACCGGCCGACGTCGGGACGGCGACCACCGGCACCTCGGTCAGCCCGCTGACGACGCTGGCCAGCGCCGCGTCGAGGCCGGCGACGACGACCAGGCAGTCGACGTCGGTGAGCAGCGAGCGGTCGGTCAGCAGCGGGCGGATCCGGCTGCCGCCGACGTCGTCCACCCGGACGACCTCGGTGCCGGTGACCCGCGCGACGAAGGCGGCCTCGGCGGCGATCGGGGTGTCGCCGCTGCTCGCGCACAGCACGCCGACCCGGCCGACGGGCTCGGGCACCGGCCCGACGGCCGCGGACATCGCGGCGTGGTCCATGGTCGTGTAGGCGTCGTGCTCGCTGGCCAGGGCCACCAGGGTGTCCGCGCTGGCCCGGACGACGACCGCCGGGTGGTCGGGGTGCTCGCGGCGCGCCTCGCGGACCAGCGCCAGCACCTGCTCGGTGCTGCGGCCGGTGCCCCAGATGACGTCCGGGCCGGCCGCGAGGACGGGCTCGCGGGTGACCGGGGCAGCGGCGACCGGGGTGGGGGCGACCGGGGCAGCGGCGACCGGGACCACCGGCTCGATCCGCCGGCCGGCGGGGCGAGCGGCTGGGCCGCCGAAGAGCTCGTCGAGCGGGGTCCGCGGGCGGACCGGGGGCTCCTCGGCAGCCGGGGCAGCAGCGGGCGCCTCGGCCGGCTCGACGAGCAGGGGGGCGAAGCCGCCGGCCGCGTCGGCCGGGTCGGCTGCCCGGTCGTCGGTCAGGTCGTCCAGCGGGGAGGCGCTCATGCCCTCCATGATGACGGCCGGGGAGGGGGCGTCCGGGACGCTCGTCGGTGCCGGGGTCGCCGTGTCGAGCGGTGCGGCCTCCAGCGTCGCGACCTCGCGGGTCTGGGTGACACCGGACAGCCGGACCACCCGGTCCCGGCCGGCCCGCTTGGCGTCGTACAGGACCCCGTCGGCGGCGGCGAACAGGGTGCGCCGGTCGTCGCCGCGGGCGGCCTGGGCGATGCCGACGCTGATCCGGACCGGCACCTGGACACCGAGCGCGGACCAGTCGTGGGCGGCGATCGAGCGCCGGATCCGCTCCATCGCCCGCTCGGCCTGCTCGGCGGTCGTCTCCGGCAGCAGGATGACGAACTCGTCACCGGCCCAGCGGCACACCTCGTCGGTGTCCCGGCAGCCGTCGACCAGCAGCTGCCCGACGGCGCGCAGGACGGCGTCGCCGCCGGGGTGCCCGGCGGCGTCGTTGATCGCCTTGAACCGGTCGATGTCCACGACCGCGAGGGCGGGCACCGCGCCGGAGGACAGCAGCCCGTCCAGCCGCGCCTCGGCGTACCGGCGGTTGGGCAGGTGGGTGAGCGCGTCCTCGTAGGCCTGCCGGCGCAGCTGCCCGGCGGCCCGCTCGGTCTCCAGCAGGCTCTTGCGCCGGCCGAAGAGCTCGACCCACCGGGTCCGCCGCTCGTCGACCCGGTCCAGCTCGTCGGCCAGGTAGGCCTGCAGGTAGGGCAGCGCGCGGGCGGCGTCGTCGAGCTCGGCGTGCAGCGTGCACAGCTCGCGCAGCGCGGCCCGGCGCAGCCGGGGCAGGCCGTGCTCGGTGGCCAGGGCCAGCGCGGAGGCCAGGTGGTCGTCGGCGGCGCGGGGCTCGCCGGAGCGGCGCAGCGCCCGGCCGAGCCCGAGCTCGGCGGAGGACAGCAGCGCCCGGTCCGCGGACGCCGCAGCCGCGCCGACGACGCCGCGCAGCAGGGCCCGGGCGGCGGCGTGCTCGCCGCTGCCGACCAGCGCCCAGCCGCGGACCACCTGGGCGTCCAGCACCGCCGGGTCGCCCGCCGGGAGCTGGTCCAGCGCCCGTTCGGCCAGCGCCCGGGCCTGGTCGAAGTGCGGGGCGGCAGCGTCGACGCTGCCGTCGTCCAGCAGGCCCTCGCCGACCTCGGTGCACAGCGCGGCCAGCCGGGTGGCCGCCTCGGCGGCGAGCTGGGTCGCGGCCTGCTGCTCGTCGTCGCCGGCCCGGTCGGCGATCGACGCGGCGGCCTCGGCGGCACGGGACTGGTAGTCCAGGGCCAGCGGCATCAGCTCGAGGTCGGCGAGCACCCCGGCCAGCGCGCTGAGCGTGTGCACCAGCAGCGGGGTGACCGGCAGGGCGGGGTCCAGCAGGCTGGCCGACTCGACCGCCTCGTCCATCGCGGCGTCGACGCGGCGGGAGAGCAGCTCGATGCGGGCGTGCCGGACGAGCCCGGCGGCGCGCTGCAGGTCGTCGTCCTGGGCGTCGAACGCGGCCCGGGCGGAGCGGACCAGGGCGATCGCCAGCGCGGCGTGCGTCGCGGACTCCGAGCGGTTGTCCCGGTCCAGCGCGCCGGCCGGGACGACGCCGTCGCGGCCGCCGGCGTGCAGGTCCAGCGGGCCGTCCTGCTCCGGGCCGCCCTCGACCAGCGGCTCACCGAGCAGCGAGTAGCCGGCCAGCCGCAGCCGCCGGACGAGCAGCTCGGCGCGCAGGGTGTCGGCCCAGGCACGGGCCAGCGAGGTGAGCGGGGCGGCGCCGCGGTCGGCTCCCGGGGCGGGCGGCTGGTCGCCGTCGACCCGGGCGAGCAGCGCCTCGGCCGTGTCCAACTGCCAGTTCGCCAGCGCGGTGCTCACCTGCTGGTGCAGGGGTCCCGGTGGCACCAGGGCAGCCTGCCTGCTGGCCACGGCCGTGTCACGCACCGGCGTGCTGGCACGCCGACCGAGCCCGGCCGGCTCAGCTGCGCTCCGGGCCCGGCGCAGGCTCATGAGGCGACCTCGTTGTCCTCGAACGCCCAGCCCGGACGTCGGCGCGCGCCCCCGAGCACCTCGGCCACCAGCTCGTCGACGGACCCCGCGGGCCGCGTGGCGCCGCCGTCCGCCGGACCGGCGGGCGGCTGGCCACCGGCGGCCCGGACCCGGTTGCGGCCGCCGCGCTTGGCGGCGAACAGGTGCAGGTCGGCCGCGTCGAACAGCTCGCGCCAGCTCCGGGTCCCGGTCGAGGTGGCCAGGCCGATGCTGACCGTGACCGCCCGGCCGACGTCCAGCGCGGCCCAGTCGGCGTCGGCGACGGCGCTGCGCAGCCGCTCCGTGGCGACCACCGCCTGCGGCTCGGCCGTGTCGGGCAGCACCACGAGGAACTCGTCGCCGGCCCAGCGGAACACCTCGTCGCCGGTCCGGCAGTGCTGGCGGAGCAGCTCGGCGACCCGGCGCAGCACCGCGTCACCGTGCAGGTGCGAGTGCTCGTCGTTGACGGCCTTGAAGCCGTCGACGTCGACCACCGCCAGCGACACGGTCTCCCGGTCGGTCCGCAGCTCGCCCATCAGGCGCTCGGCGCTGCGCCGGTTGCCCAGGCCGGTCAGGGGGTCCTCGAGGGCGTGCCGGCGGAGCACGGCGGTCTGCCGCTCGGCCTCCCGGAGCCGGCTGCGCCGGACGAACATCTCCGCCCACAGCTCCCGGCCGTGCAGCTGGGCCCGGCTCGTCTCGGCCCGGTAGGCGTCCAGCCAGTGCATCGCCTCGATGGTGGCGCCGACCGCGGCGGTGGCCTGGCCCAGCTCGAGCAGGCACTGCCGGTACCGCCGCCGGTCGCCGGCCGCGGCGAACGCGCCGGAGGCGGTCACCAGCAGCTCGACGGCCTCCTCGCCGGACAGCCGGCCGAGGTCGGCGTCCCGGGCGCAGAGCCGGCCGAGCAGCCGGGACAGCGCGAGGTCGGTGTAGCCGACCAGCCACAGGGGGGCGTTCCCGGACTGCAGGTGCCGGCGCACCCTGCGCAGCGGGGCGAGGGCGTCGTCCAGCTCGCCGCGCAGCGCGAGCGCCCAGGCCTGGACGACGTCGAGCAGGTCGCTGTCGGGGTCCGTCGGCTCCCAGGGCAGCTCGCGGGCGCTGGTGGCGCAGCGGACCGCCACGTCGGCGAGCTCGCGGGAGCGGGCGGCGTCGCCGCGGCGGTGCACGGTCTGGGCGAGCTCGGCGTGCTGCTGGGCGCACAGCCGCAGCAGCTGCCACCGGTCGCCGAGGTCGGGCAGCGCGCCGGCGACCCGGACGCCGCGCAGCGCCTGGGCGACGGCGAGCTCCTCGAGGTCCAGCCGGGTCAGCGCCAGCGACAGCCAGTGGTGGGCCTGGTGCAGCGGCCGGCTGGGGTCCTCGGCGGACACCTGGTCGGCCAGCAGGCTCGCGTCCACGGCGAGGTGCACGGCGACGTCGAACCGGTCGGCGCTGACCTCGACGTGCGCCAGGTAGGCCAGCGTCAGGGCCCGCTCGGCCGACGGGGAGCAGTGCTCCAGGGCGGCCCGGGCGGTGGCGACCCCGGTGGCCGAGCCGGCGACGTCGCCGCCCAGCAGCGCGGCGCGGGCGGTGAAGGCCGCCGACCAGGCGTCCCAGCAGGGTTCACCGGAGCCGGCCAGCGCGTCGGCGACGTCGGCGAACTCGGCGGAGAAGACCCGGGCATCGGAGAGGTGGCTGGCGGACAGCAACCGCCAGCGGGCGTCCTCGAGCTGCTGGCCGTCGATGGTGCCGGGCCTCACGCGTCCCTCCACTCAGCTGTCAGGTCACGCATCCCGCACGTGTCCGGCCGGTGGCGAGGCAGCTCCCCCCGCCCCAGGAACCCGACGGGGGTCGGTCTCCGGGGCGGCCGCACTACCCTCACCGGATGCCCAGTGCAGGACACAGCGCAGCGCCGACGAGGTTCGCCTATCTGGGACCCGAGGGTACCTTCGCCGAGGCCGCGCTCGCCGACCTCACCCGGTCGGCCGGCCGCACCGACTGGGTGGCGCAGCCGCAGCCCAGCGTCGGTGCTGCGCTCGCCGCGGTGCGCAGCGGGCAGTGCCGGGCGGCGCTCGTGCCGCTGGAGAACTCCGTCGAGGGATCGGTGCCCGCGACGATGGACGGCCTGGTCGACGGCGAGCCGCTGGTCGTGACCCGGGAGGTGTTCCTGCCGGTGGGCTTCGTGCTCGCCGTCCGCCCAGGCACCACGCTGACCGACGTGCGCACCGTGGCCAGCCACCCGCACGCGCTGGCGCAGTGCCGGGCGCGGATCGCCGAGCTGCTGCCGGACGCCGACGTCGTCCCCACCGCCTCGACGGCGGACGCCGCCCGACGGGTCGCCGCCGGCGAGCACGACGCCGCCGTCTGCGCGGCCATCGCCGCCGAGCGCTACCAGCTGGACGCGCTGGTGACCGACCTGGCCGACCGCCCCGGCGCGGTCACCCGGTTCGTGCTGGTCGAGCAGCCGGGGGCGCTGCCCGGTCCCACCGGCGCGGACAAGACCACCGTCACCGCGGTCGTCGACGACCGCACCGGCGCGCTGCTGGACCTGCTCGCCGAGTTCGCCGTGCGCGGCATCAGCCTCACCCGGATCGAGTCGCGGCCCACCCGGGAGCGGCTCGGGGTCTACTCCTTCTCCATCGACTGCGAGGGTCACGTGGCCGACGCGCGGGTGGGGGACGCGCTCGCCGCGCTGCACCGGCTCTGCGCCGAGGTGCGCTTCCTGGGCTCCTACCCGCGGGCCGACAGCCGGCCCGGCAAGCCGGTGGACCCACGGGTCGGCGACGACGCGTTCGCCGGTGCGCAGGCATGGTTGAGCCGGGTGCGGGAGGGGCAGGCCGGGTGACGTCGCCGTCCTGGGTCCCGAGCTCATCACCATGGTCACCGAGTGTGCGCCATTGTCGACACAAAGCAACAGCTTGCGGAGGAACCGTTCGTCACATGAGACACATGCGCGACATCGGCGTGTCGCTGCACCAGACGGCCGCGCGGGCGTGCTACCGGACGTGACGACGCGGACACAGGAGGACACCGGCATGGCGCAGCACTGGGTGGCGACGGACTTCGGCGGACTGGACGTCTTCGAGCTGGTGGACGTCGAGGTCCCGCCGCCGGGGCCGGGTGAGGTGACGATCGCGGTCTCCGCGGCTGGGATGAACCCCGCGGACGCCAAGCGCGTCGCCCGCCCCGGCGACCGCAGCTCCCTGCCGATCCCGATCGGGTCCGAGGTGGCCGGCCGGCTGACCGCACTGGGACCGGACACCGAGATCGGCTCCGGCGGCGGGGAGGTGGGGGACGAGGTGCTCGCCTTCCGCATCTCCGGCGGGTACGCCACCGAGGTCACCGTCCCGGCGTCGGCCGTGTTCGCCCGGCCGGCGTCGCTGGCGCCGGAGGAGGCCGCGAACCTGCTGCTGGCCGGCTGCACGGCCGCGGAGATGCTCCACGTGACCGGCGTGGGCGAGGGCGACACGGTGCTGCTGCACGGTGCGTCCGGTGCGGTCGGCGTCAGCGTGCTGCAGCAGGCCCGGCTGCTGGGCGCGCGGGTGATCGGCACGGCCGGTGAGGACCGCGCCGACGTCGTCCGCCGGTTTGGCGGGGAGCCGGTGCGCTACGGCGAGGGGCTGGCCGACCGGGTGCGGGCGCTGGCCCCGCAGGGCGTCGACGCGGCGCTGGACGCCGTGGGCACCGACGAGGCCGTCGACGTGTCCCTGGAGCTGGTGGCCGACCGGGGGCGGATCGTCACGATCGCCGCGATGGGCCGGGCGGGGGACACCGGGATCCGGGCCATCGGCGGTGCGATGCCGGCGAGCGCGGCCTACCGCGACTCGGTGCGCGCCCGGTTGATCGAGCTCGCCGACCAGGGGCAGCTCATCGTCCCGATGGCCCGCACCTTCCCGCTGACCGAGGCGGTCGCCGCACTGGAGCTGCTGCAGGGCGGCCATCCCGGCGGCAAGCTGGCGTTGCTGCCCTGATCGTCTGCGCTGTGCACTCCAGCTCCTGGCGTCGCCGGCATGCGATCAGTGAACGGGTACGCGGCCTCCGAGCCGGGCGGGCGGCTGCGGCCGATCGAGTTCCAGCGGCGCGACCTCCGGGCCGAGGGCGTCGCCGTGCGGGTGACCCACGTCGGCGTCTGCCACTCCGACCTGCACGCCGTGGAGGGCCTGCCGGCCGGGGGCCCGCCGTTGGTGCCGGGCCACGAGTTCACCGGGGTGGTGACCGCGGTCGGGTCCGACGTGACCCGCCTCCGGATCGGGGACGCGGTCGCCGTGGGCAACATCGTCGACTCCTGCGGGGTGTGCGTGACCTGCGAGGACCAGCCGCCGGACGACGCGGACTGGCGGACGTCCTGAGCTACAGGTAGACGTCCTGAGCTACAGGTAGAGGCCGGTCGACTCCTCGATCCGCTCCGCGGCGACGGCGTGCACGTCGCGCTCGCGCAGGATGATCAGGTCCTCGCCGTGCACCTCGACCTCGTGCTGGTCCTCGGGGGAGAAGAGCACCTGGTCGCCGACCTTGACCTGCCGCACGTTGGCGCCGACGGCTCGTGCTTCGCCCCAGACCAGCCGCTTGGCCACCTGCGCCGTCGCCGGGATCAGGATGCCGCCGCTGGACCTGCGGTCGCCGTCCTCCTTGCGGAGCGAGACCAGCAGGCGGTCGTGCAGCATCTTGATCGGCAGGCCACCGGTCGCGGCGTCGTCCCCAGGCACGTCCGACAACGCTACCCGTGCCCCTGCCGCGCGCTTTCGCGCGCGAAACCGCGCGTACTCTCGCGCGCGAAAGCGTGCGTACTAGCCCCAGCCGAGGGCGTGGAGGCGCTCCTCCTCGATGCCGAAGTGGTGCGCGATCTCGTGGACGACGGTGATGGCGACCTCCTCGGCCACCTGGTCCTCGTCCTCGCAGATGTCGCAGATCGCCTCGCGGTAGATCATGATCCGGTCCGGCAGCGCGCCCGAGTGGTCCCAGCCGCGCTCGGTCAGCGCGTACCCCTCGTAGAGCCCGAGCAGGTCCGGCTCGTCGGGGTTCCGGTCCTCGACCAGGACGACGACGTTGTCCAGCAGGGCCATCAGCTCGGCCGGCACCTCGTCGAGGGCGTCGGCGACCAGTTCCTCGAACCGCTCGAGCGGCAGCGGCCTCACCAGCTCGTCGGCAGCGGGCGGCCCTCCTCGTAGCCGGCCGCGCTCTGCACCCCCAGCACCGCGCGCTCGTGCAGCTCGTCCACGGTGCGCGCCCCGGCGTAGGTGCAGGACGAGCGGACGCCGGCCACGATCCCGTCGATCAGGTCCTCCACGCCGGGGCGGGCGGGGTCCAGGTACATCCGGGAGGAGCTGATGCCCTCCTCGAACAACCCGGCCCGGGCACGCTCGAAGCCCGAGGCGCCGGACGTGCGGGCCTTGACCGCGCGGGCCGAGGCCATCCCGAAGCTCTCCTTGTAGCGGCGGCCGTTCCCGTCGTCGTACAGGTCGCCGGCGCTCTCGTAGGTGCCGGCGAACCAGGAGCCGACCATCACGTTCGCCGCGCCCGCGGCCAGCGCCAGCGCGACGTCGCGGGGGTGGCGCACCCCGCCGTCGGCCCAGACGTGCTTGCCCAGCTCGCGGGCGGCCGCGGCGCACTCCTCGACCGCGGAGAACTGCGGGCGCCCGACGCCGGTCATCATCCGGGTGGTGCACATGGCGCCGGGCCCGACGCCGACCTTGACGACGTCGGCGCCGGCCTCGACCAGGTCGCGGGTGCCCTCGGCGGTGACCACGTTGCCGGCGACGACCGGCGTGCTGCCGGCGACCGACCGGACGGCGCGCACCGCCTCCACGGCCTTCTCCTGGTGGCCGTGTGCGGTGTCGACGACGAGCACGTCGACACCGTGCGCGAGCAGCGCCTCGGTCTTGCCGGCGACGTCGCCGTTGATGCCGACGGCCGCGGAGGTCAGCAGCCGGCCGGAACCGTCCAGGGCCGGGGCGTAGATCGCCGAGCGCAGCGCGCCCGTGCGGGTGACCAGCCCGACGAGCCGGTCGCCGTCGACCACCGGGGCGGCCTTGACCCGCTCGTCGGAGAGCACGTCGAAGACCTTGGGCAGGTCGGTGCCGGCCGGGATGGTGAGCGGGTCGGTGGTCATGACCTGCGACAGCTGGGTGAACCGGTCGACGTCGGCGCAGGAGCCGTCGGTGACGATGCCGACCGGTCGCCCCTCCGCCACGACCACCACCACCCCGTGCGCGCGCTTGCCCATCAGGGACAGCGCCTCGGCCACGGTGGAGGTCGGACCGAGGGTGATCGGGGTGTCGTAGACCGGGTGCCGGGCCTTGAGCCAGGACACCACCTCGCCGACGACGTCGATCGGGATGTCCTGCGGCAGCACGGCCAGCCCGCCGCGCCGGGCCACCGTCTCGGCCATCCGCCGGCCGGAGATCGCCGTCATGTTGGCGACCACGATCGGGATCGTCGTCCCGACCCCGTCCGGCGTGGTCAGGTCCACCTCGAGCCGGGAACCGACCGTGGAGTGCGCCGGCACCATGAAGACGTCGGCGTAGGTCAGGTCGTGATCGGGCCGGCGGTCACCGAGGAAGCGCATGGCCCCATCGTCCCAGGTCTCCGTGGCGCCGTGACCCTGCCCGGGCACAGGACCTCTGCACCCGGTCCCAGCGGGAGAACCGGGTGCAGAGCTCCCTCCGCCTGGCGCGGCCGGGAGGTGCACAGGCCGCCACCTACCATCACGGTGTGATCGACCTGCGTCTCGTCCGTGAGAACCCCGAGCTCGTCCGCGCCAGTCAGCGTGCCCGGGGTGCCGACGAGTCCCTGGTCGACACTCTGCTGGCCGCCGACGCCGAGCGCCGGGCCGCGGTCAAGGCCGCCGACGACCTGCGCGGGGAGCAGAAGGCCGCCTCGCAGGCGGTGCGCGGCGCCTCGAAGGAGGAGCGCCCCGCCGTCCTGGAGAAGGCCAGGACGCTGGCCGCGGCGGTGAAGGAGGCCGAGGAGGCCGAGCGCACCGCCGACGCCGCGCTGCACGCCGTGCACCTGCGCATCCCCAACGTCGTCCACCCCGACGTGCCGCCGGGCGGCGAGGACGACGCGGTCACCCTGCGCACCGTCGGCGAGGTGCCGACCTACGACTTCGAGGTCAAGGACCACCTGCAGCTCGGTGAGGCGCTCGGCGCGATCGACATGGAGCGCGGCGCCAAGGTCTCCGGTGCGCGCTTCTACTTCCTCACCGGCCCGGGCGCGCTGCTGGAGTTCGCGCTCGCCCAGCTGGCGATCACCCGTGCCGTCGCCGCCGGGTTCATCCCCGTGGTGGCCCCGGCGCTGGTCAAGCCCGAGGCGATGGAGGGCACCGGCTTCCTCGGCGAGCACGACGAGGAGGTGTACCGGATCGAGCGGGACGACCTGTACCTCGTCGGGACGTCGGAGGTCGCGCTGGCCGGCATGCACGCGCGCGAGGTGCTCGACCTCTCCGCCGGCCCCCGCCGGTACGCCGGCTGGTCCTCCTGCTTCCGCCGCGAGGCCGGCTCCTACGGCAAGGACACCCGCGGCATCATCCGGGTGCACTGGTTCGACAAGGTGGAGATGTTCAGCTTCTGCGCGCCCGAGGAGGCCGAGGCCGAGCACCGCCGGCTGCTGCAGTGGGAGGAGGAGTTCCTCACCGCGCTCGAGCTGCCCTACCGGGTGGTCGACATCGCCGCCGGCGACCTGGGCACCAGCGCGGCCCGCAAGTTCGACATCGAGGCGTGGTTCCCCAGCCAGGGCACCTACCGCGAGCTGACCAGCACCTCGGACTGCACCACCTTCCAGGCCCGCCGCCTGCAGGTCCGCACCCGGGACGCGGACGGCAAGCCGCAGCCGGCGGCGACGCTCAACGGCACGCTGTGCGCGATCGCCCGCACCATCGCCTGCCTGCTCGAGGTGCACCAGCAGGCCGACGGCTCGGTGCACGTCCCGGCGGCCCTGCGGCCGTGGCTGGGCGGGCACGCCGTGCTCACCCCCGGCATGTCCCTCGCCGCCGTCGCCGGGCCGGCCGCGTGACCAGCAGCCAGCCGGTGCGGCCGGCCTTCGTCCCCGAGTCGGGTGCGCGGACGCTGGTGGAGCTGCCGGACCTCGCCGCCGAGCTGGGGGACTGGCGGCCGCGGCTGGTCGCCAGCGACCTGGACGGGACGCTGCTGACCTCCGAGGGCGAGGTGAGCCCGCGCACCCGGGCGGTGATCGACGCCTGCCGGGCCGCGGGCGTGCCGTTCGTCGGGGTCACCGGCCGCGGCCCCCGGCTGCTGGACAGCGTCCGTGCCGCGCTGGGCGGTACCGGGATCGCCGTCCTGGCGCAGGGTGGCTACGTGGTCGACCTGGACCAGATGCAGGTGCTGCGCACCGTCGGCATGTCCCGGGAGGACGCCACCGCCGTCATCGCCGCGATCGAGGAGGTCACCGGCGAGCTGATCGTCGCGGTGGAGGACGCCGCGGAGCAGGCCGAGGCGCTGCGCCCGCTGCGGGTGCAGCACGGCTTCGACTGGCCCTACCCGGAGCCCGCGCACCTGCTGCCCCGGCACGAGGTGCTGCCGGTCGGGTCGGTGCTCAAGGTCTTCCTGCGCTCCTCGCGGCTGGGGGAGGACGAGCTGCTCGCGCTGGCCCGCGGGGTCGTCGACCCGGCCGTCGCCGAGCTGACCCACGCCGGCCTCGGCTTCATCGAGGTGCTGCCGCCGGGGGTCACCAAGGCCACCGGGCTCGCCGTGGCGCTCGAGCACCACGGTGTCGCGCTCGGCGACATCCTGGTCTTCGGCGACATGCCCAACGACCTGCCGATGATCGAGGCGGTGACCGGGGCCGGCGGTCGGTCGGTCGCGATGGCGAACGCGCACCCCGCGGTGCTGGCCGCCGCCGTCGACCGGACCAGCGGCTCGGACGTCGACGGCGTGGCCCGCTACGTGGAGGCCGTGCTGGCACTGGGGGTGGAGCATGTCTGACTGGCGCCCCAAGATCATCGTCAGCGACCTCGACGGCACGCTGCTGCGCAGCGACGAGACGATCAGCGACGGGACCCTCGCGGAGCTGCGCCGCTGGGCGGACGCCGGTGTGCCGCTGGTGCTCGCCACCGGGCGGCCCCCACGCTGGATGCTCGGCGTGCGGGACCGGCTGGGCGGCGGCACGGCCATCTGCTGCAACGGCGCGGTGCTGCTGGACCTGGACGCGTTCACGGTGCTCGAGGAGCACCCGCTGACCCCCGACGTGCTGCGGACGATCACCGACGAGCTCCGCCGCCGCCAGCCCGACACCTGGTTCGCCGTCGAGTACGGCGACCAGTTCCGGCACGAGCCCGTCTACCAGCCGCGCTGGGACGTCGACGCCCCCGGTGTCGCGGAGGCGACGCTGCCGGAGATGGTGGCGCAGCCGGTGGCCAAGCTGCTGGCCCGGCACGAGCACCTGCCGCGGGACGAGTTCGTCGAGCTGGTGGCCGAGGTCGTCGGCGACACCGGCACGGTGACCAACTCCTCCTCCGACGCGCTCGCCGAGATCTCCGCGCGCGGGGTCACCAAGGCCACCGGGCTGGCCCGGCTGGCCGCGGCCCGCGGCCTGGGCCCCGGTGACGTCGTCTACTTCGGGGACATGCCCAACGACCTGGCCGCGTTCGACTGGGTCCGGAAGGGCGGCGGGCGCGCGGTGGCCATGGCGCACGCGCACCCCGACGTCCTCGCCGCGGCGACCGACGTCACCGACGCAAACGACGCCGACGGCGTCGCGGCCTTCCTGGCGACGCTCCCCGGCTGAGCCCGGACTGCCCGGTCCCGGTACGGGAGGGTGCTCGGGTCGAGAACGCCGGGGCCCTGCCGATGACGCACACATGGACGTCCCCGCCCCTGACCCCGAG
>NZ_SJEW01000064.1 GCF_005930475.1 Modestobacter altitudinis
GGGTCATGGCGTCCTCCTCGGATCGAGTCGGGCGGGCGGTGGACGACGTCTGCCGACGGTCGTCACCTGACCCGGGGTGCCGGTCCACAGTGGCAGCCGGGTGGGCCGGAGGACAGCCTCGCCGGGCAACCGTCACGGACCCTTCACATTGGATCGCGGCCGCCGGTGGCACTGAGGAGGAGAGGGACCGTCGAGGCTGGGGGAGGTCGTCATGTGGTGGGACTCGTGGTCGGACGTGGGGCGGGTCGCCGCGGTGGGGACGGCCGCCTACCTGAGCGTGGTCGTCGTCCTCCGGGTGTCCGGGAAGCGGACGCTGGCCAAGCTCAACGCCTTCGACCTCGTCGTCACCGTCGCGCTCGGCTCGACGCTGGCCACCATCCTGCTGAGCTCCGACGTCTCGTGGTCCGAGGGGGTGACCGCCCTGGCCCTGCTGGCCGGGCTGCAGGCGGTGGTCGCCTGGGTGACGGTGCACCGGTCGGGGGCGCGTGCCGTCGTCACGGCCCGGCCGACCCTGGTCTGGCGCGACGGCCGGCCCCTCGACAGCGCGCTCGCCGGGCAGCGGGTGGCCCTCGACGAGGTGCGTCAGGCCGTCCGGGCGACCGGCACGGGTGACCTCAGCCAGGTCGCTGCCGTGGTCCTGGAGAGCGACGGGACGCTGAGCGTCATACCGCAGGGCAAGATCGGCAACTGGTCGGCGCTGGAGGGCGTGGCCGGGGCGTCGCCCGAGGACTGCTGAGCACCCTGCGAGCCCGGCCCGGCCGAGCGGCTCGAGGCGCTCGGCGAGGCGAGCGCCCTCGGGTGGGCCACCGGGGGATGACCCGGGGAGACTCGCGGCATGGGAGACCGCACCGGGCGCCGAGGCGGCGCTGTCTCGACGGTCGTCGCCGCGCTGCGTGGGGCGTTGTGGCCCATCCCGTGCGTGGGGGTGTTCCTGGCGATCGGGCTCGGGGTGCTCCTCCCCGCGGTGGACGGGCTCTTGGACTCCGACGACCACCCGCTGACGTTCGTCTTCGGCGGTGGCGCCGCAGCAGCGCGGGACCTGCTGGCAGCGATCGCCGGCTCGCTGATCTCGGTGACCGGACTGACCTTCTCGCTCACCGTCATCGCCCTCCAGCTCAGCAGCAGCCAGTACTCACCGCGGCTGCTGCAGACCTTCGTCACCGACCGGGTCGTGCAGCTGACGCTGGCCCAGCTGGTGCTCACGTTCGTCTACGCGCTCACCGTGCTGCGCACCGTGCGGACCGAGAGCGCCACCGAGGACGACAGCGCCTTCGTCCCGCGACTGTCCATCACCGTCGCCTACCTGCTGACCCTCGGCAGCGTGCTGGCGCTGGTCTTCTTCCTCGGCCACCTGGCCCGGGCCCTGCGGGTGGAGACCATGCTCCGCGACGTGCACGACGAGGCGACCCGCACCATCGACACGGAACTGGGTGCCCCAGGTGACCCGGGGCCCGACCTGCCCCCGGCCGCCGGGCCGGCGGTGCCGCTGGTGGCCCGCTCCAGCGGCTTCCTGATCGGGGTGGACGAGGCGGCGGCCGTGGCCGCCGCGCGGGACGCCGGGGTCGTCGTCCGGCTGACCGGGCGGATCGGCGACGCCGTGGTCACCGGCACACCGATGGCCCACGCCTGGGCGGAGGGAACCGTGCGGACGGTGGACGTCGAGGAGCTGGAGCGCGCACTGGACGACGCGGTCCGGCTGGACTACGAGAGATCGGCCAGCCGGGACGTCGCCTACGGCCTGCGCAAGATCATCGACATCGCGGTGCGTGCCCTGTCGCCCGGGATCAACGACCCGACCACCGCGGTCCACGCCCTGTCGCACGCGTCGGCCCTGCTGGGCGAACTGGCGGTGCGGCCCGCGGAGGACCGCAGGATGCGCGACGAGGACGGTGCCGTCCGGGTGGTCCTGCCGGGGTGGCGGCTGGTGGAGCTGGTGGAGCTGGTCGTCGAGGAGCCGCTGGAGTTCGCCGGAGGACAACCCGCGGTGCTGCGTCGGATGGCCGGCCTGCTGCGCGAGTTCGCCTGGCGGGCTCGCGGCCGCGGTGCCGACGACCTGGTCCGCCGGTACACCGACCGGCTCGCCGAGACGGCGCTGCACAGCAGCGGGATCGCGGCAGATGAGGCACGGACGTGGCGGGAGCAGGTGGCCCTGGCGCTGGACGGCCGGTGGCCGGCGCAGCTGCCCTGAGGCGCCGCGGTCAGGAGGACCGCCCGTGCCCGTGCGCTGCCGCGTAGGAAGCGAGGACCTGGGAGGTGTCGCCGCCGCCGTGCAGGAACTGCTGGTCGACCAGCTGGGCGAGATCCGTCAGGGCCGCGGCCAGCGTGGCCGCGGCCACGCGCACCTCCGGGTGCTGCGACGCCCCGCCGCGTTGCGCGAGGTGCTGGGCGATCGGGATGGTCGCGGGCAGCGACGAGGCCGCTCCGGCATCACGGGAGGCGACGCGTCCTCCCGGCATGCGCGGCCCGGTCACCGGTCGGTGGCCGGACCGCGGGCCGGGTCAGCCCAGTGCGCTCATCAAGGCACGGCAGGCCTGCTCGCACCGGCGGCACGCCTCGGCGCAGATGCGGCAGTGCTCGTGCATCTCCGCGTGGGCAGCGCACTGGTCCCCGCAGCTCGAGCAGGCGGCTGCGCAGGCCTCCAGCACGGCGCGGATGAGGTCCGCGTCGAAGCCGGTGTGCCGGGACAGGACGCGGCCGGTGCTCGCGCAGACGTCGGCGCAGTCGAGGTTCGTCCGGATGCACGTCGTCAGCTCGGCGACCATGTCCTCGCTGAGGCAGGCGTCGGCGCAGGCGGTGCAGGCCTGGGCGCACTCCAGGCAGGCGTCGATGCAGGTGACGAGCGCCGTGCGGTCGATGCCGCCCAGGTCCTTCGGGTAGGTGCCCAGCATGTCGGCTGCGATGGTCATGTCACTCCTCCGTCTCGGTGCGGCGGCGCGGGGTGCGGACCGCCGGTGCCGGGTGCGTACCCGTCGGTGGGCGGGTACGTCGTGGCTGTCATGAACCCGTCACGAGCTGGTCCTGAGGACGTCGGTGGACCTGTTCAACCGACGTCCGGCGACGGGTCCTCGGCCGGGTCGGGGAAGTCGTAGGTCGGGAGCGGGTCCTGCCTCTCGGCCGCTACCACCGCATCGACCGTCACCTCACCGGCTTCCTCGAAGGTGAACGTCACCGGGATGGACTCCGACGAGCGCAGCTCGGTGTCCAGGTCCTCCAGCACGATGACCGGCATGCCCTCCGCGCCGACGTAGACGTTGTCGTTGGGGGCCACCGTGACGTCGACGTCCCCGCCGTCCGCGCTGGCGCCGTCGGTGAAGTCCGGGCCGCTCACGTCGGTGAGCGTGGCCGCCGTCGTCCCGGTGTTGGCGATCCCCAGGAACAGCCGTGCGTCCTCCCCGACCTCGTAGACCCCGTCGAGGGGGTACTCCAGCTGGACCTGCAGCAGCTTCACGTCCTCGCTGACCGGCGCATCGGGCCCGATGGCCCCGCCCCGGACCTCGTCCGGAGGCGTGTTCAGCGGGGCGTCCTCGCCGCACCCGGCGACCCCTGTCACCGCCACCGCGGTGACGGCCAGGAGCCAGCGTCGTCCCGGCACGGTCGCTCGTCGTTGCGTCGTCATGGTGCTCTCCTCGTGGTGGGTCGGCCGCCCGGCACGGCCGGGCGGGACGTCGCGACGTGGTGGCCCGGGTGGTGGCACTCGGGGAGCAGCAGCCAGGCGCAGGCAGCGGTCCAGGTGCCGCCGAGCACGAGGCCGGCCACGACGTCGGTGGGGTGGTGCGCGGCGACGTACAGCCGCGACGTGGCCACGGCCAGGGCCACCAGCAGCGGAACGGCCAGGACCGCCCAGCGGGAGCGCCCTCGCGTGTAGGTCGCGTACAGCACGGCCGCGGCGCCGTAGAGGGCCATGGCGGCCGTGACGTGCCCGGAGGGCCAGCTGGCGCCGGTGGGCAGCCCGTGCGTGAGGTCGGGAACGCCAGGCCGGGCGCGTTCGACGACCTGCGCGACGAGGAAGTAGAGGACGACCTCGCCCAGCACGGTCACCGTCACGAATCGAACCGGCCGCCAACTGGAGGAGACGGCCAGGCCGAGCGCGGCAGCCGCCAGGGCGCCCATGACCACGGTGCGGGTGCCGGACAGCTGACTCACGGCCCGGGCCAGGTCGGTCAGCTGGGCGCTGCGGTGCTCGGCGAACCACCGCACGACCGTGACGTCCATGGCCAGGAGCGCCCCGGCCTGCTGCGTGACGAGCACACCGGCACCGCTCAGCAGGACCAGCAGCACGACCGCGACGCCGGTCACCCGCAGCCAGGTCCGTGGCGTCGGGGACGCGGTGCCCGACGCCAGCGGTGCCGCGGCGAGGGACGGATCCGGCTCCAGGCGCAGCGGGTCCCAGGCCTCGTGAGCGGCGACCCGCCGGTCGGTCTGCCAGACGCGGAACGCCGACGTGCAGGCCGCCAGCCAGGCCAGTCCGATCGCCCACCCGGCCAGGACGTCGGTCACGAAGTGCACGCCCAGCGCCAGCCGGGTCAGACCGACGACCACCACGACCACCGACGCGACCACGAACACCCACGGGCGGGCGCGCGGACCCACCCCCGGGGCGAGCACGCAGGCGAGCACGCCCCAGGTCACCAGCGAGGTCATGGCATGCCCGCTGGGGAAGCTGGCGTTGGACGGCAGGTCGACGACCGGGGACGCCACGACCGGGCGGGCCCGGTCCACCAGCGCCTTGGCCAGCGGGACGATGAGCGCCAGACCGACACCACTCGCGACCACGAAGCAGGTGAGCCGACGCCGGCCGCGCACCCAGAGGAAGCCCGCGAGCACCAGGTGGAGGAAGACAGCGGTGCCTGTTCCGCCCAGGTCGGTGAGCACGGACAGCACGCCGACGGTCGCGGGCGAGGTGCTGACGACCTCGTTCAACCGTCCGGCCACGTCCCCGTCGAGCCCGGCCAGGGGAGCCCAGTGCGACTGGACGAGGACGAGCAGGACCAGGAACGGCACCGCGCCGAGGACCACGCCGGCGAGGCCGAGCAGCGCACGGGTGGTGAACCTGCCCACGCCCGGCAGCCCGGTCGGCACGGTCATCGCAGCGGTCAGCTCCTTCCTCGACGTCCGGGCTGGTGGCCGGCACGGACCACGACCGTCCGGCGGTTCCTCCGTCAGCCTCCGACGCCCCCGCGGTGCTCGCCCGGCCAGCAGGGATGTCGTCAAGGAACCGTCATGTGCCGGGTCGGCCGGACGACGGTCCTGTGTCGGCCCGGCCGGTTCAGTCGGTAGCCGACGGCTGAGCCGCCGACGGGGGACCCACCGAGGCGTAGTCGGCCCGGTCGACCGGCTCCCCGGTCAGCCCGCTGTCGGTCGGCACCTCGACCGGGGCGCCGACCGACGTGAACCGGATCGCGCGGACCGGCGGGACGTCGGTGAGGGTCCACACCAGCTGCGCGAAGGCGAGCAACTGGTTCCCGCCGGTCAGGCCGGTCAGCTCCCGCGGCAGGTCGACCTGCACGGTGCCGTCGGGCAAGGAGGTCAGCGTCGGCTCCGTCTCCGGGGCGATCGCGGTGCGCAGCCCGGCGAGGACCTCGGCGCGCCCGGGGCCGGCGACCAGGGCCTCCAACGACGTCGGGAGGTCCTCGGCGGTGGCCGAGCGGACCACCGGTTCGAGCCGGGTGCCGCGCACGAAGTACACCTGTACGTCTGCCGTGCCGCTCGGCACGTCGTCCGCCCGGCTGGCCGAGGGCGTCTCGGAGAACCCGAGGGCTTCCGGCCGGTCCTGGGTCCCGACGCCGCAACCGCACAGCAGCACAGCGAGCACCGCCATGGCCGCCGTCCTCCTTGTCACGAGTGCCCCTCCAGAGGCAGCCTTGTCACGAGTGCCCCTCCAGAGGCAGCGCGACGGTGAACCGGGCGCCGCCTGCCGGGCTCTCGGTGATGTCGACCGTGCCCCCCAACGCCGACACGTGCCGGGCGACCAACGCGAGGCCGAGCCCGGCACCGGCCGTCTCGCTCCGCGAGCTGCGGGTGCCCCGGGCGAACCGCTCGAAGACCCGGGCCCGTTCCTGGGCGGGCACGCCGGGTCCGCCGTCATCGACGGTGAGCAGCACCTGGTCGGCGGCACGGCGGACCCTGACCGCTCGCAACCCCTGGCCGTGTGTGTCGGCGTTGTCCATGAGGTTGCTCAGGACCCGTTCCAGGCGGCGCTTGTCGGCGTGGACGACGAGTCCGCCGGCGTCCCCGCCCGCGCTCATCGTGACCGGGGCCCGGCCGGCCAGGACACGCCGGTCCAGCACCTCCTGGACGAGCTCGCAGACCCGCACGTCCTCCAGGACCAGGTCGGTGCTGCCGGCGTCGGCCCGGGATATCTCCAGCAGGTCCGACACCAGCCGTTCGAAGCCGCGGACCTCGGAGCGGAGCAGCGCCAGGGCCTCCCGACCGTCGTCGGGCAACCGGTCCACGTGGTCATCCACCAGGGACATCGCGCCGAGCATGGCGGTGAGCGGGGTCCGCAGCTCGTGGCTCACGTCGGCGGCGAAGCGCGCGTCGCTGCGCACCCTCTCCTCCAGCGACGCCGCGGTGTGGTTGAAGGACGCCGCCAACGGTTCCAGTGACGGGTCGCCCCGCGGGTCGAGACGAGCGCTCAGATCGCCGTCGGCGATGGCCTGGGCGGCATCGGAGACACGTTCCAGCGGCCGCAGCGTGGGCCGGGTGCTCCACCAGCCCACGGCCAGGGACAGGGGCACCGAGGCGAGCACGGCGAGGGACAGCACCGTGCCGAGGACCCGGTACGTCTTGTCCAGCTCCTCCAGCGGGTAGACCTCGAAGTAGGCGTCCTGGAGGCCGGCGAGCGGGATGCCGACGGCGAGGGCGGTGCCGTCCTGGGTGCCCACCCGCTGTCGCGCCGGGGTCCCCTCGACGACCATGTCGACGAGGGCGCGCGGCAGGTCGTCGCGGCCCACGAGCAGGGAGGTCGTGGTCCACTCCCCGTCGTCGACGTAGAGCGAGGTGGACCCTGTCTGGCGGGGGAGCTGGGCCAGCAGTTGGGGCACCGTCAGGCCTTCCGAGGACAGTCCACCCTGCAGCTGGGCGGCGTTCGCGCCGGTCTGGGCGAGCGTCGTGCGCTCCCTCTGCAGCAGCAGGTACTGGGACACCGCGGTCCACACGGCGATCGCCATCATCAGCAAGACCACCAGGGTGATGGCGGCGAACGCCAGTGTCGCCCGGCCGCGCAGTGTCCGGGGCGAGAAGGCGGCCCAGGAGTGGCGGACGGTGACTGCGGTCATGCAGGTACTCGGTAACCCATTCCGCGCACCGTCAGCACGACGGCGGGGTTGGCCGGGTCCCGTTCGACCTTCTTGCGGAGTCTGCGCACGTGCACGTCGACCAGACGGGAGTCACCGAAGTAGTCGTACCCCCACACGCGTTCGAGGAGCTCTTCCCGGCTGAGGACGCGGCCTGGTTCGGCGGCCAGCTCGCAGAGCAGCTTGAACTCGGTGCGGGTGAGGTTCACGAGCTCGCCGTCCAGGGTCACGGTGCCGTCGGACGGGGCGATCACCACCTCACCCACGGTCACGTGCAGCCGCGGTTCGGGCACCCGGGTCCGCCGGGCCAGGGCCCGGATCCGGGCGGAGAGCTCCTTGGGCACGAAGGGCTTGGACACGTAGTCGTCCGCCCCCGCCTCGAGACCGGCGACGACGTCGTGGCTGTCGGAGCGGGCAGTCACCATGATGACCGGCACGTTGGAGGTCCGGCGGATGGCCCGGCAGACCTCGAAGCCGTCCTGCCCCGGGAGCATGAGGTCCAGCAGGACGACGTCGAAGTCCTGCTCGGCGAGCCGCTCCAGCCCGGCTTCACCGCTCGCGGCCTCGATCACCTGCAGCCCCTCGCGCTCGAGGGTCAACTGGACGATGCGTCGGATCCTCGGGTCGTCCTCGATGACCAGCACGGACCGGGGCACGTCCCTGAGTCTGCCCACCCGCCACTGCTGGGTCCAACCCACCGGTGCGATGCGGGCGGGGGCCGGATCGGGCCCGGCTCCCCGCCTGCTGACCCTGCGGTGGCTGCTGCGGATCGCGCTCCCCGTGACGTGTGCCGCGGCGGCGCTGCGGGCCTTCCCGTACCACGCCACGGTGCAGGGCGTGCCGTTCCAGGTGCAGGGCTCGCTGTTCACCCGGCCGGGGCTGACCGCCGACACCACACTGGGCAGCTGGGAGCTCCCGGAGGTGAGCGGCGTCCCGTTCGGGGTGCACGTCCGTCCGGAGGACGTCGACGTCCTCGAGCTCACCCGGCTCGCCGGCGGCGACGTCCCCGCATTCGTGCAACGGCTGCAGGCCGACTTCGCCGCCCAGGTGCCGCTGATCGCCCGCTGGCTGGCCGGCGAGCTGTTCCTCGGGCTGGCGGTGGGGCTGGCGATCGCGGCTGCGGTCACCATGTCCGTGCGGTACCTGCGCGGCGATCCTCGGCGCGCCCACGAGCTGCGGTGGCGGCTGCAGCAGTTCGCCGCCGCCGGCGTCGCGACCGGCGTCGTGGTCGCCTACGGTGCGCTGACCTACAACGAGGAGTGGGTGCGCGAGTCGCGGCTGACCGGCACGCTCGCGGCGGCTCAGCTCTTCCCCGGCGAGCTGAGCGCCTACCACTCGCAGCGGTCCAAGGCCTTCGACGTCCTGGGATCGGTGATCGGGATCCAGGCGGCGCTGCAGGCGGACATCGAGGACGATCGCACGCCCGGGACCGCGCTGCGGATCATGACGATCTCCGACATGCACCTGGCGGCCAACTACCCCCTGCTGGCCCGGTACGCGGCCAGCTACGACGTCGACCTGGTCCTCAACGCCGGCGACGAGAGCGAGTTCGGCACGCGCGAGGAGCTCACGCCTGCCTACCTGCAGGCGGTCGAGGCGCTGACGGCCCGGGCACCGATGCTCTGGGTCGCCGGCAACCACGACTCCCCGGCGACCCTGGAGGTCATGGGCACCGTCCCTGGGGTCACCGTCCTGGGCACCAAGCTCGCGACCGAGGACGGCTACGAGGTGGGCGCGGGCGTGGTGGAGGCATAGGGGCTGACCATCGCGGGGTTGTCGGACCCGCGGGTCTATGGCGCTCCCGGTGCCTTCGGGGCGGACGACCCCGCGGTGGTCGACCGACTGCAACGGGAGGCGGTGCGGGAGGCCGTTGGTGCCGATCAGAGTCGAGCCGATCCGGGGCCGGCTGACGGGACCGCGGCACGGGCCGCCGGAGCGACCGCCCCCGGCCTCGACCTGGAGCCCGTCGCGGACCCGCGGGCGGTCGACATCTTCGTGGTGCACGGGCCGGTGGCGGCTGAGGAGGTGCGCGAGGTGCTGCCCGGCCAGGTGCGGCAGACGGTGTCCGGACACGTGCACGCGCAGAACGACAACGACGAGCTGCAGGGTGACGGCGGGATCATCGACCTCGTCGAGGGGTCCACGGGCGCCGGCGGGCTGGACGACATCGTCCGTGGCGCCAGGCGGCCGCCGGTCCAGTTCAGCATCGAGTCGGTGGCGGCGGACTGCCAGTTCACCCGGGTCGTCCGCTTCTCCATCGCGTCCGGCGGAGCCGCAGTCGGCGCCGTCCCGGAGACGGCGACGGCGACGGCGTACAGCGACGACGTGACGGCCTCGACCGTCTACTTCCGTCCGCAGGAGGTGGACGAGGACCGCTCCTGCGGGACGGACCTGGGCATCGGGGCGTCGCGTCCGTGGTAGGGGGTCGAACGGTGCCACCCCCTTGGGTTCCCGCTGTCCCCGTCCACGTGGGCGCGTGCAGCGTGGGTCTGCAGCCGGTCATCGGTCAACGAGTGCGGGACTTTGCGTTGTCGTGACGATCTGGCTGGTGACCCGACTCCGGGCCACGGCTCCCGGCCCGGACCGGGACACTCGGAGGAGTGGTGCGCGCCACCGTGGTGTGGAGGTGACAGGGATGTCCCCGGAGTCGAGTGGGGGAGAGGTCCACACGGGAGGTACGTGGCGCCGGGGGCTGGGGTCGGTGTGTCGGCGCGTCTGCCTGGTGGCGGTTCTCAGCACGGCGATCATGGGGGCGTTGTTCAGCCCGCCACTGGTCACGTTGGCCGCCGCGCCCACTGTCGGGTTGCTCGCAGCCAGTCAGGTGGCTCTGGCGCACCCCGGCTTCCCGGCGCAGGTCGCAGCCCGCCGCTTCGTCCTGTCCGCCGGCGCCGGGTGTGCCGTGCTGGTGCTGTTCGTGGCGGGAGCCAGCGAGCTCGGGGCTGTCGGTGGGGTGATGGTCATGACGGTGCTGCTGACCGGGGCGGTCGTGCTGGCGGCATGGCTCGCCGACCTGTCCGACGACGACCGGGTCGCCACGTCGACGATGCAGGACGCGAGGGTGCTGGAGGACTGGCTGGGCGCCGTCCCGATGTCGGCACTGGTCGAGCAGTGGCGGCTGTCCGAGGTCGTCCTCTCGACGGCGACGGACCCCGATGAGCGATCAGCAGCGACCCTGGCCCGCGAGCTGCTGTTGGACGAGATGACGCGACGGGACCCTGCCGGTGTGCACCGCTGGCTGCAGGAGGGGGCCGACGCTCCGCCGAGCCTGCACGTCCGGGACGACCCCGCACCGTGAGCGCGGCTCCGGCGCTCCGAGCCGCCTCCCCTGGTGCGCATCCGCCGGGTCGACGTCCGGCCCGACACCTGGCGCACGGGCACGTCCCGGGGTGACGGCCCCCGTGCCCGGCGGTGCGCCCGAACTCCTGGGTTGCCCAGACCGACCGGTCATCGGCGCAGAGGACGGCGATCCCGATGCGGTCCCACCCTGGGTTGAGGACGTTGACGCGGTGGTCGTCGGAGCGCATCCACCCGGCGTGGATGGTGCCGGCGGGCACCGGGCCGGTCGCCTGGAAGATGTTCTCCCTGACCCCCTGCAGGTCCTCCAGGGGCCCCTGCCCGAGGAGCGCCAAGGTGCAGGGGGCCGGCTCTGCTCGGACCCAGCATGCTGCCGGAGTCGTGAGCAGAGGGCGCCCATCCTTGGTCGGGTCGTCGTCTGCTCCTGGGATCCGCGCCCTGCCGATGAGCCGCACATCCTGGTCGTTCGGTCGGAGTCGACTCTTGGCTGAGAGTCAGACACTGGCAGCGACGAGGAACCCGGCGGCGAAGGCGGGACCGTAGGGAACTGTGGTCTCACGGTTTCCGCCGCGGCGCAGAGTGACAGCCGGAAGGTGCACGTGTTCGACCCGAGCACCGGGGAGACCCTGACCCGGGACGCCGAAGCCGGTGCCGCGCTGACCCGGATGGCCACCCAGGACCGCGAGGAGCAGATCGCGCAGTCCAGCGGGGTACACCGCGGCGTCGGCGCCGCCTGAGTGCCGGCCGGCCGGGCCCCACTTGGGCCCGTCCGGCGTCGACGCTCGATCGCCGTCGGGCGCCAGTCCGAGCGCCGCGGGTACCCCGTGTACTGCAGGATGCCTACCTCGCTCGCGGCATCGACGGGCCCACGCGTGACTGCGAGCATCGGCAAGACCGCGAGACCTGAGGAGACTGCCCGAGATGACCAAGGCCCTGCTGCTGGAGAACATCGACCCGGTGGCGGTGGAGTCGCTGTCCTCGGCCGGGTACGAGGTGCAGTCGCTGCGGGGAGCGCTGGACGAGGCGGACCTGGCTGCTGCGCTGGACGGGGTCCACCTGCTGGGCATCCGGTCCAAGACGCAGGTCACCCGTGCCGTCGTGGAGGGTCACCCGGAGCTGGCGGCGGTCGGCGCGTTCTGCATCGGCACCAACCAGATCGACCTGGCCGCGGCGGCCGAGTCCGGGGTGGCGGTGTTCAACGCGCCGTACTCCAACACCCGCAGCGTCGTGGAACTGGCCATCGCGGAGATCATCAGCCTGGCCCGGAGGCTCAGCGATCGGGACCGCGCGCTGCACGCGGGGATCTGGGACAAGTCGGCGACCGGCAGTCATGAGATCCGGGGCCGGACCCTGGGCATCGTCGGCTACGGCAACATCGGCAGCCAGTTGTCGGTCGTGGCTGAGGCCCTGGGCATGCGGGTGCTGTTCTACGACCTGGAGGACAAGCTCGCGCTGGGCAACGCCGAGGCCTGCGGCAGCCTGGAGGAGTTGCTCGAGCGCGCGGAGACGGTGACGTTGCACGTCGACGGTCGGGGCGGCAACGCGGGGCTCTTCGGCGTGGAGCAGTTCGCCCGGATGCGCCGGCGCAGCCTGTTCCTCAACCTCTCCCGTGGCTTCGTGGTCGACCACGAGGCGCTGCGCGACCACATCGAGAGCGGCCACATCGCCGGTGCGGCCATCGACGTGTTCCCCGACGAGCCGAGGGAGCAGGGCGACCAGTTCGACTCCGTGCTGCGCGGGCTGCCGAACGTCATCCTCACTCCGCACGTGGGCGGGTCGACGCAGGAGGCGCAGTACGACATCGGCCGGTTCGTCGCGGGCAAGCTGGCCGACTACACCCGCACCGGGGCGACGACGCTGTCGGTGAACCTGCCCGCGGTGGCCCTGCACGGGTCGTCGGCGGCCCGGTTCGCGCTGCTGCACCGCAACGTGCCCGGCGTCCTCGCGCGCGTCGACGCGCTGGTCGGCGAGCACGGTCTCAACGTCGACGGTCAGGTGCTGGCCACCCGCGGGGAACTCGGCTACGTCGTGACCGACGTCAACCAGGGCATGACCCCGGCCCTGCTCGCCTCGCTCCGGGGGTTGCCCGAGACGCTCCGGCTGGTGACGTTCTCCACGAGCCCCTGACGTGGAGGTCGAGGCAGGCCGCCAGTGGAGGGCCGGGGCGGCCTTCCCGGCCACCCGCTCGTGGAAGCACCTGCCCGACCGGGCAGGAGTACAGCAACGGGTACAGCAACGCGGTCCGGACGACGACGTACCGGGGCGGACGACGGCGGACGCAGCCGCCCGCCGGGGCGACGACGTGCTGACCAGGATGGCGCCCGATGTCGGGCGCCACCGCGGCATCGGTCAGCCGGTCGCGCCGATCGCCGTCCACCGCCTCCTACTGCACCGCTGGTGGCACGCCGCCGACCAGGTCAGCGGACGTCGACCAGCACGCCGGCGAAGAAGTCGGCCAGCTCGTCGTGTGCGTGCAGGGGCAACACGGCGGCCACGTACTGGTCGGGGCGGACGAGCACCATGCAGCCCGCCGCCCGGTCGATGCCGCGGGCATCGAAGAGGTCGCCTGCCCGCGGATCGGGGCAGAAGACCTTCTCGTGGTCCACGAGCCCGAACCTGCCCTTCCTCGGCCGCAGCACAGGAGGGAGTTGATCGACGGCGACGGCGCGGTGCCCCTGCTGGTAGACGACCCGGACGTCGATGACGGAGTCGGGGTCGGCACCGACCGGGGTGAACCGGGCGACCGGTGACTTCTCCGCGGCCAGGAAGTCACACAGCGCCTGGGTGGGGGAGTCGGTCGAGGACGGATCGGCGGGGTCGGCGAAGACGTAGAGGCGCCAGGCGCCGTCGGCCCGGGCGGCGTGGCCCAGCTGTACGGGCTTCGCGTCGGCCAGCCGGATCGCGGGGGCGGAGTGGAAGCGCATGCCGATCGGGAAACCGGTGGCGAGGTGCTGGAACTCCGTCCCGGCGGTGATCATCGAGGGCGTGTACCGGGTCGCGACCCCGGCGGTGAAACGCCCCTGGGCGGCGAAGTACCGCTGGAACTCCGCCGGGTCCACGCCCTCGCCCTCGACGTCCCCGGAGTCCTTCGGGGGTGCGCTGAACATGGCGGCGAACTCGCGGTCGAAGTCGATGAGCTCCTGGGCGATGGCCTGTCGCTCGGCGGAGTAGGTGTGCAGCAGCTCCGGCCGGGCCGTGCCCCGCAGGACGCCGGCCAGCTTCCAGCCCAGGTTCCAGGCATCGGCCATGGACACGTTCATGCCCTGGCCGGCCTTGGCGCTGTGCGTGTGGCAGGCGTCGCCGGCGATGAACACCCGCGGCTGTCGGCTACCGACCTCGTCGGCAGGCACGTCGTCGAACCCGTCGCAGAGCCGCTGGCCGATCTCGTAGACCGACCACCAGCCGACCTCCTTCACGTCGATGCGGTACGGGTGGAGTACGCGGTTGGCGACGGCGGTCAGCTTCTCCGGCGTCACGCTGCGCTCGTCCAGCATCTCCCGGTCGTTGACCTGGTCCAGTTCGATGTAGAGGCGGACCAGGTAGCCCCCCTCGCGCGGGATGATCAGCAGGTTGCCCTGGTTGGCGGACAGGATGGCGCTCTTGAGCCGGATGTCGGGGAAGTCGGTGACGGCCAGGACGTCCATGACGCCCCAGGTCTGGTTCATCGGGTCGCCGACCAGTTCGCGGCCGATCGCCGTCCGGATGCTGCTGCGGGAGCCGTCGCAGCCGACGACGTACTTCGCCCGGACGGTGGAGGTGCGGCCGGTCTCGCTGCCGTCCTGCAGGTGCTGCAGGGTGACGGTGACCGGGTGCTCCGGGTCGGGCTCGGCATCGATGGTGAGGCTGGTCGCGTGCAGCCCGTAGGTCGGCGCCAGCTTGCTGGCCGAGCGCGCCATCGCGTCGCGGAGGTAGGCCAGCATCCGCGCCTGGTTGACGATGACGTGGGGGAACTCCGACAGCCCCTCCTCGACGTCGTCGATCCGGCCGGTCCGGATGATGCGCGCAGGCGCCTCCGGGTCCGGTCGCCAGAAGGACACCTCGTTGACCCAGTAGCCCTCGGCAACGAGCTGGTCGGCCAGCCCGAAGGCCTCGAACATCTCCACGGTGCGGCAGGCGACGCCGTCGGCCTGGCCGATCTCGAGGGGACCCTCGCGGCGGTCGATCACCAGGGTGGTGATCTCGGGGAACGCGGCCAGCTGCGCGGCCAGCACCAGTCCGGCCGGCCCGCACCCGACGATCAGGACGTCGACCTCGTCCGGTACGCCCGCGGGCCGGTCCGCCACGGAGGGATGTGGCTGCTCGACGAGCGGGTCCCCGGGGCGGTAGCCGTTGAGGTAGAACTGCACGTTCGCCTTCTCTCCCCGACGTGACATGGGATGCGCCTCGTTCGACGGTCTCGCGTCTCCTGCGCAGAGGGATAGCGTTTTCTGCCATGCAGAACAGGCCGACGTACACGGTGAGCTCAGTCGACTCGGCACTGCTGCTGGCGACCCTGCTCCAGCAGGAGGGGGCGATGCGGTTGACCGACGCCGCCGCCCGGGTCGGCATCTCCGTCTCGACCGCTCATCGGTTGCTCGGCACGCTGGTGTACCGGGACTTCGCCGAGCAGTTGTCGGACCGCCGGTACGGCCCCGGTCCGGTCCTGCGTCGGGGGGCGGTGCAGCAGGCGCCGGTCGCCGCCCTCCGGGAGATCGCCCTTCCGCACCTGCGGCGCCTCGTCGACGCGGTCGGTGAGACGGCCAACGTGCTGGTCCTGGCCGGCCCGGACGTCCGGTTCGTCGCCACCGTCGAGTGCGATCACGTGCTGCGGGTCGGCGACCGCACCGGCCGGGCACTGTCGGCGCACCTGACCTCCGGGGGCAAGGCGGTGCTCGCCACGCTCGACCCGCTCCAGCTGGCCGCGGTCCTCGCTCCGCTCGAGGCGGATGAGTCGAACGCGCTGGAGCGTGAGCTCCGCACGATTCGGCGTCGGGGCTTCGCCGTCAACGACGAGGCGACCGAGGCCGGGCTCACGGCCGTCGGGGTCGCCGTCCCGGCTGCCGGCGGGGTCGCCGAGGCCGCGTTGTCGGTGGCCGCGCCCACGGCTCGGTGCCCCCCAGACCGGCTGCCGGTCTGGGCAGCTGCTCTCACCGACGCGGCCGGCGCCATCGCGCACGACCTCGCAGTCGCGGTTCATCAGGCCGAATGACGCCGCGGCCCGGCGAGGCACGGTGCTGGACCTCGCCGGCGGTCCCACGGTCCGATGGGCGGCCGTACAGCAACCGGTACTGCAACGCGGCGTGAGCGACGGCGTGTCGGGGTGGTCGAGGGGTCGCAGGGTTCACATCCTCAGGGCGTCGACGGTCGTTCTGTCGACGCGGAGCAAAGCGTGCTGCCTCTTCCGGTGTCACCAGCATCCCATCGCTGGTCAGCGCGTCGCGCAGCACGTGCGGATCCCCCACAGCGTTCCTCCGGACGTGAGCCGGTCAGCCTCAGCCGGCCCACTGTCCGAGGAGGCGCATCCAGGTCGTCTGGGTGACAGCAGGAGGGAGCTACGGCCTCAACAGGGATCCGAGGGGTTGGCTCGTCCCACCGCGCCGTCCGCCCCTCGCCGCCTGAACCGGCGGCGCTCGCGGTCGGACAATCCACCCCAGACGCCGAAGCGCTCATCGTTGGCCAGGGCCGAACGTAGGCACTCGATCCTCACCAGGCACCTGCGGCAGATGTCCTTGGCGGCCCGGGTGGACTCGCCCTTCTCCGGGAAGAAGGCGTCAGGGTCGACCTCGGCGCAGAGGGCCCACTCACGCCAGTCGTCGAGTCGCCACACCATGATCCAGGCGACGGCTGCGAGCGCGAGGACTTCGGCGGTGATCCACATCAGTTTCCTGCCTGGATGCTGGTGAGGGACGGTCCCTGTGAGTTGCAGAGACCGGGAGGCATGGACGTTCTTCGCTCCAGTGGGACACGAGCATGTTCCTCGACTCGACGCCGTTTACAGCGTAAGCCGCCCGCGGAGCAGTTACCCCGACGCCCGGCCGTGCAATCGGAGGACGACGCCACGCTCACCGGCCGCGAGGTCTACGGCCCGGACCGGCTGCACGGCGCTCCGGCGAACCCCCTGGCGCGGCCGCCCGGGACCCGACGGGAGAACGCCTGCCCTCAGGACGGGAGCGGACGTCGCCGCGGACGGACGAGGAGGTCAGCGCCGGAGGAGTCGCTCCGGTGCCCGCCCGGCCCGAGGCGTGCGAACCGACCAGACTGTCGTCGCCGTCAGCACGTCTCCGGGCAGCCGCACCGAGAACGAGGAGAGCGCCATGCACCAGCAGCCGCAGGACGTCGCGACCATGGTCTTCGACTGGGGTTCCATCAAGTGGCTGGTCACGCCGGACACGGTGACCGACGCGACCTCGTCCTTCGGTGAGGTGGTCATCAACCCCGAGAAGGGCCACGAGCGCCATCTGCACCCGGACGCCGACGAGGTCCTCTACGTCATCGAGGGCACCGGGCGCCAGACGGTCGGCGACGCGCCCGAGTTCGACATCGCCGCAGGCGACGCCATCTGGGTCGCCAAGGGCACCATGCACTCCACCTTCAACACCGGCTGGAAGCCGTTGCGCCTGATCGCCGCCTACACCCCCGGGGGCGAGGAGAACGCCTTGCGGGGACTGCCCGGGTTCGTGGAACTGCCGGCCGGTACCAATCCCACGTGGTCACCCGGCGCGGCCCGTGGCTGAGATCGAGGACCAGCGACCGGGCGCGCCGGTACCGGCTGCTCGGCGCAGTTCCCGCCGGCGCCGGTCCTCCGCTGCACGTCGACCGAGGAGTCCTCGTCCCCGGCGCCACGGCGACACCCGGGTCACCGGGCCGAGGTACGGATCGGCCGCTTCCTGGCCGCAACGCCGAGGGGTACGGAGTCCGGCCGCCAGGGACGCGTGACCGATCCCCACGGGCGTCGACGACGGGAGGCAGCCACCTGAGTCCCCCGGTCCGCGGCCGTGGGGGCTGTCAGCCCGTCGCGTCCGGGACCGGCCGGCGGCCGGAGGCCCCGGGATCCTGGGAGGGGCCGCGGAAGTCAGCGGGCCGGAAGCGCCCCTCGGACAGCCGCTTCTCGATCTGCTCCAGGCTGCGGCCGGTGAGCTCGGGCATGCGCCGGTAGAGGAAGACGAACCCGGCGACGTTGAACGCGGCGTACAGCCAGAAGGTCTGGCCGGTGCCGATCGTCTCGATGAGGGTCAGCAACGTCAGGGTGATCAGCAGGTTCGTGCCCCACAGCGAAGCCGACTGTGCCGCGGCGCCGGCCTCGCGGGTGGCCAGCGGGTAGATCTCCGAGCCGGTCAGCCAGCCCATGAGCTGGATGCCGCCGGCGGTGAAGGCCATGAACGCGATCAGCGTGGCGATGATGTACGGCACCTGTGCCTTGCCGTCGTGGCCGGTGACGAAGAAGGTGCCCAGCACGATGAGCGACACGGCTGCGCCCGGCAGCGTCACCAGAGTCAGTCGGCGTCGGCCGACGCGGTCGATGATGGCCAGCCCGATGAGCTGGGTGACCAGGTAGGTCACACCGAGGGCGACCGACACCCGCAGCGCCGCGGAGTCGGAGAAGCCGTTGTCGGTGAGGATCGTCGGGGAGTAGTAGACGATCATCTCGATGCCCGACAGCTGGGTGAAGATCGCCAGCCCGCACCCGACGATCAGTGCGGGACGCACCCAGGGCTTGCGCAGGCCACGCCACCCACGGGTGCTCGCCTCCTGCTCGGCCTCGACCAGCTCCTCGATGTCGCGCAGCTCGCCGGACACGTCCCTGCCGTGCGGACGCACGCGCTCGAGCGCCTCCCGCGCGCGGTCCTCCTGACCGTCCTTGACCAGCCAGCGCGGGCTGTCGGGCAGGCGCAGCATGAGCCCGAACATCAGCGCGCTGGGAACGACGGCCGCGCCGATCGACAGCCGCCAGTCGACGCCCTCGCTCGCACCGACGAGGGTGGCGATGACGATGCCGACGCCGATGGCTATCTGGAAGAAGAGCACCAGGCGGCCGCGGTACCTGCTCGGGGCCAGTTCGGCGACGAACACCGGGGCGGTCTGCGTGGCGCCGCCGACAGCGAAGCCGAGCACCACGCGGGCCAGTGAGAGCGTGATCGGGTTCGGGGCGAGGGCCGCCGACAGCGACCCGACGACGAACACCGCGGCGACGATGAGCAGCGTCGTGCGCCGGCCGCGTGCCTCGCTCAGCCGACTGCACACGAGCGCGCCGATCACCGCGCCGGCCAGGATCGAGGCTGCGATCACCTGCTCCCACCCGCTGCCGATGCCGAACTCAGCGCCGATCTGCAGCAGGGCCCCGGAGATGATCCCGGTGTCGTAGCCGTAGAGCAGACCCGAGATCGCGGACACCAGCGCCACGACCACGACGGCACCGGTGAGCCCGCCGCCGTCGTCCCGCGCCTGGTCGGTACCTGCCGCGTCGGGACGTGCTCCCGACCGCCCGTCGAGCTCGGTCATCTGTTCTCCCAGGTCCATCGCGCTCCTCGCGTGGACTCCGCGGCGCGTCCGCCACGCTACGGCCGCTCCCGGCAGGCCGCCTGACAAGAGCCGGGACGAGACCCCGTGGCCGGGGCCGTGGGATGGCAGGTCCAGCTCCTGCCGGCCCGACGGCGAGACCGCAGGTCAGGAGCGGGTCGTCCGACATCGGGCGGCCCGTCCTGTACGCGGCAGGCGGGGAGGCGGCGTCGGGACGAGAGAGCGCTGCAGGCCGGGGACCCCGGAGCAACGCACGCCCCGCCGGCTGACGGCTCGTCCTACGAGCCGATGCGCTCATAGGTCAGCTGCAGGTCGTCCTCCCAGGGGCCGCACTCCCGCGACATGGTGCCCTTGGCGTCGAGCCGGCTGCCATCGCCGGCAACGGTGACGACCATGCGCTGGGCGAACCCCGCCTCGTCGCGGTACCAGGACACCTCGCCGTCGCCCACCTCGACGGTGTACCGGCGGGAGACGTCCCGTTCGTCGAAGTAGATCATCGTGAAGGTGCCGGCGGCGTCGTCCGAGCCGATCACCGCCACGCCGCTGGGTATCCCCGGCTCGTCGATCTCAGAGCGCATCAGCACGAAGGCGCCGCCCTCGTGCCACGCGAACGACGTACGGCCGTGGAAGGTCGTCCCTGGCGCCAGCGGATGCGTGCCGGTGGTGCGCCAGTCGCCCAGCAGCGGCGCCAGCGGTTGCAGTGCTGGGTTGGGTCGCTGCGCTTCCGAGCCGATCGGTGTCGTCATCCACAGGATGGTCCCAGGGCGCGGGCCGATCACGTCGCCTTCACAGCGCGGCTGCCGAGGCGGCCCGTCACGCCGCGATGGGAGGTCGGGCGCGCTGCCCGCTCCAGCAACCGGTGCAGCAACGCGGTGACGGCAGGGACTTCGCGGCCGAGCACGGCACAGCTCCGGACCTCGGGCGCGGCCGGGCCGTCAGGGTGAGGTCGAAGAACTCGCCAGGGCCGGCGCGAGCTGGAGTTGGTAGCGGCGCCGGCGGCCGGTGTCGTGGTCCAGGAGTTCGACGATGCCGTCGCCACCGGCCAGGACGTCGAAGGTGTGGCCGGTGGAGTAGTCCAGGCCGGTGAACGTCCCGCCGGGCTGGGTGGTGAGCGTGAGGTGACGCATCGTGTCCTGGTGGAACAACCACAACGGCCCGTGCGCGACGGCCCGTCCGGTGATGAGACAGGACGTCTCCAGGTCGGTGAGGGCCACCCGATCAGCCTGCACGTCCCCGGCGAACCGCCAGCGGACCCCGCTGACCCGGTCGACCATCGCCCCGGCGTGCTGAGCGGTCACCAGTCGCCCGGCGACGTAGGCGGCTGCCCGTGCTGTCGCCTCGATCATGGGTCGAGCTCCCTTCGGTGTCCCCCCGCACGTCCACAGTGGGGCAGTGCGGGTGAACGCGGCGGTGGTCCTTGCATGAACCCTGGGGGGACGGTGCGGTCCCATGTCGACGAGCCCGCCTGGCGCCGCACCGTCCGGGGTCGTCGGCCAACGGCCTGCGGCGAGGTGGGACGAGACGCGGGTGACGACGCTGGCTGCCGGCCCAAGACGGCTACGTGTACGTGATCCAGGACGCCGACCGGGCCGGAGGTGCGGTCGGCATGACCTGGGTCGACGACCCCGTCTCCAAGGTCGCGAGCATCACCACGCGCGGCGTGCGGCCGGTCGACGTCGAGGAGCACGACCAGGTGTGGGAGTACGTCTTCCATGAAGCCGACGGCAAGGAGATCGGGATCGGTGGTGACATCTCGTCGTCGGGATGAACCAGCGCGGGAGGACGGACGAGTCGGCCTGTACGCCGGAGCAGCCGTCCTCGGTGTCGAGGCCCACGACGCGCTGCGCGGTGGTGGCACCCTCGTCGTGCTGGTCGCTCCGGTTGTCCCGCCACCCATCCGACGGACCCGCAGGCAGTGCGGGCTCACCGACTGTCCAGCAGGGCGGCTCACGCGGCCGCGTCGTCCTGCAGCCCTGACCTCACGGCTGGCCACCGTTCCCGGTCGGGACGTCGCAGGCAGGCTTGCGGGCGCGAGGGCTTCGTCAGTAACGTAAGTAAGCACTTACTCCACCGTGGAGGGGCCCGGTGATGGACGTGCCGTCGCCTCGATCCCGCGTGCTGACCGCGGCGATGGGGTTGTTCGGGCGGCAGGGCTACGTCGGGACGTCCGTGTCGCAGATCGAGGCAGCGGCCGGGCTGTCACCCGGCTCCGGGGCCCTGTTCCGACACTTCTCGTCGAAGCGAGCGCTGCTCGAGGCGGGGATCGACCGAGCGGTGTCCACGGGTGCCGAACTGTCTTCGCTCCTGGGCGACGCGACGGCGCTCGCCGGCCTGCCGCTGGAGGAGCGCCTGCTGATCGTCGCCCGAGCCGGTCTCGCCCGCTTGGAGCAGCAGCAGGACCTCAACCGACTGGTGCTCCGCGACCTGACCCGGTTCCCGGATCTGCTGGAACGGGTGCGCGACCGGGAGATCGGGCGCACCTTCGAGGGGTTCTCGCTGTGGTTGCGCCACCAGCCCGAAGCGAGCGACGGCGCCGACTGGGATGCCGTCGCCATGGTCCTCATGGGTGCAGTCACCCACTACTGGATCATGGTGGACACCTTCGGCTCCCATCCGTCTGGACTCGACGCGGAGCGCTACCTGGGCGCGGCGGCCGGTCTCGCCGCGGCCCTGGTCAGGAGCGGGGCGACCCCGTGAGAGCCGCGACGCGTTCCAGGCACGAGTCGTGGGGGACCCTCGCGTTGGTCGCGGTCTGCGGCATCGCGATGGGGGCTTTCGGTGCGTGGGCACTCCTGGCGCCCGCGTCCTTCGCCGATGCCATCGACTTCCCACCTGCCAACGAACACCTCCTCCACGACGTCGGCGCCTTCCAGCTCGGGATCGCGGCCACCCTGCTGTCGGCGGTGCTGGTCGAGGACAGCGTGACGGTGGCGTTGATCGGCTTCCTGACCGCCGACGTCATCCACACCGTCAACCACCTCACTGACCTGACCCTCGGCGGGCACGCCACCGACGCGCTCCTGCTGGGCGCGCTCGCCGTCGTCGCGTTCGGCGCACTGCTGCTCCGCCTGCGGTCGGACCGACCGTCGAACCAGACCGACGAGGAGTGAGAGGGGATTGCGATGAAGGTCGTGATCGCCGGGGCGACCGGCGCTGTGGGCGCTCCGTTGGCACTCGTGCTGCACGCGGCGGGTCACGAGGTCATCGGCGTCAGCCGGAGCGAGCAGTCGGCGCGCCGGTTCGCAGCTGTGTGGACGAAGGCGATCGTGGCCGACGCGCTCGACCGTGATGCGCTGCTGGCCGCGGCGCGAGGCGTCCGAGCGGATGTCGTCGTGCACGAACTGACCGCGATCGACGGGTTCCCGGCTCGCCACCGAGATCTCGACCCGACGAACCGGCTCCGGATGGAGGGCACGAGGAACCTCCTCGCTCTCGCCGAGCAGGTCGGCGCCACCCGCATCGTCACCCAGTCGTTCTTCGGTGGATACGGCTACCGCGACCACCGGCCGGCGCTGGACGGCGACGGCCGCATCACCGAGAGCGCCCCCTTCGCAGTCGAGGACCCCGACCCACGGCTGGAGCGGATCATCGCTGCGCTCCGGGAGGCCGAGCAGCTGACGCTGAGCACCCGTGGCCTGGACGGCGTCGCACTGCGCTATGGCGCCCTCTACGGCGGCAGCAGCCTGGAGCTGATGGTCGCGTTGCTGCGCAAGCGCCGGCTGCCGGTACCCAGGGGCGGCGGCGGGGTGCTGCCCTTCCTGTACCTGCCCGACGCCGCCACGGCCACCGCCGCGGCGATCGAGCACGGTGCAGCGGGTCAGGCCTACAACGTCTGCGACGACCGCCCCGAGCAGTGGGGCACCTTCCTGGACGAAGCCGCCCGCACGTTCGCTGCGCCCCGTCCGATGCGGGCGCCGAGCTGGGTGTTCGGTCTGCTCGCTCCCTACGGCCGCGCCTTCATGACCTCCTCGATCCCGATGTCCAACGCCAAGCTCGAGCGCGACACCGGCTGGACACCCGCGGCGCCGACCATCCGGGACGGCCTCGAGGCCGCACGAGCCGCCACGACGACGACCAGTGGCAGCGCCGGATGACTCCTGCCACCCGCGCACCGGTCGCATGGGGTGGACGCCGAGGGCGCGCCCGATGACCGGGGCTCGCGGGCCCGGAGTCGCCGCCATGGGCGTCGGCGCAGGAGCGGGGAGCGTGGCCGGGACGGCGATCGGGTCCCGGTCCCCGCTGAGGTGGGCGAGCAGCCGCTGCGACGGATCACCGACCCGATCGTCGTGCCGCCCCCGACGCACTTCCTCCCGCCGGGCAGGAAGGACCCCGTCGAGCCTCCCTGCCCGGCCGGACGGGCTCAGGGCATCGGCATCCCGCCGGTGACGCCGATGCGCTCACCGGTGATGTAGCTGGACTCCTGAGAGGCCAGGAAGACGTAGGCGGGAGCCAGCTCGGCCGGCTGACCGGCGCGGCCGATGGGCGTGTCGGAGCCGAAGGAGCCGACCTGCTCGGCCGGCATGGTCGCCGGGATCAGCGGGGTCCAGATCGGGCCCGGGGCGACGGTGTTGACCCGGATCCCCTTCGGCCCGAGCTCCTGCGCCAGGCCCTTGGTGAACGTGAGCAGCGCACCCTTGGTGGAGGCGTAGTCCAACAGCGCAGGCGTGGGCTCGTAGGCCTGGATCGACGTGGTGATGATGATGGCCGAGCCCGGCTGCATCTGCCGGACAGCGGCCTTGCACAGCCAGAAGGTGGCGAACACGTTCGTGTAGTAGGTCCGCAGCAGCTGTTCGGTGCTGAGGTCCTCGATGCCCCCGATCGTCATCTGGTAGGCCGCGTTGCTCACCAGGACGTCCAGACCGCCGAGTTCGGAGACGGTGCGCGCGACCAGGTCCTGGCAGAAGGCCTCGTCGCGGAGGTCGCCGGGTGCGGTCACCACGGTGCGCCCGGCGTCCCGGACCACGCCGGCGGTCACCTGCGCGTCGTCCTCCTCCTCGGGCAGGTACGAGATGACGACGTCGGCGCCCTCGCGGGCGTAGGCCAGCGCCACGGCCCGGCCGATGCCGGAGTCGCCCCCGGTGATGAGCGCCCGCTTGCCCTCGAGCCTGCCGCTGCCCCGGTAGCTCGACGCGCCGTAGTCCGGCTCGAGGTCCATGTCGGATTCCAGGCCGGGGTGTTCGATCTGCTGCGCGGGCAGCGCGTCGGGCTGCACGTGCTGCGAGGTCGGGTCCTGGGTGGAGTACTGGTCCTGGCTCATCGGAGGTCCTCTCGCTGCGGGGGTGACACCGGGTCGGTGCTACCCACTCGCGGCGCCGGCAGACCGGGACCCGGCACCGGGGTGTCCAGCGGTGTCCGCCCGCCGCAGGGACCGTGGGCTCACCGCCGTCCCGTTGTGCACGGCGTTCCCCGGCGGTGCGGCGCGGCTGGGTACCAGGCAGCCCGCCATTGAGACCCGGCGCCGGCGCTCAGTGGTCGGGGTCGTCGGCGAGCGGCCAGCCGCCTGCGGCCAGGTGCGAGGAGACGCGGGCGACGTCACCCGCTGCGGGGGTGTCGAGGGTGGCCTCGTTGATCAGCCGTTCGACGTCGGTGCTGCTGATCTCCTCGCCCTGCCCGGCGAGGCCGGCGAGCTCGGCGGCGATCTGGTGGACCTCGACGTCGGTCAGCTTGCGCTTCAGCAGGCCGAGCAGGGCCACGTAGTCCTGCCTGGGGACGCCGGCGGGGTAGCCGGCGCGCAACCAGTCCACGACCCGGCTGGCGAGGTTGGTGCTGGGGGTGGTCACGTCAGCTCCGCTCAGGACTTGTCGACGATGGTGGGCAGGACGTGCTCGAAGCTCAGCGTCTTGCCCGAAGCCGGTGGCGACGATGAACGTGATGCCCATCGGCGCACGCTGGGCCGACACCCGAGATGGTGGCTTCGGCCAACTGTTCGGCTGGGGTTCACCACGTCGCCGCCGGTCTCGACCATGCCCCGGGGTCGCCGCTCCGGCGACCACCCGCGCGGTGTCTGCGCTCGTCGGGCTGCCGGTCCGAGCGGACCGCGTCGGTCGGGCGGCCGGTCAGCGCAGGCTGGCGGTGACCCGCGCTGCGGCCGCGACGACAGCGCGCCCGATCGCCTCCATGTCCGCGTCCTGGTCGACGAAGACCACCGCGAGCGCGGCTCGGGCGCCCCCGTCCGGGCCCAGTACGGGCGCCGCTATGGACCGGATCCCGGGGATCACCTCGCCGTGCGAACTCGCCCAGCCGCGCCGGCGTGCCTCCTGGAGAGCCGCTCGATCGTCGGTCGCAGGCGTCCCGGGCATCAGCAGGGCCAGGCCGGGTGCGCCACGGCCGACCGGGTGGCGGGTACCGGGGCGGTACGTGACGTGTGCCGGGGTGTCCTGCGGTTCGACGCTGGTCACGGTGACCGCTTCGTCCCCGGCGCGGACGACCACGAACGCGGTCATGCCCAGTTCCGTCGTGAGCGCGTTCAGTCGGGGCAGAGCCGCGGCAGTCAGGTCGGTACGGACCCCCCGGGACAGCGCCGCGATGCCGAGGCCCAGTCCGTAGTGACCGATGGCGTCGCGCTCGACGAGCTCGTGGTCCTCGAGCGTGCGCAGCAGCCGGTAGGTGATCGAGCGGTGCAGGTCGAGTGCCCGGCCGATCTCGGTCACCGCCTGCGGGGACCCCGCGCTCGCCAGGTGCTCGAGGATGCGGATGCCGCGGTCCAGCGTCTGTGACTGCGGAGCACCCGTGCCGTCCTCTGCCGACATCGCCGTCCTCTCAGGTCCGAGTTCTCAGCCTAGGCGGCGGGATCTCGACGGGCTCCGCCGTTGATCACCAGCGGCACCGCGCGTTCAACGGGCCGGCTCCACCCGGCCGGTGACCTCGCCGAAGCTGAGGCGGCTGCCGTCGGGGCCGGGCGCGGTGGCGGTGATCACGACGACGTCGCCGTCGTCGAGGAAGGTGCGGGTGGTGCCGTCGGCGAGGGTGATCGGCTCTGCGCCGCCCCAGGACAGCTCGATGAACGAACCGCGCTCGTGTGTGCCGGGACCGGAGACGGTGCCCGACGCGTACAGGTCGCCGGTGCGCAGCGAGGCGCCGTTGACGGTCAGGTGCGCCAGTTGCTGGGCCGGGGTCCAGTACATCTCCCGGAACGGCGGCGAGCTGAGCAGCTCCCCGTTGAGCCGGACCTCCAGCGCGATGTCCAGGCCCCAGGGGTCGTCGTCGTCGCGGAGGTAGCGCAACGGCTGCGGATCGCGGGGCGGCGGGGCAACGCGCGCTGCCCCGAGGGCCGCCAGCGGCACCACCCAGGGCGCGATCGAGGTGAGGAAGGACTTGCCGAGGAAGGGGCCCAGTGGCACGTACTCCCAGGCCTGCAGGTCCCGGGAGGACCAGTCGTTGACCAGGCACACGCCGAAGACGTGGTCGGGGAACCGGCGCAGGGGCACCGCCGCGCCGAGATCGGAGCCGACGCCGACGACGAACCCGACCTCGGCCTCGATGTCGAGGCGCTGGGACGGCCCGAAGGTGGGCGCGTCCTCGGTCGGGTCCTTGCGCTGACCGCACGGCCGGACGACGGGGGTGCCGGAGACGGCCACGGTGCCGGCCCGCCCGTGGTAGCCGATGGGCAGGTGCTTCCAGTTCGGGGTGAGCGCTGCGGAGTCCGGCCGGAACATCCTGCCGAGGTTCTCGGCGTGGTGCTGCGAGCTGTAGAAGTCGACGTAGTCGGCGACCTCGATCGGCAGGTGCATCGTCACCTGGTCCCGCGGCACCAGGTTCGGCTCGACGGTACGGCGGTGCACAGGGTCGGAGAACCACTCGGTCAGCCGAGTGCGCAGCGCCGCCCATGCCGCGGGGCCCGTGGCCATGAAGGCGTTCAGCGTGCCCGTGGCGTGAAGGGGGTCACCGGTGGCGGCGGCCAGGTCCAGCACGTGGTCGCCGATGCCCACACCGGTGCGCGGACCGCTCCCGGAGGTGGAGAAGATGCCGTAGGGGAGGTTGGCCGGCCCGAAGCCGGTGTCCGGAGGCAGGCCGAGCCAACTGGTGGACGCCGTCATGCGCGGATCCGTTCTCGTGAGGACAGCAGGCCGAGGCCGACGAGGTCATCGATCGGCTCGAGCACGCTGCAGGTGCCGAAGGACGTGAAGACGCCGCGCGCTCGGGCGATCCGGTCGGCGGGCCACGTCCGTGCTGCGGCCGCCAGGACCGGTCCGTCGTCCTGGCTGAGCCAGTCGACGGCGGCCGGCACGGGCGACCCGCCCGCCAGGGCGTCGACTGCCGCCAGCACGTTGAGGAACCCGTGGTGCTGGAAGCCGGTTGCCGGGTCGGTGTGCCGCACGGCGTGGTGCAGTCCGGCGGTGCACTTGACGGGCACGCCGCGGCTGATGCACGCGTCCAGGGCGTCGGCCAGCTCGGAGGGCGAGGGGAAGAGATCGGCACGGAGTCCACCGGTGCGCAGCTTCGCCCGGTGTCCGGAGCCGGCGAGCACGTCGAGGACGTCGTCCCGGGCCCCGGTCCAGGGCACCTCGACGGCGGCCGGGACGCCGGCGGCGACCCCGTCGGCCAGCGCACGGACGGCGGCCCGGGCGCCGGCCACATCCGCGACCAGGGAGACCTCCACCCCGGCGAGCTGCAGTCGCTCGTCAGCGGTGACCCGCGCCGCGGCGGCCGGCAGGTCGCCGGCCGCTGCGATCAACGAGACGGCGAACGGCTCGTCACCGGGCAGATGCGCCACCAGCTCGTCCAACCTGGCGGCGGGCACGACGAAGGGCCCGACCAGTCGGCCCGGTCGGGAGCGCAGCTCCCGGTGGGCCGGCACCGCCGCGGCCATCGGCGCGTCCCCCGGCGGGAAGAGCGCGGCGTCGTCGAACAGCCCGGTGAACAGGCCGACGATCGGCTCCTTCATGCCGAGGGCCCACGCCCGGACCAGGACCAGGCGTACTTCCCGTCGTCTGAGGCGATGCCGGCCTCCCCGAGGTCCAGCGGCCGGAAGGTGTCGACCATGACGGCCGTCTCGTCGAAGTACTCGACGCCCAGGGACCGCTCGACCGCGCCGGGCTGCGGGCCGTGGGAGTGCCCACCCGGGTGGACCGAGATGGACCCCTTGCCGATGCCCGAGCCCTTGCGTGCCTCGTAGTCGCCGGCGACGTAGAACATGATCTCGTCGGAGTCGACGTTGGAGTGGTAGTAGGGCACCGGCACGGCCAGCGGGTGGTAGTCGACCTTGCGGGGCACGAAGTTGCAGATGACGAAGTTGGTTCCCTCGAAGACCTGGTGCACCGGTGGGGGCTGGTGGACCCGCCCGGTGATCGGCTCGTAGTCGGCGATGTTGAACGCGTAGGGGTAGAGGCAGCCGTCCCAGCCCACGACGTCGAACGGGTGCTCAGGCACGACGTGCACGGTGCCGGTGAGCCCGCCGGGTCCGTTGCCGCGGTGCTTGACGTACACCTCGACGTCGGTGCCCTCGCCCAGCAGCGGCTCGGCGGGGGCGCGCAGGTCTCGCTCGCAGTAGGGGGCGTGCTCGAGGAACTGCCCGTACTTGGACAGGTACCGCCTGGGCGGGGCGATGTGCGAGTTGGCCTCGACGGCGTAGCTGCGCAGCGGCTCGCTGCCGGTGGGCACCCAGCGGTGCGTGGTGGCCCGCGGGACGATCACGTAGTCGCCGGGGCCGACGTCGAGCGCGCCGAAGACGGTTTCCACCGTCGCCTGGCCGGCTTCCACGTAGACGCACTCGTCGCCGGTCGCGTTGCGGTAGTACGGGCTGGTCAGTGACGAGACGGCGTAGGAGATCCGGACATCGCCGTTGCCGAGCACCAGGCGGCGCCCGGTGACGGCGTCGACCGCCTTGTGCTCCTCGCCCGGGAAGAGGTCGTGCAGCTTCAGGTGCCGGGGCACCAGCGGGGCGTTGGGGGTGAGGGTCTGGTCGGGGAGCTCCCAGGGCCGGGCGTCGACCAGCGCCGAGGGGATGCCGGAGTGGTACAGCAGCGAGGAGTCGAAGGAGAAGCCCTCCTCGCCCATCAGTTCCTCGGCGTACAGCGCGCCGTCGGGACGGCGGTGCTGGGTGTGCCGCTTGGGCGGGACGCTGCCCACCTGCCGGTAGAACGCCATGAGAGTGCCTCCTCTGGTGGTTCTCGGCCTTCGGCGCCGAAGGCCGAGATGGGGTGCGGCTAGGCAGGGAGGGGAGCGGGGACGGGGCAG
>NZ_SJEW01000065.1 GCF_005930475.1 Modestobacter altitudinis
CCGCTGGACCGACCCCACCCCGGCGGCACCCGCACCCCGGCCGGGCGGGCTGCTGGAGCGGGCCCGCACCCGACCCGTCGTGCTCACCGACCTCACCGTGGCCCCCTTCGACCCGGCGTCGGTGCGGTCGGTGGTGAGCACCCTGGCCCCGGTCAGCGACGGCCTGCTCGTCGGGGAGCACCAGGGCCGGCCCGACCTGCCGCCCACCCTGATGGCGCAGGAGGTGCTCGCCGCCGGTGGCCGGCCGTGGACGACGCTGGCCTGCCGGGACCGCAACCGTCTGGTGCTCGAGACCGAGCTCGCCGGGCTGGCCGCCGTCGGTGTCGACGGGGTGCTGTGCGTGACCGGCGACGGCCGGCGGGCCGGGGTGCGCCCGGAGGTGACGTCGGCGTTCGACCTCGACGGCACCCGGCTGACGGCGCTGGCGACCGCCGCCGGGCTGTCCGCGGCGGTGCCGGAGTCACCGGACGCGCCACCGGTGCCGCAGCGGCCGGAACGGGTCGCGGAGAAGCAGCGCGCCGGCGCCCAGCTCTGCGTGCTCAACCACGTCGGCAGCGCGGCCCGGCTCGCCGAGTTCCTCGCCGCGGCGCGTGCCGCCGGGGCGACGCTGCCGTTCATCGCGGCGGTCGCCGTCTACACCGACGAGCGGTCCGCCCGGGTGCTGCAGCGGTTCCCCGGCCTGCACCTGGACGACGACCAGGTCGAGCGGGTGCTCACCGCACCGGACACGGTCGCCGCCGGCATCGGGGCGGCGGTCGCCGAGGCGCGGGCGCTGCTCGCGGTGCGGGGGGTGGTCGGGGTGAACCTGTCGGGGCTCGCGTCGGCCGACGGCGAGGAGACAGCAGCAGCGGTCAAGGCCGAGGTGGCCACCAGGATCCGGGAGGGCGTCGGGTGAGCGAGCTGGCGAGTGAGGCGATGGAGTCCGAGTTCGGCACGGTCGCCGGCTGGACGGAGGAGGCGGTGCTCGCGCTGGGCCCCGAGCACGCCGTCCCGGCCGGCTGCCGCGGCAGCGGGAGCGAGGGGACGCTGCGCTGGTTGGCCGACGCCCTCGCCGTCCGGCCCGGGGACCGGGTGCTCGACTCCGGTGCCGGGGTCGGCGGCCCGGCCGGGTGGCTGGCCGGCGAGCGCGGGGTCCGGCCGGTCTGCGCCGAGCCGATGGTCCCGGCGGTGCACGCCAGCCGGACGCTGTTCGGGCTGCCGTCGGTGGTCGCGCTGAGCCAGGGCCTGCCCTTCGCCGACGACGTGTTCGACGCGGCGTGGTGCCTGGGCGTGCTCTGCACCACCGAGGACAAGGCGGCGCTGGTCGGCGAGCTGCGCCGGGTGCTCGTCGACGGCGGCCGGCTGGGTCTGCTGGTCTTCGTCGCCGACTCCCCGCTCCCGCCGCCGCTGCCGGAGGGCAACAGCTTCCCCTCGTCGGAGGAGGTGGACCGGCTGCTGGCCGAGGCCGGCTTCCGGGTCACCGGCACCGCGGACGCCAACCTCGCCGACAGCCCGGACGAGTGGAAGGCCCGCGCCGACGCCGTCGACGCGGAGGTCGAGCGTCGGCACGGTGGGGACCCGGCCTGGGCCGAGGCCGAGGAGCAGTCCGGCCGGGTCGGCCGGCTGCTGGGCTCCGGAGCGCTGCGCCCCCGCCTGATCGCCGCCGTCACCACCTGAGCCCGCCCGGGCAGAAATGGCCACTTCTGCCCGTTGTGCCGCGTGTGGACGCAGACGTCGTCGTGATCGGGGCGGGTCAGGCCGGGTTGTCGGCGGCGTACGCGCTGCACCGGGCCGGCGTGGACTTCGTGGTGCTCGACGGGAACGCCGCCCCCGGCGGGGCCTGGCAGCACCGCTGGCCCTCGCTCCGGCTGGACAAGGCGCACCGGGTCCACCCGCTGCCCGGCCTGCCGCTGCCCGACGCCGACCCGACCGACCCGGCCAGCGAGGTCGTCGCCGGGTACTTCGCCGACTACGAGCAGCGCTTCGACCTGCCGGTGCACCGCCCGGTCGGCGTCCGCTCCGTGCACGCCACCGACGACGGTTTCCGGCTGGGCACCACCGAGGGCGGGTGGACGGCGCGCGGCCTGGTGAACGCCACCGGCACCTGGACCCGCCCGTTCTGGCCCGCCTACCCGGGTCGCGAGACCTTCACCGGGCGCCAGCTGCACGCAGCCGACTACCGGGGCGCCGAGGAGTTCCGCGGCCGGCACGTGGTCGTCGTCGGCGGCGGGACGTCGGCGGTGCAGCAGCTGATCGAGATCAGCGAGGTCACCACGACCACCTGGGTGACCCGGCGGCTCCCGGTCTGGCGCACCAGCGGCTTCGCCGACGACGCCGGCCGGGCTGCGGTCGCCCTGGTCGACGAGCGGGTCCGCGCTGGTCTGCCGCCGGGCAGCGTGGTCGGCGTGACCGGACTGGTGGAGACCGACGCGGTCCTCGCCGCCCGCGCCCGCGGCGTGCTGGACCGGCTGCCGGTGTTCGACCGGCTCACCGCCGACGGGGTCGCCTGGGACGACGGGCGGTCGGTCCGCGCCGACGTCGTCCTCTGGGCGACCGGCTTCCGCGCCGCCCTGGACCACCTGGCGCCGCTGCACCTGCGCGGCCCCGGCGGCGGGATCGCGATGGACGGCACCCGGGTGGTCGCCGAGCCCCGGCTGCACCTGGTCGGCTACGGCCCCTCGGCCAGCACCATCGGCGCGAACCGGGCCGGCCCGAGCGCGGTCCGGGAGCTGCTGCGGACGCTGGCGGCCACCGACGCCGCGGCCTGACGGTTCAGCGCGGCGCCGACCAGGTAGGACAGGAGCATGAGCGAACTCCCCGACACCGCGATGGCCACCGGCAACGACGAGGGCGAGCCGGGGCAGACCGACACCCGACCGCTGGCGAAGGACGAGCGCAAGCTGCTCAAGGAGCTCAAGAAGTCGGCCGACGGGTCCGGCGAGCCGGCCGTCGAGGACGGCCCGGAGATGGCCGCGGCCGCCGGTGACGACGCGCCGCTGCCGGCCGTCGCGGACGCCGGCGGGAACGACGACGGGCTGGACCCGCAGTTCACCGACCGCTGAGCCGGGCCGCGTCGTCCTGCGGGTCGAGCCGCACCGCCAGCAGGGCGACGTCGTCCTCGGCGCCGTCGGGCAGCAGCCGGGCGAGCAGCTGGTCGGCGACCACACCGGCCGGCTGCTGGCCGACCTCGCGCAGCTCCGTGACCAGGTGCTCGATGCCGCTGTCGAACAGCTGGTCGCGACGCTCGACGAGCCCGTCGGTGTAGAGCAGCACCATCGACCCCCGGGGGACGGTCAGCGCGTGCTCCTGCCGCGGCGAGCTCCCGTCGACGCCGAGGAGCAGGTCGGCCCGGGCGTCGTCCAGCAGGCGGATGCCCCCCTCGGGGTCCACGACGACCGGGGGCAGGTGCCCGGCGTTGGACCACCGGAGCGTGGTGACGCCCGCCGCCCGCTGCTGCTCGGTCTGCTCCAGCCGGGCCACGAGCACCGAGGCCATCGTCTTCAGCTGCAGCCCGTCCATCGCCCGGTCCAGCCGGGACAGCGCACCGGCCGGGCCGTCGACGCTGTCGTAGGCGATCCCGCGCAGCAGCCCGCGCAGCTGGCCCATGCAGGCCGCCGCCTCGGCGTCGTGGCCGACGACGTCGCCGATCACCAGCATCATCGCGCCGTCGGGCTGCTGGAACACGTCGTACCAGTCGCCGCCGACCTGCGAGTCCCGGGCCGCCGGCACGTACCGCACTGCGAAGTCCAGGTGGTCGGGGTCCGGTGGCTCTGACAGCAGGCTCCGCTGCAGGGTGACCGCCGTCCGGGCGACCCGCCGGGAGCGGGCGTACAGCGCCTCCAGGAGGTGGGTGCGCAGCTCCCCGGCCTCGCTGAGCTCCGCCGGCGTCCAGGGCTCGGCCTGGTTGCGGACCGTCTCGCGCCAGCGGTCGAAGGACTTGCGCGGCGACAGCCGGATGGTGTCGCCCTCACGCTCGGCGATGGCCTTGTTGTGCGGGTCGCCGCCCCAGTCGACCGCGTGCACCTTCTCCACCCGGGTCCAGATGACGAACTGGCCCTCGGGCAGCGGCAGCGCCAGCACGCCGCAGGCCACCTCACCGGGGACGCCGAGGGCCGGGGCGACCAGCGGCAGCCGGTCGGTGCTCACCACGTCGCCGTCCTGCTGCCCGGCCCAGCCGGCGAGCGCGCTGGTGACCTCCGCCGTCAGCGGCACGCCCGCGCTGCCGATCGAGCCCTGCAGGCCGACCACCACCGAGTCCGCCGGCACCACGTCGAGCAGCCCCGGCCGGCCCAGCACGGTCTCGGCCAGCGGCCGGTCCTCGTCCAGCGCGGCAGCGGTCAGCCAGGCCATCGTGGAGCGGACCCGCAGCGCGCGGCGGTGCTCCTCGTCCTCGGTCCGGTCCACCAGCCGCAGCGACAGGGTCGAGCCGAGGAACTCCGCGGCCGCCCGGGTCGCGTACGGCGGGGAGTGCGACCCGGAGTAGTGGTGGCAGGCGATGAGGCCCCAGAGCTCGTCGTCGCGGAGCAGCGAGATCGACATCGACGCGCCCACGCCCATGTTCTGCAGGTACTCGCAGTGGATGGGGGAGACGCTGCGCAGCGTCGAGTAGGTCAGGTCCAGCGGCTGCCCGGTGGCGGGCAGGTCGACCGGCTCCAGCGGCGAGGGCGTGTAGCGCACGTCGGAGATCAGCCGGATCCAGTTCTTCTCGTACAGCGCCCGGGCCTGTGCCGGGATGTCCGAGGCGGGGTAGTGCAGCCCGAGGAAGGAGTTCAGCTCCGGCAGCTTGGCCTCGGCGACGACCTCGCCGTTGTACTCGGCGTCGTAGCGGTAGACCATCACCCGGTCGAACCCGGTGAGCGTGCGGACCGCCTCGGCGGTGATGTCGTAGAGCTCCTGCAGCGAGCTGGCCCGGTTGAGCTCGGCGATCGTCCCGCGCACCGCCTGGTAGGTGTTCGGGAAGGAGAAGGGCCGGGGGCCGTGGGCCGGCTCCAGCTCGACGACCAGCGTGCTGCCGGCCGGCTGGCCGCCGACCGGTGCGGTCCCGTGGTGGGTGGCCCGGTGCAGGATCGCGTCGACCGGGCACGGGGTGCCGTCGCAGTCGAGGACCAGCTCGACGGGGTTGCGCTCGCGCAGGTCGCCGAACGCGCTGGCCGACCGGGCGATCGCCTGGGCCGGCACCATCCCGACCACCTCGGCCAGCGGTCGGCCCAGGGCGTCGTCCCAGGCCGTGCCCACGACGTCGGCGAGGTTGCGGGAGACCTGGCGGACGACCATGTCCGGTTCGCTGACCGCGAGCAGCACGCCCCGGGGCTGGATGCTCCCGGGGACGTGGATGGGCTCGCGCTCGCAGTTGGTCAGGTCGACCGGCTCGCCGGGCGCCAGCCAGGCGCCGGTCTGCAGTCGGTCGGTCATGCCGGGACCCCGTTCGCGGAGGACGGCGCGCCGCACCAGGAGGCGAGCGCACCGAAGGTCTGCCGGGCGGCACCGACCATCCGGCCGGCGTCCCCACCGGCGGTGACCCGGGCGCGGGTCACCGTGCGGAAGGCGTGCCACATGGCGCCGGTCTGCTCACCGTAGGGGGAGAAGCTGCGCAGCCGGCCGGTGCCGGCCAGCTGCGGCAGCGTGGCGAGGTGCCGGTCGATGAACACGCCACCGAGCGAGGAGCCCTCCAGCACGTACAGCCGGCCCAGCGCCGCGTCGGTGCCCAGGACCTCCGGCAGCCCGGGCACGAGGTCGGCCGGGCCGGCGCCGAGGGCGACGAGGTCCGCGCTGAACAGGTGTGATCGCCGGCGGCGCTCCCACCCGACCGAGGCGGCGTCGGCCGGCTCGGCGGCGGCCCAGTCGTCCAGGCCGGCCTCGGCAGCCTGCCAGAAGCCGTGCATCCGGGTGAGGACGCCGGCCAGCCGGGCCCGGGTCAGGTCGGCCGAGAGCAGGTCCAGGGTGTCCTCGACCGCCTGGTGCTCGGCTGCGGTCTCCGTCCGCAGCCGGCGCAGCACGTCGTCTCCTGGCACCCCGGTCCCGTCGTCGATGCCGCCGTACCCCCGACCGGGATGACGCACGTCATGAGCCTAGGTCACGGTCGGGGGCCGGGGACCCCGTCCTGGCGCGCCGCGGGCGTGAGCCGGGCCGCACGCACCCCCAGGTGCAGCAGCAGCCGGTCGCCGCCGTCGGCGAGGTCCAGGCCGGTCAGCTCCTGGACCCGGCCCAGCCGGTAGTACAGCGTCTGCCGGTGGATGCACAGCTGGGTCGCCGCGCGCTGGGGGCTGCCGGCGCAGTCCAGCCACACCTCCGCCGTCCGGCTGAGCACGGGGTCGGCGAGCAGGGCGGTCAGCGAGGGGTCCGGGCCGCCGACCGCGGCGACCTGCCGCCAGGCACCGAGCTCCGGCCAGGACGCCGCCGGTGCGAGCCGGAGGTCGACCGCCGCCACCCGGGCCGCCGTGCGGGCCTCGTGCCACTGCGCGGGCAGGTCGCCGCAGCCGAGCCGGGCGGCGGCCACCCCGGCCGTGCTGCCCGGCGGCAGCCCGCCGAGGGCGGCCCCGCTGAGCGCACCGGCCGGCCGGGGGTCGCCGTCGCCGGGCAGCGGCAGCAGCACCGCCACCTCCGCGCCGTCGGCGAGCACCGTCGAGACCGCCCCCGCACCCGGTGGGGCCCAGCCGGTGGGCAGCCCCGGAGCGGCGGGGAGCAGTGCCACCAGGGTCACCGCACTGGCCGGGCCCAGCGCCTCGGTCAGCGTCCGCGCCGCGCGTTGCGGAGCAGGTCCGGTGAGCACGGCGCGCAGCGCGGCGGACAGGTCGTCGGCACCGGGGCGCCCCTCGGCCAGCAGCCGCCCCGCCTCGGCGGCGAGGAGGACGGCCTCGGACAACCCGGGGGCGCTCGGGTCGCCGACGTCGGTGCGGCCCTCGTCGAGCAGCCACAACCAGCCGTGCAGCCGGCCGTCGGCGCGCACCGGGACGCAGAGCCGGGTGAGGATGCCGGCGGCGGGGTCGGCCGGCACCCGCACCGGGGCGGTGGCGGCGGTGATGCCGTGGCTCTCGAACCAGGCCCGCACCTCGGCGGTGGAGCTGCGGCCGAGGATCGACCGGGCGCGGACGGCGTCCATCGTCGCGCCGGGGGTGGCCGGGCCGGTGCCGTCGTGGGCGCAGAAGGCCAGCAGGGTGAACTCGCGGTCCTCCAGCGTCGCCGGGGCACCGAGCACCCGGGAGACCTCGTCCACCAGGTCCTGCAGGTCGTCGCGCACCGGGGCTCCTCCCCACCGCCGTTCAGACGATCGTACGAGGTGATCGCGGCGAGTCCGGACATCTGTCGCTGGTGCGGGTGAGGTCGGTGTCCCTAGCGTCGTCCTCGTCCCGCCGTCCCAGCCGGAGGTCGTCGTGCTCACCCAGAAGGCCCTGCTCGCGGCCTCCCGCCGCCCCGCGCTCCGCCGGGTGGTCACCGGCACACCGGTCACCCGCCGGGTGGTCGACCGCTTCGTCGCGGGGGAGGCGCTGACCGACGCGCTGGCCGCGGTCCGCGCGCTGACCACCGACGGCATCGCGGTGACGCTGGACCACCTCGGCGAGGACGTCCCGGACCGGGCCGCGGCCGCGCGGTCGCGGGACGCCTACCTGGCGCTGCTCGACGGTCTCGCGCCGCTGCAGCTGGGCCGGCGGGCCGAGGTGTCGGTGAAGCTGTCGGCGTTCGGGCAGGCGTTGCCGGTCGGCGGCCACGACGTCGCACTGGAGCTGGTCCGCCCGGTCGTCGACGCGGCGACGGCGATGGGCACCACGGTCACCCTCGACATGGAGGACTTCGCGACGGTCGACTCGACCCTCGCCGTCCTGGCCGAGCTGCGCCGCGCCCACCCGGACACCGGCGCGGTGCTGCAGGCGATGCTGCACCGCACCGAGGACGACGCCCGGGCGCTGGCCGTCGCCGGGTCGCGGGTGCGGCTGGTCAAGGGCGCCTACCGGGAGCCGGCTGGCGTGGCGCACCAGGACAAGGCCGAGGTCGACGCGGCCTACGCCCGCTGCCTGGAGGTGCTGGTCCGCGGCGGCGGGTACCCGATGGCAGGCACCCATGACCCGGCGATGATCGAGCGGCTGCTGACCCTGGTCGCCGGGACCGGCCGCACCCCGGACAGCTACGAGTTCCAGCTGCTCTACGGCATCCGGCCCGACGAGCAGCTCCGGCTGGCCGCCGCCGGCCACACCGTGCGCGCCTACGTGCCCTACGGCGCCGACTGGTACGGCTACTTCATGCGCCGGCTGGCCGAGCGCCCCGCCAACCTGCAGTTCTTCCTCCGCTCCCTTGCCACCAAGTCCTGAACCACCCCACCGCCAAAGTGGCCACTTTGGCGAGAACCACCGCTGAGGAGCACCCCATGGACGCCGTCACCCAGGTCCCCGCGCCGCGCAACGAGCCCGTCCGGGACTACGCCCCCGGCTCGCCGGAGCGGGCGGAGCTGCAGCTGCGGCTCACCGAGCTCGCCGCCGCCCCGGTCGAGCTGACCGCCACCATCGGCGGGCGGCAGCGGATGGCCCGCGGCGCGAGCTTCGACGTCGTCGCCCCGCACCGGCACGCCCAGGTCCTCGGCACCTCGGCCGCAGCCACCGCGGCCGACGCCGAGGACGCCGTCCGGTGCGCCGAGCAGGCCGCCCCCGGCTGGTCCGAGCTCTCCTTCGACGACCGGGCCGCGGTGTTCCTCAAGGCCGCCGACCTGCTGGCCGGGCCCTGGCGGCAGACGCTCAACGCCGCCACGATGCTCGGCCAGAGCAAGACCGCCCACCAGGCCGAGATCGACGCCGCCTGCGAGCTGATCGACTTCTGGCGCTACAACGTGCACTTCGCCCGCGGCATCCTCGCCGAGCAGCCGGTGTCCGGCCCCGGCGTGTGGAACCGGGTGGACCACCGCCCGCTCGAGGGCTTCGTCTACGCGGTCACGCCGTTCAACTTCACCGCGATCGCCGGCAACCTGCCCACCGCGCCGGCGCTGATGGGCAACACCGTCGTCTGGAAGCCCGCGCCGACCCAGCAGCTGGCCGCGCACCTCACCATGCGGCTGCTCGAGGCGGCCGGGCTCCCGCCGGGCGTGATCAACATGCTCCCCGGCGACGGGGTCGCGGTCTCCGACGTCGTCCTCGCCGACCGGGGCCTGGCCGGCATCCACTTCACCGGCTCGACCCCGGTCTTCCAGCACCTGTGGCGGACCGTGGGGGAGAACATCGCCTCCTACCGCGGGTACCCCCGGATCGTCGGCGAGACCGGTGGCAAGGACTTCATCGTCGCCCACCCCTCGGCCGACCCGGACGTGCTGCGCACCGCCATGATCCGCGGCGCGTTCGAGTACCAGGGGCAGAAGTGCTCGGCGGCGTCCCGGGCCTACGTCCCGCGCAGCGTGTGGGGGCAGGTCCGCGACGACCTGATCGGCATCACCGAGGAGCTGCCGGTGGGCGACGTCGCCGACTTCTCCACCTTCATGGGCGCGGTCATCGACGGCCGGTCGTTCGGCAAGCTGTCGAAGGTGCTGGAGGCCGCGAAGAGCGACGACGCGCTGACCGTCGTCGCCGGTGGCACGGCCGACGACAGCGAGGGCTGGTTCGTCCGGCCGACGGTCATCGAGGGCACCGACCCGGAGCACGAGGTGTTCACCACCGAGTACTTCGGCCCGGTCCTCGCCGTGCACGTCTACGACGACGCCGACTACGACACGGTGCTGCGGCAGATGGAGTCGGTGGCGCCCTACGCGCTCACCGGCTCGGTCATCGCCCAGGACCGGACGGCGATCGCGCACGCGCAGCGGTTCCTCCGCAACGCCGCCGGCAACTTCTACGTCAACGACAAGCCGACCGGTGCCGTCGTCGGCCAGCAGCCCTTCGGCGGCGGCCGCGCGTCGGGCACGAACGACAAGGCCGGGGCGCCGCAGAACCTGCAGCGCTGGACCAGCACCCGGTCGATCAAGGAGACCTTCGCCCCGGCCACCGACCACCGCTACCCGTACATGAGCTGAGCGGAGTGCCACGGGCGCGACTTCCGCGCCGTGGCACTCCACTCAGAGCTGGCGCTCGCGCTCCAGGTCGCTCAGCAGTTCGGTGACGGACTCGGCGAGGGGGGCGTCGCCGGCGATGGCGTCGCCGGGCTCGTCCTCGGCCAGTGGCTCGAGGGTGGCCAGCTGGCTGTCCAGCAGGGACGGCGGCATGTAGTGCCCCTGCCGCTTCGCCAGCCGGTCGGCGAGGACCTGCTGGGACACCTGCATGTGGGCGAACCAGACCGACGGGTGGCCCTCGCGCAGCTGGTCGCGGTAGCTGCGCTTGAGCGCCGAGCAGGTGAGGACCAGCGAGGTGCCGGCGGCCTCCCGCTCACCGATCACCTCGGCGATCCTCCGCAGCCAGGGCCAGCGGTCCGCGTCGTCCAGCGGGTGGCCGGCCGCCATCTTGGCGACGTTGGCCTCCGGGTGCAGGTCGTCGCCCTCGATGTACTCCCAGCCCAGTTGCCGGGTGATCTCCCGGGCGGCGCTCGTCTTGCCGGATCCGGACACCCCCATGACGACGATCGAGGTGGTCGCCGGGATGCTGGGCGGAGAGTCCATGGGCTGACCGTAGGGGTCGCCGCCGGGGGAACGGGGGACAGGGCGTGACGACGGTGGAGCAGCGCAGCTCCCTGTGGCGGGTGCCGGCGGTGCGCGCCATGTTCGCGGTCGTGCTGCTGGGCATCTCCAGCTACGCGCTGCTGCTGTCCGCGCTGCCGGCGTACGCGGCCGCAGAGGGGGCCGGGCTCGTCATGGCCGGTTCGGCGACCACGGTCTTCCTCGTGGTCACCGTGCTGGTGCAGGGCACGGTGCCGGCGCTGGTGCGCCGCTGGGGGCTGGGGCCGGTGCTGGCCGGTGGCCTGGTCGCCCTGGGGCTCCCGTCACCGTTCTACCTGGTCTCCGACGACGTGGCGTGGCTGCTCGCCGTCTCTGCGGTCCGCGGCACCGGGTTCGCCGTCCTGACGGTGCTTGGCTCGGTGATCGCCGCGCAGGCGGTGACGCCGGACCGCCGCGGGGAGTCCATCGGCATCTTCGGGCTGGGTGCGGCGATCCCGTCGCTGGTCGCCGTGCCGGGCGGCACGGCGCTGACCCTGGCCGGGCACTTCGAGTGGGTCGCCGTGCTGGCGGCGGGCTCGTTGCTCGCCCTGGCGTTCGTGCCCGGGCTGGTGCGCGCGCTCGGACCGCCACCACCGCCACCCGCGCCGGGCGGGTCCCGAGCGGCGGTGCGGGCGGCCGCGGGCCCGTCGCTGGTGCTCCTCGCGGTCACGCTCGCCGGCGGTGGGCTGGTGACCTTCCTGCCGATCGAGCGGCCGGACGGCCCGCTGGCCGCGGTCGCCCTGCTGCTGTTCGGCGTCAGCACGGCGCTGTGCCGCTGGCGGGTGGGCGTGCTCGTCGATCGGATCGGCGCCCGGGTGCTGCTGCCCGCCGCGCTGGCCAGCGGGATCGTCGGCATGCTGCTGGTGGCGCTCGGCCTGGCGCTCGACGGGGCGCCCGGTGCCGCCGCGGTGCTCGGCGGTGTGCTGGCGCTGGGCGTGGCCTACGGGGCGGTGCAGAACCTCACCCTGGTCGTCGCCCTGGCCCGCGCCGACGAGGACCAGTCGACCACGGTCAGCGCGGTGTGGAACGCCAGCTACGACAGCGGGACGGCGATCGGTGCGCTGGCCGTGGGCGCGGTCGCCGCCGGGATCGGGCTGCCGGCCACGTACGTGCTCGTCGCCGTCCTGATGGCCGTCGTCCTCCCGCTCGCGGTCACCCTGCCCCGGGCGCTCCGTAGGACGACGGAGGGCCCAGCCGCAGGCGCGCCGCCTCAGCCAGCTGGGTCACCGTGACCAGCTCCTCAGCCGCCTCGCGCAACCACGTGCGCAAGCCCTCGACGTCCCCGCGGTGGGCGTCCCGCAGCTGACCGAGCCGGATCTGCCGGGTGCTCGCCTGGGCGCGCATCGCGGTGGGCAGGGTGCGCCCGGTGCGGCGAGCCAGCACGGTGAAACCGGCGCCGGCGAAGACCAGCTCGCGGGCGTCGGTCAGCCCGGCCAGCAGCGCCTCGGCGTCGTCGGGCCGGCCGGCCTCGACCAGTCGCAGGTGCTCCCGGGCCAGCCGGACGCCGGCGTCGGCGGGGGACTCGGAGGGTGCGCTCACGTCCCCACTGTCCCTCACCGGCCCGACCAGCGGGGCGGTCGCTTCTCCAGGCGGGCGGCGATGCCCTCCTTGCGGTCCTCGCTGAGGTAGGGGTTGGGCCCGACGTCGAGCCGCAGCGCGGTCGCCAGCGGCAGTTCCAGCCCCTTGACGGCGGTCTCCTTCATCCGGCGCACCGACAGCGGGGCGTTCGCGGCGATCCGCTCGGCCAGCGCCAGCGCCTCGGGCAGCACGTCGGCGACCGGGACGACGCGGTTGACCAGCCCCCAGCGGGCGGCGTCCTCGCTGGTCACCGGGTCGCCGGTGAACAGCATCTCCAACGCGATGCCGGTCGGGATCCGCTTGGGCAGCACCACGGAGCCGTAGTTGGCGCCCATGCCGATCGTCGCCTCCGGCAGGCCCAGCCGGATGCCGGGGGCGGCGATCCGGATGTCACAGGCGAGCGCCAGCTCGAAGCCGCCGGCCACGGCGTGCCCGGTCAGCGCGGCGATCACCGGCACGTAGGTCTCGGAGAGCACCTCGAAGAGGTTGCGACCCGGCCGGTTCATCGGCGGCCGGAACGCCTCGCCGCGCTGGTCGAGCTCGCGGATCTCCTTGAGGTCGAACCCGGCGCAGAAGGCCGGGCCGTTCCCGGTGAGCACGACGGCGCGGACGTCTCCGTCCGCCGCGCAGTCCAGCAGCTCCGCCACGAGGTCGGCCTGCAGCGCGCTGGACAGCGCGTTGCGCCGTTCGGGCCGGTCGAGGGTCAGCACGCGGACGTGCCCCCGGGTCTCGGTGACCAGACCGGACCCGCTGCGCTGCGTCATGCCGCGATCCTGCCGCGCCGCCGCCGGCCGGTCACCGGGGGCGGAGCTCGCCGGTCTCGACGAACCGGGCGGCGACGTCCCGCACCTTGGTGTTGCTCTCCATCGAGACCCCCGCCAGCGCGGAGAAGGCCTGGTCGGCGCTGAGCTCGGACCGCTCCATCAGGATCCCCTTGGCCTGGTCGATGACCGACCGGGAGTCCAGTGCCGCGGCGAGGTGCCCGGCGCGCCCGACCGCGCTCTCGTACAGGTACATGTTCGACACCGGGACGACGGCGTAGGCGGCGAAGCGGGCCACGGTGTCCCGCGTGCCGACGTCCAGCGGCTCGGCGGTGCGGGCGTAGACGTCGAGCCCGCCGGTGACCTCCTCCTGCGGCGGCATCGGGAAGGACATGATGCCGCGGCAGCCGCGCTCGGCGGCGAGCCGGGGGAAGGCGCCCCACCGCTGCTCCGTGCTGGTGTCCAGCGCCTCTGCCACCTGCCCGGTGCGGGCGGCGTCCAGGCAGGGGCCGGCACCGTTGTCGTACTGGGCGAGGTCCAGTTCGAGGGCGAGCGGGCCGCTCGCCGCGACCGTCGCGGGGCGCCCGTTGCCGAGGATCGTCACCGAGGTGACCGCCTCGCCCGGCAGCACCCGGGCGGCGAGGTCGGTCACCTCCTGCAGCACTGAGGTCAGGGAGTGGTCGGCGAAGGACATCCGGCCGAGCTCGTCGAAGGCGAGCTGCGCCAGGTCGGCGTCTGGCTCAGGCATGGGGCGGCTCACGTCGTACTCCGGCGTCGTCAGGCACCGGACAGCTCGTGCCGGCGGATGCCGGACCCTGGTGGTCCCGAGGATCCGGTGGAACAGGTCCGAGGACCTGTGTGCCGCACGCCGGCTGTGTGACGCGCTGAAGCCGGTCGAGCACAACCATCCGGGCAGGCGTTGATGGCGTCGGTCCGGCGCCCACGACGACCGGGTCCGCCGGGGCCGATGTGCGTACAGTCGGCATCGTCGTCCCGGTACCAGGGCGTCGGCGTCAGACAGCGGCGCATTCGAGCGGACCTCCAGCGTGCAGGTCCTGCCGAGGCCGCCCCCCGGTGTACGAGACCGGAGACACCATGTCCACACCCGACCGCGCAGCCGAGGCGCTCGAACGACTCGGCACGATCACTCTGCGCGAGCACTCGATGGAGTCGGTGCTGCAGACCGTCGTCGAGCTCGCCAAGACGGTGCTGCCCGGCAACCCCGAGTGCTCGGTCTCGCTGCTGGTCAACGACAAGGCGAGCACGGCGGTGTCCACCGGGCAGCTCGCCACCGACCTCGACGAGAGCCAGTACGCCCGGGGGTACGGCCCGTGCCTGCACGCGGCCGCCACCAGTGAGGTGACCGAGATCTCCGATGCCCGGACCGATCCCCGGTGGCCGGACTACGCCCGGTCGGCGTGGGAGCGCGGTTCCGGCAGTTCGCTGTCCGTGCCGCTGCCGATCGCCGAGGGCATCGCCGGGGCACTGAACACCTACGCCCGGGAGCCGCACGCCTTCGACGAGGACGCGCGGGCGGCGGCGAAGCGGTTCGCGCCGTACGCCGCCGTGGCCGTGTCGAACATGCACGCCTACCGGAGCGCGCGGGAGATGGCGGACAACCTGCAGGTGGCACTGGAGTCCCGGGCGGTGATCGACCAGGCCAAGGGGATCCTGATGGAGCGGTACAAGCTGACCGCCGACCAGGCGTTCCAGGCGCTCGCGGCGGTCTCCATGCGCACGAACCGCAAGGCCCGCGCGGTCGCCGAAGAGCTGGTCATGACCGGCGCGTTCGACCGCGGCGGCGCCGGGCCGACCTGACCCCTGCGCCACCCCGGCACCGGCCGGGGCGGGCAGGACGCGAGCAGGGAACGGCCGCGTGTCGACGCGCGGCCGCTCCCAGGCCCGGTGGTCGAGACAACGGCCACCGGGCCGCCCCGCGATCGGGCGTTCAGTCCCCGTACTGGCAGGCCGCGCACAGGCCGGTGTCGTCGGGCACGTCCTCCACCGGGACCACCTGCACCCACTCGCCGCAGAGCGCCTGGACGTCGGTGTGCTGCTCGGCGGCTGCGCGGCCGGCCACGCCCTCGACCGCGTGCAGCGGGCCGGTCAGCCGGTCCTGCGCACCGCCGTCGTCGTCGTCCGTGCCCGGTCGTCGCGGCCGGAGGCCGATGAGGTTCGCCACCACTCCAGCCTGCGCCGCGCCCGAGAGCCGGGTCCACCCGGGGGTGGACCCGGGGGGAACGGCCCCTCCCGGAGGACAGAGCCGCGGTCGTGGTGCGACCGCGCTCGGGACTCCGCGCCCCGCGAGGAAGCGTCAGGACTGCGCTCGTCCGCCACGGGAGTTACCGTGCCCACATGGCGAGTCCTGACCGCCCCTCGGCGCCTCAGGCCGACGTTGCCACCGCTCCCACCCGTGCTGAGACCAGTACGGCGCGCGCGGCCCTCAACACCCTCAAGGGCTCGGCAGGAAACCTCGTCGAGTGGTACGACGTCTACGTCTACACGGTCTTCGCCACGTACTTCGAGGCGCAGTTCTTCGACCCGGACGACGAGAACTCGACGCTGTACATCTACGCCATATTCGCGGTGACCTTCATCATGCGACCGGTGGGGTCCTGGTTCTTCGGCCGGTACGCCGATCGTCGCGGCCGCAAGGACGCCCTGGTGCTGAGCGTCGCCGTCATGGCGTCGGCCTCGTTCGTCGTGGCGATCATGCCCACACGGGAGGTCATCGGGGCCTGGGCGGCGGTGATCCTGATCATCGCTCGGCTCGTCCAGGGATTCGCCACCGGTGGGGAGTACGGCACGTCGGCGACGTACATGTCCGAAGCGGCGACCGCGGATCGGCGCGGTTTCCTGTCGTCCTTCCAGTACGTCACCCTCGTGGGCGGGCACGTGCTCGCGCAGTTCACGCTCCTCATCGCACTCAGTGCTCTGGACGTCGACGCCGTGAGTGACTGGGGATGGCGGATCGGGTTCTTCATCGGCGGCATCGCCGCCCTCGTGGTGCTCTGGATCCGGCGCACGATGGACGAGACGCTGAGCGAGTCCCACCTGGAGGCCATCCGCGCCGGCAAGGACTCGGACGCCGGATCACTGCGGGCGTTGTTCACCACGCACTGGCGACCCCTGTTGCTCGTCTTCCTCATCACGGCGGGTGGCACGGTCGCCTTCTACACCTACAGCGTCAACGCGCCGGCCATCATCAAGTCCACCATCGGCGCCGACCACGCCATGACGGCGACGTGGGTCAACCTGCTCGGCCTGGTCTTCCTGATGCTCCTGCAGCCCGTCGGCGGCTTGATCAGCGACAAGGTCGGTCGCAAGCCCCTCCTGGTCTTCTTCGGCATCGGGGGTGTCCTCTACACCTACGTCCTCCTCACCTTCTTGCCGCAGACCACCTCACCGCTCGCGGCGTTCGCGCTGACGGCCATCGGCTACGTCGTCCTCACCGGTTACACCTCCATCAACGCGATCGTGAAGGCGGAACTGTTCCCAGCTGAGTTCCGCGCTCTGGGCGTGGGGATCGGTTACGCGCTCGCGAACTCCGCCTTCGGCGGTACGGCGCCGCTGCTCTTCCAAGCGGCCAAGTCCAGCGATCGGGACGACGTGTTCACCATGTACGTCACGGTGGTGATCGGCGTGAGCCTGTTGGTCTACGTCTTCGGGCTGAAGAACAAGGGCATCACGGTGCTCGATCGCGAGCAGGGGAGTGCCTGGGCAGCGCGTGAGCCCACCGCAACGACGCGTGCGGGCCACGGGCCAGCTCGGTCCTGACGTCCCACCGCCGTGCGGGCGCCACCGTCAGGGGGTCGCAGCGACCCGCCGGGCGCGCGCGTGGAGGCGCGGATCACACCTGCGGGCGGCGCATCCTCACCGTCCGTGCGGTTGTTGAGCGCAGCCGTGCGGCACGGCGACCTGGCAGCCCGAGTCGGCGGCGACGAGCTGGCGGTCTTGCTCCTCGGCGCCGACCTCGACCGCGGCGTTGCCCTGGCCGAACAGTCGTGCGACGCAGCGCAGCTGTTGCGGCTGAGGGGTTCCGCGAGACCGGGCGGAGCGTGTCGATGGGCGTTGCCTCCAGCGACGACGTGAGCGGAGCTGACCCCGAGGCGCTGCTGGCGGCCGCCGATGCGCGGCGCCCGGCAAGCGGTTGTGGGTGATCAATGCGACGAGCGGCGCCTCAGCTTCCCCGGGCGCGACCCGGGTCTGCCGCCACGGCCACGACGTCTGGGACGTCGCCCTCCAGGCCTTCCATCGAGATCGCGGGAAGAGGCGGGCAGGTCGCATCAGACAAGCGGTACCGCGAAGGACCGAATTCCGCTCAAGGTCTGCGCGTCACAGACGAAGGTGAGAGCGCGGGCGTGTCGTGCCCCACTCTGTAGTTCCGCCTGTTGAGGAGTCGTTGATGACGCCGAGTTCGGCTGCCCCGTCCGCCGAGGACCTGTTGGAGCTGCGTGGCGTCGTGGCGGCCATGCGCGACGCGTCGGCGGTGGCTGAGTTCGGCCTCGACGGCACCGTGTTGACGGTCAACCACAACTTCGTCGACGTGATGGGGTACTCCGCCGAGGAGATGCGCGGTCAGCACCACCGGATGATCTGCGACCCCACCTACGCCGCCTCCGCCGAGTACACCGCGTTGTGGGAGCGGCTGGCCGCCGGGCTGGTCGAGTCCGGCGTGGTGGTCCGGCGGCTGGCCAAGGGCGGCCGCGAGGTGTGGCTGCGGTCGTCCTACATCCCGATCCCGGACGGGACCGGCCGCCCGGTGAAGGTCGTGGTGCTGGCCACCGACATCACCGAGGGGAAGGTCGCTGCCCTCGAGCGGCAGAACCAGGCCATGGCACTCGACCGGTCGCAGGCGGTCATCGAGTTCGCCCTCGACGGCACCGTGATCACCGCCAACCGCAACTTCCTGGACGCCATGGGCTACACGCTCGCCGAGGTGCGCGGCAAGCACCACCGGATGTTCGTCGAGCCGAGCACGGCCGCCAGCAGCGAGTACGCCGACTTCTGGCAACGGCTGGGATCTGGCCAGTTCGAGGGCGGGGTCTACAAGCGACTGGCCAAGGGCGGTCGCGAGGTGTGGCTGCAGGCCACCTACAACCCGATCCTGGACGACGAGGGCAACCCGCTGAAGGTGGTCAAGTTCGCCAGCGACATCACCGTCGCCCGGCTGGCCGACGCCGAGTCCCGCGGCAAGGTCGCCGCCATCGACCGGGCCCAGGCGGTGATCGAGTTCAAGACCGACGGCACCGTGCTCAGCGCCAACGCGAACTTCCTGTCGACCATGGGCTACGCGCTCCACGAGGTCCAGGGCAAGCACCACCGCATGTTCTGCGAGCCGAGCGTGGCCAGCAGCCCCGAGTACGAGGAGTTCTGGGCGCGGCTGGGCAGCGGCGGGTACGAGTCCGGTGAGTTCAAGCGGCTGGCCAAGGACGGGCGCGAGGTGTGGCTGCAGGCCACCTACAACCCGATCCTCGACGACACCGGCAAGCCCATCAAGATCGTCAAGTTCGCGAGCGACATCACCGAGGCCAAGTTCGCCGGCGCCGAGGCGCGCGGCAAGGTGGCGGCCATCGAGCGGGCCCAGGCAGTGGTCGAGTTCGACCTGACCGGCCGCATCATCACGGCCAACCAGAACTTCGTCGACACCATGGGCCACCCGCTCGCCGAGATCCGCGGCAAGCACCACCGGATGTTCTGCGACGCCGCGCTCGCCGCGTCGGACGAGTACGCCGAGTTCTGGCAGCGCCTGGCGCAGGGCCACGTCGAGGCCGGGGAGTTCAAGCGCCGGGACAGGGAGGGGCGAGAGGTGTGGCTGCAGGCCACCTACAACCCCATCCTCGACGACTCCGGGCGGGTGGTGAAGGTGGTCAAGTTCGCCACCGACATCACCCGGGCCAAGCGCCAGAACGCGGAGTTCACCGGGAAGGTGACGGCGATCGAGCGCGCTCAGGCAGTGATCGAGTTCGACCTCGACGGCACGATCCTGGCTGCCAACCAGAACTTCCTGGACGCGCTGGGCTACACGCTGTCGGAGGTGCTGGGCAAGCACCACCGGATCTTCTGCGACCCGGTCTACACGACCACCCCGGAGTACCGGGAGTTCTGGGAGAAGCTCAGCAGCGGGGACTTCCACACCGGGGAGTACCGGCGGGTCGCCAAGAACGGTCAGGACGTGTGGATCCAGGCAACCTACAACCCGATCCTCGACGACGCCGGCCGGCCGTTCAAGGTCGTCAAGTTCGCCAGCGACGTGACCCGGGCCAAGCTGCGGAACGCCGAGATCGAGGCGAGGGTCAACGCCGTCGACCGGGCCCAGGCGGTCATCGAGTTCGACCTGGACGGCAACGTGCTCACCGCCAACGACAACTTCCTGCGCACGATGGGCTATTCGCGGCGCGAGATCGTCGGGCACCACCACAGCGAGTTCTGCGACGACGCCTACATCCGCTCCCCGGAGTACCGGGACTTCTGGCTCAAGCTGGGCGCGGGCGAGGTGCTGGCCGGCCGGTTCCACCGCAAGGGCAAGTACGGCCGCGACGTGCACATCCAGGCCACCTACAACCCGATCCTCGACCTGAACGGCACGCCCTTCAAGGTGGTGAAGTTCGCCTACGACGTCACCGCCGAGGTGGAGCGCGAGCAACGGATCGCCCTGGGCACCAAGGACATGACCGCGTCGGTGCAGAACCTGTCGGTGTCCATCGAGGACATCGCCCGCAGCTCGCAGACGGCGACCGGGCTGGCCGCGGAGACCCAGGACAACGCGCGTCAGGGGGTGGAGGCGTTGCGGGCCTCGCTGGAGGCCATCGCACTGATCCAGAAGTCGTCGAACTCGATCACCGAGATCGTCCGGGTCATGGGCGAGATCGCCAACCAGACGAACCTGCTGGCATTCAACGCCTCGATCGAGGCGGCGCGGGCGGGCGAGCACGGCGTCGGTTTCTCCATCGTCGCCGGCGAGGTCCGCAAGCTGGCCGAGCGCTCTTTCGAGGCCTCCCAGCAGATCGGCAAGCTCATCGACGAGTCCGCGGAGCGGGTCGCCCAGGGCTCGGAGGTGTCCAAGCGGGCCGAGAACGCGTTCGAGCGGATCGTCAGCAGCGTGACGCGCACCAACGAGACGATCCTGAGCATCTCGGAGTCCACGCAGCTGCAGCAGGCGGCCTCCCGCGAGGTCGACGAGCTCATCTCCCAGCTCGCCACGGCGGACTGACGACCGTGACCACCTCGTTGGAGGAGGAGGCCACCGGGGACGTCGTCCACGGCCTGTTGCGGCTGGCCGGCATGGACGTCGCCCTGCCGCTGTCGGTGCTGCGCGAGGTCGTGCCGTGCCCGACCGAGCTGGCCGGGCTGCCCGCGGCGGCCCCGGCCTGCTGGGGGCGATCGAGCTACGTCGGTTGGTCCTGCCGGTGCTGGATCTGCAGGCCGTGACCGGTCGGCCGGAGGTCCGGCGCGCCGATCAGGTGGTCGTCGTCGTGGCGTCCGGGAACCGGGTGCTCGGGCTGCTGGCCGACCAGGTGCAGGGGATCTGCGAGGTACCCGCCGAAACCTTGGTGGCCGCGCACGCCGAGGGCGGCGGGCTGCTGTTCTCGCACACCTTCCGGCATCCGGACACGGGCCGGGCGTACAGCGTGTTGGACGCCGCGGCGGTGCTGCAGCTGCCGGGCGTGCCCACGGTCACCGACGTCACCCGGGACGGTCCTGCGCAGCGGGACGGCGGCCCGGGGCGCGGCCGGCGGACCCTGACCGTGCTGCGCTGCGGGGAGCACCGGCTGGCGATCGACGCCGCGCACGTGCACACCACCATCCCCACCCCGGACGTGCGCTCCTCGGTGCTGACCAGCCGGATGTGCCCGGGCACGGTCGAGTACGACGACCGCGAGGTACCGGTCGTCGACCCACTGGTGCTCCTCGGCCTGGGAGAGCTGTCGCGCGCGGACACCGGCGCTGGCCTCGTCCTCGACCTGGGGCCGGGCTACGTGGTGCTGGCGCTCAGCGAGCTGCTGGACCTCGCCCACGTCGACCCGGACGACGTCCTGCCCACCCCCTCGTTCGCGCTGCCCCGCCCGGACCTGCTGGCCGGGATGGTGACGGTGGAGGGCATCGGGGACTGCCTGCTGCTGGACGGCGCGACGCTGCTGTCCGACGCACAGTTGACGGGCTTCGCAGCGGTGAACACGGCACTTGAGACCACCCGCGGGAACGATCCGGTCGTGGCCGCCGCCGCCGCCGCAGCCGGTGGCGCCCCCTCCTACCTGACGTACTCGATCGGCCTGGACATCGCCACGCGGCTGGACCAGGTCAGCGAGATCCTGCCGTTCCCGAGCGTGCTGACCCGGACGTCGGTGCCCGGCCTGCTCGGGCTGATCACCCATCGGCGGACCGTGGTGCCGGTGCTGTGCCTGTCGGTCCTGCTCGGCCGCGAGCAGCGGGAGGCCGGGCCGTCGAGCTGCCTGCTGCTGGTGGAGACCGACGACGGGATGGTCGCCTTCGCGGTCGACGTCCTGCGCAGCATCGCCCCGCTGACCTGGACCGACGCCGAGCAGGCCGTGCGCGGCCCGAGGGGGGACCGCGGCGCCACACTGCCTTCGGCTCCGCTGGTCCGCGTCGGGGAGGACGGGCGGCTGCTGCCGGACCTGGACCTGGCGGCGGTGGCGCGGCGGCGCGCCGGACCGCAGAGCGCCGCCACGCTGCTGGGATCTGAACAACCGGCACGAGCCCAGTTGACTCACTGACACGGTCCTGCCACCCGCAGAGACCCCGGCTGTGAGCGGGGGGAGGCCGTGACACCGGTGGGGCGCGCGCTGAGGCACCGGAACGCTCGGACCCGTTGCACCGCGGTCGAGGTCAGAGGCAACTCGGCCGGACGGCCCGCCGGGAATCCACACCGCGGTCGGCGCTCCAACACTGCCCACCTCGTCGCTGAGGACCTCGCCCAGGCCCGGGAGCGGTGGATCGCTGTCTTCGCTCGCGACAGGTCCGACCTCGGCCCCGCTCATGCCGCCGCGCTTGCCGCCGTGGACGCGGCGCGCTACGCCCAGCCGCCTCTCTCCGGTTGGACCGTCACGGAGCAGGCCAGCGGCATCCGCCGGCCGGAGCCCATGCCCGACCGTCCCGTCAGCGGCGAACTCGAACTGCTCACCCTCCCGGAGGCCGCCGAAGTGCTCCGCGCTCCGGTGGCCACGCTGCGCTGCTGGCGGCACCTCGGCACGGGCCCGCGTACCTTCCGGCTGGGCCGCCGCGTCGTCCACCGCCTCGCCGACGTCCGCGCCTGGATCGACGTCCAGGACCACCGCAACGACGCGTGAGGGGTCCGCCCACCGTGCCGAGGGAACCGCCGTCAGCTGTGGCAGTGACGCCGACGACCGACCCAACGCACGTGTCGAGGCGCAGATCACACCCGCCGGCGGTCGATTCCTCGGCGCTGGCCTCACCCTCCGCGCGGACTCCTGCGGTCTGTTCGCGGACAGCGGGTCCCCCGGGACAGCAGACGGGCCCGACCGGCGGGGGTGAAACGCAGGTCAGGCCCGGTGTTGCGGAGTGCGCCATCAGGGACTCGAACCCCGAACCCGCTGATTAAGAGTCAGCTGCTCTGCCAATTGAGCTAATGGCGCGTGTCGTCCGGTGCGGCCGGGCAACAGTGGAGAACTGTACACGCCGGTCGGACGTCGCTGTCCGGGGGTCCGGAGGACGGATCCTCCCGCCCGACAACCATCAGGTCTGCCGATGAGTGGACACTGGGACGTGCACGCAGCCCCCGGGACCGTCCCGGCCCGGGCGCGCGCCGGTACAGGGGGCAGGTCGTCGTGGGTCGGCAGCAGGCGAGACGGATCGCCGCAGTGTTCATCGCCGCGTCGCTGGCGCTGCTGGCGGGGTGCCAGGGGTCGTCGTCCGGCGCCGCGGACGACACCGGCGCACCGCAGTCGTCCGCGGCGCCGGCCCAGCTCGCGCTGAGCCTGGCCGACGGCGCCGTCGACGTCTCCCCGACCACCCCGGTGGAGGTCGGCGTCACCGGCGGTGACCTCGGCGAGGTCACGGTCACCGACGACGCCGGCGCCGCGGTGCCCGGCAGCGTGGGGCCGGCTCCCGAGGACCCGGCCACGACGCTGTGGACGCCGGAGCAGCCGCTGGCCTACGGCACCAGCTACACCGTGACGGCGACCGCCACCAACGCCGAGGACGACGAGGCCACGTCGACCTCCACGTTCACCACGGTGACCCCCGCGACGCTGTCCACGCCGGGCATCGGCCCGCTGGACGGCACCACGGTCGGTGTCGGGATGCCCATCCGGGTCTACTTCGACCAGCCGGTGGCCGACGAGGCGGCCGTCGAGAGCCACCTGCTGGTCACCAGCTCCACGCCCACCGACGGCGTCTGGAACTGGGTGAGCGACAGCGAGGCGCACTTCCGGCCCTCGACGTACTGGCCGGCCGACACCGAGGTGACGCTGGACGCGCAGCTGTACGGCGTCGACTTCGGCGAGGGCGTCTGGGGCGAGAAGGACCGCACGGTCTCCTTCTCCATCGGTGCCGAGCACGTCTCGGTCGCCGACGCCGGCACGCACACGCTCACCGTCCACGACGGCGACCAGGTCGTGCAGACCTTCCCGATGAGCGCCGGCAGCGCCGCCAACCCGACGCACAACGGCGCCCACGTCGTCCTGGAGGAGTTCGACACCATCACGATGGACTCCTCGACCTTCGGCCTGGCCGTCGACGCGCCCGGCGGCTACCGCTCCGAGGGCGTGCGGTACGCCACCCGCATCTCCAACAACGGTGAGTTCGTGCACGGCGCTCCGTGGTCGGTGGCCTCCCAGGGCTCGGCCAACGTCTCGCACGGGTGCATCAACCTCACCGACGAGCGGGCGCACTGGTTCTACGACTTCTCGATCCCGGGTGACGTGGTCGAGGTCGTCGGCTCCAACGGCGCCACCCTGGGCCCGGCCGACGGCGACATCTACGACTGGGCGATCTCCTGGGAGGACTGGAAGGCCGGCAGCGCGCTCAGCTGACCTGCCGCCCGCCGAGAGACCCGGCCCTACAGCCGCATCCCGCGGTCGCCCCTCCGGTCGGCGCCCGGGACGAGGGCGGTGACGGCGGTCTCCACCACCGTGTAGACCGCCAGCGCGCCGGCGATCACCGCGGCCGGCGGGACGACGACCGGCGCGGCCAGCACCGACAGCGCCAGCACCCGCGGCGCATCGGGCCACCAGCCCGGCCGCCGCGCCGGGGAGACCAGCGCGCCCCAGCGGACGGCGCACCACATCAGCCAGCGGCGCACCGGCGGGACGCCCAGCTCCCGCAGCACCCGGCGGAACAGCCCGTCGGCGTCCCGGGAGGAGACCACCCGGGTGGTCAGGCCGGTGGTGACCAGCCAGTCGTGCAGCACCGCGGCCGGGGTGTAGCGGCCAAAGCGGGGGATGAACCAGACGAGCACGCGCGGCACGGAGGCGAAGTCGGTGAGGAAGCCGGCCGGGACGACGAAGGTGTCCCGCCGACCGCGGTAGACCATCGGCTCGACGACCTCCCACAGCTGGTCGGAGGCCCGGCGGACGACGAGGGAGGAGTCGAAGGGCACCGGCCGGGAGTGCCCCGGCCGCGGTGCGCCACACCCACCCCCGGCTGACCGGGGGGCTCGGCTCACCCCGTCGGTCGTTGACCGACCGCTCAACGGCGCAGCACAGTGAGCGGGTGACCCGCGCCCTCGCCGTGCTGACCGGCGGGGCCCTGCTCACCCTCACCGCGGAGGCCACCGGCCTGGAACACCCCCTGCCCCCGATCGCGGTGGCCCTGCTCTTCTCGGTGCTCGCCGTCGCCGCGTTCGGCTGGGTCGACCGGCAGCGACCCCCGCGACGGCTGCGGCTCGCGGTCCGCTACGTCGTCGTCCAGCTCGCGCTGGGCTACCTCGTCTTCATGGCCGGGGGCACCGGCGTCGGGGCGACTCTCCTCTCGCTGGTGCTCGTCAGCCAGAGCGTCCTGCTCCTCCCGCTACCGGCCGCCGTCGTGGTCTCCGCGGTCGTCCCGCTGGTGCACCTCGGCATGCCCATGGCCGACGGGCTGCGCACCATGCTCGGCACCTACGTGGCTGCGGCGTTCACCGCGGTGGTCACCGAGCTGCTCCGCCGCGAGCAGCGGGCCCGCGCGGAACTGGCCGAGGCCAACACCCGGTTGCGCGGGTACGCCGCGCAGGCCGAGGAGCTCGCCACCACGCAGGAGCGCAACCGGGTGGCCCGCGACATCCACGACGGCCTCGGCCACCACCTGACCGTCGTCCAGATGCAGGTGCAGGCCGCCCGCGCGGTCCTCGCGTCCGACCCCGCGCGCGCCGACGCCGTGCTCGCCCAGGCGCAGCAGCAGTCGACGGAGGCGCTGGCGGAGGTCCGCCGGTCGGTCGCCGCGCTGCGCGCGCCCCGCCGGCTCCCTCCGCTGCCCGAGGCGCTGGCGGCCATCGCCGAGGAGACGTCCGCCGCCGGCGTGCCGACGGCGCTGGACGTCCGCGGACCGGCCCGGCCGCTGACCGCCGACGTCGAGGAGTCGCTGTTCCGCGCCGCACAGGAGGGGCTGACGAACGTGCGCAAGCACGCCGGTGCCGGCTTCGCTCGGCTGGAACTCGCCTACGGCGACGACGGCACCGTGCGGCTCGAGGTCTGCGACGACGGCCGGGGGACGGCGGGGGTCCCGGAGACGGGCTTCGGCCTGCTCGGCCTGCGCGAGCGGGCCACCCGGCTCGGCGGCTCGGTCGACGTCGTGTCCGAGGCCGGCCGCGGGACGACGGTCCGGGTGCAGGTGCCCGGGTGAGCGCGACCCCCGTCCGGGTCCTGCTGGTCGACGACCAGGCGTTGTTCCGGGAGGCGCTGGCCACCCTCCTGGAGGTGCGGCCGGAGATCGAGGTCGTCGGTGCGGCCGCGAACGGCGCCGAGACCCTCGACCGGGTGGTCGAGCTGCGGCCGGACGTCGTCCTCATGGACCTGCACATGCCGGTGCTCGACGGCATCGCCGCCACGCGCCGGCTCCGGGCCGAGCAGCCCGGCACCCGGGTCCTCGCGCTGACCACCTTCGACGACGACGAGGACGTGTTCGCGGCGCTGCGGGCCGGCGCCGTCGGCTACCTGCTCAAGGACGTCTCCGGCGACCGGCTGGTCGAGGCGCTGCTCGCCGCCGCCCGGGGCGAGTCGGTGCTGCAGCCCTCGGTGGCTGCGCGCGTGCTGGCCCGCTTCGCCGAGCTGCTAGACGACGCCCCGCCGCGTCCCCAGCCGTTGGTCGTGCCGCTGTCCGACCGCGAGCTCGAGGTGCTCCGGCTGCTGGCCGACGGCGGGAGCAACCGGGAGATCGCCACGGCGCTGTTCCTCGCCGAGGGCACCGTGAAGAACCACGTCACCAACGTGCTGGCGAAGCTCGGCGCCCGGGACCGGACCCAGGCGGCGCTCCGCGGACGGGCGCTCGGGCTCGTGTGACGGTTCCGCCCCGACCGTGACCCCGACCGTGACCCCGACCGTGACCCCGATCGTGACCCCGGCCGTGACCTCCGGCACCTGTCCGGGGCGCGACCGCGCTCGACCATCGGGGGCATGACCACCGAGAGCCTTCCCGCCGCCGCCCGTCCCCGCGCCCACCGCGCCCGGCACTTCGTCCGCCACTACGCCGAGATGGTCGTGGCCATGCTCGTCGGGATGATGGTGCTCGGTCCCGTCGAGGACCTGGTCTGGCCGGGCCTGACCGCCCGTGCGGACGTCGGTGTGCTGGTGATGGCGACGAACATGGCGATCGGCATGGGCGCGTGGATGCGGTTCCGCGGTCACGCGTGGCGGGGCGTCGCCGAGATGTCGGCCTCGATGTACGTGCCCTTCCTGGTCCTGCTCGTGCCGTTCTGGGCCGGCGCGATCGGCGAGCACGCGATGACGGCCTGGGGCCACGTGCTGATGCTGCCGGCGATGGCGGCGGTCATGCTGCTGCGGCCCGACGAGTACGCGCACTGACCGACGCCGGACGGCAGGGAGCCGGGGCAGCCGGGGAGAGCTCCCCACGGAGACGGCAGAGGCCCTGGTCGGCGAACCGACCAGGGCCTCATCGGGGTGAGTGACGGGACTTGAACCCGCGACATCCAGGATCACAACCTGGCGCTCTACCAGCTGAGCTACACCCACCATGCACACCGGGCGGCTGGCGAGAGCCGGCCCGGTGGACGGACCCACGATACCGGAGGGGGTCAGCTCTCCGACGAGGCCGGGGTCGGCAGCGGCGCGGCGTCGGCCGCGCCGGCGGCCAGCAGCGGCGCGAACGCCGTCACCACCTCGCCGGACGCGGCCTGGGCCTGCGCGCTGTCCGGACCCGGCGCGGGGACGAACAGCGTCTGCCGGTAGTAGGCCAGCTCGCGGATCGACTCCAGGATGTCGGCCAACGCGCGGTGGGCCAGGCCCTTGGGGGGCTGGGCGAAGTAGACCCGCGGGAACCAGCGCCGGGCCAGCTCCTTGATCGAGGAGACGTCGATCATCCGGTAGTGCAGGTGGTCGTCCAGCTCCGGCATGTCCCGGGCCAGGAAGCCCCGATCGGTGCCGATCGAGTTGCCGCACAGCGGGGCGGTGCGCCGCTCCGGCACGAACTGCCTCACGTAGGCCAGCACCAGGGCGGACGCCTCCTCGAGGGTGACCGTCGAGGCGCGCACCTCCTCGGTGAGCCCGGACCGCGCGTGCATCTCGGTGACGACGTCGGCCATCCCGGCCAGGTCGGAGTCCTCGGCGTGGATGATCACGTCGAGCCCCGGGTCCAGGACGTTGAGCTGGGAGTCGGTGACCACCACGGCGACCTCGATGAGCTTGTCGCGGACCAGGTCGAGCCCGGTCATCTCGCAGTCGATCCAGACCAGGTTGTTCGTTGCACTGTCCGCCACGTCCGCGACCCTACGCAGGTGGGGCCACCTCAGCCGCCACACCCGCACCGATCCGGGCGATCCAGGGCCGGGACGGCGCCGCGGCACCTACGCTGCGGGCTCCTGCCCCGAGCCCCGCGGAGCCGCCCGTGTCGCCCAGCACGCCCCCTGCCCCGACCCCCGGGGCGCCGTCGTCGCTGTCGGCCGGCCTGCGCTCCCCGGTCGCGCTGCTGCGCTGGCTCTGGTCGGCGTACATGACCCCGGGCGAGCCGGGCCGCGCCACCAGCCAGCAGGAGCTGCGCTGGATCTACACCGCCTGGCTCGCCGCCTTCGCGCTCAAGATGCTCGGCTCGAGCTGGGACGTCTCCTGGCACTTCCGCTGGCTCCGGGACGACCTCGCGCCGCCGCACCTGCTCAACTCCGCCGGCACCGCGCTCGTCGTCGCCCTGGTCGTCTTCGCGACCTACAGCGGCCACGGCGTGGACCGCCGGGCGCTGCGGCTGATGCAGGGCGGCATCGGCGTCTTCCTGGTGGCCATCCCGATCGACATCGTCAACCACCGCGTCAACGGGCTGGACATCACCAGCTGGAGCCCGAGCCACGCGCTGCTCTACCTGGGGACGGCGGTCATGCTGGCCGGCGCGCTGCGCGGGTGGTGGCTGTACGCGGCCCCGGGCCGGGTGCGGGACCTCGTGTCGCTGGGGCTGTGGCTGTTCTTCGTCGAGGACGTGCTCTTCCCCAACCAGCACCAGGAGTACGGCGTCCTGGCGCTGGCCGCCCACCGCGCCGGGCACAGCACCGCCGAGCCCTCGCTGTTGGACTTCGCCGCCGCCCAGGGCCAGTCGCCGGAGCAGTTCATGCTCCCGGTGCCCTCCTGGGTGCACCCGGCCTGGCTGGTCTGCGCCGGCCTGCTCGCCCTCGTGGTGGCCCGGCGGACGGTGGGGCTGCGCTGGACGGCGACCCTGCTGGCCGGCAGCTACCTCGGCTACCGCGCGGTGGCCTGGGTGCTGCTGACCGGGGCCGGGTTCCCGCCCTCGGTGCTGCCGGTGATGCTGCTGGCCGGCGCGGTGCTGGTCGACCTCGCCACCACCGCCCGGGTGCCGGGCTGGCTGGCCGCCCTGCCGGTGACCGCCGGGGTGGCCCTCGCCGCCCTCGCCCAGTCGGCCGTCGCGGTGATCCCGCCGTGGGACTGGGCGGCCGTCCCGGTCGTCGCGGCGGGCTTCGCGCTGCTCTGGGGAGCCGTCGACCGGCTCACCGCCACGCCGGCCTTCGCCCGCTGGCAGCTCCCGGTCGAGCCGGCCGCGGCCGGTCGGCCCGACACGCCGGTGCTGGTGGGGGACGGCGGCGCGTCCCCCCGGTGAGCCGGGAGCGGGCAGGTCGATGACGTAACGTCGGGCCGGTCCGTTGCCGCGCCGTCGCCGCCGCCGACCGCCGCCGGGCCCTCGCCCGCCCCCCTGCCG